>NZ_CAJGZQ010000015.1 GCF_904846185.1 Psychrobacter immobilis | reverse complement strand
GTTGATTGAGGGCCTTCACTTGGTGTTCTTTAACAATGATAAGACTGTATTTCGACAGTTAGTTAGCTTTTTAACCCCTAAACCTATGAAAATCGGGTGGGGATGATTTTTTTGTCGTGTGCAGAGACCAATAATATATCAAATGCTATTGCAAATGATAATAGTTATCGTTATTATATATCAAGCCATAAAAATGACCGTGAATATCAAGACAAACACTCTATTCACCATTTTTATCATCAATGCACTAAATTTATGAGCAATAAAAGCAGTTACCGAATAGCGGTATTCAGAGGAGCCAGACCATGTACGTATGCATCTGTAATGACGTAAAAGAAAAGCAAATCAAAGCAGCCATTGCTTCAGGTATCGATACCCTTGACGGTCTAAAAGATACCCTCGATGTTGCGACTTGCTGTGGCTGCTGCGAACCGATGGTTAACGATTACCTAGATGAGTATCATGCGAGACTCGATGTCTTGGCTTACGCTGTTTAAACGTTATCAAACCAGAGATTTACTACCCAGCTGTTCATCACCTCATTACACCAATATCACTAGTACGCCTCGATATCACATACATTCAATATTCCGCACTTATCCTTTGGTCATTATACATAAAGGGTAAGTTGCGAGCGTCCATATAACTTTACCTATACACCTATTACAATGATATTGAGCATCATTAGCAGCCATTATTGTGATAAACCAGTGACTACTAAAGCTAGTTAATTATGATTCTCAATTAGCATCTTATTCTTAGTTCATAACATTACAAGCTGTATAGCGCCTATATGCTACTATATCTGTCTCACGTTGTAAGACGTTTTGTTGATTTTGATCTTTACTGATCAGTTTACCAATAGTACTATTCTTATATGGATAATTATGAATGTATGGTGATCTGTAAAATATAAATAGGGGAGTATAGGTTATGATAGGTAGCCCAAAAGTCATTGATTATTTGAATTTTTTGTTAGGCGGTGAGCTTGCTGCCCGTGACCAGTACTTTATTCACTCAGAAATGTATGCTGAGTGGCATTATGGCAAATTGTACGACCGTATCCATCATGAGATGGCAGATGAGACGCTACATGCCCAAGCTATTATTCGCCGTATCCTAATGCTGAGCGGCACGCCGAAAATGACGGTCAATGCCATCAATATCGGCGCGACAGTTCCTGAAATGCTGCAACTTGACCTTGAGCTAGAGTATCAAGTACAACAGCACTTAAAAGACGGTATTGCTCTCTGTGAAGCAGAGCGCGATTATGTCACGCGTGAGATGTTGGTAGAACAACTAAAAGACACTGAAGAAGATCATGCGCATTGGCTTGAGCAACAGTTGCGCTTAATCGACATGATAAGTCTTCCTAATTATCTGCAAAGCCAAATGGCAGAAGTCACTCCCAATCTTGTTTAATGTCACGAAGATATGAACAATAACCATAGTATTTAGCATAAATAACGACATGAAAGGGAGAGAGATAATGAAAGGGGATAAAGAGGTTATTCGCGCTTTAAATAAAGTGCTCGGACAGTCATTGATTGCCATCAACCAGTACTTTTTACATGCGCGCATTGCGCGCCATTGGGGATTAGAAGCCCTCAATGAAAGTTTTTATAAACAGTCTATCGTTGAGATGAAATGGTCTGATGAGCTGATTGCCCGAATTTTATTGCTAGGCGGTTTACCAAATTTGCAAGATTATGGCAAGATGTTCATCGGTGAAGATGTGCCAGAGATTATCGAATGCAATTTGCGCCTAGAAAAACAAAAATTCGAGATCATTACCGACGCCATTACTTTATGTGAAACAAAGTCTGACTATGTGTCGCGCCAGCTATTGGTGACGCTAAAAGATGGTAATGAAGAGTATCAAGACTGGTTAGAGACTCAAGAAGACTTGATCGAAAGCATTGGGGTTGAGCGCTATATCCAATCACAAATGGATGATGACGCGCCTTAATAGTTCATTGTTGATGCAATGAACCGTAATATGCTCTAAAAATGCCAGCGTGTCGTGTGGTTTATAATCACTCACATGCTGGCATTTTTGTGTCTCATATTTGACAATGCGTACTATCTGCACTGCTGACAAAATCAACGCTCAATCAATATTTTTTCAAACTCTTTATTCAAAATCCAAATATCAGCGGCTCAGTATAAGCCGCGCCCATCTTCAGGCTTAAGTCGTAAGAAGTACAGCCCCGAGAGAATGGTCAAGACCCCAAGTATCCAATAGGTGGTTTGAAACGCTGTCAGCGTATCCATTTGTAGGCGTTCACGTAACAGCGTCAGTACCGCTGCTCCAAAAGCAATACCGAAACTAATCGCTAACTGCTGATTGACCGCCATCAAGCTATTGCCGCTACTAGTTTGAGCGCCTTCTAAATCACCGATAGTAATCGTATTCATCGCGCTGAATTGCATAGAATTACAAGCGCCCATTATGGTCAAAATAGGGATAAACCACAGCCACTGTGAGGCATCGGTAAACTGTGCCAACACAATGATGAGCGTGCCCATCAAAAACGTGTTGAAGACCAGTACTTTGCGATAAGTATAACGCTGAATAATTTTACTGACCCATGGTTTAATCCCGATAGCACCGACTGCGATGGGCGCAAGTAGCCAACCTGCCTGCGACGGTGAGTATTCAAACACCACTTGCAGCAACAGCGGCAGCAAAAACGGTACAGCGCTAATACCTAAGCGCGTGAATAGGTTACCAGTGATGCCAATACGAAAGGTGCGAATGTCAAACAAACTCAAGGGGAACAACGGTGCTTGACGACGCTTGGCGTGCCAGATATAAGCGCCTATCAATAAACTGGCCACCAAACTAAGCAACAACCCATAAAACCCTCGACCAGTCTGTGAGCCGAATTCTACAGCAAGCGTAAACCCACAAGCCGCTGCCGCAAACAATAAAAATCCTGTCCAATCAAGCCGCTTGGTATCCTCAAATAGTGCGGGAACCAGTTTTTTGCCCATGATAAAGCCAAAAATACCCATCGGTATATTGATCAAAAATATCCAATGCCAACTGGTATATTGTACGATATAGCCACCTAAGACAGGCCCTACTAGTGGTGCTACCAAAGCAGGAATTACCGCAAAGTTCATGACGGTCAGCAGCTTATTGCGTGGGTAGGATTTGACCAAAATTAAGCGAGCCACAGGCGTCATCATCGCCCCGCCAATACCTTGTATAACCCGTGAACCAATCAAAAAATCCAACGTTGGTGACGCAGCACATAGCAGTGAGCCAATACAAAAGATAATAATCGCTGCCAAAAATACTCGGCGCGTGCCGTATTTATCCGCCAAAAAACCACTGATGGGAATAAATATGGCCAAAGTTAGCGCATAACTGATCACCGCCCACTGCATTTTTAATGGAGACTCACCCAGTGCTTGCGCCATTTGTGGCAATGAGGTGTTCAAAATAGTGGCATCCAAAATTTGCATGAATAGCGCCACCGCTAGCACATAGGGCAAGTATTTATCTTGTGTCGGGGTTAGCGTTACCATGTAAATCTCATTAGATATCCCATCATAAAATGAACAAAATAGTCTATTGATGACTAATTCGCTATACCAACCGAGTAGTATAAGAAAGACTCAATCATAATAAAAGGGAATCAAAGTAACGGCTGGCGGTTGAGGTTATAGAATTCTGTGTTTAGAGATAATAATATTAACACTGCTTACAAGAGAGGACTTTAATATCAGGGTTGGTTATCGTTATAGTAAACCCTCGCTAACGACTTAAGCCAATAGATAAGCAATACAGCCAATCTCATCTCAATCATATGAGATTGAATTGACTAACGACGATATAAGTAGAAGCATCAACAATACGATAAAGATAAACTGAGGATATATTATGAGTCAGGAAAAGAACAAAGCTTGCAATCATACCGATGGGCAAAACGATAAATATGTACCACCAAAGGTTTGGACGCAGGACAAAGAAAACGGTGGTAAGTTTGCCAGTATCAATCGCCCAACAGCGGGTGCGCGCTATGAGAAAGCGCTGCCAGTAGGCGCTGCGCCATTACAGCTGTACTCGTTGAATACGCCAAATGGCGTCAAGGTTAATATCCTGTTAGAAGAGCTTGCCGAGATTGGTGTTAAAGGTGCTGAATATGATGCCTATAAAATTGATATCTCTCAAGGAGAGCAGTTTGGTTCTGGCTTTGTAGCCATAAACCCTAACTCAAAAATTCCAGCCTTGGTTGATCATTCTTCCGATATAGCTGGCGAGCCGATAGCGCTCTTCGAGTCTGGTGCTATCTTGATGTATCTGGCAGAAAAATTTGACCAATTTATGCCTTTATCACTTGGCAAAGCACGGGCAGATTGTTTGTCTTGGGTCATGTGGCAGATGGGCAGTGCGCCTTTCTTAGGTGGCGGCTTCGGACATTTTTATGCTTATGCGCCTGAACCGCTAGAGTACCCGATAAATCGCTATACCATGGAAACCAAACGCCAGCTCGGTGTGTTGGATACCCATCTAAAAGACAGCACTTATATGTGTGGCAACAACGAAGCCGATTATAATATTGCGGATATGATTATTTGGGCATGGTATGGACAATTGGTGCTTGGAAAGCTCTATGATGCCGCCGAGTTCCTGCAAGTTAATGACTACAAGCATGTGAAGCGCTGGGCACAGGCAATTGCTGAACGTCCAGCCGTTAAGCGTGCCGTAGACCTGTCATTAACGCCTATTGACTAAACCTATCGATAACAGACGCATTAATAAAAACAACAAGGCTGATAGGCTATTTGCTTATCAGCCTTGATTTTATCCGACATCTCGCTATTCTATATTCATATATGGTTATATTAAAATAGAGATATACTTACCTGTTTACACAATGATACATTAGTACAACAGATAGAAACCTTAGTACGTTAAGATAGCTTGAGTACCTCAAGCAGATAACACCTTAATAAGCGGGTATTTGTACTGCTTCTTTGATTGGTTTAATATTATTGGGATACCAGCAAGGCAAATAGAGCCACTTATAATAGACTGAGTAAATCAGACAACATATCTGATTGAAATAAGATTGACTATATTGATGGATAACGATTATGAAGGATGATAACCGTAAACGGATCAACTTCTCACGACAGGCGATGGCTAGCGAATTAAAAGTTATCAATACCAAACTCAGCGCCATTTATAACGATCAACAGATAGATGCTGATCGATACTCAATATTGCAATACAAAGCCAACTTGACCACCCATCCTAAAAAAATAAAAAAGATACTCTTATTGATGATAAAAAATAAAGTACGATTACCTATGTTTGCTGCTATCAGCGCAGCTTTATTTAGTACAGCGACGATGGCCAGCAATGGCGTTGAATTTACCAATCAAGACTGGCAGGTAGTCTGCGACAATACCCGTACGTGCCGGCTGGCAGGCTATCAAGCAGAAAACAATAGCGAATTTCCTATATCGATATTGCTCATACGCCGTGCAGGCGCAAATGCTGGTGTGGATGGCAAGGTAAAGCTGGGCGGTGCTAAAGAAAGCTCATCTAAAGCCTTGATGCAACTTGGCAATCGTCATCGTATATCATTGTTCATCAATGGTAGAGACTATGGCGAAACCAAGCCGTTTTCAACTGCAGCAGGTAATGCTGATCTGACCCCAACACAAGTCACAGCGCTACTAGAGGCACTGACTAAGTCAAGCAAAATTGAGCTAGTGCTACGTAACTCACGCTGGCAACTGTCGGATAAAGGGGCTAGCGCCGTCATGCTCAAAGCAGATGAAGCCCAAGGTCGAGTAGGGACATCATCTGCCTTTATCAATACTGATGGTGCCGCCAAATCAAATAGCACTGTATTGTCACCCAAGTCCGCACCAAAACTTCGCTTTGTGGCGCCCAATCCGAAAGCCGTCGCTAGTGACAATAGAAAGTTTGTGATGAAATCGTCGCAGCTAGCGGCGCTGATGAAAAGTACGATGAAAGATGCGGATAGTGACTGTCCCAATCTATCAGATAAATCACCATGGCGTGTGAGCCGACTGAATGGCTCACAGCTCTTGGCACAACATGACTGCTGGACAGGTGCTTATAATACTGGTGCAGGCATCTGGGTCATCAATGACAGTAAACCTTATAAACCAACATTGGTAACCACCAACGCCACTGGCTATGATAAGGGTAAAATCACTTCCGTACAAAAAGGTCGCGGCATCGGTGATTGTTTAACCAAGACTGATTGGGTATGGACAGGCAAGGCATTTGAAAAAAGCCATGAAAGCACCACAGGGCTTTGCCGTATGATTGAAGCGGGCGGTGCTTGGCAATTGCCGACGTATGTCACCGAAGTTAAAATGGTGCGATAGCCGCCAATAATACTGCTGATTGTCTTATTACTCAGCATATTGAACGCGTACTTCTATAAGCAAATTTGCTTTATTTACCGAGAAATTTAATAAATAGCTACATATAATATTTTATTGTGCTATACTGCGTCGCCACGTTAGCTTAGGCTTTCGTGAATTATGAGATTGATAACATCGCCTGCGATTTTGGGTCTAGGATGACCATAAGTAATTGTTGCCGATGATTTTGTGTACTTGAATAACCTGTCATGAAAATAGCAGTTATTTTTGACTCATATCTTATCTACCGAACCATAAATATGGTTTAAATTGGTTGTTATTCGCGATTATTTGCTTTGGACAAAGCATTAATAATACGCTTATATCAAACAAGGATGAGACACTCGGCACTACCACCAAAATACGTCAGACAGCACGAACGCATTTATTGTAGAGGCTCTAAGCTTTATTGACTTGGCTTCTGATTATCGACACTTACATGTGGTCCGGTAATTCTTTAATAAAGGCAGCGTGGTGAACGGTTATCAGTGGTATGCATCAAGCTTGCTGAATTTACAGCAACTTATACTTACCAAGGATTCTCATGACTGATATTTTATCTGCAATCGCCGCTGAAAACGGCATCATCGAAAACACTGACACTCCAAATACTGATACTAATAATCAAGCGGCTACTACTGACGCGACTGATGAAGATCAAATTACCTTTGCTGAACTAGACATTGCCAAGCCGATTTTGACTGCGCTTGATCGCAGTGGTTATACCAATCCAACACCTATTCAAGCACAAGCCATTCCTTTTGCACTAGCAGGTCGCGACTTATTACTGTCTGCGCAAACCGGTAGTGGTAAAACGGCGGCATTCGTTATCCCTGTACTTGACCGTTTAAGCCGTGCCACTAGCTTTGATAAATTAACTAAAGCTCTTATCTTAACGCCAACGCGTGAACTTGCTCAGCAAGTACATGATAGCGTACGTACTTATTCTAAAGACATGCGTGGTCTATTCTGCGTACCTTTAGTGGGCGGCGCACCATACAATGGTCAGATCACTGCGTTGAAAAAAGGCGTTCAAGTTATCGTTGCCACCCCAGGTCGTCTACTTGACCATATCAATGCTGGTCGTGTTGACTTATCAAGCTTAGAAATTTTGGTACTTGATGAAGCTGACCGTATGCTAGACATGGGTTTTGCTGATGATATCAGTGACATCCTTCGTGCTGCACCAATTGATCGTCAAACGATTATGTGTTCTGCAACTTGGGATGGCCCAGTAGGTAAAATCGCTGCCAGCTTCACTAAGAACCCTGAGCGTGTATCAATCAAAGTAGAATCTGCACACATCGAAGAAAAAGTGTACTACTGTGATGATTTCGATCACAAAAACCGCTTACTTGACAAAATCGTTTGCCAGCAAGATATGGAACAGATCATTATCTTTGCTGCTACCAAACGTAGCACTGAAAAACTGGCCAAACAGCTACAAGAAGCGGGTCATAAAGCCAGCTTCCTACATGGTGATTTGCCGCAAAGCAAGCGTAACCGTATCGTTCAAGACTTGCGTAATGGTAAAGTTAAAATCCTAGTAGCGACTGACGTTGCGGCTCGTGGTCTAGATATTCCAGCTATCTCGCACGTTATTAACTATGATCTTCCACGTCAGACTGAAGATTACGTCCATCGTATCGGTCGTTGTGGTCGTGCTGGTCGTACTGGTATCGCTATCAGCTTATGTAGCATGGATGATCGTCCACAGCTAAACGCTATCAACCGTTATTTAGATCGCAAAATGGAAGTATGTATCATCGAAGGCATGGAGCCTAAGAAGACTTATGTACCTAGCGAAAATAAAGGTAATGGTCGTGGCCGTGGTCGTGGTCGTTCAAACGGCGGCGGTGGTAATGGTCAAGGCCGTGGTCGCTCGAGCGGTGGTTATCAAGGTAATCCTGCTAATGCTCGCGGTCGTTCAAGCGATAGCGCCTCAACTGGTCAACGCGCTAGCAATGACAGCGGTTATCAAGGTAAGCCACGTGACGCGTCAGGCAAGCCAAATGAGCGTTCAGGTGGCAAGCCGTATCAAGGCAAGCGCACTGGTGCTCCTAGCCGCGGCGATAGCACTGGCGTTCCACGTGGTGAGCGTGCTGCAACAGGTCGTGGTCGTCCAAGTGGCAGCCAAGGTCGCCCAGCAGGTCGTTCTGACAGCCGTGGTCAAGGTCGTCCAAACGGCGGCAACCGTGGTAACAACTCGTAATACTTTTATATTTTGTGATTAAAGTTATTAATTGCTTGATCGCCTAAAGATAGCACTAAAAAAGCCAGATACTTGTTATCTGGCTTTTTTGTGTTTATTCGATCGCTGCTTGCGCGTTTTTTTCGCCTTGTCTATACTAACAAGCTTTTATTCATCGTGTGCTGCGGAGCTATTTGATGCCCGATATTTCTCATTTAACCATTGATAGCCTGCCATTGGCTTTTGGCATCATTATGGCCATTATAGGTTTGGTTTTTTATACCCAAGGATTACCCGGTAAATTCTGGCAGCGCTTTTATGCGGTATTGCCGGGTATTGTGCTGTGCTGCTTTATCCCTGCAACGCTTAATAGTTTAGGCGTCTTCGCTGACGGTATCGGCTCACAGATTTATGGCTTTACTGCCACGTATCTGTTGCCAGCAAGTTTGCTGTTAATGACCTTATCGATGGATGTACCGAAGATATTGGGGCTAGGTTGGAAAGCCATCGCCATGTTTTTTGCTGCTAGTATCGCGATTATTATTAGTGGTCCAATAAGCTTAGGTGTCGCTAAATGGATATCGCCTGAGATGTTTACTGATGACACGCTATGGCGTGGGTTTTCGGCGGTGGCGGGTAGCTGGATTGGCGGCGCGGCAAATCAAGCAGCGATGAAAGAGTTGTTTGGCGTCAGTGATGATTTATTTGGGATGATGATTTTAGTCGATACCACCAATGCCTCACTTTGGCTGTTGGCTATCTTGGTACTGGCGAAGCATAGCGATAAGATAGATCGGCTATTGAGGGCAGACACCAGTAGTATTGATAAAGTGATTAAGGCGGTTGAGAATTATGGGCGTGACAATGCTCGTCCAGCAACTTTAAATGACTTGATGGTGATGTTTGGCTTATGCTTTGCTATGGTGGGTGTCGCACACTTTATCGGTGGTCAAATTGCAGGGTTTTTTGCGCCCTATAGCTGGGCAGTACAATACAGCTTTGCCAGCTCGTTCTTTTGGATGGTTGTGATTATAACCTTGATAGGGGTAATTTTTTCCTTTACCAAGATACGTCGCCTTGATCATGTGGGTGCTTCCAAAATTGGTACGGTATTTATCTTCATCTTGATTGCTGCTATTGGTATGCAAATCAATCTTGCGGGTATCGTCTCGCAGTGGCGACTGCTCCTTATTGGTTTATTATGGATGAGCATTCACGTTGTCATTATCTTTGCTGTGGCTAGGATGATCCGTGCGCCGTTTTTCTTTTTGGCAGTCGGCTCCAATGCCAATACTGGCGGTGCATCATCGGCACCTATTGTCGCAACGGCATTTCACCCATCACTCGCGCCAGTTGGGGTCTTTTTGGGTATTCTTGGTTATGCGGTAGGTACTTTCGGTGGCTATATTAGTACCCAACTGATGCGCTTGGTAGTAGGGTGAGCTCAAATATAATGCTTAGCATTGGTAACGCTAGACGCTTCTGTAGTAACGCTAACTAGTCTGCGCTGTTAATCGCTATCATATTCATATGAGTCGGACTGGTTAGTATTAGTTGATAAACAACTATGTTGACCCATCATATCTCTACAGAGAGAAAAACTTTCAATTTATACCAATTTAATAACAAAAAGCCGACTTCACCGTCGGCTTTTTACTTGTAGTATCAATACATACTAAATTGAGCAAACACTCAAATTTGATATTAAATATTTTTAACCCAAAACTATAAGGATAAAACAATGCAAGCAAACTACAACCCAAAAATCATTGCTGGTGTAACATTTCCTACTATCGAAGTACCCACTTATAATGGTGACATGGCGCTATTGGGCAAGCCCGAAAATGGTCATGACTGGAAAATGGTGGTTGTTTACCGAGGTCAACACTGTCCTATTTGTACCAAATACCTCAATCAGTTAGAAACATTAAAATCGGCATTTAATGAAACGGGTGTCGACGTCATTGCTGTTTCAGGTGACAGCAAAGAGCAGGTAAAAAGCCATTTGGAAAAAATAAATGTGAGCTTTCCTATCGCCTATGATCTGACCGTTGAACAAATGAAAATGCTGGGTCTTTATATCTCCAACCCACGTTCAGAGAAAGAAACCGATCATCCATTTGCAGAGCCCGGCTTGTTTGTTATCAATACAGAAGGGAAGATTCAGATTGTAGATATCTCCAATGCTCCTTTTACTAGACCTGAGCTGGAAGCCTTGGCAAATGGTCTGGCCTTTATCAGAAATCCAGAAAACAACTATCCTATTCGTGGTACACACGATTATGCTTAAGACTGTATTATTGACGACGGCATTTTTCTTGATGTCAGACATTTAATACGCTTAAGTGTGGCTGTAAACTCAAAACTAAACTAATAACTAGTCAAAGACGTAAATTCATAGGGCAGTGCATCATAACCGATGCATTGTCTTTTTTATTGCAAACGCTCTTTATTGTTAACATTCTCTCCAAAAGCTGAAATCACAAACCTTATTTATACAGGTGTGCACTCACAGTCAAAAACCCTGCACTGTCAGTCAATCTATTTACCAAAAACCTCGCTATAGTAAAAAAGCTTCGTCATTAGGATGGATGACAGCCATATAAAGAATGAGTGTAATTGTTAAGTATTAACGGCCACATTGGGCGCTATATTTTACAGAGCCACTCATATCTTCTGATATAAATTTCTAGACAGGGAGTCTCACATGAGCAACGCTCACACTTCAATTGATCCTATTACCTTGTCCGTCGTACGTGGTGCCTTAGAAACGGCGCAGCGCGAGATGACGACAACCTTAGAAAAAACCGCTCGCTCTAGCGTCTTCAACTTAGCTCACGATTATAGCAATGCTTTGTTTGATCATCTGCCTGAGATGATTTTGCAGGGTCAAGACATTCCTATTCATTTAGGTTCACTCATGCCAGCCATGAAAGCCGTTGCCGAATATTATGGTGATGACATTCATGAAGGAGACGTTATTTATCACAACGATCCCGTGATGATGGGCAGTCATATCCTAGATTGCTGTATGTATAAGCCAGTGTTTTATAAAGGTGAGTTGGTGTTTTGGACAGTATGCAAAGGTCATGTCACTGATATCGGTGGTCCCGTGCCAGCAGGATATAATCCAGACGCTAAAGAGATATACGCCGAAGGGTTGCGCATTCCGCCCATCAAAATATGGGAAAAAGGCGTTAGACGTCGTGATGTCATTAACTTAATCCATAGTAATATGCGCTCTCGCCGTAACCAAGAAGGCGATCTTAATGCTCAATATGGGGCGTGTGCAGTCGGTGAGCGTAACATGATTGCGCTATTAGACAAGTATGGCGTAGAGACCGTCCGTGCGGCGATTGAAGAGCTAAAGAATATGGCTGATACCCATATGCGATCATTGATCTCATCTATCCCAGATGGTCAGTATCATGGCGAAGCGGTATTAGAAGATTCAGGTCACGGTTTGGGTGATTTGACCATCAGCGCTGATATTGAGATTAAAGACAGTGATGTACATATCAAGATTACCAGTCCACCGCAAGTCCCTTACTTCATTAACTCTTATGCTGGTAACTCGATGTCTGGTGTACTGCTAGGTCTGATGATGTTTGCCCAAGTAGACCCGCCGTACAACGAAGGTTTATATCGCTGTGTTACGGTAGATCTGGGTGAGCATGGCACGCTATGTAATGCCAAAGAACCTGCCCCTCATGTGAATTGTACTACCACACCGATGGAAACCTTAACTGATGCTGTGCGTATGGCTTTTGAAGATGCAGCACCAGATCGCGTGATTGCTTCCTGGGGTCATGCCTCAGGTATCAACATCTCAGGTATTGACCCAAAAACAGGGGAACAGTACGTCACTATGATTCTAGCTTCGATTATCTCTGGTGCTGGCGCGACTCAGCAGATGGATGGCTGGCATGCTTGTGGCCCATTATGTTGCTTCGGCGCGCTAAGCTCTGGTGATATTGAGCTACTAGAGTATCAATATCCTATCTTAATTCATAAGTATGGCTTGGTAGAAGACAGTGGCGGTGCTGGTGAGTATCGTGGTGGTTGCGGCACCGTATGGGAAGTTGAGCCGTTAGGTCATGAGATGACAGTAGTGGCGTTTGGGGAAGGTCGTGAGCATCCGACAATGGGCGCTGCTGGTGCGGAGGAAATCTCACCTGAGCTGAAATTAGGGCGCTTAGAGATTATCCATAAAGATGGCGTCACCGATCTGCACAAGCAAAATATAATGACTGAAATACAACCGGGTGACCGTGCGCGTAATACCAATCCAGGCGGTGGCGGCTACGGCAGCTCGTTTGCACGGTCGGTACCCGCAGTGTTAAAAGATGTAGAAGAAAGAATCATATCAGTAGCAGCGGCTAAGACTGAGTATGGAGTGGTTATTGACCCACAAACGCTGGCGGTCAATGAAGCAGAGACTGAATCGCTACGCCGTAAGCTGACGGCATAACAACAAATACCAACTGATATTAAATAATTTGAGTTAAGGATGACTTATGAAAAATGATTTCCGTATTGGAGTCGATGCTGGTGGGACGTTCACTGACTTTGTACTGGCTGAAAAAAGTGGCCATGTACATCTGTTCAAAGCACCTTCTACTCCCGAAGATGGCACCTTAGCTATTGCCAACGGGTTACAGCAAATAGCCACGCAGTTTGACCGTCCTATTGAAGAGATTATTCAAGCCTGCGACCTATGCATCAACGGTACGACCGTGGCGCTCAACGCCTTGATTCAGATGAAAGGCGTGAAGGTCGGGCTATTATGTACTAAGGGCCATGAGGACAGTATCGAGATACGTTTAGGTCATAAAGAAGAAGGGCATCGCTATGATGCTAGCTATCCGCCAGCACCGCAAATTGCTACCCGTGATCGTCGCTTTCCTATCCGTGGTCGTATCTTAGCTGATGGCACTGAACACGAGCCGCTAAATGAGCAAGACGTACTCGATGCAATCAAATCACTTAAGGAAAAAGACGTTCAAGCAGTTGCTATCTCCTTCGTCTGGTCTATTCGTAATACTCAGCATGAGCAGCGCGCTAAAGAGCTTGTTGAGCAGCATATGCCAGGGGTGTTCGTCTGCTGTGGTAGTGATGTATATCCACAGATTAAGGAATACACTCGCACTTCAACGACGCTAGTGAATGCCTACCTAAGCCCAGTCATGGCATCTTATGTCCATAAAATTGACGACTACTTTAAGGCATTAGGCGCTGAGCAGCCCGTACGTTATTTCCAGTCTAATGGCGGGCTTGCAGTTGGTAGTATCATGCGAGAGCGTGCGGTAAATGCCATTAACTCAGGCCCCGCATCGGCACCGCAAGCAGGCCTTTATATTGCTAGTCCTTTTGGAATTAATGATATTATCACGGTTGATATGGGCGGTACTTCTTTTGACATCACTATGGCTAAATCAGGCAGAACCAGCCTCAACCGCGATATTGATTTCTTACGTAATCGTATTGGTGTGCCTATGATTCATGTAGAAACATTAGGCGCTGGTGGGGGTTCAATTGGGCATGTTAATACCTTTGGTATGTTAGAGGTCGGTCCTCAGAGTGCTGGCGCGACGCCTGGACCGGCATGTTATGGTAAAGGTGGTGACTTGCCAACCGTCACAGATGCAAACTTAGTATTGGGCTATCTACAGCCGAATGCGGTATTAGGCGGTAGTGTGACCTTAGACAAAGACAAAGCCGTACAAGCGGTGCAAACACACATCGCTGATCCGCTAAACATCGAGTTAGATCACGCCGCATTTGGTATCAGTGCTATCGTTAACCAAAACATGTCTAATGCCATTCGTCGTATTACTATCGAGAAAGGCTATGATCCTCGGGATTTTGCGCTAGTATGCGCAGGCGGCGCAGCTGGCATGCATATTATTGCTCTGGCTGAAGAGATGGGGATTGGGACTATTTTAATACCGAAAATCGCATCTTGTCTCTGTGCTTTTGGTCAAATTATCTCTGATATCAAGTATAACTACTTAGCGACACAGATGATGATTCTAGCGCCAGATGTAGAGTTGCAATCACTCAATGCCAAGCTACAAGAACTTGAAGAGCAGGGTGTACAAAAGCTGCTAGAAGATGGCTTTACAGATAAAGATATCAGCATCGAACGTACCATGGAGATGCGCTACGTTGGTCAGGTGCATGAATGTAACGTGCTTATACCGAATGGTAAGCTCGATGCTGAAAGTGTCAGCACCATCTTAGAGTTGTTCCATCATCGCCATCGTGAGCTTTATACTTATGATGAGCGTGATAGTCACGTCGAGCTGGTCAACATTGAGGTATCGGTAATTGGTAAAATCAGTAAGCCAAAACTACCGAGCCTTATACCGCAGCAAGGGGATATCAGTAATGCTAAAACGGGTAGCCGCGAGATGCTGTTTGATCAGTCCTATCACTGGATTGATACGCCTATCTATGACGGTGAGAAATTCGGTGCTGGTGCATTGGTCACAGGCCCTGCGCTTATCCAAGAGCCAACCACTACTGTGGTCATTAAAAATGGCTGGCAAGCAGAGCTGCATGAGACTGGCACTTATAAGCTGACTCGAGCAGCATAAAGCAAGTCTATAAAAGCAGGTTATAAAGAAAAACCAACTCAAGGCTTCAGGCATTAAAGAGTACTTAATGCCTGAAGCCTTTTTTATTTTATGATATAAAAGAGGATTATTGATGAATAACTGATAGGATATCAGTACAGTTGTATACCATATATTGAGTGTTCAAGGATGAATGCAAATCAAAAGCCAAATCTTTATCAAAATACTTCTCATCAAACCTTGCTAGCAGATAAGACAAAAGACATCGCTGCACATGATTTATCAATGAATAAAAATCTTCTAAGCCCCTCAGGGTTAGAGATGCCAGCAACGGAGCGCATGCAAACCTTAGGTGCCTTCGATTGGAAACATACCATCAACGAGACTTATTTTGATCTTGATGTTAGTTTTCGGCAACCGAATAAGTTTTCTGGTTTTTTGCAACATGCTAAACTTCTAGAGATAGGTATTTCGCACTATCATGCTAATACTGTGCACTATAATCGCGGCAGACAGAGCTCTGGCTATATTGATGACAGTATTTTAATTACTTTTCCTATGACAGGCGACGTCCGTTTTACCCAAAAAGGACGGCAGCTGACCTCTAAACCCGGTCAATTTTTTATTGAACTGTCCAGCTTACCTTATGAGTTCTATCATCTGCACGAAGCATCACTGTATGTGATCAAAGTGCCGCTCGCATTACTCACTACGCAAATGGGCACCATAGAGCGACAGTTTGCACGCAGCTTAACTGTTGATGAAGGTGCTGGCAGGTTGCTAGTATTTCAAATTGGTCAAATACTGGCGCTTATTCATAACAATCAGCTGGGTGACTTGGAGATAAAAATACTAGAGCAGCAGCTGCTTAATCTTATTGTATTGACATTGAGTGCCCCGAAAGAGGTGATGATGAGTTGCAGCTCGTCCATACAGTCGGTGCACCTAAAGCGCATCGAGAATTACGTTTATTTGCATCTAGAAAACTCCGCTTTAACTCCAGCGATGGTCGCTGCTGCTTGTCATATATCTGTCAGATACTTGCATAAACTGTTTTCTAAGTTGCCCTATAGCTTTTCAGAATGGGTCAAGGAATTGCGTTTAAAGCAGGCCAATCACATTTTAAAAACCAAAAGCTACGTGACTATAGATGAGGTCGCTCATAGAGTAGGCTATGCCGATCAAGGTTATTTTTCACGCATTTATAAGCAGCATTTTGGTTATTCGCCGCGAGATACACCAGGCACAGTATAGTCATTGTTATGTACTCTGTCATGCAGTCACCGTATAATTTATGAATTGAGCATAAGTGCGTATATTAAGTTAAGGAAAGACCAAGATGACTGATACTACAAATCATAAAACAGCAAAAGTAGAGATATATGAAAGCGCTGATGGAAAAGCGCAGGTAGACGTACGTTTTGGACAGGATACGGTCTGGCTGTCACAATCACAAATGACAGAGTTGTTTGGTCGTGACCAATCAGTGATTTCGCGTCATATTGCCAATGCCATAAACGATGAAGAGATCGCTGAGAAAAGCAATATGCAAAAAATGCATATTGCAAATTCTGACCGCCCTGTGACTTTTTATGACTTAGATGTAGTTATCTCAGTAGGGTATCGCATCAAATCTCCCCAAGGTGTGCAGTTTAGACGCTGGGCAACCCAGCGCGTGAATACTTAGTTCAAGGCTATACGCTCAATCAAGAGCGTTTTGATAAAAACTCAAGCGAACTACAACAAGCATTAAATTTAATTAGGAAAACCGCGCAAAGTCCCGAGCTGAAAACCGATGAAGGACGCGGCTTGCTTGAGATTATCAGCCGTTATACACAGACATTTTTATGGTTACAGCGCTATGATGAAGGCTTGCTTGATAATCCTTCAGGGGAGGATGGCGGTATCTTACCCAGTCCGACTGAGGCGATGGCAGCGCTGACGGATTTAAAAGCGCAGCTGATAAATAGAGGTGAAGCGACTGAACTATTTGCCAAGCCTCGCGGTGATGGGTTGGACAGCGTACTGGGTAATTTACAGCAAACCGTCTTTGGTGAGCCTGCATACCCGACCATCGAGAGTAAAGCGGCGCATCTGCTGTACTTTATGGTCAAAAATCATCCTTTTACCGATGGTAATAAACGCAGCGGCGCTTTTTTGTTTGTAGATTTTTTGCATCGTAATAATCGACTACTGAATGATAGAGGTGACATGGTCATCAATAATACAGGGCTTGCGGCATTAACCTTACTGGTCGCTGAATCTGATCCCAACCAAAAAGAAACCTTGATTAAATTGATTATGAATATGCTGTCGTTAGAATCTTGATAAACAGGCTTATTGTCAGCACCACTTAACCCCATAAAACACATAACGCCAATAATAAAAAGCACAGTCTAACAACAAAATTAAAGGAACTTCAATATGTTTAGCATGATAAAAGACTGGCGCGAGCAGCGCATATTGGACAACAGCGAGTTTACCCATGCTGACTGGCTGCAAGCGGCTCAGCGTATTGTCATACTTGATCGGTTAAATGAGGACGAGCTAACACGCTTGTTTGAGCTGGCGACGTTATTTTTGGCGGATAAGTCAATCACGGGCGCACAAGGTTTTGAGATTAGCGATACGGTGCGGCAATCCATCGCCTTGCAAGCTTGCTTGCCTATCTTAAACCTTAGCCTTGAGTGGTATGCTGGCTGGTCAGCCATTATCATTTATCCTGGTTCCTACAAGAGCGAAACCACCACTGTCGATGAGCTGGGCATTGTCCATGAGGGCAGTCAGCACCGTAGCGGCGAAGCATGGCTGCGTGGCCCCGTTATTCTGTCGTGGAAGGATGCCAAACACTCAGGGGAGCGCGATGGTCATAACGTGGTCATTCATGAGTTTGTGCATAAGCTTGATATGTTAAATGGTCGTGCCAACGGCTTTCCACCACTGCAAGCGGATATGGATCCTGCGCGCTGGACTGAAATTATGACACGAGATTTTGAGGATTTTCAAAGCCATCATAAATCAGGTCTTGATCGTTATGGCGCGACCAATCCAGCGGAGTTTTTTGCAGTGCTCAGTGAGGTATTTTTTGAGACGCCGCAAAAGCTGGTCGATGCTTACCCTGATATTTACGACATAATGATGAAGTTTTTTCGCCAAACACCACTTTAATCAAAATCATTAATAGTCGCTATTAATGTTCGACAATGAATATATAGACATGAAAAAGCAATGAAAAAGGGCAGTGCATGGGTTTCATGACACTGCCCTTTTTTTGGATTATTTTTCCTTTAAGTCTATGTTTTTATAGATAAAAACTATTTAAGTTGTCCATTGCTCATTCACAATAGCGACCAAATAGCGTTTACCTTCATACTCTTCAAACACTAAACGCATGATGCGCCAATCCATACCAGCGTATTCCTCCGAGCCTTTATGATAAAACTCGACAACCTCTGAATTGGGATAAATTTTCTTTAGATTATTAATCATATTCCCACTGTGTTGGAACTCATTAATACTGATACTGGCATTGTTAAATTTGCTAGCCTCAATCCACGTGTCTAAATATGTAGGTAGTGGCGTGACGAGTAGATCGCCCGTACCGTCTTTTTCACCCCAAGTAAAACGAATTTTAGACTGTTGCAAATATTGGGCGAATTGTTCACGGTTAAAGACTTTATCTGTCTCAGGACGCACATAGGCATACATCGAAAAACGGACGCCACGGGTTGGATGAATATCATTGGTGATGCGAGCGAAGTCTTTATTTGCAAGCGCGCGCTGAATACGTAAGGCTTGCTGCTTAATGGTTTGCTGACTGATATCGGAGACAACGGGCGTTGATGAATGGCCGTTAGATTGATTTGGAGTGACTATATTGGATTCAGCAGAAGATTGACAGCCAGTTGCTGCTAGCGCCAAAGCCAATGCGCCGCCAACGGTTAATTTAGATGAACGGTCTTTGAAAGTAGATAATAGGGTCATAAAGCATCCTTATCGCAGTGGTTATCGAAATATACGTTATTGTGAATATAGTTGGGCAAATTTCACAAGATTACTGAGCAAAAAGTTATTATTTAAAAGTTACTAAGTAATAGATCGTTCTTAGTAGATAAACCGGAATGATACGATAATACAGCAGAGTCATAATATGGTTATGATGTAATGGTTTATAACACTTATATTATTAAAGCTCGTAGAGAACGCTATGCCAACACATTATTCACTGACGCTGCTAGCTATGGGACTGATAGCAACCAATTCTGCTATAGCTGATATAGCAGAGTCAACTCAGACTTATGCAGCCATAAAAATAGCGACCATTAGCAACATGTATCAGCAAGATGTCAGCAATCAAGGCATGGATAATCCGGTCGTATTGCAACAGTATGCCGACCCAGATCTACAAGCCGCGATGCAGATTGAACAGGATTATTTTGATAAAGAGCAAATATCTTGTCATGTTGATTATGATATATTGTGGGATTCGCAAGATCCTGATTATACCCAAGACAAGCAGTTTTCGATGACTGACCAAGGATTGGTGCAAGTGAGTTTGGCACATGGCAGCAATGTTTATTATGAGTTGTCATGTAATGGTACCGGTGACGATGCTAATTGCCGAGTGGCAGATGTGATTTTAGATGAAGATGGCAAGTCTTTGCGCAAGCATTTACTAGAAACCTGTCGCTAGCCAATGCTGAGCATTATTTTTATTAATACCTAAATATAAAAAGCTATAAACCCTCAATAAAAATCACAGAAACAATCATGAGAGCTTATAAATGGCACTGTATAAGACTATGAGCCTAACTTCTAAAGCATTGGTTTGTTTTCGCATAATGTATATTATGTTAAATAAGCAATACCTGATAGTAAATTCATGGAATTATAATCAAACGGTAAATTATTAATCTGATTGATAATTTCTTGACCAAAATATGTACCACCTATCAAATAAATACTGTAATCACTCCTAACGTAACTACTAGCTGATATGTCTTGAAGGTTTAATACGCGGAGCCCTAATTGAGCTTAGTATATTAGATCAAGTCGCTAATAACCTCTTTGCATGTATTTCACAAACCTATGTGTTGTAGATACAGTAATTCTACCATTCATTCAAAGTTAA
Source organism: Psychrobacter immobilis (assembly GCF_904846185.1). Classification (GTDB taxonomy): domain Bacteria; phylum Pseudomonadota; class Gammaproteobacteria; order Pseudomonadales; family Moraxellaceae; genus Psychrobacter; species Psychrobacter immobilis_B. The sequence continues at coordinate 74,063 of NZ_CAJGZQ010000015.1, read as the reverse complement.
TCTGTTCGATGAACTTGTTCCGACTATGGTTAATATGCTTATTACCTTCACCATGCATAGCTAGCCCTTTGCGTAGTCTCTTATTCTTAATCATCTGGCTCTTTGGTACGAATGCTTTTGCAATACGTTAGGCATATAAAGATATCACTACCTATAGATTATTAGCTTAGCTCAAAAATCATAACTCTTTTGGTTATCTGTTAATTCATATCCGTTCTAATAGCGCAGGTATGATCTTACAATGCTCCTACTTAGCCTGTCTGCAAGTCTGGTTTAGAACTACCTTATAGTGGCAAATATCATGACCAACTAAGCTGTAATACTTTTTGCTTTAAGTTATCAACCCCCCCCCCTTCACTATGCGTAATATAATTTCATCTAAAGCACTAATTTGACAACCGCCAAATTTGCACAGAACAGTACTATGCCCCTAATTTTTATATTCTGTGCACGTACAGGAGCATGGTTTTTGTCGAAAATATGTGCAATCAAATGCTAGGCAAAGCATCCATCTTATATTAACCTCAATTATTTGACCAAAATAACCATTAAAATAACCTAAAGCTCAATAAACGCATAGCCTACTCTTCCTTCAGTCGTTATACTATAATCATCCCCAACCTTCACTTGGAGGTAATTGTACCTAAAATACTTAATTTTAAAGGGTTTTATGTCTTAATAGATTAATAACCGTGTCCATTTCAGTGTCCAATAACTATCTATATTTTCCAAAAGATACTTTTTCAGAATTTATAAAGTATGTGCAAAGATTATTCTAAATCTCAGTATAGAGTTAATAGATTAACATTCACAATTTACCTTGCTTATAAAGCTTACGGATGTGCATTATGGCTGTCGACAATTTAAATGATATTAATATACTTGAATGCCGAGATAAAGATTACTCGGTTAGTGTCTCAGGTATTGCGGGCCTAAGTATTCGTATTTATCCAAATGGTAAAAAAGAATATTACTTGAGGTACGCTCATCCGCATATCGATGGTAAGCGTCCTAGAATGATGCTAGGTAAGGTCGAAGAAATCAGTCTATATGAAGCTAAGCATAAAGCAGAAAGTATACTTAAGATGGTCGCACAAGGCTCTGACCCTAAAGCTATCCATAAAAAAGAACAAGTCAATAAGTATGCTCATCTAAAGAACGCCACATTTTCTGAAATTACACAAGCGTGGCGAGACCACAAAACATCAAGTCGTAATCGTAGCAATTCTAGAAAGCGTGCGTTTAGTGAATCTACCCTTAAATTTTGGGATTTATGTCTAGGATATATGTGTCGCGAGATTGGCGACTTAAGAATGAACGATATCACGAGCGAGATGATATTAAGTGTGTGTGAGGCGATTCAGAATAATGAAAATCAAGCAACCTTCGTTGGTGCAAGCACTCGGCTTTATACTGAAAAAGTCTTCTCATTCGCTGTTGCAAGAGGATTATGCGATAGAAACATAGCTATTGATACGCGTGGCGAGCTCGCACCTGCCAGCTCAGGCAACCATTTACCAGCCATCACTAAGCCTGATCAGTTTGCCACTCTCCTAAACGATATGTCTAATTTTGAAGGTGCAAGTAAGATTACATTGGAAGCAATGAACTTATTACCATATGTTTTTGTGCGTAGTATCGATTTGCGGTCTATGCGATGGCAAGATATAGATTGGGATAACAAGCTATGGGAGTTTTCTCCTACTAAAGGCGAAGGTCGTGAGGATATGGTATCGCACTTAGTTGTACCTCTAGCCACTCAGGTTATTGAACGCTTACGAAGAATAAAAGCAATTACAGGTCATAAAGAATATGTGTTTGCATCGATGCGTGCCTCAAGCAATAGCTATATTAGTAAAGCGACTCTAGTACAGATATTCCATAGGCTTGGATACAAAGATGTTCAGTGTGCTCATGGATTTCGAGCATCGGCCAAAACATTGCTTATGGAACAATCTGAACTACGTTACTCAGATATTGTGACTGAGCTGCAATTAGGACATCGAATAAAGGATACGCATGGTGGCGCTTATAACCGATTGGATGAAATCGATACTCGAATACTCATGATGCAAGATTGGGCTGACTATATAGATAAGCTGCGAGACTCTGTATGAAAACTTGAACCGCCCCAGGATTGTCGGAGACCTAATATTCTGAGAGAATACGACAATGAAAAGACAAACCTATACTCCTGAGATTAAAGAACGCGCCGTTCGCATGCTGATTGAAGCGTCGGGCGATTACCCCTCCACATGGTCAGCTATTCAAGCCATTGCACCTAAGATTGGCTGCACGTCTGAAACCTTACGATCATGGCATAAAAAGCACATCGATCAAACTATTCCTGCCTCAGTGCAAGCCCAAAGCCAAGAGCAACGTATTAAAGAGCTTGAACGCGAGAATAAAGAGCTCAAGCAAGCCAATGAGATTATACGTAAGGCGGCTGCTTTTTTCGCCCAGGCGGAGCTCGACCGCTGACTAAAATCATGATTCAATTTATCGACGACAATAAACATCTTTATGGGGTCGAGCTGATCTGTCGAGTATTACCGATTGCCCCGTCAACTTATTATCGTGCTCAAGACTTAAGCGACAACCTGAACCGCCCCGACTATGTCGGAGCGGTTCAGTCATTTATTTTTATTTGATCTTAAATAAGATAAGTTAATAGGTTGAAATTTAAAAGGAATAAAGCTCATTACATTTAGTTAAAGTCGAATTAACTTTAGAAAGAAAACGGAAATTCATACGTTTTTTTATTGTTTATCTGTTAGTGATAATGGCTGTTATTATATCTATTCTTAATATGGATTAGGGTCTCTATATATATTTGCTTAAACTTGCCCGAATAACATTACGCCATGTATTAATGAAGGACCTAAGAATACCATAAACAATCCCGCTAAAATCATTGTTAAACTTGCTATAACGCCCTCATCCTCATTGCGCTGACTTGCCCGGGCTGTACCAAAACCGTGTGATGCATTACCAAATGCGATTCCATTTGCAAGATGGGAGCGAATACGAAAAAAAGTCAAGATCATATCCCCTAAAATCATTCCCACCATCCCTGTAATCAAAGTAAACAATGAGACTAAAGAGGAAGATCCGTGAATTTTTTCAGATAAGTCTAACGCAAATGGTGTCGATATTGAACGGGCCATCAAGCTATAGGTCAAGGTCTTATCAAAATGAAACAAACCAGCGAATATATATATGCTTAAGACCCCCACCACCATCCCGACAGTTATGGAAGCGGTCAAAGCCAAAGCATGTTGACGTATTAAACGACGATACTCATAAATAGGTATAGCAAACGCAACCGTTGCGGGGGCAAGTAGCTGCACAATCCAAGCTGTATCCTTCCAATAAGTATCATAAGAGATATTAAAAATAATCATTAATGAAAGCGTTACTACTGGAACCGTGATAGCAGGGTTTAGCCAAGATTTTCGATAGCGCACATAGACTACTCTAGCCATATAATAGGCAGCTAATGTCCAAATGAGACAAAGGATTGACCAAGTATTCATCGCAAATCCTCACGCATTATTATCATTTTTTAGGTTTAATTGGGCTTTATGAATCTGATGACGATACAATCTACGTTGCAAACGGCGCCCCATGATAAAGGTTAATGCTGAGCTTAACATCACCATCGCGGTACTCAAGATAATTGTCAGCATTAATTGCCAGCCCTTACTGATAAATAGCGCCTTGTATTGAAGTATTGACATCATAAGCGGGATAAACATTAATACTAATTCACCCAAAACAAATTTTGCCCCCAGTCTGACCCAGTTAACCTTGATAGCACCACTCATTAATAAGATCAGCATTAAAAATACTCCTAAGACGCCTGAGGATACGGGTAGATGCAATAACTCAACCAATATCGCAGCACAATACCAGACAGCTGCGATAATAGCGCATTGCATAAGGACATGAAGCCATGATTGGCGACAGAACTGTTGAAGTGTAAGTTTGTTTTCAGCTACAAAAGAGAGGAGTAAGCGAATATTAAGATTACGCATAATAGTTGTTGTTTGTTGATTAGAGACCACTTATTATAAGAACACTACAGTCATAAATTATGAATTATATTTTTATTTTTATTCCTAATTTCTATAATAAATTTCGTTCTCATTCCTAACTGTGGTTTATTATTTATGATAACTTTGAAACAATTACGCTGCTTTGTGACAGTTGTAAAAACAGGTGGGTTTCTTCAAGCCAGTATTCAACTCAATTTAACCCAACCCACCGTTACCAAATCCATTAGTAATCTTGAAGAATATTTAGGTGTAGCTCTGTTTGATAAGCCGTTGACTCATAGAAAAAAGCGGCTAGTTAATTTAACGGAAATTGGCGAATACCTCTATATTCAAGCAGTTGATATCTTACAAAAGGCAGATAATCTTGAACAAACAGTAGTAGATTATCAGCAATTAATAGGTGGTAAGTTGCGTCTGGGGATTTCACCGTTAGGCAGTGAAATACTAAGCAAAGCTATTTTTAACTTTTACCAAATGCATCCTAGTATAGAAACTTCACTTATCGAAGATGGTGCTGAGTCACTTAAGCAGGCCCTTCTAGAGGGGCAACTTGATGTGGCAACATTGATGAAGCCGATTGACGATGATTTTGACTACTTGTCGATATGTTGCTATCCAGTGGTGGTCGTAGCAAATAAAAACCGTATGGGTAAGCAAAAAACCAAGGTAACACTTAAGTCACTATCAAATGCCCCCCTAATTTTATTTACCTCCAATTCATCATTTACTCCGATGATTATAGAAAACTGTCAATCACTAGGTTTTGAACCTAATATTATTTGCCAAACCAATCAGTGGCACTTGCTTCTTGACATGGTAAAACAGGATATGGGCGTGACTCTTTTGCCTCAATATTATACTCAAAAGTTGGATTTAACAGGATTAGTCTGCTTGCCACTAACCCAACCTCAGTTAAAATGGGAGCTTGTCATGGCTTGGCGTCGTCATCGCTTGCTTACACCAAGTATGCGAGCTTGGCTTGATAACATAAGAAAAAATATATAACCAGGCCTTGATAATGCTTTGGCTGAAACAGGGCATAGGTTATACAAAACAGAGGTGATTGAATATTTAAAAGCAGGTTGGCAAGGTTTAGCGAATGTACAACTTGCGACATTGAATTGAGTAGATTGGTTCAATAAAAAGCGTATACACAGTGCATTGGGCTATGTATCGCCTTTTGAGTTTGAGAGCCTTTCCTAAAAAGTGTGTATAGTCTAATCCAAATAAAACCGATACAACCCTATTAACAATTGCATTTAATGAAATAAACGATGACTTATTCAATAGACTATCGCAAACAGGTACTTTCTAGCATCATTGATGGTATGACCATACGAGAAGCTACGCTATTTTATGGACTTAGCACCAGCACCATTCACAGCTGGCAGAAGAAATTAGCGCCTAAAACAACCAGAAATAAAGCACCGACTAAAATACCTGATGACGCATTGATTGAAGACGTAAAAAGATACCCAGATGATTATAACTATGAAAGAGCTCGTCGCTTGAACTGTAGTAAAACGGGCATCTTTAATGCTTTAAAGCGTCTTGGTATCAGTCAAAAAAAAGACCTTGGAACATCCAAAAGCGTGTCCGATAAAAAGAGCGATATTCCAGAGTAGGCTTGATCGCTTTACGCAGCAAGGCTATCCCATTGTCTATATGGATGAAAGCGGCTTTGAGGCTGAAACCATTCGTTCTCATGGCTATGCACCGATTGGTAAACCCTGTATCGATAGCTACAACTGGCAAGCTTCGAGACGTACGAATGTCATCGGAGCTCTCTATGAAAAAATGCTATTTGCGCTTGATTACGTTGAGCAGAATATCAATAGCACCATATTCTACGACTGGTGCAAACACACTTTAATTCCAAGTCTCAAGACTAAATGCGTGATTGTCATGGATAACGCTCGGTTTCATAAAAGCAAACGCATTCAAAAACTACTCAACAGACATGGCCATCGTATTTTATGGCTGCCGCCGTACAGCCCTGATCTAAACCCTATCGAGAAAAAATGGGCACAGGCTAAGTTTCTACGCCAAGGATGGATGGAGAATAATCTACCTAAACTGTTTCATGATATGGGCTGTATCGATTTTATAAAGACTTAACTATATTACCCAAAAGCTCGCTGAAACAAAGCGTCAGCAAAATAATATTATCAACATTATTAACCAACTTGATGCACATCATAAGGTTTTAAAAGATATAAAGATGCAAAATACGGGTCGTCTTTCTAAAGTTGAATGGGAAGAAAGAATAGCGGAGCAACTGTTAAAAAACGATAAATATGAATTAGTGTTAGTCAGCTCTTAAAAGTTTGGCTATACACTCATCCCAATAAGGCGGCGCCCCATAATAGTCTTCCATAAAATCTATAAAACACCTGACTTTGTGCGGTAGTAGTCTTCTATGGGCGTAGATGGTGTATAAACCCAAAGCCTCAGGTTCGATTTCCGGCAACAATACTACTAGCTTACCCCTACTAACGGCTTCGCTGACAATAAACGTCGGTTGCAATACCAAACCTGCACCTGCAATAGCGGCTTCCACCAATACATCGCCGTTATTACTCCGAAACTCGCTACCTTGCTTGAGGTATTTTGCTTTTAACAATTGGTATATTTCTTCCTTAGCGTCCATGTTCATATAGCTGTAGTGTAAATAGCGATGATTCACTAAATCTTCAGGTTTATCGAGTGTGCCATGCTTTTTCAAATATTCAGGCGACGCGCAGAGAACCACACGAATAGGGGCGACTTGCTTGGCAATAAGTGAGGAGCTTTTCAGCTTCCCGATACGCAAAGCGACATCAAACCCTTCCTCAACGATATCGACTTTACGATCAGTCAATTGTAGATCGACAGTCACCAAGGGATAACGCATCTGAAAATCAGTGATTAACTGTGCCATATGCCTTAGAGCAAATGAGACAGGCGCACTTATGCGCAACACGCCTTTAGGGTTCTGTTGTAAGCCACCCAATTGTGACTCCATGTCATCAATGCTAAGTAAAATCTGCTGCGCATGAGCGAAGTAATGATTACCAGCTTCGGTAAGGCTGACTTTACGAGTAGTACGATTAAGTAAACGACTGTTTAGCTGTTCTTCCAGCTTAGACACATACTTACTCACCAATTGCGGTGAAAGTTGCAAAGTATTTGCCGCCGTAGTAAAGCTGCCTTCGATCACCACTGCTACAAAGGCGCGCATCGCATCGATTCTATCCATGTTAACTCCTACTTATATTTAGCCATTAACGCTATTATCAATGATATGTTGTTAATCATCCAATATTATCTATCTTATTCTTTTGCTGCATTGATAGTAAAGTATATTTATTCCAACAGACTAAACAACTTTTAAAATAAATAATGAGGTAATCGTAAATGAAAACATCAATGATAAATAAAATTTTGCTATCTAAAGTTGGTACTGCTGCACTAATTCTACGTGTACCAGTAGGTTTGATTTTGGCAGCACATGGTGCTCAAAAAATATTTGGCTGGTTCAATGGCAACGGCTTGGCAGGAACTGCTCAATGGTTAGCTAGCTTGGGTATGGAACCTGGATATTTGATGGCTATATTGGCAGGGAGTGCGGAGTTCTTTGGTGGTCTTGCCTTAGTATTAGGGTTGCTAACTCGACCAGCTGCAATGGTCGCTGCATTCACTATGCTAGTCGCTATCTTCTCTGTTCACATCGGCAATGGCTTGTTCGCCTCTGACGGTGGTTATGAGTATGCCTTGGTTCTGATGGTGGCTTTGATTGCTTTAGCAGTACAAGGCGGCGGTTATCTTAGTATGGATAAGGCGTTGTCAGAAAAGCTAGGGCGTGTCTAATAACCATTAACTATAAACTAAAATTTAATGACTATTTAATAACTGGGAGTAAGCATCAATGTTAATCAATGGCAACTGGACTGAAAACTGGCAACCGGTACAAGCAGAAGACGAGCAAGGGCGTTTTATCCGTCAGACCTCATCATTTCGTAATTGGATTACCGCCGATGGACAACCAGGTCCGACTGGTATTGGTGGCTTTAAAGCAGAAAAAGGTCGCTATCATTTATACGTAGCATTAATCTGCCCTTGGGCCTCACGCACCTTAATGGCACGCGAACTAAAAGGTCTGCAAGATATGATCGATATTACCGTGGTCAATCCGCAGCTTGGCAATCAAGGCTGGCAGTTTGGTGGCTTTGACGGCGCTGAAAGTGATCCTATTAATCATGCCCAATTTGCTCATCAACTGTACACCAAAGCAGACCCTAATTTTACTGGGCGAGCAACCGTCCCAGTATTATGGGATAAAAAAACCAACACCATCGTTAATAATGAGTCCGCTGATATCTTGCGTATGCTCAACACTGCTTTTGCAGAACTCGTGCCAAATGACGTTGATTTGTTCCCAAAAGAGCTTGCTAATGATATCGAAGCCTTAAATTCGACTATATACGGCAATCTGAATAACGGAGTATACAAAGCAGGGTTTGCAACAACACAAGTGGCTTATGAAGAAGCTTATCAGCAAGTATTTGACACCTTAGATATGCTTGAGGCGCGTCTGAGAGATGGTCGCCACTATCTGTTTGGCGAGCAGCTGACGGAAACAGATATTCGCCTATTTGTGACTTTAGTACGTTTCGATGCCGCTTATCATGGATTATTTAAATGCAACCGTAACTTGATCAAAGACATGATTTCGCTCCATGCTTATATGCTACGAATCCTAGCGCTTGATGGGGTCAAAGAGACGATAAGCTTACAACATATCAAAGCAGGCTATTACTCTATAAAAGCGTTGAATCCCAATGGAATCGTGCCTATGGGTCCTTATAGTATTTAATAAAAATAAAGGGATGGTACTCATGAATCTTCAATCAACCACAGTAAAGCAGCCAGTATTTTTTATACCTCATGGTGCCGGGCCTTGCTTCTTTATGGATTGGCAGCCAGCGGACACTTGGGATCAAATGGCTGACTTTTTAATCAGTATCTCAAATCGTTTGTCAGAGCGTCCCAAAGCTATTTTGATCATCAGCGCCCATTGGCAAACGCGGGAGTTTAGTATAACGGCCAGCAAGCAACCTGAGCTGATTTATGATTACTACGGCTTCCCTGAGCATACTTATCAGCTGATTTATCCCGCACTTGGTGCACCAGTATTGGCTGAGCGGATTGGTCAGTTGCTTACCGATGCCGGTTTAAGCAATAGGCAGGACCATTCTAGGGGTTTTGATCATGGGGTGTTTATTCCCTTAAAGCTGATGTTCCCTGATGTGGATATTCCAGTGGTGCAGCTGTCCCTACGCAATGATCTAGACCCAAAAGCGCATATAAAAGCAGGTCAAGCGATTGCATCATTACGTGAAGAAGGCGTGTTGATCGTTGGCAGTGGCATGAGCTTTCATAATATGCGCGGCTATGGTGATACCAAATTTACGGCACCATCAGAGATATTTGACGAGTGGCTGACAACAACAGTTGCAGCAGATTCAGATGAGCGCTTTGCGGCGCTTTCTGACTGGTCGCAAGCACCTCATGCATTGGATTCTCATCTGTTAGGCGCAGAAGAGCATTTGTTACCTTTAATGGTTATTGCAGGCGCAGCAGGAACAGATAAGGGCGAAAAAATATACTCACAACAAATTATGAAAACTGAGATATCAGGCTTTCAGTTTGGCTAGGTTTATTGGGGGGGGATTACCTGTAGTGGTCAACTAATTTAGGACAACTGATAAGAGGTTTTGGTTAAAGTATCGCTTCTCTTTTTCTAGCGGTGACAAATAATTATTAAAACGATGCGGTCTGACGGTCTGATAATATCCCCAGATATAATCAGCAATGGCGGTTGATGTCTCAGCGGGGAGTTTCCCAAACTTTGTGTAACTGCTTATAATCCACCAACAGGAGAATAAGCAATGACAAACCAAAACGACATTAAAAAACTGGCCCAGCAGATGGCTGGTAGCATGAAAAGCTGAGAGCATCCTACATTTTGTGTAATTATTGATGAAAGCCACATAGCTGTTACACAGAATATAGGATGCTCTCTGATAAACCTATTTAAGGCAGACTCCCAGTTTCAAATGGACATCGATCACTGCTTTTTTGGTCAGTTAGATAATGTCTGCACGGCTAGACTTATCTACTTTGCAGACGCTGAAAACATTACTGTTGCATGATATTTTTTTGACAGATTCAGCCTTTAAATCTGCATTGTATATTCTGATTTTCTTAGTCATGATAAGCTTCTGTTAATATTCTTATTTTACCAAATTTACTTATACGGTTTCTTTTGCATAGCTCATAGGTGTCTCAGTTGAGATTCCCAACAGTTTAAATAAAGGTTGTTGTACTCAGGTTATGTCACATATTAAGGTTCATGAACCATTTATTTTTCTATTAACTATAGGCTATTGTTTTTACTAGACAATCATCTTTTTTAAACTATGAACCTAAATTTAGGTAGCCATAAGTTAAACTAAGGGTACCATACAATAAGTTCATGGGATTATAATTATATGATAAATCCCTATAAAGATTGGTTGATGATTGATTAATTCTCATACCTACTAACTATTCATAAAGTCATCTTCATCAACATCCTCGTTTGATTGTAGTACAACTCGATATATCTAATGATATTGGTAATAGCGGCAAACCTTGTTTTATAGTCTTGGTAATATACTAGTTCGTTCTTCAATATGCCCCAGAAGCTTTCTATGGGTGCGTTGTCAAAGCAGTTACCTTTAGCGCTCATTGAGCTTGTAAAGTGAGGCTGCTTGATGATCTTATGGTACGCGTGGCTACATACTGGCTGCCTATTTTAGAGTGAACGACTAGCCCTTTACTGGGTCGTTTGTTCTTGATGGCCATGTTCAATACTTTGCATACTAGATCTGCTGTCATGCGTTTGATGATGGCGTAACCGACAAGCTCTTTAATGTATAAGTCTTTAACGCCTGCTAAATACAGCCAACCCTCATTTGTCCAGATATAGGTGATGTCATGGCCTTGCTCGGTGAGTGTTGCATGCAAACGTTCATAACCATAACGTTCTTTACTTTCACTGTGAGCGGCTTTAACTAGTAGCTCACAATGGTTGCGATGTATCTGCTGCTCGCTGATATCGCGACTACTCCAGTCGTAATAGCTTGATGGTTTGACGCTTAACACACGGCACATAGAGACGATACTAAAGACCTGTCTATTAGTTTTTATAAAGGCGTACTTTACTAGCTGTGCTTGGCAAAGTACGCCGTCGCCTCACTCGAGCATAGCTCTCCCCTTGCGTCGGGGCGAAGCAATGCTCCGCTTTATCCCTCCTCATTTAATATCTCTCGCTCTTCTTCAGCAACTTTAAGTTGTCGCTTGAGCTACTTTATTTCTTGAATAGCTGCCATAAGATCAGGTTCATATTGCTGAGTGCTGATAAGCTTGCCTTGATTGGCTTTATTGTGCCAATTAGATAAGGTCTGCATGGCGATGTCAAGCTGCTTTGCGGTCGCTGAGATATTGCCATTATTGTCTGCTATCTTCTTGACTGCCTCGGCTTTAAATTCGTCACAGTAGGTTCTTACTTTCTTGGTCATGATAAACTCCGATTAATACGCTTAGTTTACCAAATTTACCTCTACGGTTTCTTCAGCATAGCTCAAACCATTTTTTAGTAGTCATGGTGTTTAGTCGCACGCCTTCGCCTTTGACGTATATCATCCTAAGCACATATTAGGCATCAGCATCACCTTGATTAGCTTCGCGTTGAACTTGGCTAAAATCAGTAACCATAGCTGACACAGACAGCATCGCTGCTGCTAAAAAAGGATATATTTACGTGTTAAAGAGGTTTTAGGGAGGGTCATAGCAGATTTCTATAGATAGTTTTTTGGAACTTAAACTTATGTATTATTCTCATGATAGCAGAGCTATTTTCGAGCACTCGAACCGATGACTTTTTTTGCATGAAAACCATTTAACGTAACATCTCTAGGAAGAAGCTCAGTCTGCTAGTGAGGACTTGAGTCTTAGGCTATGCATTTATGGATTTATATCAAAAACAGTTTAGGGCGTGTCTTCAATTCAATCGATGGACATCTAAATGGGCTAAAAATGGCTAAATTTTGCCAAACTTCATCAAATAGCTAGGTAATATCCCGATATTAACGGCGCTATTTTCCTTGTTTGACTACAATTTATCTAATCTTTATCACCATTTTTAAAATGCACGCCCTAGTATCTAAAACACTTACCAAACAGTTTTTCCTATCTTACCTTACCTTTACTGATCTTGTGTATAAGTGATAAAATAAAGTCCAAAACGTTATTCGACGTTTGATTTATTTGTTAATTACATAGGTATGTAATGATGGACGCCTAGTTTTAACTGGTCGTCCATCATTGCATGCCAATCTGCTTTTATATAAACAGGTGGTTCCGCTCATGGAAAAATTCATAGCTATTATTATGGCGGTTTTTGCCGCACCTTTGCTTATTGGAGGTACCTACTTACTCTCGTTAGGCGGTAGCGCTTACTATGTTATTGCTGGCATTACGATGCTTGTCACAGCATTCTTGCTATTTAAAAGACATTGGAGCGCCTATGGGCTCTATACTATTTTTATTATAGCGACCCTGGCTTGGGCGCTTTGGGAATCTGGGTTTTATTGGTGGGCACTGGCAACTCGCTTGGGCTTTCCGCTGATATTTGGTTTATTAATGTTATTGCCATGGGTATCTAACAAGATGCAGGGTAATAAAACTCGAGTATCAAAGAGCTCTGATAAAAATTTAGTTGCTAATGGTACATCGAGCTTACATTCCGAAAATCTTATTACAACTCCCTTCAAAGACGCCAAAAATAACTCGAAAAACCCTATTTATTATTGGGGATTGCTGGCTAGTGTGGTTGTGGGCGCACTGATCTCTTTTGGTAGTATGGCTAATAATGCCACCGATAAGTTAGGTGAACTCAATTTAACTGCCAAAGATGGTGCTGATCAAAATTCAACACCTACAAATCTTGGTGTTCCGTTATCAAATGGCGAGCAAACGCCAGAGGGTGAGTGGAGCGCGTATGGTGGTACTGACTATGGGCAGCGCTACTCGCCTCTGACTCAAATCACCACTGATAATGTCAAAGACTTAGAGCTTGCTTGGCAAATTCAAACAGGTGATGTCAAAGGTCCTAATGATATCGGTGAGACCACCTATCAGGCAACTCCTTTAAAGATTGGCAATGCCCTATATATGTGCACTCCACACAACTGGGTATTAGCTTTGGACGCAGACTCTGGTCAAACATTATGGAAGTTTGACCCCAAAGTAGGAAAAAATCTACAACGCCAACATCAAACGTGTCGAGGCGTGTCCTATTATGCAGGTCAAGCTGGTACTGATAGTATTTCTCCAGTTATTAATGATGAGACAAATAGTAATAATGCCATCAATGGCGCAAATACCAATAATGCAGCTGTGACTAACACAACTGTCAAGACCGGCCATACACCAGTTCAGAAAGTAGCTGGTAATACCTTTGAAAACGCGTCTAAGCAATGCGATGCAAAAATATTTATTCCAACTTCCGATGCTAAGTTATATGCACTTGACCCAAATACTGGGCAACGTTGTCAAGATTTTGGTAAAGATGGTGCTTTAGATTTAATGCACAATATGCCATTTAAACAAGCGGGTTATTATTATTCAACGTCGCCTCCGATAGTGGTAGGCAATACGATTGTGGTGGCAGGTGCCGTTAATGATAACTACGACGTCAATTCACCTTCTGGTGTTATTCGTGCGTATGATGTCAATACTGGCGAGCTACTATGGAACTGGGATTCAGGAGATCCTGATAACACAGCGCCTTTCGATGTCAATGATCCAACTCAGATGTACAAAACCAGTTCACCAAACTCATGGGCGATCGCCAGCGCTGATGAAGAACTTGGTTTGGTCTATTTCCCTATGGGCAATCGTGTACCGGATCAATTAGGCAGCTATCGAACCGCAGATGAAGAAAAATATGCGACGTCTGTTGTCGCTTTAGACATTAAAACAGGTAAAGCGCGCTGGGTTCAACAATTTGTTCACCATGATCTTTGGGATATGGACACGCCAGCTCAGCCAAGCTTACTTGACTTAAAAACCAAAGAAGGTGTTCAGCCTGCACTGGTTGTTCCCACCAAACAAGGCGATGTGTATGTATTGAATCGTGCAACAGGCGAGCCAATCGTACCGATCAAAGAACGCGCCGCGCCGCAAGGTTACTTGGTTGCAGGTGAACATGTCGCTCCAACGCAACCTTACTCTGGTTTGAGTTTTGAGCCGCCGATGTTGAAAGAAAAAGACATGTGGGGCGCTAGCCTCATTGATCAGATGATGTGCCGTATTGAGTTTAACCAACTCAATTATGATGGTCGTTATACACCACCATCGACGAATGGCAGTTTGGTCTATCCTGGTAACTTCGGTACCTTTAACTGGGGCGGCCTCGCCGTTGATCCTGAAAATGGCGTAATGTTTGGTATGCCAACTTATTTGGCATTTACATCAAAACTCATTCCTAGAGACAATCTTGGTGAGGGAGAAACCAATACAGGAGAGCAAGGAGTTAATGAAAATAAAGGTGCAGATTACGCGGTAGAGCTGGGACCATTTTTATCACCGTTAGGCATTCCTTGTCAGCAACCACCATGGGGCACAGTAGCGGGTGCTGACCTAGCAACCGGTGAGATTGCCTATCAACGTAGAAACGGTACCGTGCAAGATTTGTCCCCTATTCCATTGAAGTTTGAGCTGGGTGTTCCTGGTATTGGCGGACCCATCATCACAAAAGGAGGCGTAGCATTTTTGTCAGCGGCTACTGAAAACAACTTCCGCGCCTATGATTTAAAAAATGGCGATGTATTGTGGAATGTTCGTATTCCAGCAGGTGGCCAAGCGACGCCTATGACTTATCTAAATTCTAAAGGTGAGCAGATGGTCGTATTGGTAGCTGGTGGACATGGTTCAGTTGGTACTACTATTGGGGATTATGTTATGGCTTATAAACTTGCTGACAAAGCCAAGTAACATCATACCTGTTTAATGAAGCGGTAATGATTTGATTCATTGCCGTTTTATTACTAAGGCATATATCCAATTTACCTTACAATGAACAGTGGTATATGCCAAGATAAGTATAGTTTGATTACTACTGTTAGACTGCGTAACTAAAATGTTTTCCGTCTTTTTACAGATTTGACAGCAGGGGCTAGATTAGAATACCATTAAAGATTCTTTTTACTAATCTTACTTATTAGCTAGTGAGATCTTTCCGGAGTAATCCTATGCAATGGACTAAACCAGCTTTTCAAGATATCCGTATCGGTTTCGAAGTCACTATGTATTTTGAAGCGCGTTAAAATTTACTAGACTTAAATACATTAAAAGCCCTAGATGATTAGGGCTTTTATTTTTTTGGAAATATTGATTTATGTATATTCACGTTTTAGGCTCAGCGGCTGGTGGTGGTTTTCCACAGTGGAATTGCAATTGCTATAATTGTCATGGTGTTCGTCAAGGCACAATTGAAGCAAAGACCCGCACCCAGTCTTCGATAGCCATATCAGAGAATGGCATAGATTGGATTTTATTCAACGCGTCACCTGATATTCGTCAGCAATTATTTGAATTTAAGGCGGCACAGCCAGCACGTAACCTGAGAGATACAGGCATCACGAATGTGGTTTTGATGGACAGTCAGCTTGACCATACGACTGGGCTATTGACCCTGCGAGAAGGGTGTCCGATTCCTGTTTGGTGTACTGAGATGGTCTACCAAGATCTCACGACAGGGTTTCCTATTTTCAATATGTTGAAACACTGGAATGGTGGCCTGCAATATCACCAAATTGATCCGAAACAGACCTTTAATATTGAAGGTTTTAGCAATTTAGAATTGACGCCTTTGGTGATTAGAAGCTCGGCACCACCCTACTCGCCACATCGTAATAACCCCCATGATGGCGATAATATTGCGCTGATTGTAAAAGACTTAAAAACGCAAAAACAACTCTTTTATGCGCCAGGCCTAGGCAAGATTGACGATGAGGTTATGCAGATTATGCAAGCTTCTGATTGCGTCATGATTGACGGCACGCTATGGACCGACAATGAGATGCAAGAATGTGGCGTCGGTACTAAAACGGGTCAAGATATGGGTCATTTACACATTAGTGGTGAAGATGGCTCGCTACATTATTTAGATCAACTCGAAAATTCCCGCAAAATATTAATTCATATCAATAACACCAATCCGATATTGAATGAAGACTCTGAACAAGCTGCTGAATTAAAAAGACACGGTGTTGAAGTGGCTTTTGATGGTATGCAGCTTGAACTGTAAGGCGAAGATAATATGAACAGCATGCAAGAAGAGAAGACCGCCCTTAGCGTAGAGGCGTTTGAACAAGCGATTTTGGCTAAAGGTCAGTATTACCATATTTACCACCCTTTTCATATCATGATGCATGAAGGACAAGCGACCCAACAGCAGATTCAAGCGTGGGTCGCCAACAGATTCTATTATCAAATCAATATTCCCTTGAAAGATGCGGCAATCATGGCGAATTGCCCCGATCAGCGGGTGCGTCAAGAGTGGATTCAGCGCATGATTGATCAAGATGGCGTGTATCCTGATGGTGGCGGTCGTGAAGCATGGTTGAGTCTGGCAGAAGCGGTTGGTCTTAGCCGCGAACAAGTGATTTCTGAAGAATTGGTGTTGCCGGGTGTACGTTTTGCAGTCGATGCTTATGTAAATTTTGCGCGTCGTACCTCATGGCGAGAAGCAGCCAGCAGCTCACTGACAGAGCTTTTTGCCCCGCAGATTCATCAATCGCGCTTAGAGTCTTGGCCAAAACATTATCCTTGGATTAAAGAGCAAGGTTATACCTATTTTCGCTCGCGCTTAAGTCAGGCCCGCCGCGATGTTGAGCATGGCCTAACCATTACGCTCGACTCATTCAAAACAGTTGAACAACAAGAGCGTATGTTAGAGATTCTACAATTTAAACTGGATATTTTGTGGACCATTTTGGATTCTTTGAGCTTGGCCTATGTCCATAATCAAGCCCCTTACCAAAGCGTCACTGATGATAATGTCTGGCATAAAGGATTGTTCAAATGAGTTTACCTGAACTAGATCATTCTATCGTCCCAGTATGGCGTCATGGTTATCGCTTTCAGTTTGAGCCTGCACAGAACGCTTATGTGTTGCTGTATCCTGAAGGGATGATCAAATTAAATGAGAGTGCCAGCATCATCGGTCAACACATTGATGGTCAAGCGTCCATTGCTGATATTATTAAAAAGGTGAAGGCTATGTTTGGTGATATACCTGAAATCGAGCAAGACATTATCGAATATATGTTGGTGGCTCAACGTGAACATTGGATTGATTTAGTATGACTGCACCCGTCGGACTGCCGCTATGGTTACTCGCTGAGTTGACCTATCGTTGCCCCTTACAATGCCCGTATTGCTCCAATCCCATTGACTATGCTCAGTACAAAGAAGAGCTGACGACAAAGGAATGGTTTGATGTGTTTGATCAGGCGCGGCAAATGGGCGCGGTGCAGCTTGGGTTTTCTGGCGGTGAGCCACTGGTGCGTCAAGACTTAGAAGAAATGGTCGCTTATGCGCACAAGCAAGGTTTTTATACCAACCTCATCACCTCAGGTATGGGACTTACTGAAGCTAGAATCGCGAGTCTAAAAGAAGCAGGCCTTCAGCATATCCAAATCAGTTTTCAAGCCAGTGATCCATCGGTAAACAATCTCTTGGCAGGTTCGAAACATGCTTTTGAGCAAAAGTATGAGATGTCACGTCTGGTCAAACAATACGACTATCCGATGGTGCTTAACTTTGTGATTCATCGGCAAAACATTGATCAGATTGACCAGATTATTGATCTGTGTTTAGAGCTGGAAGCGGATACGGTCGAGCTGGCTATTTGTCAGTTTTATGGTTGGGCTTTTGAAAACATAGAGGGTTTGCTACCAACCAAAGCGCAAGTAGTCAGTGCAGAACGCATTACCAATGAATATCGTGAAAAAATTGAAGAACGTGGTATCAAATGCAAACTTATTTTCGTAGTGCCTGACTATTATGAAGAACGTCCGAAACCTTGTATGGATGGTTGGGGCAAGATTTTCTTAACAGTAGCACCTGATGGCACAGCGCTACCTTGCCATGCTGCCAGACAAATGCCAATACAGTTCCCTAACGTACGCGATACCCAGCTGTCAGATATCTGGTATGAGTCTGCGAGTTTTAACCAGTTTCGCGGTGACGATTGGATGCCCGACATCTGCCAAAGCTGCCCAGATAAAGAGCGGGATTACGGTGGCTGTCGTTGCCAAGCGTTTATGCTGACTGGAGATGCAAAAAACGCCGATCCTGTGTGTGGCAAATCACCTTATCATTATCTGATCGAGGAAGCGCGTATCAATAGCGAGACGCCTGTACCTTTTGAGGAATTACGTTTTCGTAACCCTAAAAACTCTAAGCGGCTAAGTAACAAACAGCTGAATGAAGAACAACTGATACCTACTCGTACGGTAACGGATTGAATATGAACGCTCAACCTGTAATATTTGATGGACATAATGATCTGTTAACTCGCCTGTGGCTGAGTTCAGCTGTCGATCCTGTGCACGATTTCATTTATGGCACGTTACCGGGACATTTGGATTTACAACGTTGTCAGAAAGCGGGATGGATGGGCGGATTATTTTCTATTTTCCTGCCGCCCTACGCTTATGTGAAAAACAACCATCCTGACAAGTTAGCCAATCCATCACATTCAGACTTCACTCCGCAAGAAATCGTCGATATCTGCTGTGCGCAATTAGCACTTGCACAGCAATTACAGGCAAGATCTGATGGTCAAATCCAGATTTGTACTTCATTAGAACAAATCCAAGCTTGTCAGCAGAATAAGCAACTGGCCATCGTTTTGCATTTGGAAGGTGCTGAGTTTTTGGCTATACAGCCTGAACTGCTGGATGTGTTTTATGATGCAGGTCTTAGAAGTATAGGGCCACTCTGGAATAGAAAAAGCCTCTTTGGTGATGGCTTAAATGCCTCCTTTCCTCATTCTCCCGATACAGGATCTGGTCTCACGGATCAAGGTAAAGACCTCATTCTAAAGTGTCGTGAAAAACATATGCTAATCGATGTGTCGCATATGAATGAGCGTGCTTTTTGGGATACGTTAGAGATTATTGATCAGCCCATTGTCGCGACACACTCTAATGCACACGCGTTATGTCAGCAAGCAAGGAATTTGACTGACCAGCAACTGGCTGCCATTAAACAAAGCGGTGGTATGGTTGGGGTGAACTTTGATGTTGCATTTCTTCGTGCTGACGGTCAACGCAACACGCAAACTTCAGTTGATGTGATTGTCGATCATCTTGATTATCTAGTTGACCATTTAGGCGAAGATCACGTCGGTTTTGGCTCTGATTTTGATGGTTGTCTATTGCCAGATGAGTTATCTGATATCAGTCAAATCTCTATGCTGATTGAGCACATGCAACAACGACATTTCTCCGATCCACTCATTGAAAAGATTACGTCAAAGAATTGGTTCACTGTGCTGGATAGGATATGGCAGTGATAATCGAGCTTTTTGAGAGGCAATATTTTTTTCTAACATCTTGTCTCAATTGCTGCCTAATTAATAGACTGTAGTGGCATAATCAAGCATCTGTTTCACCAAGTTACATACGGGTCGTCTCGATAGCTGGTAGCTGACTGACCCCTACCGTCAAATCCGTATAAAAAAATTCGGGAGATTTTAGTTAGGGAGCCTGACGATAGAAACCCACCCACATCTAAATTAGTTGACCCTTACACCTTTTCAACCTTCTTAATTTAATTAAAGGAAGTCAATGTATTTAGGTCATAAGTTAGATATCTGAACGTAATTCTCTATTAATTAACCCGTATTGCGTAGACCCGCTGCCAAAGCATTGATACTACGGATTAATGGATCTTCAACAGCAAGATCATCGTCATTATCTGTAGCGTCTTTTTGTCTGGCACGTTTTAGCAACTCGATTTGGATGTAATTAATCGGATCTAAATAAGCATTTCGCCATTGCAGTGATGCGGCAAGGTTTTGCTGATGCGCCAATAACGATGTTTGGTTAAGCAAAGAGTTCAAACCTGAGAAGGTTAGATGATGCTCATCGATTACCGCTTGCATAATCTTTTCACGTAATCCCTCATCTTCACATAACTGGCTATAAGCCTGAGCAATGCTCATCTCAGATTTGGTAAACGCCATTTCAATATTGCTAATAAATACGTTAAAAAATGGCCAGCAACTGTTCATCTCCCTCATTAAAGCTTCGTCTTGTTTAACGCTATGAAGAGCACTACCTACGCCATACCAAGCTGGTAGGGTAAAGCGCGCTAAAGACCAACCAAATACCCAAGGAATCGCCCGCAAGGTTGTCTTACTTGGCAGACCTTTGTTGCGGTGCGCTGGGCGTGAGCCGATATTTAATAAAGAGATTTCCTGCACTGGCGTCACTTGTGAATAGAACTGATAAAACCCTTCGGTATGGTCAGTAAGCGTACGATAACTTTGTTCACCCGCATCGGCTAGACGCGCAAAGAGTGCTTCATAATTTGGTAGTTCAGGCGGTTGCACCACAAATCTTGTTGAGCACGCTTTAAGCGTACCAGTGATGCCCATGGTAAGCTCAAATACAGCAGTATCGGTGTTGGCATATTTGGCATAAAGGACTTCGCCCTGCTCGGTGACTTTAATTTCTCCATGCAGTGTCCCTGCGGGCTGAGCGGCAATTGCATTATGCGTTGAGCCACCGCCACGACTGACAGAGCCACCGCGCCCATGAAACAGGCGTGTTTTGATGCCATATTCAGCAGCGATACGATTGATGGTTTGCTGCGCGCTATAAAGCTGCCATGCAGACGTAATAATACCGCCATCTTTTGATGAATCTGAATAACCTAGCATGATTTCTTGAGTATTATCTGAGTGTTGTAGCAACCTTCGGTATAGCGGATTGTCCAACACGGCAGGTAAGATCTTATCGATATTTTTAAGATCTTCGATGGTTTCAAACAAGGGTGCGACGGGTAAGTCAGCAGACAGCTGACCTGCACCATCAACCCTGCACAAGCCTGCAAAACGCATCAGTAGTAAGACTTCTAATAATTGACTGGCATTGTTGGTCATCGAAATCACATAACTGCCGAAAGTATCTTGCCCGACCAGCTTACGTAATGTGGCCACTGAGTTCATCAAGGCTAATTGTTCACGGGTTTTATCCGTTAAATTATCGGTATAGATGAGCGGTGTACCAGGCTTTGCAAGTAAACGCGTCAACCACTCTTGGCGCTCGGTTTCACCCAGCGTTTGATAGTCTGGTAAGTTCGAGGCATTGGCGAAAATATCGGCGATCACTTCGCTATGATAAGACGATTCTTGGCGAATATCGAGCGCTGCTAGATGAAAGCCGCAGGTTTTGACCAGACGAATCGTATCGAGTAATAGCCCTTCGCCATGAGCCTTGTCATGAGTATTGACACTTTTTCGAATGATGCGTAAATCTTCTAACAACTCTTGCGGGTTGGCGTAAGCATCTTTTTCAGCCTCGCTATCACTACCTTTGCTTTGAATATGGCTATTAGTCGATTTTATTTTGGCAAGAATAATCGATAACAGTCTTCGGTACGGCTCATTGTTGTAATCGTCAGTATTGTAATCAAAGACTCGTCTGTCGAGCTCACGATAACTTTCAATTTTTGTATACACGTCAGGTTCGATAGCGACAATTGTATCGCTGTGAATCAGTTCACGACGCAATTTTTTGATTAATACTTGGTAATGGCGCAAAACGGCATCGGCATGCATCAGCACTGCCATTTCTGTGGTGTCATGAGTGACAAAGGGATTGCCATCTCTGTCGCCACCGATCCAAGAGCCAAAGCTCATGAACGCAGGTAATGGATAATCTGTTAACTCTGGATAGATATCAACAATGGCGTCTTTAATATTGCGATAAACCTTGGGAATGGCGTTGAATAAACTGGCATTGAAATAGTGTAAACCATTATTGATCTCGTCATAGACTAAAGGTTTACGCGTCCGTACTTCATCAGATGAGCATAATAAATCAATGGTTTGCGCCGTTTGTTCTTTCGCTTGCTCATAGGCGAAACTGTTTTCAGGAAGATTATTCAAAGCATCGCTATGCTTGAATAAACTCTGCAATAGATTCATCGTCGTACGGCGACGCGCTTCAGTCGGATGGGCGGTGAATACTGGGATAAATTTTAGTTGCTCAATCAGCTCTTGCATTTGGGCGGGTTCAATATTGCGCTCACGACATTCAAGCAGCGTACGCCGAAACGAGCCTTCCCAGCTATGTTCCGATTGCATACGCAAGGCTTGACGTTGTTCTCGTAAGTAATTTTCTTCACTGAGATTGGCTAAGAAGAAATAGATAGAAAAGCTGCGGATGACATTTTTTAAGGTTTGGTTGTCTAACGAGGCAATAAAGTCGATGAGTTGTTGCTGGTTCGCTGCGTTAGGCGCCCGGCGTTGCTGGATAAAACCTTGGCGTAGGGTTTCAATCGTGTTGAGTGTTTGTTCGCCCGTTTGCCGAGAAATCGCCTCTCCTAGAAATGAGCCTAATAAGCTGATGCGTTCACGTAGTACGTCGTTATCAATAGTCATCCTTGATCTCCTGATCAAATTCATTCAAATATAGTCGTGCGGTCTTAAATGTAGGTTTTCTATGGTGTAAGCCATTTAACCTGTTTATGTGGATCTCGAAGCTCTCGCTTCTCATCAGCCAAGACGTTGTCAGCTTTATGTATTAATCATTTATTTTTTGGTGATACTGGGTCAGCCATTCCTGTAATGGTATATCTGTCTATCCCTAGTCAGCCAACAATATTATGAGTTTCATTATTACGATTGATGGCTAAACTAACGGCTTCAAGTTTAATTCTCCAGCTTTACTAAACAGTCAGAATTAATATCAGCAATCGTTTTGGCACCAGTCAAGGTCATTGCGACGCGTATTTCTTTATCTAGCAGTTCTAACAAATTGCTTACCCCTGCACCGCCATCCGCTGCTAAAGCATAAATAAAAGCGCGCCCTAGCATGCAAATATCAGCGCCCAAAGCCAACATACGCACAATATCTAAGCCATTACGTATACCAGAGTCGGCTAAAATTTTAATCTCTCCTTTAACTGCATCGGCAATAGGAGGCAGAGCACGTGCACTGGATAAAACACCGTCCAGCTGTCGCCCACCATGATTCGATACGACTATGCCGTCGGCTCCAAAACGCACCGCATCTTTGGCATCTTCTGGGTCCAAAATACCTTTGATGACCATAGGCCCATCCCAGTACTCGCGAATCCAATCTAAATCTTTCCAAGAAATAGAGGGGTCAAAGTTATTACCTAGCCAGCCTATATAGTCTTCCAATCCTGTTGGCTTACCTAAATAAGTAGAGATATTGCCCAGATCGTGCGGACGGCCATTTAGCCCTACATCCCATGCCCATTGCGGATGCGTCATAGACTGTAAGTAACGGCGCATAGCAGCATTTTTACCGCTCATACCAGAGTGCATATCTCGGTAGCGTGCCCCTGGTACTGGCATATCTACCGTAAAAACCAAGGTCGAACACCCCGCCGCTTTGGCACGCTCCAAGGCATTTTTCATAAAACCTCGGTCCTTTAATACATAAAGCTGAAACCACATCGGACGGTTAATTTTAGGCGCTACTTCTTCAATCGGACAAACCGAAACTGTCGACATGGTAAACGGAATGCCTTTTTGATCGGCTGCCATAGCGGCCTGCACTTCTCCGCGGCGGGCATACATACCTGTCAGACCCACGGGTGACAACGCGACAGGCATAGACAGAGTTTCATTAAATAACTGCGTCTCGAGACTAAGCAGTGACATATCATTTAGTACACGTTGTCTAAGGGCAATTTTCGATAAATCTTCAACATTATGTTTTAAGGTATATTCCTCATAAGCACCGCCATCTATATAATGAAATAGAAATGGTGGCAGTCGGCGCTTGGCAGCAGCCCTGTAGTCGTTTGGAGATGAAATAATCATACGCTTGCCCTTATTCTGTTAAATATCTATGTAATATTTTTGAATCTCTAATTATTTATTGATTAGTGCTAAACGATGGATGCAATTGGCTTATTTTTGAAGCGGCAAGCTCAACCCACACTCACTATTACACACAGCACGAGCAGTTACGTTTGGTTTTCGACATTTTACCGATGCCGGGATTAAAGCTATTGGTTGGGTCTAGGCTTTTATAGAAATTCTGCAAATCAGGCTCTGCTTCGTATAGATGCCCTACATTATGCTCAGCAGGATATTTGGCTCCGCGTGCGCTCAATAGCTCTAACATCATCTTTTTAACAAGGTGTGCATCACTGCCCTTCTTCAAAATATAATCTTGATGAAACACATAGCAAAAGAAGTGTCCGTAATACAGCTTCATCTCTAAGTGTTTTTCAATTTCTTCAGGTAGGGTTTCAAGCCATTCTAATTCATTACGCGGTATGGCAATATCTAATGCCAATATCTCACCAACTTCTTTTTCATGTATGATTTCATAGCGTAATGCGGCACCGGCTGCCGCAAAACGATTTAAAAGCGCGCTTTCTGACTCTTCCTGGCTACATTCAAAATAGTTACCCGTGTCTGAAGCAGCAAAGAAGGTCTTCAGAAAATCCTGCGCCTCTGCTATCCCTTCATCACTCATTTTTAAGATTAGGTGATGCTCATATTGTTCACGATACTCAATCATGCGCTTCGGTAAATGCTTTGGAAATAGAGTAGCGATGAACTGCATGACTTTGTCAGTAAAATGCTTTGGCATCCATGACCACTTATGAAATTTAGCGTCAATAGCGCCTTTGATAGAAAACAATCTAGGTAAGGCATCTGTGCCGAGATGCTTAATACTTAGGAACGTGTCTTTACCGTATTTAGCGGAGACATCAAATATATCACGATGCATATACTCGCCCACTTCAGGGATATTGTCGAAGCTTGATAGTATCTGCCTTCTGAGCTGTGCAAGCTCACTCACACTGTTAGTGCCTATGTAAAAGGTTTTCTCTTTTGCCGCTATTGGATAAGTGTCAAGACGTACTGCAAACACCGCAAGCTTGCCAGCGCAGCCACTGGCTTCATACAGTCTGCGCTTGTCCGCATTAAAGCGACTGGGCGTGCTTGCATCAACGTCTTTTACTCTGGCGATGTACTCTTTGTCAGATGCGAGCTTGCCACTATCAGGTAATTCTCTTTTATCAAAATTACCATTTTGCAAATTAGTCAGTATTTCTTCTGGCGTATCACCTAGCTCTACGTCTAGATGATTAACCAATACCAGCTGTCCTTGTTCGTTTATTTGGGCAAACAACGCAAGCTCGGTATAGGCAGGCCCTCTTTTGACCAAAGCCCCACCAGAGTTATTAGATATACCGCCAATAATAGACGCGCCTAACGTCGAGGAACCGATGACGGAATGAGGCGCTCTATTGACAGCATTAAGCTGACTTTGTAGCTGATGCAATGTCGCACCAGGCAAGCTGATCACTTGCTCGTTGTCATTCACCAAATACAACTGGTTCATTGCAAGCGTATTAATCACCACAACTGGTCTATCGTAGTCATTACCGCTCGGTGTTGAGCCTTCAGTCAGACCTGTCTTAGCCGCTTGCATGATAATGATGCAGTCGCCTTCAACGCATACTTCTAGGCTACGCCAAATCTCCAGCAGTGTTTGCGGAAATAAAACGGCTAAGGCACTGCCACCACCAGAGCGCCACCCCATTCTATAGTGCTCATTTTTCTCTGGATCAGCCTGTACATTACTAGCACCCAGTAATTGTGTTAGCTTGTCTAGTACTTGATCAGGACTAAGCATGCCTTGAGAATCGCGATTTGACGAAGATATATGATGCTCCTTATCTTGTGATTGTGTGTCATTCATCATGCTAAGGGCCCTTGAAAACCAAAAATGTAAATGGCGGCCATGACGATGATGCCACAGAACAACACATAATATAGGGTAGGTAAAATAGTACGACGAAGCGTCGAGCCCTCCATACCAAGTAAACCCACCGTAGCTGATGCCGCCACTACATTGTGTATGGCAATCATATTACCGGCTGCCGCACCAACAGCCTGAGCCGCTATGATTAAAGAGGGTGAAATATTTAAGCTCATCGCCGCTTCATACTGAAATTGACTGAACATCATGTTAGATACGGTATTAGAACCCGCGATAAAGGCTCCTAACGCTCCAATGGTTGGACCAATCAATGGAAAAACATTGCCAAAAGTACCTGAAAACAACTCTGCACTGGCGACTGGCATACTCGCCACATCTGATAAGTTTATGCCGGAATTGATAAAAATTCTAACCATTGGAATCGTAAAGATAAGTACAAAACCTGCCCCTAGTACAGTTTTGCCTGATTCTTTAAAGGCACTGTTTAATGCGCTGACGGACTTTCTAGTTTGAAAAGCGGCGGCAACCAAAGCACTAATTAGTAACAAGCCACCTGGTAAGTATAAAGGACTAAAACTGGCACTGATATCTGTCTCACCTAAAATCGAGGTTAGGTCTACTGCCACACTGTTAAGTAAAGACTGAAAGCCTGTAAATACTCTTGAAAACACCAGTAAAAGGGCAACCAGTAAATAAGGGAACCACGCCATAAGGGTGGACATCTTCTTATCACTCAAGGTCAGCGTAATATCTTCTTTACTGACCACTAACTTACCAAGCCATTCACTCGGCCAGTTTTTTTGCGGTTCAAAATCCCATGTGGTTTTTGGCACCAAAAACCCTCTTTTAGCAGCATTAACAACAATAGTAATACTGACCAAGCCACCGACCAGTGACGGAAACTCTGGCCCTAAAAAAACACCGGTTATCATATAAGGGATTGTAAATGCCAAGCCTGCAAAAATCGCAAACGGCCAAATAGCGAAGCCTTCTTTCCAGCTTTTATTCTCACCAAAAAAGCGGGTGAGCATCATCACCATAAACAGGGGCATAAACGTACCAATGACACCGTGAATAATGGCGACTTGACTGGTAATCAGTTGTAAAAATTCGCCCCACTGTACTCCTTCTTGTGCCAGTTGAGCGCTAATGGCAGCTTTATCTAACCCATCATTTACCCCTATCACAATAGGCGTACCGACCGCACCAAATGATACAGGTGTACTTTGTATCATCATTCCCATCAACACTGCACCCAGCGCCGGAAATCCTACTGCCACCAGCAAAGGCGCTGCAATAGCGGCAGCTGTACCAAAACCAGAGGCACCCTCAAGAAAGCAGCCAAAGCACCATGCAATAATAATGGCTTGCACACGCCTATCTGGCGATACATTGGTAAACCCAGCACGGATAACGGCGATTGCACCAGTATGTTTTAATGTATTCAACAAAAAAATAGCACCAAAGACTATCCACAATACCGAAACCGTAATGACCAAACCCTGAATAATAGATGATGACACTCGGTTAAGCGTCATATCCCATATAAAAATGGCAAGCGCAGCGGTAACCACTAAAATTATTGGCATTGTTTTTTTAGCTGACCATTGCAAACCTATCAGAAAAATACCACAGAGAACGATTGGCAGTAATGCCAAAAGCCCATATATTGTTTGATTCAAAATTACATCCTTTTGATTGTGTGATCTTCCCTGAACCAAGTCATCGAAGCCTTTATTTTGACGAATCTATGATGACTAAGTTGTATTAAATATTCACAAATAGGGACTGCTTATTTACTAAAGCTGTCTTGTAGACAAAGCCGAGCACGACTTGCGACAGTTTATGTCCCAATGTTAAAAACGCCCTGGAATAGTCTACGCCTTGTTAATTCATTGATATATTGCATCAATGGACAATGTTATTTTCCTTTTTTGCTATAATTAGAAACACATTACTGCAATTGGAGAACAAGTGTGACCAAAGCTGACGACATGATTTTATTCGTTCAAGTTGTTGAAGAAGGGTCATTTTCTAGAGTCGCTGAAAAATTATCATTGACGAACTCAGTAGTGAGCAAGCGCATTGCGAGATTAGAAGAGAACTTAAATACACAACTGCTTTATAGAACCACTAGAAAGTTGAGCTTAACCGATGCAGGCAGGGCGCTTTATAACAAAGCTAAAATTGCTAAATCCGCCTTTCAAGAAGCTGAAAATGCTGTCACGGGTTACGGCGAAGATATGAAAGGCCATATACGTATAACTATGCCTGTGGTCTCTGCGAATTTTATATTTAGCGAATCTATTGCCGAATTCTGTAAACAACACCCTGAAGTATCAGTAGAGTTACAAATTACCAATCGATTGGTTGACTTGATAGAGGAAGGATTTGATTTGGCACTAAGGACCGCTGTGCTTGAAGATTCTTCACTCATTGCAAGGCGCCTTATAGATAGCCAGTGGATTATATGCGCGACTCCAGCCTATTTAAAGCAACATGGTACGCCTCAAACTCCTGAACAGTTACAGAATCATGAGTGCTTAGTTTACAAGTTTGATAATACGGCTAACAGTACATGGCCGCTATATATAGACGGCAAAGAGCAATTAATATCTGTCCATGGTCGGTTTCATAGCAATCATCTGAGTGCAATTAAACAAGCCGCGCTTAGCGATTTAGGTATCGCTTTTTTACCACAAGTGTTGATCTATGAGGAGATACAGAAAAATACACTCACGCAGATTTTACAATGTTTTACCAGCAAGAAGCTTGGCCTATATGCGGTTTATCCTAAGGCCAGACAACCGGATCAAAAGTTAAAACTGCTCGTTGCACATTTACGAGACTCATTACATCAAAAACAGGCTTACTACTACTAAGTAATAAGCCTGTTTTTGATGTATATAAAAAAACTAATAAAGCGGTCTTAAAATTAAAGAGATAGTGAAGAGTTTTTTATGGGCAATAAAAACTGGTCTGATATTATTTTTAATAATCCACAGTGTAGCTCAACCCGTAAGTTGTACCCGATGCAGGCAAACGATTCAAATCGCCATAGGTTGTTTGATGATAGACCGTTAGATAATCCTTATTGAGTAAGTTATAAATCCCATAGTCTACTCGACCTACCGGCATTTTGACTTGTCCTAATACATCAAGTGTCATATAACCTGTGACTGGTAATGCACTAGAATCAGGATCTTTTTGTTGATCCTTAAAGGCTTTATTATCACCGCCAATTGCTAATGCTTGTAGACGTACATTGCTGCCTTCATCGAAGTTATATTGTGTAAATGCCGTGCCTTTAAGGGGTGTCAAGCGTACGGCATCAAGCTCCAACCAATCACCATCTTTATCATACTGACCACGAGTATAGGCAACACTGCCACCCAATTGCCATTGATCATCAATATCATGGCTGAGCGAACCTTCTATTCCGTAGACGCGCTCATCAGTATCGACCACTTCTACCGTATAGTCATTGGTAAAGCGTACCGTTTTATCTGATTTATTATAAAAACCGCTCAATCGTGCAGCAGTATTGCCATGCTTGCCCTGCCAGCCCAACTCGTAATTGTCGATTGCGATAGGTTGTACATTGTCTGAGTTGACGACAAAGCCTGCCCGTACATCACGTAGCGCACGCTGAATGTCAGCAGTGGTAAAGCCTTGTGAAAAATTGGCAAATACTTGGTCATTTGGGGTTAATTGATAGCTGGTACCGATATTAAATAGGGTTTTATCGTGGTCTGTATTGCCCTTTTCCACTTGACCAGCCTGATAGTCAATGCCATAAGCATCGCTGACACCACTGATGCGAGGATCATTAAAATACTCTTCGAGCAATTGCTCATAAATGGGCGTGAAAGTAGCCGTTTCTGCTTTCAATTTTTGATAGCGCACGCCAGCACTGGTATGCCATTTATCAGTGATATCTATATCGGCATTGACAAAAGCGCCCCATTTATCAATGGTGGTATCTGGTCCACCATTATAAGATAGTCCGTTGGTTTGAGCGCTCAAACCATTACTAGCAAGAAACGTGTTTAAGTCTTGCCCTTCATAGGTTTGCTCACTTTTTTCGCGTTCAAAATCAGCCCCATAGCTAAACAGTGTCTTTTTACCCGCAATTTCACTATCCGTTTGCATAGCGGCACGCAAACCCATCACCTCAATATCTGCTTCTGATTGAGTGACGAATGTTGCTGCGCTCAACAGCTTACCTAGCGTGTCTTTATCAGTCAGACCATTGGCAGCCCAAACTTCAGCTGCTTGGTCTGCTGCACTTTTCCCAGAAGGGTAAAAACGGCCTTTTTCGTCTCGATAGTACCCTGTGACGCTCAAATTTGAGCCTGCAATATCATCATTATTATAGTTAAGGTTCACTGATGTTTTGGTGGTATAAGGCTCGTTTTCTACTTCAGCGCCATCAATCGCTTTTAAAGATGGTGGTAATTTTTTCGGTTTTAATAATACTTGTAAATTTTTACCATAATCTGGACCATAGTCAGTATCCTGCTCATCATTATAGTAAGTCACTGCCAAATCAAGACGTTGGCTGTCAGTGAGCTCTATACCCAAGCTACCGTTAATACTTAGCGACTCGGTATCTTGTTGGTCAGTTTGATTGACGTCTGGACTGATGCGATTATCGTGGCTATCGAATTTGCCGCCCTTACGATCATAATCCACATCTAGGCGACCATAGACTCGCTCACCGCCATAACCCAATGTTTGCCCCACATGATAACCTAATGAATCTGAGTCAAAATTACGACTGCTACTGACGCCGACTCTGGTTTGCCTGATAGAGCCATAACCTACCATAGATTTTGTGACGAGATTAATCAGACCACCAGCCGCGCCAGCCCCATAAATACTGGTCGCACCAGAGAGCACCTCTACCCGCTCAAGCTGCGCAGGGTCGATACTGTTTAGCTCGCGTGAAAGGCTGCGTGAGCCACTCAATGGCACACCATTCAGCAAAAACTGCACGGGACGGCCATGCATGGTAGTGCCATAGTTACTGGTTGAGCCGCTGCTTGCCCCCAAACTTGGGATCAGCTGAGCCAATATATCTCCAGTAGTACGATTGCCTGTCGCCTGCATTTGTAGCTCATTTTCGGTAATTACCTGTGTGACGGCGGGCATCTCACTAATTTTTTGTGCCAGAGCCGTTCCTGTCCTTGCTTTAGCAGTGACCGTAATGGTATCTAAAGTCACGTTTGGTAACTCACTTGAGGCGGCGTTGACAGCTAAGTCTTCTGAAAGAATCGTATTTGAAGCGATGTCCATAGCACTGACATTGTTTTGTGCATATAGTTGCTGGCTGATACAAAGGGTAAGAAAGGATAGAGCAACTTGATGGTGGCGTTTCATATTCACTTCACTTAATTGGAGGATCAAAGAGTGGTAAACGTTATATTTAGCTAATAATGCTGTGTGTACTAACTTTGTGAACAATATTGTAAATGATAATCATTTTTGTTTCTATAATTATTTACAATATCGAAAACCCCTAGTGCTTCCGAAAAAATACTACTCCAGCGTCACTCAAGATTTGATATCTAAGCGGTATCCATAATTCAATTAATAGCTTTCTATATGGCTCAACACTGATATATTATTCATATCACCCAAGCGCCTGAACAAGGCTTCTTAGAGCATATGATGGCTTTGGTACGATAGAAGATGCCAAACGTACCAGAACGCCAAATGAGATTGAACTGACTATATTGCCGTCCTCTCAAAAGGCAAACTCATTGCTATTTTTATTTCAGTGGCTTTGTTAGTTTGCTTAATTTCGACAACGATTAGCGTAGTAGTCATGAGCTGGATGCTCAAGCTAAGGTGATTGTGATCTTGGGACGAGCGGTGGAAGCTGCTGGCGACATTGTGATCTTGGGACGAGCGGTGGAAGCTGCTGGCGACGTCGATGTACTATGGATTTAGAACAACAATTACCAGAAGTGGCACGCCGTGGTAGTACGCTACTGCTGGTTGCAGATGGTCAGCAGATATTAAGTGTCATTGAAATTAAAAATATGGTTAAGTCCACTATCAATTAGCATTAACCAAAGTGACTGTTAGCCTATAAACTTGATTATTTTTCCTCACGGTATAAGATATTTTTTGCTTCTACTCTAAAATCTTCATGACTAATGGCAGGCTCAATGCTAGCTGTATTTAGGTTCACACGTGAGACAGACGCTTCTGCCTCACGATATAAGATATTCTGTGCTTCCTGTCTAAAATCACCATAACTAATAGCATTCTTGGCTTGAGCATGCTTAGCTTCAACATTAGCCTGATTGTGATTATTTTTAACTTTTGCTAGCTGTGAACTATCTGCTGCCGTCTCGTTGATTTGATGAGTAGCTACCGTAACAGGTACATGAACACTTACCATGGATGTTTGAGGGATTGTTGAAAAAAAACGAGCCGACACGAATATAGTCGTTAACAACAAGACGCCCACTATGGCAAACCATTTTACATGACTCAGCAAACTGCCTTTTGCTAGCTTTGCGGTGTCGGTTGCTAATAGTGGCTCGTTATTAGAATTACTGGATAAGCCAACACTTTTATTGATATCATTTTTATTGTCTGAGATAGTCATAATTCAATACCGAGTCAATCCATGTTATGAACGGCCTATCACCGTATCCTTGATCTTAGGATACGGGCTCTCGGGTATGTTGCAATGATTTTTGGTATGAGCGATAGAATTGACTGATAAGCGGCTTGAAAGCACTATTATTGTATGGCTAGTTGCTGATGAGCAATTTGAAAAATGGTGATAAAAATGAGATGAATTGCAGTCTAATAAGCAAAATAGCACAGGTTATCTCGAGGTATTAAGCAGATATTTAACACTGCTTGGCAAAATTCAGTCCATTTGAATTGAGAATATGCCTTAGATTAAATGACTAGTTGAAATGATGAATGTCCAACAGACCCTAATCATTGGTCTCACGATACAAGGTACTTTGGGATTCTTCTCTAAAGTCATCATAAGTGATGGCTGCCTCAGCTGCTGGCATGGTCGATGGGGCTTCAGTAGTCTCTACCCCATTAGGATTAGTGTCTGGATTCTCAGTGGGGAATTCCTCTGGTTGCGATATCACTGTCGATTTGTCTATCGCGCCTGTATCAGCAGAAGGTTGGTTGTCATCGGTTACTACTGCTTTGCCAGTGCTAACAGCTGGTGCTGCATCTGTCGTTGTTGTTTTCGTCTCTGCACTATCAGGTGCAATCGTTTTCGTTGAGGTCGATAGAACACCGGTGAAAATCAGTGTTGCTACAATAATAGCAATCAATAATGAGCCAAATATCATGCCAATAATAAGCGGTTTTTTGCTACTTACTTGCTTTTCCTTTGATTTTACTAATTGTTTAACAGTGGCATTGTCATTTACAGTCTCGTTATCATTAGATAGTTGTTCGTTTCTAACTTTTTCAGCTGCTAATCTTTCTGAATCTTGACGTTTTAAATCATCAGCATTCGCGCTGTCAGCGATATATAAAGAAGATTTATCGTTACTTGCATCAGAATCTAAAGAGTTGTCAGTATTAGCTAGCGGTGCATGATTTGTCGAAAAACCCTCGTCTTTATCGTCATCAGAAAAATCTACATGAATACCTGTGCTCACGCTTTCTTGCTCTAAATTAGCAAATAATTCTAGCTCTGTGGCGCTTAATGGCTCATACGATGAAAGATGGTTGGTATTCTTTAGTGGTTTTAATGCATTTTCTTTGAAAGCAGGGTTATCCTCATTACTATCAACATTTTCGACACGCGTGATGAAACGCTCGTAGATATTATCTTTACGCATACGCTTACGTGGCTTAGTATTAGCAATTTTGGCTAAATTTGCCTCTAACTGCTCATTAGGGCTATTTTTTTTGTCGCTCATGAAGTAATACCAAACCAGTTTTTACCGCGAAAAAGTAGATAACAGCTAGAATTAAGAATAAAGTTTTTATTGTTTGCTAAATTGTAACACTAACGTTAATAAACAATATAGTAGCTCGCCTCGTTCGCTTCAAGCATAATTTGTCGCTTACTGCTCTTATTCGGATAAAATAATCAAAATAGCCAAGAGAAGATAAGCCACAAGCAACGGTGACATCATAAACAAGTGAGCATAAAGATATGGATTTAAAACAGCTCAACGCTTTTATTGCTATCGCAGATTCACGGAGCTTTAGTGCCGCAGCGACTAAAACTGGATTGTCACAACCAAGCTTGAGTCGTCTGCTTAAACAGCTTGAAACGGATATGGGTGTGGAATTGGTCGATCGCTACCATAGACCGCTACATCTGACCGAAGCTGGTACATTCTTTTACGACAAAATCAGCGCCATATTGACAGAGATTGATACCGTCACCAGCATGACGCAGCGGCTATCTACGCCCAGTAGCATGCTGAATATTGGCTTTGTCCCATCCGTGCTTTATGGATTGCTTCCTGAAATTATTGCCATGCTAAAGCAATCCAGCCCCGATATCGAAGTCAATCTCAAAGACATCAGCTCATATCAACAAATAGAGGCGCTCAAATCTGGTGAGATAGACATCGGATTTGGGCGTTTCCCCCATCAAGATCCATGGATTCAGCAAATACTACTGCGTCATGAACGTTATGTCGTCGCCTTACCAAAAGCCCATCCTTTGGCGCATATAAAGGAGCAGCGATTGATAGACTTAGCAAACAATCGACTGATTCTCTACCATCAAACCCATTTACCGATAGCGACGACCGTAAGATCAACCAGCGCAAAGCTGGATAGTAATACAAAATCCAGACGCACAAGCGCTGAGCAATCCACACTTAGTGCGCCTATTACTGAACCTTTACTACACTTATTCGCACAATACGGTATTTCGCCTTTTATGACTACGACGGTGAGTGACTTGCAAGTAGCGCTAGGCTTGGTGGCGGCTGGCGAAGGCATTACCCTTGTGCCTGCTAGCCTAAAGACCGTGCGTACCGACCAAATCAGTTATCAACGTTTAGTACACGAAAACGTCACCTCCCCTATTTATCTACATACACTCAAAGATTTCGTTCATCCCAGCATTTCTGATTTACTGAGCGCCACCTATCAGGTATATGAGCAGCGCGGCATCACTTATCGGCAGCAAAAATTTGTGTCACAGCCTTAAATTATCAGATATTGGATGGATATTGTGTTATAAAGAACCGCTAAAAAATAATCAGCCTTAATACTTGATATTATCAACTGATTATGCTAACTAAAAAGAATGGCAATGCAAACAAATAGTAATAACAACTAGAATAATCATTCTCCTGACTGGCTTCGGTGTGCTAAAGTCGATACAAGATGAATCGTTTTATATTTAAGCAGTTTATAAAGCGCTTCTCTCATGATCATTGGCAAGCTGACACAGGTAAGTGATAATTTGCCGTTTTAACCATTTAGAGGTATTCATGACCACACAACCACTCAATAACCCACGCACCAACCCAAATGCCACTGACGATACTGCGACCTCGCCGCAAGAAGGCTTTAGCTGGCGCATCTTTGGTCCCGGTATTTTGATGGCAACCGCTGCTATCGGTGGCTCACATTTGATTTCATCGACGCAGGCTGGCGCTATATATGGCTGGCAACTGGCCATTATGATTATTTTAGCCAACGTTTTTAAGTATCCATTTTTTCGCTTTGCAACCGACTACGTCTATGACACTGGCGAGAGTTTAATTGCAGGCTATGCCAAACGCTCAAAAGTATATCTGTGGGTATATTTTATACTCTCTATCCTATCAGCTGTCATTAGTACGGGCGCAGTCTCATTAATAGCAGCGGTTATCTTAGGCTTTATGCTACCCGCCTCTCTTGGTCTTTCGACGATGGCGCTGTCATTAATTATCGTGGCGGTTTCTTGGTTCTTTTTAATTGCGGGTCACTATAAGCTGCTCGATGGTGTGACCAAATGGATTATGATTGCCTTGACGACTGCGACCGTTGCTGCTGTCATCATTGCTGCTGGCAAGCCGACAGTCATGGCTGCTGACTTTGTTGCCGCCTCTCCTTGGAATTTAGCAACTTTAGGTTTCATCGTAGCACTCATGGGCTGGATGCCAGCACCGCTTGAGTTTGCCGCCATTACCTCGATGTGGACATCTGCCAAAGTCAAAGCCGATCACACCACCCATCGCCAAGGTTTGCTTGATTTTAACGTCGGTTACGCCGTCTCAGCAATTTTAGCCTTATTTTTCTTGTCATTAGGCGTGTTTGTACAGTATGGTTCAGGACAAGAAATTGAGCTGGTTGGTGGCGCTTATATCAATCAGTTGATCAACATGTATACCGCAACCATCGGTGAATGGTCACGTCTATTGGTCGCTTTCGTCGCCTTTATGTGTATGTTCGGCACGACGATCACCTGTGCAGACGGTTATGGCCGCGCCAACGCTGAGTGCTGGCGTCTAATAAAAGGAGAAAGCGAAATCAACAAAAAGCAAATCGCTTTTTGGACGACCTATGCTATCGGTGGTGGGTTGATGATTATAACTTTCTTTACTGGACAATTAGGTACTATGCTTAAGTTTGCCATGATATCAGCATTTGTCTCAGCGCCTATCTTCGGCTGGTTGAATTATTCACTGGTGAAAAACCATAAAAAACTGTCTTTTGGCATGAATGCACTCTCTATCGCGGGACTCATCTTCTTAACGGGTTTTGCGCTGTTATTTGTAGCCAATCTTGCTGGACTATTTGGCTAGATATCGGTTTTAAAAATATCTATTTATATCATAAAAGCCCTTTTAGCTTAGCTATTAGGGCTTTTTGGTAAGCTAAAACCATGAATCGATAAAAATAAGCGCAACCGCTATTGTAAATAAATGTAAATCATGGGCTATACGTGTCTTTGCAAATTCAGCAATATGAATAATAGCTTAAGCAAACCATTACTTTATAGATAATGCTATTCATATGGTGAATAATATTAATTTTAATAAACTATTTATTTAAATTATTTAAATTATTGTGCTCAAACAATGCTTTGCACTCACTGATTATTGAGTATAATCGAACACAATAACGATAATACTATCTCTCTATGCAAGGACACTCACATGACTCTATCATCTGCTGGCGCACGCTTTCGCAGTGCCCTCACTCAAAAAAATGATAACAACCAGCCACTACAAATTGCAGGTGCTATCAATGCCTATACTGCAATGATGGCAACCCAAGTCGGTCACCAAGCGTTATATCTCTCTGGTGCTGGTGTGGCAAATGCCTCATTTGGTCTTCCTGATTTGGGTATGACTAGCCTTGATAATGTGCTAGAAGATGCACGCCGTATCACTGACGCAGTTGATACGCCGTTATTAGTCGATATCGACACTGGTTTTGGTGGTGCGTTTAACATCGCCCAGACCATCAGAAAAATGGAAAAAGCGGGCGTGGCAGCGGTACATATCGAAGACCAAGTGGCGCAAAAGCGCTGTGGTCATCGCCCAAATAAAGAAATCGTCAGTATTTCAGAAATGGTTGATCGCTTAAAAGCGGCATTGGATGCCAAAACGGATCCTGATTTTGTGGTCATGGCACGTACAGATGCGCTATCGGTAGAAGGCTTAGACGCTGCTGTCGAGCGCGCCGTTGCCTTCCAAGAAGCAGGCGCAGACATGATTTTTGCCGAGGCGTTAACCGATATCGAAATGTATCGTAAGTTCACTGACGTATTGGATATCCCAGTACTCGCCAACATGACAGAGTTTGGTCAGACCGACCTTTACACCACTGATCAACTGTATAGCGTGGGTGTAGAGATGGTGTTGTACCCGCTATCAGCATTCCGTGCGATGAACAAAGCGGCATTAAACGTTTATCAGCATCTATTGACTGATGGCACCCAAGAAAAAGTTGTTGATACCATGCAAACCCGCATGGAGCTGTATGATTTCTTAAATTATCATGAGTTTGAGCAGACGCTAGACAAGCTATTTGCTAATAAGTAGTTAGGCATTCTTCATTGGCAATACTGAAAAGATAGCTCACCTTTGAGTGTGTTATTTTTTCGAAATCCGTCTTCATTTACTTTTAGGTTATTTATGCCATTTTTTACTGCTAATACTGCTCTTAAAACGTCACTACTGAGCAGCACGCTTGCGGCGCTATTATTCATGACGGGCTGTGATAAAACACCAGAAACCGCTGATGATACGACCAGTGGTGCAAGCACTGCTGAAGTTGATACTACCAAACAGGCTCCTGCACCTGCCACTCAAGATGACTTGGTCATGACGACGATTACGCTAGATACCGTCGACAGTCTATTGTTCGCACCAGTTATCAATAGTGGTGCGCTCAGTGCAGAGCAAGTCAGCTGTCTCGAATCACGCGACAAAGACTTGGGTAAAGCCGAAGTCGATAGCTTCTATAAGAGTCAGTTTACCGATGCAGAGTTACAAGAGTTGGATGACTTTTATACGTCAGAGGTAGGGAAAAAGCTGATTACGTTTGGTAATGAGCAACTGCGCGTCATGAATGGTGAAGAGATTGCAACACCAATGGCTGACCCTACTCCAGAGGAGATGACTGAGATTCAGACATTCATGGAATCACCACTGGGTGTCAAGTACATGAAAATCAATAATGCAGAAGGCGAAGGCAGCGCAATGGAAGTCTTGAACGTTCCTATTGAAGCCGAATTCAAGCGTTGTAATGTCGATTTAGATGGTCCACAGCCTGAACAGCCTGCGTAATACTTGACTGGCGCTATAGTCAGTCATCAACTGACAAATTTATTATTAGAAACTTAGAAACTTAGAAACTTAGAAACTTAGAAACACCGGTTTTCACCCAAAAAGCTACCCACAAAAGGAATTTCATCATGGCAGCACAAAACCCATCAACAAAAGTATTGTCAGGCGCAGGTCTGCGCGGACAAGTAGCTGGCAAGACCGCGCTATCTACCGTCGGCAAGTCAGGATCAGGTCTGACCTATC
The DNA here is from genome assembly GCF_904846185.1 of Psychrobacter immobilis. Taxonomy (GTDB): domain Bacteria; phylum Pseudomonadota; class Gammaproteobacteria; order Pseudomonadales; family Moraxellaceae; genus Psychrobacter; species Psychrobacter immobilis_B. The sequence goes on along the minus strand of NZ_CAJGZQ010000015.1, from coordinate 34,910 downwards.
GCGGTTATGATGTATCAGAACTGGCAGACAAATGCATATTTGAAGAAGTGGCTTATTTGCTGCTATACGGCAACTTGCCAAACCAAACCGAGCTTGATGCTTATCAAGCCAAGCTAAAGACCCTTCGCGGTCTACCACAGTCATTAAAAGACGTGCTTGAGCGTATCCCTGCCGAATCGCATCCGATGGATGTATTACGTACAGGTTGCTCTATGCTGGGTAACTTAGAAACCGAAATGAGTTTTGAGGAAGAAAACGACCAAGCAGATCGCATGCTTGCGGTATTCCCTTCTATCATCAACTACTGGTATCGTTTTACCCATGACAATGTGCGTATCGAAACCGAAACCGATGATGCGACCATTGGCGGTCACTTCTTGCATCTGTTAAAGGGTGAGAAACCAAACGAGCTACACACAAAAGTGATGAACGTCTCGCTTATCCTCTACGCAGAGCATGAGTTTAACGCTTCAACCTTTACGGCACGCGTTTGCGCCTCTACGCTATCTGATATCCATTCTTGTATAACAGGTGCGATTGGCTCATTGCGAGGCCCTCTTCATGGCGGCGCGAATGAGGCGGCAATGGATATGATTGAAGGCTTTAGCTCACCTGATGAAGCCGAAGAAGAAATGATGGGTATGCTGGCGCGTAAAGACAAAATTATGGGCTTTGGTCATGCCATCTATAGCGAGTCAGATCCGCGTAACGTGGTGATTAAAGGCTGGGCTGAAAAACTGGCAGCGGATGTTGGTGATGAGGTGCTATACCCAGTATCAGTGCGCTGTGAAGAAGTCATGTGGCGCGAGAAAAAACTGTTCTGTAATGCCGACTTTTTCCATGCTTCTGCCTATCACTTCATGGGTATCCCAACCAAACTGTTCACGCCAATCTTTGTCTGCTCGCGTCTAACGGGCTGGGCGGCACACGTATTTGAGCAACGTGCTAATAACCGCATCATTCGCCCAAGCGCAGAGTACACTGGCGAAGAATTGCGTCCAGTACCAGATATGAATGCGCGTTAAGCTTATTATTAAGTAGCTGTTATTCAGTTTTGAATGATGATTGTTCAGTGCTTTTTGCCAAATAATTACTATCAGCTAGCAATAGTGCTGGCTGGTAACGATATGATGATTGAGCCTTATTGTCTGTTTGGGCTTAATCGTCATACGCTGTCTTTTTCATATAAACATTTCTTTATATAAACCACGTCTTTTTACTTTTCAATATCGCTTCTTTAGCAAAGCCTATAATAACGAACGATGATTTTGCTAAAGGAATGACTTTTACCTAATATTGACGTTTAACGATTTATTATAATTAGCCAACAGCCAAAGGTGACTTATGGACAACGCCCTCGTACAACAAATGAACGAACAATTCAAAAAACAGCTTCCAGATACTGATCTTTATTACTTTGACACCCGTGAGGCTGTCGAGAGTATCGAAGCTGGTGCTTATGACAAGCTACCATTCTGCTCAAAAGTACTGTGTGAGAACCTAGTACGCCGTTGCCCACCAGAAGAGTTAACCGATGCGCTTAAGCAGCATATCGAAGGCAAACAAGATTTAGATTTTCCTTGGTACCCTGCCCGCGTGGTTTGTCATGATATTTTGGGTCAGACGGCGTTTGTTGATTTGGCTGGTCTACGTGATGCCATCGCTGAGCAAGGCGGTGACCCATCAAAAGTAAACCCTATTGTACCGACTCAGCTCATCGTTGATCACTCGCTAGCTGTTGAGCATGCAGGCTTTGAAGAAAACGCTTTTGAGAAAAACCGTGCTATTGAAGAGCGCCGTAACGATGACCGTTTTCACTTTATCAACTGGTGTCAGTATGCCTTTGACAATGTAAACGTCGTGCCACCGGGTAACGGCATCATGCATCAGATCAATCTAGAAAAAATGTCGCCTGTTGTACAGGTCGTGCACAATAAAGCCGGTGAACAAGTCGCTTTTGCTGACACCTTGGTCGGTACCGATAGCCATACGCCAATGGTTGATGCTTTAGGTGTTATCTCCATCGGTGTTGGCGGGCTTGAAGCTGAGAGCGTCATGCTGGGCAATCCATCGTATATGCGCCTACCGGATTACGTTGGGGTTAAATTAACCGGCAAACTGCAAAAAGGCATTACCGGTACGGATCTCGTACTTGCGATGACTGAGTTCTTACGTGATGCAGGCGTGGTCTCTACTTATATTGAATTCTTCGGTGAAGGTGCACGTCAGCTAAGTGTTGGTGACCGTGCTTCCATCTCTAATATGACGCCAGAATATGGCGCAACCGCGGCGATGTTCTATATCGATGAACAAACCATCGACTATCTACGCCTAACCGGTCGTAGTGAAGATCAGATTAAACTGGTTGAGCAGTATGCCAAGCAAGTGGGTCTATGGGCTGACGGCATGGAAAAAGCCGAATACGCCCGCGTCCTAGAGTTTGATTTGTCAGCTGTCGTCCGTAACATGGCGGGCCCTTCACGTCCACATGCTCGCGTATCAACCACCGATTTGGTAGCAAAAGGTATTGCCCACGGTGCTGATGAAAAATTACCAGAACCCAAAGACGGTATGATGCCAGATGGTGCGGTGATTATCGCGGCTATTACCAGCTGTACCAACACCTCAAACCCACGTAACATGGTCGCTGCAGGCCTCGTCGCCCGTAACGCCAATGCTAAAGGCTTGTTACGGAAACCTTGGGTGAAATCATCTTTAGCACCAGGCTCAAAAACGGTCAAAATGTACCTAGAAGAAGCCGGCTTGATGCCAGAATTGCAAGAAATCGGCTTTGATGTGGTTGGCTTTGCTTGTACCACTTGTAATGGTATGAGCGGCGCACTTGACCCAGATATCGAAAAAGAAATCATTGATAATGATTTGTTCACTACCGCCGTGTTATCAGGCAACCGTAACTTTGATGGTCGTATCCACCCGTATGCCAAGCAAGCGTTTTTAGCGTCGCCACCATTGGTGATTGCCTATGCTATAGCCGGTAATATTCGCTTTGATATCGAAAAAGATTCATTAGGTAAAGATCAAAACGGCAATGACGTTTATTTAAAAGACATTTGGTTTGATGATGACGAAGTGGATGCCATCGTTGCCAAAGCCGTGAAGCCTGAACAATTTAACGCTGTTTATATTCCGATGTTTGACGAAGCCAAAAAAGACACGGGTAAAGCATTAAGTCCGCTCTATAACTGGCGTGAACAGACGACTTATATCCGCCGTCCGCCGTATTGGGAAGGCAAAATGGCAGCGATGAATAAGCTAAAAGGCATGCGTCCATTAGCGGTATTGGGTGATAACATCACTACTGACCATTTATCACCGTCTAATGCGATTTTGGGTGACTCAGCTGCTGGCGAGTACCTTGATACCATGGGTCTGCCAGCAGAAGACTATAACTCTTACGCAACCCATCGTGGCGATCACTTAACGGCGCAGCGTGCTACCTTTGCCAATCCTAAGCTATTGAATGAGATGGTACGTGACGAGAAAGGTGAAGTAATACAAGGTTCGCTTGCTAGAGTAGAGCCTGAAGGTCAAGTCATGCGTATGTGGGAAGCAATCGAGACCTATATGAATCGAGAGCAACCGCTTATCATCATCGCCGGCGACGGCTATGGTCAAGGCTCAAGCCGTGATTGGGCTGCTAAAGGTGTGCGTTTAGCAGGCGTTGAAGTAGTGGTTGCTGAAGATTTTGAGCGTATCCATCGTCAAAACTTGGTCGGTATGGGCGCGCTACCCTTGCAGTTTAAAGAAGGTGTCAATCGTAATACGCTTAATATCGATGGTACTGAAGTATTTGATATCGAAGGCGAAGTGTCTGCCGGCGGTGAGATGACATTGGTCATTAACCGAACAGATGGTACTGTCGATAAAGCCTCAGTGAAATGCCGCTTAGATACCGCTGATGAAGTTAAAATGTATAACGCTGGCGGTATGCTCCAGCGCTTTGCTAAAGAGTTTATCGATGGCACGTTAGATATCGTTTAATAGAAACGAATAAACAACAGCGATAGCTGCCGTACACGTGACAAAAGCCAATGTTATATTTATATGGCATTGGCTTTTTTAGTAGTCTCACAATAGATTCTGATACTCTTTAGTCTTATTAGGCTTCTATCCATTAAATACATTACTTATCGTACTTTATTTAAATGAATTTTCTTAAAAAATAAACATTTGTTTTTCTATTTAGTATAATTGTCATTTTTTATCATAAGAAGTGGCATGAAAAACATCAATAGAACTTTTATTATTTTGATTTCTGTATTGAATCTTAGCGGTTGTAGTAGTCTCACTGATTTATCAATGGTAGACGTCTCTATTTCCATTGTCGTTATTGCTATTATTATTGGTTGTTGGGTTTCTAATGTACGTACCGGCCGCGATATACAAGAATCCGTTGATAGTATTATACAAATTCGACGGGAACAACTTGAAATGGCTAAGTCCGATTTGAGACCTGGCATTGATGAAGGCGACCCAGTTTCGCAGTATCTCTTGGCGCTTAAATTTCATACTGGTGATGGTGTCGGTCAAGACTTAGTAGCAGCGTGTTACTGGTACAGTTTGTCCGCTGAAAGTGGATTTATTCATGCCGTGACAACTTTAGCCCTTATGTATATAAAAGGACGGGGTACCAAGCAAGATTTGACTAAAGCTGCTAAGCTTTTGTCTATTGCCTCAAAAGAAGGCGATCTGCAGGCACAGAACTTTTTAGCAGCAGCCTATTTAAACGGATGGGGTGTTCGAAAAAATGAAGAAAAAGCACGTTATTGGCTGCAACAAGCAGCTGCACAAAGCTCTGAAGAAACCAGTGAGTCTTTAAATATGTTGTCGCCGCAATCTATTGAATCATTAACAATGGTCATTCAAAACGGTGATGAATATATCGTACTAAAATAATAGGAATAAAAAAATGACCCGACCAAACCCTGCTTTTGCCCCACAACTATCTGTCCCCGCCACCTATATGCGTGGCGGCACCTCAAAAGGTACATTCTTTAAACTATCTGATTTACCAAAGCGTTGCCAAGTTGCTGGCGAGTCGCGCGATAAGTTTCTGCTACGTGTCATCGGTAGCCCTGACCCTTATGGCAAGCAAATAGATGGTCTAGGCAATGGCAGCTCTAGCACCTCAAAAACGGTAATCTTATCTGAGTCTTCTAGCTCAGACCACGATGTGAACTATCTGTTTGGACAAGTCAATATCGCCAAACCAATGATTGATTGGGCTGGTAACTGTGGCAATTTAACCGCTGCGGTAGGTGCTTGTGCCATTAATATGGGTTTGGTCGATGCCGATAAAGTGGCTAATAGTATTAATGAAAGTACGGATAACGTCATTTGCGAAGTACGTATTTGGCAAGAAAATATCGGTAAAACGATTATCGCTCATGTACCTGTTTATACTGATGAGCAAGGAAAAGTGCAAGTACAAGAAATCGGCGATTTTGAACTAGACGGCGTCACCTTCCCAGCCGCCGAAGTCAAAATCGAATTTATTGATCCCGTTGATTCATCAAGTGACATGTTCCCCACTGGCAACTTGGTCGATGATTTTGATGTCTCTGACTGTAGTCTAAATACTGATAGCGTCAAGGCAACTTTTATTAGTGCTGGTATCCCAACCATCTTTATGAGAGCAGAAGATTTGGGCTTTACCGGTACTGAGTTGCAAGGCGACATCAATGGCGATGGTGAGCTACTTGCCAAGCTTGAGATGATTCGCGCAAAGGGCGGCGTGGCGATGGGGCTATTTAAAGACGTCAGTGAAGCGCAAACCAGTCAACATATTCCTAAAATTGCTTGGGTTGCCCCTGCACAAAGCTATACCGCTTCAAGTGGCAAAGCCGTTCATGCCAATGATATTGATCTGGTCGTACGGGCGATGAGTATGGGTCAATTGCATCATGCGATGATGGGCACAGCAGCGGTCGCTATTGCCGCCGCAGCGACCACGCAAGGGACATTGGTCAATGAAGCAGCAGGTGCAGGCGAGCTGACCGAGGTGCGTTTTGGTCACCCTTCAGGAACCTTACTTGTAGGTGGAAAAACCGAGCAAGTCGATGGACGCTGGCAAGCCAAAAAAGTCTCGATGAGCCGCTCGGCACGCCGTATTATGGTTGGTGAAGTGTTTGTACCAGCGGATGCTTTTTAGTTAAGGAGACTTAAATGGCTTACGATCTTACAGAAAAACTAGTTATCGGTATTTCATCAAGCGCATTATTTGATCTTAAAGAATCAGATAGTATATTCAGGACAGAAGGCGAGCAAGCCTATAGAGAATATCAGAGAAAGAATCAAGATGATGCTCTTAATACTGGGGTCGCCTACCCTTTTATCAGGAGACTATTGAAGCTAAATGAGCTGCTTAAAGATCCGTTAGTAGAAGTTATTTTATTATCACGCAATGATCCTGACACCGGCCTCAGGGTTATTAACTCAATTGAACATTATAACCTTTCTATTACTCGTGCGGTTTTTTTGCAAGGTCGATCAGCACACGAATATATTCCAGCCTTTGATATTGAATTATTTTTATCTGCTAATGAGGGAGACGTTAAACAAGCAATAGAGGCAGGTTACCCAGCAGGTCAGATTTTACATGGAGATATTTCTGATAATATTGAAGATACGCAATTGAGAATAGCATTCGATTTTGATGGCGTGATAATCGACGATGAATCTGAAAGTGTTTATAAAGAAAATAAAAACCTTGATGAGTTTCACCTCCATGAGTCTACTAAGGTTGATATAGCTCATAATCCAGGACCACTAAAGAATTTTATTGACCGTATTTCTCATATTCAAAAACTTGAAAATGATTATAAGCTTGAAAACCCTAATTATGAACCAATGGTAAGAGTCTCTATCGTCACTGCAAGAAACGCACCTTCACATAAACGTGCAATTAACACAATGCGTGAATGGGGTATTCTTGCAAATGAAGCTTTTTTTATGGGCGGAGTAGACAAATCAAAGGTTCTTGAGATATTAAAGCCTCATATCTTTTTTGACGACCAGATGACACATTTGAAATCATCTGGTGTATTGCCATCAGTTCATATTCCTTTTGGAATCGCTAATAAAGTAGTACATAATGAAAGCTAATTACTAATATTCATAAAAATACATGCCAACATCTCCCCAGCCACGCCATGTGCAGTTAGATAAAAAGCCGCCACTCAAAAAAACGGAGCGGCGGGCTCTACTATGGGATATCCTCAAAAAGCTTGCCGTTTTTGCCGCGCCATATAAAGTTTTAATTATTGCCACACTGATACTAACGGTGCTTGGCTCCTTTACAGCGCAAGTTAATGCCTTTGTGCTGCGCTATGCAGTTGATACCTTGACCGAAATTGCCACGCTTGCCGAGCCGTGGCAGGCAGGCGTGCGTATGCTAGGTATCATCAGTGCCGTACTCTTAACCAAAGAGATACTGTCGATATTTATCTCTTTTGGTCAGCGCTTTTATGGTGAGAAAATTCGTATCAATCTCTCGCGTGATTTATCGCAAAAAATCATTGAGCGCATCCTCACCTACCGCATGGCATTTTATACCAGTAGCGAAAACGACAGCGGCAAGTTGCAAACGCGTATCGATTATGGCGTTAGTAGTCTTACAAGCTTAGTGCAAAACTTCTTTATCGATATGCTACCGCTGTTTGCCAGTGCGATCGTCTCACTCATCATTATGTTTTCGACCAATTTTTGGATAGGCTTGGTCGGTCTTATTATCATTCCCATTTATTTCTTCATCAGCCAAAAACAAGCGCGGCGTCTACAAGGATTCCGTCGGCAGATGCGTGGCTATCGAGAAGCCAAAAGTGGCTTGGTTATCTCCTTGATCAACTCCATCAGCGTGGTAAAATCCTTTGTTCGTGAGTCGATAGAAGCAGAAAAACATTTAACCATTCAAAAAGACATGACTGACAATCAGCTGCGCATTCGCAGTATTGGTTTTATTTATGATGCGATAAAGACCTTTATTGAGCAGATTGGTGTGGTGGTAATCATTCTGCTGACGTCCTACTTTGTTTTAAAAGGCGAGATGACCATCGGTATGATTTTATTCCATGTCATGCTATTCCAAAACGTCGCCGCCCCTATCCGCCAATTGCATCGTATTTATGATCAGATTAATAATGCCCTGACTTACGCTGAAGGCTTCTTTGATATATTAGAAGATGAAGGCCAAGTTGAAGATATCACGGGCAGAAGTAGTAAAAATTTAAAAGGTCATATTGAGCTGAAAAACGTTGATTTCACGTATCCGAATGGCACGCAAGCGCTAAAAGATGTCAGCTTTACTATCAAGCCCAATCGTATTACTGCGCTGGTGGGTTTAAGTGGTGCTGGCAAGAGTACGATTATCAGCTTATTGGTAAAGTTTTATGCGCCAGATAGCGGCACCATATGGCTAGACGGACATAATTTAGCCGACTGCGATACTCATGAATTGCGTCAAAATATTGGCTTGGTACTACAAAGTAATCATATATTTTCCGGTACGATTAGCGAAAATATCCGCTATGGTGATATGAATGCGACTGAGGAAGATATTATCATTGCAGCAAAAAAAGCCTCCATTCATGAGCAAATTATTAATTTAGCAGAAGGCTATGAGAGTACAGCAAAGTCATTGTCTGGTGGTCAACAGCAGCGTATCGCGCTGGCACGGATGTTTTTAAAAGATCCACCCATTGTGTTTTTGGATGAGCCAACCGCTAGCCTCGATGCCATCGCCAGCCAACAAGTGAAGAAAAGTCTAGATCTCATCAAAAAAGATCGTACCGTGATCATGGTCTCGCATAATATTGCCCAAATTATCGATGCGGATGACTTGGTCGTGATAGAAGATGGTCGCGTGGTTGAAACCGGTACGCATGAAGCGCTATACGAGAAACACGGCAAGTATTTTGAGATATTCAATGCCATGTCGGACAGCTTAAATTTGGATAAAATCAGCCAGACTCTAAAGGGTTAGGAATGGTTAATCTGTGCCTAAATCGTTATAATGCCAATCTTTTACCGCCTATATCCAGAAGCTAGCCCACTATGACTTGTGAATTTTCTATCAAAACCTTTGATGAGCTGACCTCAGTTGATCTGTATCATATTTTAAAAGCCCGATCACAAGTGTTTGTGGTTGAGCAAAACTGCGCCTATCAAGATATGGATGAGGTGGACTTTGATTGCCTACATCTTATCGCGCATCAAAACGAGGCGTTGGTAGGCTACTGCCGTATCATTCCGCCTGAATTTAATAAATTAAAATCCAATATATCGGTCGCCGACCCTACGATTAAGACCAATCATACTGCTATGCCTGCCATCGGTAGAGTGTTGGTATTATCAGAGCACAGAGGTGACGGTATAGCACGGCAGATGATGATTCATGCCATAGCGCACTGCCGTAAAAAATATGGTAAGAAGCGCCCAATTATACTCTCTGCACAAGCCTACTTACTTAGCTTCTATGAGTCCTTGGGGTTTGTACCTGAAGGCGATCATTATCTCGAAGATAACATAGAGCATGTGAAAATGGTTCTATACGTTGCCAAGAAAAACAAAGTACAAAAAGAGCGTACTGAGTCTGCCTCCACAACGAACAAAGTATTAAGTTTTCTGCTGTTTATCATGGCGGCTTTATTTGTGTTAGGTCTGCTATATTTGATGATTTAAGCGCGCCACAAGGTTTTAATTTTTAACATAATTCAGTTTGGTTGTTTCATATTGAGTATGCTACTTTTAAATGATGGCTAATTTAAAAAAATGACCGAGATAATGGGTCAAGGAAGTAGCACACTCAAGGAAGAGGAGACAACCATGTCAAATGATAATTTAGATACAACAAATTCAAATAAAAATGATGCAACGGTAGAAAGCAATGTCCGTCCAGAATATGACATTGAGATTCAAAAGATTGCTGATTATGTACTTAATTATTCGATAGATAACGACTCCCCCAATAGCGCAGATGCTTGGAATACTGCGCGTCATTGCTTGATGGATACGCTTGGTTGCGGCCTGCTTGCGCTACGTTTCCCTGAATGTACTAAGCATCTGGGTCCTGATTGTGCCGATCAGCTTACCCCTAATGGCGCGCGTGTGCCTGGCACCTCTTACCGCCTTGACCCTATCAAAGCCGCCTTTGATATCGGCTGTATGGTGCGCTGGCTCGATTATAATGACACGTGGCTGGCTGCTGAATGGGGACACCCTTCGGACAATTTAGGCGGTATCCTAGCAGTCGCCGATTATATCAGCCAACAAAGTGTCAGTCGCAATCATCCGCCATTAACCATGCGTGAGGTGCTTGAGGCTATGATTATGGCGCATGAGATTCAGGGGGTACTTGCACTGGAAAACTCATTCAACCGTGTGGGTCTTGATCATGTGTTTTTAGTTAAATTGGCCTCTACTGCTGTGGTCGCCAAGCTCTATAAATTGCCACGTGAGCGTATCATGGCTGCCATCTCGCAGGCGATCGTCGATGGTCAGGCGTTGCGTACCTATCGTCATGCACCCAATGCCGGTAGCCGTAAATCTTGGGCGGCAGGCGACGCTACCAGTCGTGCGGTACGCTTGGTTGATATTACCCGTCGCGGTGAAATGGGTATCCCTGGGGCACTCTCCGCACCGCAATGGGGTTTTTATGATGTATTGTTTAGCCATACCAACAAAGACTTAGCCCTTAAACCTGCAAACGAGCGTCATTTTACTTTCCAGCGTGAGTTTGGCAGTTACGTGATGGAAAACATTTTATTTAAGTTAAGCTTTCCTGCCGAGTTTCATGCGCAGACTGCTTGTGAGGCTGCTGTTATTTTACATCCACGCATTGATGACAGAATCGACGATATTGAAAAAATTGTCCTGACCACTCATGAATCCGCGATTAGAATTATCTCTAAAGAAGGCACATTGGCCAACCCTGCTGATCGAGATCACTGCTTGCAATATATGGTCGCGGTGCCTTTGCTAACTGGAGATTTAATGGCAGAAAATTATGAAGACGATTATCATGCGCAGCACCATGTTTTGATCGATGGTCTACGCCGCAAAATGATCGTAGAAGAAGATGCGGGTTATTCAAAAGATTACCATGACCCAAGCAAGCGCTCGATTGCCAATGCCATTCAGATATTTTTTAAAGACGGTAGCAGTACCGACAAGGTTGTTGTCGAATACCCTATCGGACATAAGCGCCGCCGCAAAGAAGGTATTCCTGTATTAGAAGCCAAGTTTCGTGCCAGTTTAGCAACGCGTTTTATCGACAGTCGCTGTCAGGATATTTTTGCGCTTTGTAGCGATCAAACCCGCTTAGAGCACACACCTGTACATGAGTTTATGGACTTGTTTATGGCGAATTAAGCATTTGCCTATTTGAAAATTACCTTTATCTTATCAATAACATAGCGCGTGTTATTGTCTTTAATATAATGACAACGACACGCCTTTTTTTATCCATTAATAGCTAGCTTCTAAAAACTACCAAGGTATGGATTCCCCTGCCCAGTCAACAAAGCTTCCTGATTGCAACGCTGTCATACGGTTAAGCACTTCTAATAAGCATTCCACACTATAGGCTGGCGAGAACAACTGACCTTCGGCCACATTACCTTGAAAAGGGGCGGATAGTTGCGTATTTACCGTTCCTGGCTGCATGACAACCACGCACACGTCTTTGAGCGAGCGACTCCATTCAATACTCAGGTTTTTCATACCCATATTGAGTGCCGCTTTACTCATACGATAGCTATACCAGCCGCCCAGTTGGTTGTCACTGATACTACCAACGCGTGCAGATATCGTCGCAAAGATTGCGGGCTTATCATTACTACGCGCAGATTTGGCTAATAGTGGTCTAAAATGCTTGGCAATGAGTAAGCTGGCTAAGGCATTCACTTGCATGTTTTGTAAAAAGAAATCAGTCTCAACCTGACGCAGCGCTTTTTCTGGCTGCTGCGTCGCCGTATGTAATAACCCTGCACAATTGATAATCCAATCAATATGAGTGGTTTGCTGCTGAATAACCTCGGCTGCTTGTTGGATACTCTGTTCGTCGCAGAGGTTCATGGATATCCAATGCAGATTGTCAGCCTCAAAATCAGGTACATTGTGATGATAAGTTGCAAAAACATGAATACCCTGTTTTCCACAATTATCGGTATTCGCATTCTCATCCTCATTGCCACTGGCAGTACCATTTAATAAGTGTTCAATCATCGCTCTACCAATGCCGCCTGTACCGCCAACGATTAGATACGTTCTGTTATTCATGATGATTCCTTTTTTGGATTCTCTTTAACAGCGTTTTTTCACCCTCTGTTTTTTTACACTATTGTCATTATCATTTTGTTCATTATTCATTTTGGCTGATTTTTATTGTCTTTACCATGATAAAAATGCTTAATAAATGTTCATTTTTTAACATTTGGCGAAGGCGTGTCCTCATATATACGCTACAATAATCAAGAATTATCTCCTACATAAACGCCTTTATATGGATGTTATCGCATTATGCTATCACCCCAAGATCAATTGACTGAGTTGGTACGCACGCTTGAGACGCAGCAACATGTCTTTGCCACTGACCCGCTACTTATCACGGAAAAACTACAAGGTGAGGATGGCAAACCCATTCAAAAATTGCACCGCCGAGCCTCACGCATCGATAGTAATGGTGTGCTGGCACGAGTATTGGGCAAAATTGACGGGCGTATCAAAGGCATCATGGTGGTCATGAGCGTGGTGTGGTGTCTCTCGGGATTTTTGGGATTATTCACCTTACTACAGACCAATGTGGTGAATTTCTTTTATGTCTTGGTTTGCTTGCTGGGTTTTCATACTATTATGCTGTTAGGCTGGCTGGTGATGAGCATGATTAATCAAGGCAAGCCGTCTTCGAATTGGTTTGCCAATTTTGTCAGTCCCAATTATCTGATACGTGGCAAGGATGATGTTACCAAGGCGGCAGTCGGTTTGTACGAACGCCAATTACAGCATAGCGGGATGCGCTGGTATTTGGGGCGCTTTAGTCATCAGTTATGGCTGGCAACGTTGACGGGCATGCTGCTGGCGATTATCTTCCTGTTGATTGTGCGTCAGTATAGCTTTAGCTGGGAGTCGACTTTACTATCCGATCAAGCGCTAATTACTTTGACACAGGTACTTGGCTGGTTACCAAGTATGGTTGGGTTTGATGTGCCAAATAGCAACGCTATTGTACAGAGTCGCTTGGTGACTGATGCGATGCCATTGACTGTTGCGCGGCAATGGGCAGGCTTATTGGTTGGTAGTTTGCTGATGTACGGTATTGTACCAAGAGCGATTGCTTGGGCGTTTTGCGCATTGATGTTCCGTCGTAAAAAGATGCGGTTGGACATCAAGCAGCCTTATTATCAAAAGATTTTAAACTTTTGGCAACGTCAGGTGGTAGATGCTGATGACTTTAAAGAAGTGCCTGCGTCTATTGCGCCAAAAGCAGCTGTCAGCGCTGGCAAGAAGCTGGTTGCTTTGCTTGAGTATCCATCAGAGCAAGATAACTGGTGGCTTGCAGGTCTGGATGCCAATATTAATAATAGCGAGATAGAGAATTTCGGTATCGTTGATGATCGTGACGATATGGCACGTCTGAAGACGTATTTAGACAATCATCCCGTTCAAGTACTATTAGGTATTCATAGCAAGGCCTTACCTGACCGTGGTACGCTACGCAAACTTGATCAAATCGCCCGCCATGCAAAAGATGGGCTCATTGTGCAGTTGCTGAGTGATTCAAGCGCTTTAGAGTTAACCAAGCAGGTTGCAGACAATCAAGATGTTCGTTATCAGCAGTGGCAAACCGCCCTTGCCGCTCGGAAAATTGGTCTAGTGAATAATTGATTGACTAGCCAAAATGGGATTATCAGTTACTTAAGACAAATGGTTAGTATTAATACCGAAATAGCGCATAATTTGTTCTACAATAAAAGCCACTGTATGTTTGGTCATTAATAAATATAAGACGATATTATGAATAATGATAATAAAAAAGAGAATTATGAACACAATAAGCCTGCTGGTCTCTTTGCAGATAAGGCTTATGAGGCAACCCCTAACCCTAACACCGCAAACAGCACTTTAAAATCAGCTGTAACTGAGTCAGTGGAAACTCAAGACAATCAACCTTTATCAACTGAACCATTAACAACAACGACAAGTATGACAAGGAAAACCATCGCCAGTGGTGAACCGCTAAAATTGGCCGTCGTTGGTCATACCAATACGGGCAAGACATCCATACTACGTACACTATTGCGTGACGTCTATTTTGGTGAAGTCAAAAACGAAGCCGCAACTACCCGTCATGTAGAGCAAGCCAAATTAACAGACAGCCAAATGGGCGAAGTGTTGGTGGTATTGTATGACACACCGGGTTTAGAAGATGCGTCAGGATTGATGGATTGGTTGGAGGACAATACTGCCAGTCGGCGTGATGGCATTGAGCGTTTGCAACAGTTTTTGGCAGCAGACATTGCCCAAGGTGGTGATGCGCTAAATAGCAATGAGGACTATAGCCAAGAGGCCAAAGTGATTCGGCAGCTGCTGGCAAGTGATATGGCCATTTATGTCGTCGATGCACGTGAGCCAGTACTCGGTAAATATAAAGACGAGTTAGCTATTTTATCTTGGGCAGCGATTCCTGTGATGCCAGTATTTAATTTCACTGACGCTCAAGATGCCAATATAGATGAGTGGCAGACCATGCTGGCAAGACGTAATTTACATATCTCAACGCGCTTTGATTCTGTTGCCTTTGAATTTAACGATGAGATGCGTCTATGGCAAAATCTTGCGACTATGCTCACTCACTCAGAGATGCTTGAGCAGTTGATGGCACGTCGTACTGAAGACTGGGCACAGCTAAATGACGAGGCCAATATTATCATTGCTGATTTTTTAATCAATGTTGCTGCTTTTGTTCGTGAGATTAGTGAAGATGACGACCCAATGCCAGTATTACAGCAAATGCAAGAAGCTGTTCGCCAAAGCGAACGTGCGATGCAGAACAACTTGCTCAATTTATATAAGTTTTATGACAATGACGTAGCAGCAACGCCACTTGAGCTAAAAGCTTATCAACAAGATCCGTTTGACCCTGAACTGCTAAAAAGCTATGGCATACGCACCACTTCTGGAGCAGCAGCTGGTGCACTATTAGGCTTAGGGATTGATGCGGCCGCTCTTGGTACAACCTTGGGGTTGGGTGCTGCCATTGGTGGTATCGCAGGTGGGCTGTTATCTAATACCAGTAGTATTGCCGATAGAATCACTGGGGTAAAACGTTTGTATATCGACCCTGCTACCCTAACCTTGCTGGCCACTCGAGCCATAGATTTATTGACAGCATTGCGCCATCGTGGTCATGCTGCAACTGATGCCACGCAATTGCTGTATAAAGGTGAGAAATCCAGTATTGAACAGTCGTTAGATGACGAAAGCGCCACTGTCACACCATGGCCGACACATAAATTGCCCAGTGAGCTAAAAAAAGCTCGTGGTAAACCGCAGTGGTCATCACTCAGTAGTGGTAAATCTGAACAAGCTCAATTATTACGCGCAGATATGGCATGGTCGCTGGCAAGTAAGCTGTCGTCGTATCAAGGTCAGCCATAGTGCATAAACATGTTTGAGATAAAATTTCTTACTGACGGGCTTTATGATGCTGGGCTTACTAATGCACTTAAGGCAAAAGTACCGCGTACGTCCGTTTGTTGCAGATATATTGGGTATAGCGGATACTTGGGAAAGCTTTGCTCAATATCTTGCATTAATTGTTGCTGGCGCTCAGCTCGATGACGCCAAAACGTATCAGACTGGGTCGGTGCTATCAACTGATTGATAACGATGGCGGCTGGCATGAGCTTACTGTCTTCTAAGTGCTCTATCGCCCGCTTGGTTTCAGCCAGTGGCAGTACATCAGCCGTCATCACTAATACAATGGCGGTTTGTGTACGGTCATGCAGTAGCAACCCTGCCTGACGAAACAGCTGCTTGCGTTTCTCTAGTACGGATACTGCCTGCTCCCAGCGATCATTCTTCTTTTCAGCAAACGGATTGGCTAAATCATTGTCATTTTTTTGCTGGTTTTTTTGTTCATGACTGCCTAAATGATTTGCCACTGAGCGAAGTTTTGCCTGCCGCCGCTGCTGCGCTAGCAATCCATCCGTCCATGCCCCCATCATTTCAGGCAGCACTAATAAACGCAGTGTATGTCCCGTCGGTGCGGTATCAAAAATAATATGCTCATAGCCGGCATCTGCTGCTGCAACCAAGTGCTGACACATGGATTCGAGCATCGCGGCTTCTTGTGCGCCAGGTGCTGATTTTGATAGCCGTAGATGTTCGCGAATTTTTGGCATCATGTCTGGGTTTGCATAGGAAGTAATGGTGCGTTCAACTTGGGAAAAATGCTCATCGACGATGATATCAGGGTTTAGTTCAATAGCATCTAGACAAGAAGTTACTACTGTTTTTTGGTTTTTGAGCGGGACGTTTAACACATCGCCCAAGCTGTGTGCTGGATCGGTCGAGACAATCAGTGTCTTTTTGCCTTGGTTGGCATAATAGCTGGCAAGTGCGGCGGCAGTGGTGGTTTTACCGACACCGCCCTTGCCACCGATAAATATAATCGGCTGCTTTGCCAGTTGCTCTACCAATGCGGGTAAAGGGTGTAATGCCATACTTGTATCTCATTTTAATGAATTCAAAGGAAACTAGCAGCAACCTACGTGGTCAAAAGGGCATCTATCCATACCCATTCTGGTATGCCATTCATGGAAGTTTTCTAAAAACAAAGGCTGCAACTCTAGCGTATAAAAGCTTGCCGGATTGTCGATACCTAAGCTTTCCGCAAACATGAGTAGCATGAAAAAATCTTCTTCATCACGCGCGGCGCGTGCCATTGTCTGACGATAAGGCGCATGATAAAACTCGTTTAACCCTGCCGCAAATCTTTGCCACCATGGCTCAATATTTTTTATAGGCTTTGTCATATCCGTGTTTTCCATAATCACTCTTCTTTTTCGGATGCTTATTAACTATCATGCCTATATGAGACAAAAAACGCCAGCAATTGCTGCTAGCGTTTTATCTGACATTTCATTAATTATTTAAGAGGGTTTAGAGATTACTTTTGCCTCTGTGTATCGACCATTCTTTACGGAGTACTGATAAACTCTCAAACGTTACTAAGATTGTGGCTATCAAGATAATGATATCCATAATAATAAGTAACCAGTTACCGTCATTGAAAAAGGTTTTTAGCTGAATCAATAACGCAAAAACCGTCATGACCAGTAAGAATGACAATGGCCCCAAGGTATACCACACAGGTCTGCCTTTACGTAACAATATAACGGTAACAATCATCAAGGTTAGTGCAGCCATTAGCTGATTCGTCGTGCCAAATAACGGCCAAATAATCATACCGCCAGCACCATCGATGCCACCAGCACCAAAAGCTAACAACAAACAGCTACCAACGGCAAGCAATGTTGCCACCACACTTTTATTTAGAACAGGTAGTTTATAAATTTCACCAAACTCTTGGAAAATATAGCGTTGCAAACGTACTCCAGTATCCATCGTGGTGCCAGCGAACAATGCTGCCATTACCGTCAGCATCGTCTGTGATAAAACCATATCAATGCCGACGCCTGCATTCAGTATGGTTGCACCGCCATCAATAAAGGCACCAATAGAGCCATCGCCAAATTTTTGATAAACGGCTTGCCAGTCGCCAAGGGTTGCAAAGCCTGCTGTTGCCGCGAGTATCGCACCAAGTGCCAGCATCCCCTCACCCATGGCACCGAAGTAACCAACGAATCGCACATCCTCTTCTTTATCAATCTGCTTAGACGTCGTACCCGTTGCCACCAAACCATGAAAGCCTGAAATTGCACCACAAGCAATGGTGACAAACAATAAAGGCACCATAGATGGTGTACCGATTGGCAATGCCGTGTTTATCGCTGGCGCGACAATATTCGGCGTCGCAATAAAGATGGCGGCATATAACAAAATTAGACCGACAAATAACTGTAAGCCATTGATGTAATCGCGCGGCTGCAAGAGCATCCAAACTGGTAATAAAGAAGCGATTGCCGCATAAGCAAACAAGATAATAATCCAAACGGCATTGTCAGGTAAGCCTAAGAATGTCTCAGGTAATACGACAGGGAACATAGGACCAAGATAGATAAGCCCATATAAAGCCGTGACCCCAATGATTGATACCCAAACCAGATGCATCTTGTAGCGATAAATACACTGACCGATGATAAAGGCGACTATCAAAGCACCCCAAACTGGCAGCACAGCGGATGGGGTTTTTATCATCATATTAGCAATAGCGACACCAAATACCGCATTTACCATGAGTAATAATAAGAAGATAACGATCATCATCAAGCTACGTACACGTGTACCCATGACGGTACCGGCAATCGAGCCAATCGATTGACCTCGATTGCGCATACTAGCCCAAATGGCTGACATATCGTGGACACCTGCCATAAAAATCGTGCCCAATACTACCCAAATGATAGCAGGCACCCAGCCCCAAATAACGGCAATGGCAGGACCAATAATCGGCGCTGCTCCTGCGACTGAAGTAAAATGATGTCCCCATAGCACGTATTTATTGGTGGGAATATAATCCACCCCATCTTTCATAGTATGCGCTGGCGTGGGGATACTGTTATCCAATGCCAAGATTTTAGTAGCGATAAATTTTGAGTAAAACAGATAACCGCAAAGCATCGCGGCAACAGCAAACACTAGCACGATTGCACTATTCATCTTATCTCTCCTTAGACAAGTAATAGGTAGCCTTATAAGTTCAAGCTTTTTAATTTAGAATATAAAAAATATGTTAAATTAGTCGGCGACTAGTGACTTAGCGCACCTGTCCAAAGGCTGTTTATAGAAGTACTGTGGTATCATCATCCATTAATAAGGCTTTGCATTCTATCGTTAGCACATGTCACTAGTCAGCATATGGTGAGTCTTTGACTGCAACCCATTTAGATACTAACTGATTTAACGACAAATGTAACGCTGGTTAAACATGAAAAACAACAAATAAAGGAAGCACCATGGCGCATTATTTTGGGTTTGTACCTTCAGATAAATTGAAAGCATTAATCATTGACGCTGAGCAAGTGATTGCCTCAAATGAGGAGGTCGAATACTACCCATATCGTGATGCCCTGACGCATCAAACAGCACGTGATCTAATCGACAATTTGTTGATTGGATTGGTAGATATTATTCCAAACCCTGAACGTCAAGCCTCCATGCGAAAAATTGTTGGCACAGTTGAAAAAGCGACAGATACGCTGCTTAACATCTTACTCGGTAAAGAGAATAACGAAGAAGTAATGCCAAGCTTTCACTTCTTGAGAGATCGGGCGACGTTTATTGATAATGAAGGTGTAAAACGAGTGGGTTTCAAATTATCTGATGCAGATGCGCAAACCATTGAAAAAGGCTTTGCTGCTATCACACCTGAGCAAGTAGATATGAAAGCATTTAAAACAGCGCTTGAAACCATGAATGAAGAGACATTGACTCACTTTATCAGCCGCTATGCTGAAACGCTGAAACTTGGCATGATTAAACGCAAAGCTGTCCCAGTTGCCAAAGCCGCCATTGATAAAGGCATGAGTATGGCCTTAAATAAGTTGCTACCCGACCTACCGGATCGCTCTTTAAATCGTTTAGCAAACTATTACCGCCCTTTCATCGTAGAAAAGCCGGAATAAATGCCAGTATTTGATTAATTTTGTCTCAAAAGACAGATGGTATTGGGCAAATTCACTAAAATTTGCTAAAATAAGCGGCACTTTTTACCGAAGGCGCACCCGATGACCCAAATCAGCAACCAAGAAATTGAAAAAACATTACGCAACTCAGAGTGCCTTATCAGTAGCATCGAAGTAGCCGCTGCTTATGAGCGCCTTGCCGCCCAGCTCAACCTACATTATGCTGGTTTAAACCCAATCGTTATGGTTGTTATGAATGGTGGACTTATTCCAGCTGGTCAACTATTGACTCATTTGACATTCTATCATCGCATGCATTATATTCATGCATCGCGCTATCGTGATAATGCAGGCACCAATGAGCTAGATTGGAAATTCAAACCTGATGTTAGTATCGAAGGTGAGCATGTATTGCTGATTGACGATATTTTTGATGAAGGTATCACGCTAAAAACAGTTGTCGAAGAATTAAGCAAAGAAAAACCTTTATCACTTGAATGTTGTGTGTTGCTTAATAAAGAGCATGATCGTAAAGTTGAAGATTTTGATGTTGATTTTGTCGGTATCAATGTTGCAGATCGTTATGTCTATGGCTGTGGTATGGATTTCCATGGTTATTTGCGTCATCTGCCTGGCATCTATGCCATCAAAGAAGACAAAGTTTAAGTTCTACATTTGAGTTCAAAAAAAGCATCCAATTTGGATGCTTTTTTATTGCTTGGATTTTGCACTTACTGTTAATTTTGCTACTCATACAATGCCCGTATTTTTTCTGTAGGCAGTATGTTTGTACCAGTCACCACGAAGAAATAATCGAGTTGCCAATTCTGTGTCTTCTTAGCAGTATTACTGGTTGGATTATCCCAGCTAGGATACACCCTGATACCCATCTTACCTTTTGTAAAATGAGACTGAAGAATATTATGTCTAAGCAAGACATTTTTTGGAAAAACAAACTGCCCAAATGTATGCTTATCTTTAAATGTCGTGACTACCAATAAGTCTGGTGACGAATCATATTGAAAAGGTTGATTAATACCTTTGGAATCTTTTTCCCAAAAGGTAACGAACTGCCCTACTTTGGTAGGTGTTTGTTTAGCTACTCTGAATCTAACTGTTTTGACAGCCCGTCTGTTCATTAATTCAAATGTACCAGCAGCATATTCTAGATTTTGTTGTTCTTCTTGAGTTGAAGCAATAATCAATTGGTTGGGCTTATAAATAATTTCATTAATATGCTCTAGCACAGTATCAAAGGTATACAACTCTAGTCCTCTTTTTATATTTCTGAGCATTTATCTATTAATGCTTAGAAAACTGTAATGCCAAACCTGTATGGCGCTCAGTAGGTGTTTGAACAGCCTTTTCAAAAGCAGATTTTGTACTATATATGGTTACCTGTTTCTTAGCACGGGTCACCGCCGTATAAATAAGCTCTTTGCTTAGCAATCTAGCATGACTATTATCAAAAGTAATAGCCACATGATCAAACTCAGACCCTTGTGACTTATGAATGGTCATTGCATATGCGGTGGCGATGACTTCTTCATTTAGTAAATTAACGGCAATCCCTTGTGTTTTATTTTCAAAAAACACTTCTAGTCGGCTTCTATCATCGCTAGTCTGCAAGCAGAAACCGATATCACCATTAAACAATCCTAATTCATAGTTGTTTTGTAGAACCATGACAGGACGGCCATGAAACCATGTGTTTTGGCCCAGTGGTAGCTTTAGCTCAGCAAGATGCCACTGCGTGAGATAATTATTAATATAATGATCGCCCCACTCGCCATTATGGCCAGCACTTAGAATTCTAAACTCATTAAATGTTTCCATTAGTGATGTAATCGTATTTTTTACTGATTCTGGCATGGATTTTTCTATTGGATTTTTTAGGAGTTCTTTTATTTTATTTATATACTTAATATATTTTAATGATATCTTTAGAATAATTTTTTTATTACTTAGGCTATTTCTTGTCTTATTATCTTTAAGCTCATTTGTTTGCAGCGTATTTACATAATGAAAACTCAAGGCTTCATCCTGCCTTAACAGCTGCCAGATGGCTTGCGTATCTATCTCTGCCTGATTAATTTGGTAGGCAAGTTTGCCAATACCTGATTCTGCGCTAAATCTGCGGCTTTCGGTTAACTCTGCATGAATGGGTTGTAACAGTGGAATACGGCACAAGTCAGCCAACACTGCTCCTGCATCTACCGCTGCTAGCTGGTTCGCATCGCCCAATAGTATCAGCCTTGCACCTGGTTTTACTGCACTTACGAGATAATTAGCCAACTCGACCCCGAGCATCGACGCCTCATCAACGATGATGATATCTTCGCCAAGTGGATTGTTAGTATCGTAGCGCGGTCTGCCCGTCCGACCAATACCTAACAAGCGATGGATGGTTTTAGCTTCTTGTAACTGTAGATCAATATCTGCTGTATCGAGAGCAGCTTGTAAAGATTCTTGCATGCGCTGGGCAGCCTTACCAGTCGGTGCTGCCAATGCAAGACTGGCACTGTCCGTACTGAATCTAATATTTTCAGCCCCGTACCCCCCACTCTCTGTCGCTTGTTGCAGCGCAATGACTAACTGAGCCACGGTATAGGTTTTACCTGTACCTGGACCACCAGTAATGATGCTAAATGCATTATTATTAGCCACATTAATAGCTGCTATCTGCTGATCGTTTAAATTTTTTGGTATTGATATATTTAGAGGGGTTATCTGTTGATGCAAAATAGTATTAATGTGCTGTGCTAAGTTAAATTCTGCTTGCCAAGAACGATGTAGCCAAAAAGTTAGTGCTAGCTCTGTTTCATTATTAGTCTGATTTTCTTGAATTTTATATATGATAGGCTTATTTTTGCTTAGGCTATTTACTTTATCTTTATTATTAATGCTACTATTAACTTCAGCAAACAAATCGTGTTCGTTAACTAGGCGTATAAAAAAACTTAAGTCCGTATTTTTCAATAAGTGATATAGCGTAGCAATCATGTCAAAACGCTTGGTTAGTACCTCTTTTTCGTGGTTGCTAAGCACCAATTGCATCCACAGCTGATCTCTCTTATCAAATAGCGTGTCTAGCAATACGAATAGCGACCTTTCAGTTATAGAGTCATCTTCTGATTGCGTATTTAGTTTGGTATCTATCAGCGCAAAGATTGGCATTGCTAGCATCTCTAATAACTGTTGCTGCCAAGCATATAGCGTAACTGCCTCATCATTGATTTGACCTTGCAATGCTTCTTCATGCTCAGAGGACTCAATGGTTAATACGGTATGCCCCTCTTCCAAATGAGTCGCTAACATAACGAATAGAGCGGTGAATAAATTACTTTCTTCTGTTTTATCGACTTGCTTGCTATTAGTATTAGCTTTTGCATCCGTTGCCTTATACGCTAAATACGTTTGCTCGCGGCGTAGCAATATATAATCACTGATGTTACTAGCCCAGCTTTGTTGTAGCCCAATTACTGCCTTGCTCTCTTTTTTATTATTACTCATAGTATGCTTGTCTCTATGTTGAAATAGTTAATCGATATCATGTTTTTTAGCATTTAATCATTACTTCTAGCCTACTAATCGGGCATGCCAAACAACGCATCCAAACCTTTAATAAAATCGATTGGAATATCCCACGTGACTAGTCCATAGCGGTCGTTGTGCATTGAGTGGCTATTATCAGCCTCTTTAACATCTGGTGATAGATCATCAGCTGCTTGAGAATTGGGATCATACACACCTCGTAAAAAAACATACTCCACAGCGCCTAAATACTTATCTTCATTGCCTGCATAATCATGTATTCTCATTGAAAGGAATCGATGTAAAGCTACTTGATAAATCGCTGCTTGTAGCCAGTACCCTGCCTTGGACATTGCTTGCTTAAGTGTATTTTCATTATAATCGCTTAGGCTATTTCCTAGAAAGTTGCTTTTATAATCGACAACGTAATACTTACCAGCATGTTCGTACACTAAGTCAATTTCGCCGCGTAAATAACGATACAAATGCGCTTTGTTTTGCGGAATAAGAGTGACGTGTTTGTCCATCTCATTAGGGAGATATTGTTGGAAGAGTTTAGTGATATCCTGTACTTTAAATTTCTCTGACAACCCCATATTGAACTCTAACTCAGAAAACCGCTGACCTGCATTAAGAGAGTTTAATGGTTGATTGGAGGCCAATAGCGGCGCATGTAGCACCTCTTCAATCCAATTGATTAGTGCCTCATGCTTGGTAGCATCTATTGAAGCAAGATCAAGTGAACCAGTATTAAATGAACCGTCATCGCCTTGCTCTTGCTTCTTCGCTTGTGATCGACGGCTTTGCTGCTCAGCGCTACTATAAACTAGAGGCAGTTGATAGCTGTTGATAGCTCTATCGATAACCTGAGACCACTGCGCTTTATTGCTGAAATCAATTTTTTCAAATATCTCATGCAAAAACGTACCCGCATTAGCACCTTTAACAAAGGTAAAGCGGATATCATCTTCTGATTTGAGATTTAACCCATCGACTTCTTTAAGAAACGCGTTACTACTAAGTAAAGGCTCAACCGACACTGAAGTGTCTGCCATATCAATGTCTATAGCATCATCCATACGCTCATCCGCTATCGACATCGCTTGTGTAGATTCATCGAGCTGACGTGCCAAAGCGGTAAAGCTGGTCTTAGCCCAGCCATAAAAATAATTGGTTTTCATCACCTCTGCAAAAGGCGCGTATTCAATAGTCTCTGTGGCAGGCTTATGAGCATCTAACTCGGTTTCGGCTAGCTGAACATTGTCATTTACGCCTGCTGATTTAGCAGCATTGCTTACGTAGTTATTGTCATAGAACTCATTAACCTTATGCCCTCTGAGCATGCCTATCGTACCTTTAAGTCTATCTGGTAGTTCAAACTTTGCTTCTGGCGATTCAAACCAATAAAACACCGGCTTTAACTCAAACCCTGTCTTATTGTTAGGATCTCGCAGCACAACATAAAGCTGCTCACTGGCGCGAGTAAAAGCCACATAACCAAGCCGTCGCAGCTCATCAAAGTCTTCTTGAGTTTCGATATTGGTGTAATAGTCCTCTGTAGTCGCTGAGCCTTGTATCGGTGAGAAGCGGCGCTGGTTTCCCGTTGATTCACTATCTATCGACTGCCGCACTAGCGCTGAAGGCGCTTGTTCGGCATTGTACAAGTACAATCCATAGTCTTCTTTATTGCCTGACTTCCTACTGGCATCACCCATTCCCAGTACATAGACAATGGGAAACTCAAGTCCTTTGGACTTATGAATGGTCATCAGCTGTACGCCAGACTCTGTCGGTAGCGGATATTGCTTAGCCCAATCACTATTGGGCGCTGCATCTATATTTTGTCTAAACCAAGCCAGTAGCTCATGCTCGCCCATACCTAAGCCATATTGCGCCAAAACATCCATCACATGACGCAAGTCCATGATATGGCGATCGCCTTCTGGATGAGCCGCTAGCGCTTGCCAAACGCCTTGCGGCTGTATGGGATTTTTATCTAACAAGTAATGCAATGCTGACAAAATACCAAAGTGCTGCCAACGCTGTGCGCCTTCTTTTAGATAAGTAATAAAATCTTGATAACTTTTTTTATTATCAGTAGCCTCATTAACTGAGGTATCCTTCGAATTAGAGTTGTGTGAATGGGCGCTTGTGGTACTGCTGCTATCAGTAACTCCTGACTCATGATCCGTCATCATGGCTTTGATGTTTTTAATACTCAGTCCATACAGATGACTTGTCAACACCCGATTAATCATGTCATGACGATACGGATATAGCATGGCACTCAGCAGCGCCGCCACATCTTCTGCCATGATGGTTTCAAAGATACTGACATCACTGGTGGTTAAAGTCGGTACATTAAGCTTAACCAACTCATCCTCAACCCGTTTTAGATCTTTTTTGGTACGTGCCAGCACACCGATATCACTAGGCTGAATAGGCTTGCTTTTTAAAGTCTGACCACTACTAAGCAAAGTCGCAATATGACGCGCCGTGATTTCATGCTCATCGTACTCAAGCTCTTTGTCTTTATCATATGGTAAGTGTAATACGCTCACTGGCTGGGCAGAGAGCACCTCAGTCACTAAAGTAGTGCTGTGAGCGTCTGGTTCATTAAACCAAGACAGCCGATTTTCTGGTTTTGCCGCTTTGATATGCTGGTAATAAATACCTGCGCCTAATTGAGCTAATTTGTTCTCGCCAGTGGTTACATCAGCCATGCCGAACCAACAGTTTAGGGCATTAATCACACCAGCATTTGAGCGGCGGTTAATATCAAGCGTCCAAAGCGTGCTTTTATCAAATTGAGCTTTCATGTAGTTATAGTTGGCCACATCGCCACCACGAAACCCATAAATAGCCTGCTTGGGATCGCCAACCAATAATAAAAATTCATGGCTGGCTTTTTTAGTAGCTGACTGTTTATCATTATCAGCAGCCTTGCCCTTTTTCTTTGGCAAATAGATACTTTCAATCATAATGGCTTGCGCGCCATTGATATCTTGTGATTCATCAATCAACGCCACAGGATAGTGGTGACGGATATAACGTGCCAGCTTCTCTCCTTGACGACCCGTTAATGCTTGGTTTAAACGTACCATTTGCAGGCTAAAGGTCGTCTCACCTCGCTCTTCCAAAATAATGGGTAGCCTGTCACGTACCGCAAGCACGATATGACGGTTAAGATTGGCTAAAACAGTCATTATGTATTCGTCTAGCTTTTTACTTTCTTTAATATAGCGTTTAAAGTCACGAACGACCTGCAACTCATTAAATATCAGATTAACTCTTTCACCATCTTTTGGTTTATAGAATTGCTTACCTACGTCATCAGTTTTCTGAAAAGCTTGTATTAACTTTCCTGTATAAGTTTTTTCGTCTGATATAAATTTGTAAGCGGCTGGACCAAAATCTTTTAATGCTTGAATGATTTTCGGCCAAGAGTCTCTGTTATTTTGTAGCTGTCCTTTTGGAACGTCATAGTACTCGCCGTCAGGTTTAAAAAAGATATCAAGCTCATCGCTGCGCTCAATGATAGTATTTATAAGCCGCTCATAGCCCTCAAACGAAAAGTCATTTACTACAATCTCATCAATCGGTGCTGAAATAAAGTTAAGCGAGCGAGTCACATATTTTTTATGATCACTCACGGCAGTCAGCTTACCTTGCTGATCCATAAGCGCATACAGTTTAGGCTGCTCATGATGCAAGCGGCTTTGAAACTGACGCAGCTCATCATGAATAATACTATCAGTCACCTGCTCGATACTGCTGTCTTCGATAATAGCCATACCTTGCTGATGACCCGTCTCGCTACTGTACTCCTTCAGCCATTTTTGCGCCAAGCTATCGAGCGTACCCACAAACAGTTTATCCAACGTGGTTAAAACCAGTGCGGTACGCCTGATAGCTTCCGTCATTGGATAGCTGTACACGTGATCCAGCAAATAACCGACGAGATGCAGGTTAATGGGATCTTGCATGATGCCATCCAAGCGCACATATTTAGCCTGTGCTACCAACCAATCTTCACGGTCTTTTTTTGCTTGCGCACGCTTTGTGGCAGCAGCTTGCTTATCAGTAGCAAGGTCTTGGTTTAACTCATCAGCGCCTATCTCAGTATTTAAATCCGTACTTGATTGTTTGCCCTCTTGTTTATCCTTATCGCTTTCAGGCATCACCTGCAATATATTGGGATACAAAGCCTCCTTATTACGAATATCAGCACTTAAGCTATTGACCCACTGCAATAATTGATAAAAATCCACCAAACGATCATGAATACGCTGACGCATCTCAGCGGCAGCGGCTCGCGTAAAGGTAGTAGCAATAATTTGCTCTGGCGCACGTCGTGCTTCAATTAGCAGGCGCAATACAATGCCTGTCAGCGTCCAAGTTTTACCAGTACCAGCAGACGCTTCAATCAGGTGCTTGCCCGTTAGGTCAACATCAACTGCTGGTATCACATCAGCCTGACGCTCACTCATAGGATCTGAGTGAGGCGCATCTGAGTGCTCATCGAATAAATGTGGCTGTGCAGAAAGTTCAATGATATGGGTTGGATCAGTCAAGTCTGTCATATGGGCGCATACTTTTAATTATTATTTATTAGATCAGGAGAGCAGAAATCGATTATTCTAAATGACTAGCTAGCCATCTAAGTCAATTAACGCATTAAACATCGGCTTGTACAATGGTCGCGCCAAGGTGGTCAACGCCCCTGACAAAGCCTTAAATGCATCTTGATCACGTAATACGTACTGCCAAATGGCATGCTGAGAGCAAGTATCATATACTGTGTCTGTATGATAGCCAGACCGTAGCCAATCTGAAAAGTCTGCTCGTTTTGGCCAATAACTGCCGCCTTCACTATCTTCAGATTTTGAACACTGATCAAGGTAATTGAGTGCATATTCTGGGAGTAATGTAATAGGCACTTGTCCAGATAGCTTGGAAAAAATCGCCCATTTTATCAGTTCAATCACAGCGTCTTCATAGACAATGGGGCTTAGTTTAAATGCAATTACTTTGTCATATTTTTTGATTTGCGAGCTAGGCTTATTAAAGCGCCAAATACTCACCCCATCATTGAGTGCCACTTGCTCAGCAGTGGTACGTCTGGCCACTTGCCAATACAAATGTGATAACCAAAATTTGAGTAAATGCCTAGGACTGGCAGAATTGGGCAATATGTTTAACCACTGCTTGGGTGATTGCTGAGCATAAGGCATGCCCGCCTGAATAATTGATATGGGTGCTAATATAGGTACTGAGCCTTTGATCTTAATGATTTTCGGCAACAGCTTAAGCAGTGCTTCTATCTCTTTAATATCTGTCTGGCTGTTTGACCCGTTATCAGTGTTATTCAGTATATTTTTTAGCTCTATCTGAACAGGGTACTCGGCGGTTGGAGTTAGTAGCTGCAAATCAGCCCCTGTCGTACCCTCTATCCCATCTTCATGGGGTACAATATTTTCGCCAAAATCATTAGCTATTAACTGCTCTTTAAATTCCAAACATTGCTGTTGCAGTTTTTGTTGTTGATTGGGTAGCGTGGTTTGGCGAGCGACACCAGCTGGCATAATTTTTTGATACATCAGAATCGGAGTAGTGCTTTGGGTCGCTGTATTAATGCCATTCGCCTTAGTCTCATCAGTGACCAACTGTTTAATCAAATGATCTTTAATTTGATAGGTAGTCAAACTGTTTAGAAATAATGGCTCTTGATGCGACAGTGCTTCTTCACCTTGTACCACATGCACCTTTTGAGCCCGTAAGAACGCTTTGGCAGGATGGCGCACTTGGTAAGCCAATGCACCTTCAACATCTATCTCCCCAATATTAAATACGCTATCAGATACAGCTTGGGAGAGCACCTGAGTCATATCACTGATATTGCTAGTATCAACAACAGCCTCTAATGCCAATAGTTCAACCAATGCAGACAAGGTTTGAGTGTTTACTTGACCGAGCTGACCCAAGCCTTGACCAAGCATCTTAGCGATTGCTTCGTACTGTGTCTTTGTGGGCAAGCCAACCAACTGTACCTGCTCACTAGACACTCTGCCCTTTAGTGTATCAAACACCGCTTGCCAAAGCGGCGCAGGCGGAAATTGCTTTTTTTGCGCCAATTTGGTTTTGCGCATGGCTTTACTTAAGAGAATGTCCAGCTCATCAATCATCTCAAAAGGGCTGGAATCCTGAGCATTGATATTAATGTTGGCATTAGCATTGTCATCAATATCAGAAGACGCTTGCTCAGAAACATTCGTACCTTCAATTTCTGTTTCAAACAGACTCTCATGAAAAGGCAGAGCAGGATGCTCAGTCACCAACCACTGCTTAATCAATTTAGGCAAATAGCGCTTGAGACTTTCGGTGGTTGGGTCAACATCCTTAGGTAATGTCTCAAGCGAGTTCACCTGCCATTGCACTTCGCCTTGCAAAAACTGTAATAGCTCACTCACTGGATTGGCTGGCAGATGCTCATGAGTGTCCGTCAAGCTTTGACCGTTGTAGAACATCCAGCATGCACTGCGCGCGCACAGCAGGGCATCTAAAAATGCACCGTTGTCATCGTCCTCACTGACTCTGTCACCGCGGCGAGCATTGGTCGCTTTCATCAAATCATAGCGGTTGTCACGATCACGCCCAGGGAACTCTGAGAGATCCATGTTGAGCATGACCACCAACTCAAAAGGCACGTTCCTTAAAGCACCAAACTTACCAAAGGTAATAACACCAGTAGGCTCAGCACTGACTTGCTGACTTTCAAGCTCGTTTTCAATACTGTCTAGCATAAAGCTCAACTTTAGTGGCAACTGCTCCACACCTGCCAGCCTTTGCTCCACTTCTCTGTTGTCGACATCACCACTCGAGTACTGCCTATAGTGACGATTGGCTCGCAAACTTGATTTAAAGCCATTCATCGCATTGTAAATGGCGCGCATGGTACGCGTTTGGTCCACATCGCCAAAGTAGCGATGAATCACTTGTCTCTCAATCTGATCGAGCCAGTCTTCCGCTTTCATTTTTTGTATATGGTCATCCCGTCGTGCGACCAAACCGGTATAAATGCGGCAAAGCGCTTCAACAATCAACGCATCATTTAAGCTGACTTGTGGTAGCGGTAAAGTCATTTCTGGTAAGGCAGTGCTTGGCCATACATCTTCATTTAGAGCATATAAGCAATCACTCAACTCAGCTTCTGGCATGACCAGACCTAGGGTCAATCTGTCTAACGCTTGCGCAAAACTAAAGCGATAGTCATAGTCATTACTATCCAAAGTTTGCTTAAGATGCAGCTCATCAAAACCGCGAATAAAGCCTGCCTCTACCAATAAATCACAGCCACGGCTCATTTGCTCATGAGTCAGTCCAAAGCTTTCAAACAAGGGCGGCAACATCAACCAGTCTAAGACTTCAGCCGCTTCAAAACGGGCGCTATGGCTACCCAATAGCTTATAAAAACCAATAATAGCTTCCCATAACTGGCGAATGTCCGCATCAACAACACCTGTCACTTTAGCGGGCAAGGTCAAACCATCTTGACCTTTACCATTAACAAAGATAGAACCAATCAGCGCATGATGACGCTCGACATCGGGTAGCAGCACAACAATGTCAGATATATGACGTTTCTTTTCACCAAGTTTGATAGGTTCATTTAACCAGCGACCAATCATAATACGCAACACTTCAAGCTGGCGCTGCAAACTATGACACGAATGAATGCTTAGGCTATTATCTTGAGAAGAGATTGCCCAAAAACGGTCTTTCTCAAAGCGTTTATTCTCTAACGCTTCATCTTCATACCAGGCCGCTCCTTGCTTCTCTTCATTGAAGCTTGGCTCTATCTGCTTACTTACCGCTTGCGAGACTTTAGCAGCCGTCGCTTGTTGGGTCGATTGCTCATCAAGCATCAGCACATCGTTCTGCAAACGCTTTAACAGACTTGGATTGTTTTGGCTGTTTTGAACGCTACTAGCATTATCAATATACTCAGCAGCAACCTCATGATTAGAACCAATGCTCAGCGTATCATCAAAATTATCTTGCCATTCAACCAGTGCATCATCGTACTGCTCATTACCCGACAAGTTAGCAAGCATGGCAAACGCATCACGCGATTGCTTACCCAAACGTGACAGCAAGCTATGACCATAATCACGCAAGAACACACTCTCAGGGTTAATAATCTGTTGGCGCTGTAACCATGATTTATCAACAATATCTGCCCAAAACAGCTTCGATGGGTTGTAATGCAATAACGTGATATTCATGTACTTCGATAAACGCTGCAAAAAATCTAGCTCGGTCTGTGGCAACTGCTGAATGGTAAAAATGCGCAGTACTTTGGGCAACTGAGCACGCTCATTCGCCTTATTATCTTTCAAAGCCGACCAGAAGACATCTTCAAGTGCCACACGGTGTAGATGAACATCAGCAAACAAATGCGACCATAAAAATCGTTGCGCAGCCTCTAACTCAATATAATGCTCAACCAGCCACTCAGGCGTGCCGCGTACATACTTATCAAAACGCAGTGACAATGCATCTTTCTCCGCTATCAACTCATTCACATTTAGCGGTTTGTTGTACGACCATAAATCTAGCCAATCCTCACGGTGTGTTAAGTATCGGTTAAACACTCTTGCCAAATCGCTTGCCAGCTGCCAAATACGGGCGTCTTGTTGCGTCTTGTCTTTTATAATATCCTGTCGCACATTATCTTGATAAGTATCTGCCTGCGGCTCATCAATCAAAGACGCCAGCAATGGATGAACCGGATGTTTTTCATCTGCAACAATCGCCTCTTGATAGTAGGTCAAATAGCCAAACAATCGCCACTGCATGACCGTTGGTGACAACACCGCCACTTCTGGCACATTTAAGGTTGCCGCTTCGGAGTCATTCTCTAACAAATACGCGTTATGGCGGGTTAACACATCCTGCATGAGCGTCCACTGATACTGACCCCAAAACTTAGTACGTACCAAGGTACTAATCCCAGCACGACTGGCAATGGTTTTGTCCAACCAATCGCCCAATACCATTGAGGGCACAATGACAATAAAAGGCTCAAAAACAGGCTGATCCTTAGACTGATATTGCACAAGCAGTTGATCAACAAGGTTTTCGGTGCGGTGCGATTGAATAATGGTAAACATAGAAGATAGTCTGATTGAAGTTATATATGAGTGATAGTGTGATGTAGACGGTCATGAGTGCCTGAAATGGAATAACATTTGCGTTAGCTTTCTAATACATATTGGTGGCTGCTAAGGAATACCACGAAGAATACTCACCAATCTATGTTTCGCGGTCGTTACTACAATGTATTTCTGCTAGCATGGCTGTCATAAACACGATGCAAATGACAACAACGATTAACTATCATTGCATCATCAGTGATTATTTATAACAATCATAAAATAGGCTGCTGATTAGTGTGCCATCGATAGCTATCGTTTACTAGTATATGTGCCACTATTATAATATCTTACGACAGATAGTGTCGCATTGATAAGTCTCATATTTATGAATAGAGAAGTCAGTGCTGCTGTCAGATTAACTGCTGTAATTTTTATGTCCATAACCCTTTTTTAACGGAATAACTTAATACTATGCCCTTGCGTCCCATTGATGCCATTTTCGTTCATCCTAAACGACGTCTATATGTTGTATACTATCGCGGTGAATTGTGGCAATTGCCACGTATGAAAATTGACGACAGATCGTGGCAAAACAGACAGCCCTATACTGATGATAGTCGCTCGCTTTATTTGAGCATCCATCAAGCCATTAATGACCCCATACTTGCACAAAAACTGCGAACATTGAATCTGCCTGTCGCAGTGCGTGGGAGCACGCTGCCACGCTTTGAAGCATGGTGGGAAGCCCATGGTTTTGAATGGCTTAAAGACAAGCTTACGATGGGCGAATCGCCATTGGCTGCACACCAAATAAAAGCCATTGACAATGATGTTACCTCCCCCTCAAACGATCAACCTGTGCTATCCAATCAAAATAGTACAATTGGTCATAAGAATAATAGCGAGAAAAAACTTTTACCTGATTCAGAAACCGATGTTTTTGCAGATATGCTTGCGGACTTAGCAGATGAAGTGTTACACCAACAGCTTTAAAAATAATACGTTATACATCGCATTTTATGTAAACTTGACACAAACCCATTAAGAGAAGAGCAGTAACATATGAGAGACTACAAGCTGCTACTGGCTGGGCTAATTTTACTGCTGCTGATAATCTTTATTGCAATCTTTACGTGGTTATGGAGCAGTAACCGTAAAAATATAGATCCCCTACCGATCATGGCAAATGCAAATGAGCCGTCAGCCTCCACTCAAGACGAGGTAAATACCCTCACCGACAGTACGCTGTATATAAAGGCAGAAGAGGATTTACAAGCACCCTTGGACGATATCATCGTTAGCTTCGAATCTCGTTATCCTCATGTGCAGGTTGTGCCAAGTTATGTACCCGCCAGCGACCTCTTAACATTATCAAACGCCAATCCTAACTATAATAAACACTCTGAATTTGGCGCTGATATAGACATGATCGTCGCTAACGACAGCCTATCTGCAGACCGCCTCACACCGTTACAAGCAGAGCTAAAAGCGGCTCAAGATAAAATAAACCAAGACAAAGAAAATATCAGCAATACTGATGATAAAAAAGTAGATACTGCTGAGACTCGTGCCATTGAAACTGACAATGCAGAGGCACGTACCCTAAATTCTTTCAGCTATGCACTGAGAGGCAAGCAAGCGCTTGAAGGGGTTATTTTGACAGAGAATACTGCTGCTATTAACTTCCGTAATTTTTTACTTTCGAGTACCGGACAAGATATATTAGAAAAGTACGATTATTATAATATCGAAGGTTATAAAAACAGTGTAAATGACTTGTTTAATCCAACATCACGTGCACAAGAAGCAGCAAATGCCAACACTGTGAATGTCGCTGATGCCTTGAGTAATGGCAAGTAATGATAAAATCTTTATATTTTGTTGATTGCTTTTATGAGCGATTTTTCCTACAATGTTATTCCAAAATGCGCCTATAGCTCAACAGGATAGAGCAGTTGCCTCCTAAGCGATCGATCGGGGTTCGAGTCCCTGTAGGCGCACCATATAACAAAACATATCACCCCGTAAGCCTTATACTACGGGGGTTTTTGATGTCTTATCGCATAACTGACAATGTATTTTCATAAAGCATACCGTCAAAACACAAAATATCCGGCATCGCTTATTAACCCAATCAATTCATGCTTTTAGGATGTCCAAACTTATTAAAGGTATGAGAATAATTTTCCATCTTCAAAACACAAAAAAGCCTTTCAAGCTTTATATTTCATAGCTTGAAAGGCTTTATCAATCGCATGCTTTTATCTAGGGCGTGTCATCAATTAAGCCAAACGACACAAGAAACTAGATGAACCGCACTTAAGAAATGACAGGCTAACTTGTCATAGCGAGTGGCAATCGCACGATACTGCTTAATCTTGGCAAAGAAGTT
>NZ_CAJGZQ010000014.1 GCF_904846185.1 Psychrobacter immobilis | reverse complement strand
CATACTCAGGTTTTGGGTTAAAGTTTCACTAAGTCTGTTAAAGTTTGGCATGGTCTGATTCGTCTTAAAAATTACTATTATGCCTTTGCTTTAACAGACTTTTTTGTTTTTTTGTCGTGTGCAGAGAAATAATAAATAATAACAAAGTACGCACACCAATAAGCTTGGTAAAAGAGGGCAACCGATGGGTGGTTTGATCCACCACGCGAATACCCGTAATCAGCTTACCGAGTGACTGACCACGCAGTGTGATAAATACCAATTGCAGCGCAAATAAGCCAAATACCATCACTTGCGACATCATCAATGTGCTACTAGGAAGACTCTCCATCAGTGTCATTGAATACTGATAAGCCGCATCCATATCTTGGATATTTTGGAATTTGGTATAATCCACATCCATTTTGGTCAATGCCATCACTAGCGGAAAAATAGCCAGTAGATAGAGTAGTCCATTGATGGCTGTTGCTAATACTCGCGACATAATCGGTGCAAGTACCACATTGCCGACGACTTTGTCTTTACTAGACGCAGCCTTATTGCTATTAGACTTGTTTAGTGACACATTATTGTGCGGTGTTTGCTGACGATTGGTGGTCATGTCAGCTTTCACACTTTTATCCGTGTCTTTCGGACGTTCAGGCTTGCCATACAATCTATCTAATGAAACTGATTTGCTATCCGAGCTATTGCTAGCGTTGTCTTCAGGAAAAACAGTTACATTATTGATAATAGAGTCATTAACCTGAGGCTTGCCAAGGTTGGTAGGTCGATAAACCGTTTGATTATTGGTCAAGTTACCGACACGCTGCCATTGGTCTAAGCCTTCATGCCACATCAAATCATCCAGCAGTACTTCACCAGATGCCAACATGATATTCAGCTGCTCCAAATTGTAAGGACCAGCTTGTACGTTATTTCGAGCAAGGAAAATCTGCATAATTGCCTGCATAGTTAGTCATATCTTAAGTCACTATATATGATACATAATATTAGGGTCTATTTAATATTTTTCAAATAGACCCTAATAATTGTTTCTTTAATGACTGTGTGAATTACTGCTGTGACTGAACGTTAGGGCTTACTTCGCTTCTTCACCAGCTAAGAAGAACCAAGTATCTAGTACAGAATCAGGGTTCAACGACACTGAGCTGATACCTTGCTCCATGAGCCAAAACGCGAGATCTGGATGGTCTGATGGACCCTGACCACAGATGCCGACATATTTGTTTGCTTTACGGCACGCATCAATCGCCATGGTTAATAGTTTCTTAACCGCAGGATCACGCTCATCAAATAGATGTGAGACGATACCTGAGTCACGGTCAAGACCAAGTGTCAACTGAGTCAAGTCGTTAGAGCCGATTGAGAAACCATCGAAGTGCTCTAGGAATTCATCTGCCAATAGGGCGTTGGTTGGTAACTCACACATCATGATAACGCGTAAACCGTTTTCGCCACGTTTTAGACCGTTTTTCTCAAGTAATTCGATGACTTCTTTGGCTTCGCCAACGGTACGAACGAATGGAATCATAATCTCGACGTTGGTCAAGCCCATCTCATCACGTACGCGTTTTAGTGCTTTACACTCAAGCTCAAAGCAGTCACGGAAGTTATCAGACACATAACGACTGGCACCGCGGAAACCAAGCATTGGGTTTTCTTCTGATGGCTCGTATAATTTACCACCAAGCAAGTTAGCATATTCGTTCGACTTGAAATCTGACATACGAACGATAACTGGCTGATCCATAAAGGCAACGGCTAGCGTTGAGATACCTTCGACCAACTTATCCACGTAGAAATCTACCGGTGACGCATAACCAGCAATACGCTCTTGGATGGCTTGGGCAATTTCGCGTGGCAGGCTGTTCATGTTTAGCAAGGCTTTTGGATGCACGCCAATCATACGGTTGATGATGAACTCAAGACGGGCAAGACCAATCCCTTCGTTTGGCATTTGCGTGAATGAGAAGGCACGATCTGGATTACCAACGTTCATCATTACTTTGAATGCAAGCTCTGGCATAGACTCAACAGAGTTGGTCTGTACTTCAAAGTCGATTTGGCTTTCATAAATGAAGCCAGTATCACCTTCGGCACAAGAAGCAGTGACGTCTTGACCATCAACCAATAGCTCAGTCGCATTACCACAACC
Source organism: Psychrobacter immobilis (assembly GCF_904846185.1). GTDB lineage: Bacteria > Pseudomonadota > Gammaproteobacteria > Pseudomonadales > Moraxellaceae > Psychrobacter > Psychrobacter immobilis_B. The sequence continues at coordinate 95,304 of NZ_CAJGZQ010000014.1, read as the reverse complement.
AACGATGGCTGGAACACCTAGCTCACGAGCGATAATCGCTGCGTGACACGTACGACCACCACGGTTAGTGATGATAGCAGAAGCACGCTTCATGACTGGTTCCCAATCCGGATCCGTCATGTCTGATACTAGTACGTCGCCTTCTTGTACTTTATCCATCTCATTTAAGTTGCTAACGATACGGACTTTACCTGAACCGATACGCTGACCGATTGAACGACCTTCACACAATACTTTAGCGTTAGTCGTGTCGATGATATAACGTTCCATGACATTGCTGTCTTGGCGGCTCTTAACCGTTTCAGGACGCGCCTGAACGATAAAGATTTCATTGGTATCGCCGTCTTTTGCCCATTCGATGTCCATTGCTTGACCGTAATGCTTTTCGATCGTCACGGCTTGCTTGGCAAGAGAGGTTAGCTCTTCAGTTGATAATGAGAACTGCATACGATCTTGTTTTTCAACATCGACAGTTTTTACTGATTTAGTAGTGCTACCTTCATCACCATAAATCATTTTCTTATGCTTGCTGCCTAGGTTACGGCGAATCACCGATGGTTTACCATTGGCTAGCAATTGCTTAGAAATATAGAATTCATCTGGGTTAACCGCTCCCTGTACAACCATTTCACCTAGACCATAGCTTGAGGTGATGAATACCACTTGATCAAAACCGCTTTCAGTATCTAGCGTGAACATCACACCTGCCGCGCCAGTTTCTGAGCGAACCATACGCTGTACAGCAGCAGATAAGGCAACGCCTTCATGCTCAAAACCTTTGTGTACACGATAAGAGATGGCACGGTCGTTATAAAGAGATGCAAATACTTCTTTAATCGCAATCAGAACGTTATCAATGCCGCGAATGTTTAGGAATGTCTCTTGCTGACCAGCAAACGAGGCATCTGGCAAATCTTCGGCAGTCGCAGAAGAACGCACAGCAACCGCGATGTCTTCGCCGCCGCTCATCGTTTCAAACGATTGACGCACTTCTTGCTCAAGATCACTTGGCAGATCTTGCTCAATAATCCAAGTACGAATCTTTTTACCCGTTTCTGCAAGTTTTTTGACATCATCAACATCTAATGTTTTTAGTTCGTTGTTGATTTTGTCAAGCAGGCCAGTTTCATTCAAAAAACGGTTGAATGCATTTGACGTGGTGGCAAAGCCGCCTGGAACACTAACACCCAAATCAGACAAATGGCTGATCATTTCACCTAATGAGGCGTTCTTGCCGCCGACCATTTCAATGTCGTCTTTTCCTAGCTGATCAAGATTGATTACAAGTGCTGTAGATTGCGCTGCCATGATAACTCCAGAAAATAAGGTTATTTAGTAAAGATTATAACGGTGAATTATACCGCTATATTTGGAGAATTTCGAGGGGTTGAACCAATATTTTTGTCAAAAAGATACAAATTGTGGGCTTTGCTACATAATTAGTAGAAGGCTATTCACTTTTCTATTTTTGAGATGACGTAAAAATGCGAGTAAAGATCACTATAATTATCAAAATATACCTATAAATCGGTTAATAAATAGAGGGTTTAAAATAAATAACAGAAGAGTATTAGGATATTCTTATAATATTTGCCTTTATATATAGCAGGTAAAGCTGCGCTAGTATGAGTAACCAGTCATCACAATAATGGTTATTAATCGGCATGATAAGATTAAGGGCACTGTGGCTTTCTAAGTGTACGCCTGTAACATTGATTTCTATTAGGTCGCTATTATGCGTATAATGTAGAGCATAAATAGTAGCGGTTTATCCTGATATAAATGTGCAATATTAGCGCTTATACAAAACGAAAATTACGTCTGAAAATCAAGTCTAAGCCGATCAAAAATAAAAGCCAAATGAAGATTACCATTGTGTTTTCAATCGAGGTGCCAACGTTATGTACTCAAGTAATCCAGCTGAACAACTGAATCCCACTATTCAAAATCGCAACGCGTTAAACTTAGACAGCTCTCAAGCCGTTCGAACCGCGTTTTTTATCTCAGATGGCACAGCGATTACGGCGGAGACGCTTGGCCGCGCTATCTTGAGTCAGTTTGCTTCAGTACCTTTTGAAACACGAGTGTTGCCATATGTCGATAGCTTAGAGCGTGCAGAAGACGCCGTTGAGCAAATCAACATGGCGTATCAACGAGATGGTTTGTTGCCATTGGTCTTTGATACGATTGTTAACCCTGATATTCGTGAAAAGATCAATTCTGCCCAAAGCTGTAACTTGGATATGTATGAGGGTTTGATAGGTCGCGTCGCTGAAGAAACGGGTGTGGAGCCTGACGGACACTCTGGTCATGCACACGACGATGTGGATTCTGAGACTTATAAAGAACGTATCGATGCGGTGCATTTCGCTTTAGACAATGATGATGGTGCGCGTACGCGTCATTACGATGCGGCCGATATTATTTTGGTGGGCGTATCGCGTTCAGGAAAAACACCGACTTCTTTATACTTAGCCTTACAGTTCGGTATTCGAGCAGCAAATTATCCTTTGACCGAAGATGACTTGTACGATAATCAATTACCAAAAGCATTGCGCGAGCACAAAGACAAGCTGTTCGGTCTATTGATCGATACTGATCGCTTGGTGAAAATCCGTCAAGAGCGCCGTGCGGGTAGTCGTTATTCGAGCTATCAGCAATGTCAGCAAGAGCAGCGGGCAATACAAGGGATTTATATCACGCATGGTATTCCAAGCCTTGATGTCTCTGAGATGTCCGTTGAAGAAATCGCTACGCGCATCTTGCAGATGACGGGTCTCAAACGCCGTATCGGCTAATAAAATATGAGCTATCAATGAATGGCTTGAATCAATTAATTATTTAGCAATAACGATTTAGCAATAACGATTGTTCAAAAAAGAACCATTATTTAAAGCATCACTATTAATAATCATTTAATACCATCTCATTATCACATAGAGAATATTATGAGTTCATCTTATAAGTCTAGCAAGACCCCTTTATTATTGGCCAGCTTGCTGAGTGCGGTCAGTTTACTGAGTGCTTGCCAAACGTCACCTTTTTCACGTGAGCCAGTGCCTGAGCCACGTTATATCCCAACCATTGTATTGGGTGAAGCGCAAACGCTAACAATCATGCCCAATCGTGTGGCCTGTGCCTCTGCATTACCGATGCAGTGTTTACTGGCCAAATCAAGTAAAGATGGCAGCGTGTTTCAGGTACCTTATGATTGGATTGATGACTTTAAACCAAGCCTTGGCACAGAATATGTGATAAGTGCGCGTCCGCAGATTGACGAGGGACAGAAAAGCGCGACTGGGCATTGGACACTACAAAATATTGTGTCACAACGTATGGTGGGCACGCCTTAGTCGTGTGATTTTGACTCAAGCAATTATTGATTCATACACAGTCTAAAAATCAAATAAATAAGTAAATGTAAAGAGGACACGATGGGAACTAAAAAACCAAGCGACGCGACCAATGATATTGGTAAAGACATTCATACCGAAGTATCGAATAAAGAAAGCGGTCGCGTGCCGAATCCTGAACATACTGAAGGCAAAAATAAAAAACAAAATATTGAACAAACCCATGAGCAGGTCACTGATGATGTCATGCACCATCCTGATCTTATTAATCCGCTCGATGATACGCGAATCGATATCAAGTCTGGTTATACAAAAGATTCACGTCGCTTAAAAGGCGATAACCACGAGTATGAGTATGATGCGGTCGTTTTAGGAGCAGGTCCTGCTGGCGAAGCGGCGGCTATGAAATTGACTAAATCTGGCAAAAAAGTGGTGGTCATTGATCCACGTGATCAGGTAGGTGGTAACTCTACCCATGTGGGTACGATTCCAAGTAAAGCACTGCGCCAATCGGTATTTAACCTCATTAACTTTCGCCGTGATCCTATGTTTACCAAGGCGATGGAGTACAAGCAAGTTCCTCTAAATAGAGTGCTTGCCAATGCCCGAAAAGTCATTCGCAATCAGGTTAGTACGCACACACGATTCTATGAACGCAATCGCATTGAAGTGATTCAAGGTTGGGCAAGTTTTATTGATGCTCATACTTTGCGTGTTGAAACCGATGACAATGTCTTTGAAACCATTACCTTTAATAAAGCCATCGTAACGGTTGGTAGTCGTCCTTATCGCCCTGAAATTTTAGACTTTAACCATCCGCGCGTTTTTGATTCTGATAAAATTTTGCAAATGGATTATGTGGTCAAAAAAATTATCATCTATGGTGCGGGCGTGATTGGTTGTGAATATGCCTCTATCTTTACGGGTCTTGGTTATAAGGTTGATTTGATTAATAACCAAAATCAATTGCTCAGTTATCTCGATAGCGAGATTAGCGATGCTATCGCGCATGACTTTAGGCAATTTGGCGTACTGATTCGTAGTAACGAAGAAATTGATCATCTTGAAACGCATGATGATTATGTCGTCTTGCATCTAAAGAGTGGTAAGCGCATCAAATCTGATGCCATTCTTTGGTCAAATGGTCGCTCAGGTAATACGGAAGGTTTAAACTTAGAAGCGATTGGTCTAAAAGCAAACAGCCGTGGTCAATTAAAAGTTGATGATACCTATTGTACCGAAATAGAAAATATCTATGCAGCAGGCGATGTGATTGGTTGGCCATCTTTGGCTTCTGCCGCTTATGACCAAGGACGCTGTGCGGCGGCCTTTATGGTCGGTGATAGCGATGCGGAACCAGTGTCAAGCGTGCCAACTGGTATCTATACGATTCCTGAGATTTCTTGTATCGGTAAAACTGAGCAAGAGCTAACCGACGAAAAAGTCCCATACGAAGTGGGTCAAGCATTCTTTAAGCATTTGGCACGAGCACAAATCATTGGTGAACGCTCAGGTGTCCTAAAGATTTTGTTCCATCGTGATACGTTGGAGATTTTAGGAATCCATTGCTACGGTAACCATGCATCAGAGATTATTCATATTGGACAAGCCGTGATGAAGTGTAAGAGCAATAATACACTTGAGTACTTTGTGAATACTACTTTTAACTATCCAACGATGGCAGAAGCGTATCGCGTGGCGGCACTAAATGGTCTTAATCGTGTTTTTTAAGTGATAGAATATTAAAACGTTATAAATAAAAAAGCGCCTGCTATATTAGCAGGCGCTTTTTTTGATTCAGGCGCATCGATTTGGCTTTTATTGATGGCAGGCGCTAATGACATGCAATCGTCTTTTGCTTTAGGACACTGTTTTAAGTGCTTTATTCGCGTCATGCCAGCGCACCCACATAAGTAGCGCAAAGTAAAATACCCATAAGGCGGCTAGTGCATAAAATCCAATAGAAACTTGGGAGATACTAGCTCCCATTTGATTAAGCTGGACGGAGGTATTGATACCCGGTGTCGTGGGTACGAACCAACGTATGATTTGTAAAACTGTGGGCAGCTGATCTGCTGGCCACGGATAACCACTGACAAAAAACATCGGTAGTGAGCTAAAAATTAGGATTTGCATACTACGTTCGCGCTGGCGAAACCAGAGTCCAAGCACACAGCCAAGTGTCGCTACGGTTGGACAAAATAACAGAAGGAACAGTAAACTGCCAAGCATGTTTTGCCCGCGCGGATAGTGGTGTAGCTCAAATGTCCAGCCATAATAAAAGCAGCCAATAATGAAGCTAAACATACTGAGCGCAGCAATTCGCCCAAGCCAACCACGGATACTCGTCGCATGTCGCCGCTGCTCATACCACGTACCAATCAGCATCGCTGTGGCGATTAATAAGGTTTGTTGCAAAATTAGAATAGAGACCGCTGGCACCACGTAAGCGCCATAACCTTCTGTTTGATTGTATAAAGGGATAATTACTAATGGCACCGCTTGAGTATTAGCAGCCGCTGTTGCTGAATAAGCACCTTGTGCCACATTTTTTTTGACTTCAATCCCTGCTGATACCGTACTGACTGCTTTTAAAAACCCCATCTGTACGTTTTTATTTAGCAGAAAGTAGCCGCCATTACCCAATACGCTGACGCTCGCCGCTTTTCCCGATAGTACTTGCTGCTCAAGCCCACTTGGAATGACCATGTACCCAGCGATTTCATCTGACCACATGGCCTCTTTAGCCTGCTGCTCGTTGAGAAAAAGCTGTGTGTCTAACTGCGGACTGGCACTCGCATAGCGAATGATGGTTCGTGATAGATTACTATTGTCGTTATCAATGATACCAACAGGTACATGGTTGACCACTTCTGTCGAATACGGCCAAGGATAAAAGAAACCATAAATAATAGGGGCAATCAGTAAGAGTAATAGCACACCTTTATCAGAAAAGATGTCCTTAATGGTCTGTAAAAAACTACCTAAGAAACTAGGTGTTGAGGACTGCTTGGTTGAATCTGACGTTGTCGAAGATAAATGGTCTTTTGGTGGTAATGACATTAGCGCGCCCCCCAACGTTCAGGATGCGCCAGCGCGCGTTTGGTTAATAAAGTAGTCAAGCTCATCGCAATCGTCGTGGCAATAGCCAGACCATAGACGATCGGCAATGACACAGCAACAGGTGCTTGCATCTGTAATTGTGCAATGTGTAGTTTTAGATAGTGAGTGAGTGGCAGTGCATCTGACCAATGCCGAGCACTGTCACTGATAGCAATATAAGGGAAGGTCACACCAGCAAAGGCATAAGAAGGTGCTGAAATAAAACCAGTAGCAGACAAGCCCATGCGTAATGAAAATGAGCCTAAGGTAAAGATAGCACCCAGCCAAAACGATAGCATTATTAATAATATCAAACCAGCATAAGTTGCAAGCACTGAGCTCATGGCAACGGATTCTTGCGGCGTGGCAAGCCATAGAGCCAACATCGCCCAAATACTAAAGGCCAATGTCGGCCAAAAGTATTTGCCGAACAGACCAAACAATAAGACTAAAACGTTTGCCCTTTCCGTCATATCTTTATTCGCATGGCTAGAGACTGAGATTTGATCGTTTTTGCTCAAGTATTGGTTGTTTTCTACGGCAGTTAATATTTGCCCTGATGTTGACTCGTTTTGTGTGGTTCGCGTCAAATCAGGATGACCTGTACTGATAAAGCGATACCAATGGCCGAGTCGTTTATCCCGCAGCTCACGACCAATCGTCGTTGCACCGATCACCATCGCTAAAATATGCAGCAGCGCGGGTATGACCGTTGAAGCCAAAAACTGCTGATAATCGGTGGCTGCATTAAACAGGCTGATACGCTGTATGCCAATCGGTGAGTAAGCAATCGCAGCTTGCGACGGTGCCATGCCTTGTTTGACCAAGCGTTGTATCTCAACGCCTGCCGATAACGTCCCAGCGACCGCTTGAACGCTGGTTTGGATAATGCCCGAATGTGTACCGTACTGAGCATTTACTTGTAAAATTAATGGAGCAGGCTCAGCAGATAAAATATGCCGAGAAAAATCTTCAGGGATAATGACAATAGCGTAAATATCACGCTGCAAAATAGCCGCTTTTGCCTCAGCCTCTGAGTAATAAAGTTGTCTAACCGTTAGAGTAGGGCTGGCTTCCAAATAGCGTACCGCGGTATTGGCAATCGGGCTATTGTCTTGGTCTATCACCCCAATGGGCAAATCCGTAATCTGTGTTTGTGAAAATATCCACCAAATCAGTAGGACGGTTGCCAGTGGTATCCAGACCACCATACTAAAGTCCCACGGATTTTTGGTCAAAAACCGTCGCTCATAGGCAGCACTACGCAAAAAAGCCTTACTTAACTTCATCGGGTGCATGGCTTACTCTTGGCTTGCATTAGTAAGTGCTGGATTGACGCGTACAATAACGCTCATACCTGAGCGAATACGTGCATCGGGAGTCGTCGGACGTGCCTTTACTTCAAAGGTACGTACATCGAATCCATCATCATTATTGGTCGGGCGCCAAGTGGCAAAGTCAGACAATGTTGACGTAGCATAAACGGTGAACTGTTTGGTATAAGGCTTATTTGCTGATGACAGCGCAGGAATCGTACCAGTAAATTTCTGACCAATCGCAAACTGGTTTAAGTAGGATTCGGTGACATTAAGTACGACCCATTGCTCATCGGTATTGACCAACGTCAAGATAGGCACGCCTTGTCCAATGACTTCACCCGCGCTGACAATGACATTGTCCACAATGCCTGCAATAGGGCTTTTTAAATTGGCTTCTTCTTTTGCCACCAGTGCTTCTTCTAGTTGCGCATCGACTTGTGCTACTTGTGCTGTCGCCGCTGATTTATCTTCACTGCGTGCGCCTTCTTTTGCCAAGTCGTATTGTAAGCGCGCCGCTTCAGTTTGATCTTGAGTGGCCAGATATTGCGCATATGCCTCATCGCGTTTTTGCCGTGCCATAAGGCCTTCCTCATACAGGCGGTTGACACGCTGGTAAGTGTTCTCTGCCAAATCAGAAGCAGCTTTGTTGGCTTGCCATGCCGCTTTTGCTTGAGCGATCTCTTGTGGACGGGCGCCATTTTCGGCTTTATCTAACTGACTTTGTGCCATTTGCTTGCCAGCTAGAGCCTGATTGATCTTTGCGTTAATCTCAGGCGAGTCCATTTCAATCAGCTGTTGCCCGACTGTCACTGCATCACCTTCTGTGACCAGGATTTTGGCAATACGCCCCGGCACTTTTGCCGCGATGGAGGTTTGCTGCATCTGCATCTGCCCTTGCAAAGTCACGACTTCAGGCTCGCTATGCTGATTGCTTTTATATAGACCATAGGCAATAACACCTAATACAATCAGAACCAATAGCGCCAGAAGTGCCTTTTTTATCATGGCAGATTTATCCGCTTTTTCTGCATGACGCTTATAAGTAGGCACTGCTTGCTCATTTTCAGCATCAGTTGCTTGATCGTTATGGTTATTGACTGAGTCGGTAGATTGCTCTGAGTCGTTTAACTTGCGCGAGTCGTCTGATTCGTTGGTAGATTCAGTCATGACAGTGAGATTCCTAAAGCAGCAAAATTGAGGATAAAGGGTATGTTATTAGTACATTCGGACAGCATAAGGTTTGGCGCTTTCTAAGGCTTCAGAATTAAAAATCGCACCAAAGGCGACGATAAATGCTGAATAATAAAGCCAGAGCATAATGACCACGGCAGCTGAAAGCGCGCCAAACTCAGCGCTATAGTTATTAAAATTTTGCACATAAATCGAAAATAGCACAGACAATACAATCCAAAGAATGGTCGCCAGAGCTGCTCCTGGCACCAGTTTTTTTAGCGCGACGGCGTCACGGTTTGGGGCTAGGCGATAGAGACTTAAAAAGCTTAAAAATATGATACCAGCCAATATAGGCCACCTGCTCCAAAGCGCAATCGTTTTAGCTATTTGCGGGAAGGGGAAATAGGCTGCCCCTAAAGGAATAATAGCAATAGAAGAGACCGCTATAATCAATATTACTACCGCGCCAAAGGTCAAGCTGACTGCTAAAATGTTACCTTGTATGAAGCTTCGCTCTTGAGTAATATGAAAGGCAAGATTGATCAGAATAATTAAAGATTTGACACCTTTAGAGCCAGCATAAAGGGCGAGTAAGGTCGATAAGACAAGACTGAACGTGAGCGCGGATGTGGTATTGGAGACCAATGCGCTTAGGCGTGAATTGAGGACTTCATACACCGTATCAGGTATGAAAGGACGCAAAACCGAGATTTGCTCTTGCATCTCAGCTGGTGAAAACGCGAGACCATAAAGCAGTACAAACACCGCCATTACTGGAAAAATTGATAAGAAACCAAAAAATCCCACGCTCGCGCAATGTGCCCAAACATTAGAGTTGTTCGCAATACGCCACGTCTTTAATGAAGGCTGCAGCCAGTTACTTATTAATTTAGAAGTCGGGTTTTTCATAAAACAGTATTCACAATAGAGTTAGCAATAGTATGGTTATTGACAGCTTCATGATAATTAGTATGGTCAGGCTACTGTAATAGTATTGCGGCGTTAACCTCGCTTGAGGCATCAAATATACCTCTTCGCTCAGCTGCCTTGTCATACTTTAAAATCGAATCAACTATATAAACGCTTATCCACACTATCTATCATTTTCAAATTAAATCATTACTCAGTATACAAAGTCGGTAATCGAATATCAGCAGCATTAAGATAGGCGTTAAAGGCAAGAGGTGTACCACAGCTTTGCATGAGTGCGGCCAGCGATTGTACATAGCTGTTTGCCGCTTGCGCTTGTTCAGTACGTGCTTTAAGCGACTGCGTTTGTGCTTGGACTACCTCAATCGGTGTATTTACACCTTCTTGTAGCCCCAACTGGCGCAAACGTAAGACTTCTGCGGCCAGATCTACATTGCTTTGTAATGCCTGATAACGAGATTGGGCATTATTAACATCGTGCCAGTTTTTTTCGACCAGTAATAATAAATTGTCACTGACTTCGATTTCAGACAGATCCGCTTGGCGTATTTTGGCATTACTCGATGCGAGTGATGCATTTTTATCAAGACCACCCCACAGCTTCCAGCTGGCTGATATACCGGCTACCCAACTGGGGTCTTTTTCAATTTGTCCGTAGCCATAGAGCATGACGGTAGGCTTGTGACCAGTATCTGATAGCGCATGTAGCTGTTCAGCTTGTGCGCGTTTGGCGGCGACTTTTTGTAGACCTGGGTGATTAGTGAGTGATAAATTCTGAAAATAGTTTACATCGGGTAAAGGACGGCTAGAGACGAATAACGGTGTCGTGGGTTTGATACGATAGTCGGTACGCAATAGCCGCTGTAAAGCCATCATCGCAAGACGAGCATCGTTATTGGCATTGACGGACTCACTTTTTGCATCGGCAAGCGCAGATTGTGCTTCTAAGCGATCAACACGTGAGATAAAACCTTCTTCAAAAAGCCGCTGCGCCATATGGTCAGTCTGCTGCAAGGTATCATAAGCATCTTCACGTAAATAAGCGGCAATGATGGCCAGCTGTGCTTTAAAGTAACGCTCAATCAGGGTGTTATAAAGCTCGTTTTTATCCAATAGACTGTCTGCGACGGCTTCTTGGGTACGGGCATTGGAAGCACCTGTCAAAGCGTTGGTACGTCCAGCAGTATAGATGGGCCAAACCACGCCCAGACCTGCACCAGCCGTTGAGCCTGAGCGCTTTAACTCATAAGAATCTGGGATACGCTCACCGACCAATTCACCAAAATTTGGCAAATCTGGTAACGGTGGAATAGGCGGAATCACATTATCGATACCATTGTTAACGTCATTAACAATACCGTTTTTCAATGATGATAAGTCAAGATCCGCGTCTAAGTTGTAAGCGTTGGCTGATAATTGGGCAAACACCAATGGATTGTCCAAGGTTTTAAGCGCATCCGTTTGGTATTCACTAGCAGCAATCGCCGCTTGATTCGCGGCCAGTTTCGGTGACACTTGCAATAAAATATTTTGAGCTTGCTCAAGGCTTAACAGGCTAGATACTGCTAATGGATAACTATTATCAATACTTTTATGGGTAATGGGATCGATAAGCGTTGTTAAGCCAGTTTTTTGCTCGGCTTGACCCATGTCTGTATCTGTCGTTGACCTTCTATTTTGAATCTCATTTTTTTGAGTACTGTTTTGAACGCTGTCTTGAACGCTGCTTTGAGTACTTTTTTGAGTGTCAGCGTCGATAATTTGCGTCACTGCAACGGCTGTGACCTCATTCGGTGACTCGATATTATGATCAGTAGCGCTTGCAAAAGTAGGCGCCGCTAAACCCATGAACGTAATCGTCATCACCGCAGTAGACAGAGTCGATAAAGCAAATTTCATAAGTCACATAAGCCATTAATTAGAATGCAAAGTATTTTAGAGTCAGGCAAAAAAGTATCAAAAATATCAACTGTTATGGTCAAACCCTGTCCAAACAGTTCAATATGGGCAACCATTAACAGAAGCCAATATTTTGTTATGGGTAACAAGCGCTACACTGTAGTGGCACAATGGTGACGGGTCAATGCTCAGTATTTGCTTACTGTGCGTTGAATAAGCCGTGATTTTATGTTAGAGGTCGGGTGTTAAGACAAATAATAACATCATTTGTTAATTAATAATAAAAGGTTTATCAAGTCATTAGCACTTAAATCGATTTTAGATCACTTTTAAAAGCTTTTAGCGAAAATGATGGTTAGTGATGATTGTTGTATTACAAAGCAGCTTATAAACTATACATAATAGTGGTGTGTGCTATATTTCAGCACCTTATAGCGTTGAGCAAGATTAAAATGAACGGCATTTATTTTAACTGTCGGCAGTTGTTCATTGGCGCAGTGCTAATGTAAATAACTGGCTATTGCGATAAGCGTTACTCCCAAAAAGTACGTGCTATCAATAAAGACTCGGCTATAAAATATAATTGTAAAAAATGAATGCGACAAAATAGGATGTGAGTAATGGCAGGATATATTTTGGCTTTGGATCAAGGGACGACATCGAGTCGAGCGATATTGTACGATGATCGTGCGCGTCCGATAAAAATGGCACAGCAGCCCACCACTTTACAAACCCCAAAAGCGGGCTTTGTCGAGCAAGACGCGCAACAAATTTGGCAAACGCAGATTAGCTGTGCCCATGATGTGATTAATCAAGCAGGGCTGCTTGCTACCGACGTCACCAGTATCGCGATCACCAATCAGCGTGAATCTATTGTCATGTGGGATAAGCAAACGGGTAAACCTTTAGCCCCTGCCATCATTTGGCAAGATCGCCGTACGGCGAACTACTGTAAAACACTCACAGCTGAGAGTGCCAGCAGCATGATGAATGGCAGCCATAATGATGTGGCAAGCGAGGTGCAACGCATTACAGGGCTACGGTTAGATCCATATTTCAGTGCCAGCAAAATCGCTTGGTTACTAGAGCACAATCCGAAATTGAGCGTACGAGCCAGCAGAGGAGAAATAGCGGTTGGTACTATAGACAGTTGGCTCATATATAAGCTAACTGGTGGCGAGCATGTCATTGATGTGACCAACGCTTCCCGTACTTTATTATATGATATCCACAAGCTTGAGTGGTCAGAAGAGCTGTGCGCCCGTTTTGCGATACCCATGAATATTTTGCCTAAAGTCCTAGCATCTGATGGTGACTTTGGTAAAACCAAAAAAGGACTATTTGCCAAACAAATTCCTATTCAAGCGGTATTGGGCGATCAGCAAGCAGCACTTTTTGGACAAGGCTGCCTCGATGCTGGCATGGCTAAAAACACTTATGGCACTGGGTGTTTTATGCTGATGAATATTGGTCAAAAACCCAAACTTAGCGAGCATAAATTACTAACGACAATCGCTTGGCAACGAAAATCTACACCAACTCGTCCAGACAATTTATCTTTCGATCAAATTGTACAGTCAGGCAAACGCATGTTGCAGCCACCCAGAAAGGAAGTCACTTATGCCTTGGAGGGTAGTGTGTTTATGGCAGGTGCTATTGTCCAATGGCTACGGGACAATCTGGGTATGATTCAACACAGCAGTGAAGTCGAGGATTTAGCCTGCCAAGTTGATAGTAGTGAAGAGGTGGTGTTATTGCCTGCATTCACAGGACTAGGAGCACCCTATTGGCGCTCCGATATCAGCGCCAGTATTAATGGTATGAGCCGCGGCACGACTAAAGCCCATATTGCTCGTGCTGCGTTAGAGGCGGTTGCCTATCAAACTTATGATGTGCTCATTGCCATGCAAAAAGACAGCCCTCATCCATTAACTGAGCTAAGAGTAGATGGCGGCGCAGCCAATAATGACTTATTGATGCAGTTTCAAGCTGATTTACTCGATGTGCCTGTCCTGCGTCCGAGAGATACAGAAATCACTGCCAAAGGTGCAGCATTGCTCGCAGGTTTAAAAACGGGGCTATATGATGAAGGGACGATGCAATCATCATGGCAAGTCGATCGTATTTTTGAACCCCAAATGTCCAGTGATATCCGTGAACAGCATCTTAATAAGTGGCAACGAGCCATCGATAGAGCACTGACATCCTTATAAATATTGAACAGACACATAAAAATATTGTAACAACTCAATGAAAAATTACTTAAAACGCTTCACTGTCCTACAAAATCATTATAAAGATACAGGCTGTAACGCAAGGCAATCGCAATCTGGACACAATTTACACAACCTATCTATCTGTTGTTATCCATAAATTTCTATACTTTAGGCGACTCAAGTAACACATGATTCGAGTAAGACCGCTAATTTTTAGCACTTAATAAATCTAAAATATAACAAATTAATTTAAGGATAAAATTATGAGTAACTATGACGGTATTGATCGCAGTGAAGTAAAGCATATGTCAAAAGAAGCTAAGCAGGATCTGAATGCTGATATCATCACAGGTGAGCCAGGTTCGCATCCAGTAGGCACAGCTATTGGTGGTCTTGGCGGCGCAGCAGCGGGTGCAGCAATCGGTACAATGGCAGGACCACTTGGCACACTCATTGGCGGTGCGATTGGTGCTATCGTTGGTGGCGGTGCAGGACATGCAGCAGCAGAAGCGATTGATCCAACACGTGAAGAAGCTTACTGGCGTGCAGAATATGCAAATGTCGATTATTACAAAGAAGGTTATGACTTCGACCGTGATCTACATCCAGCTTATGCAGTAGGGTACGCCAACCGTGCTCGTTATCCTGCGGATGCACGTTTTGAAGACCATGAAGCTGAATTAGAGCGCTCATGGCATGAAGTAAAAGGTGAATCACGCATGGAGTGGGAAGAAGCACGCAAAGCATCGTATGACGCATGGAATCGTGTATCGTAATAAGCGAAACTAACAGCACATTTTATTTAAGTAAGTAGACAGTATATAAGCTTACTACCTTATCACTGGGCTTAGTCTGATTGTAGACTTGGGTCTGCTGATAGACTAAATACTTTCAATTTATGCTATTTTAAAGTCTTCAAAGATTTCTTTGGAGGCTTTTTTGCTGTATATTACTAATTATGAATATATTAAACAGCCAATCATCTTTGGAAGCAATATTCTAGAATAAAAATAATAGGTAATCTATGAACAATAATGCGGAAGCTAAAAGCGCCAGACAATTTTATATCGCCACTGCTAACTTGCTCAATTTTGCCAACCCTAACCGAATTTATTATGACAATGCGCCAGCTTACAGTAACGATGAATACGAGCACAAGCTAAGCGGCATCACCGATTTATTAGCAAAAGCACATGCTGATATTATTGCGGTGCAAGAAGTCTGGGATAGTAATGCGCTTGAAGCGTTGGCGGTGTCGTTGGGATTTAAGCCCGAGCATGTTGTTGTTCCGTTGGCAAGCAACGACCGTTCAAGCCCTTATACCCATGGCAAAGGGGCACAAAATACTCCTGCCGTTGGTATTATTAGTCGCTTTGAGCAATTAGAAAGCCGCTTGCTTGAAGAGATTGCACCAAAAGCGGTGATTGATATCCCTGATATTGGTCCTTACCAGCGCTTTAATCGTCCACCATTAGTAGTACGGGTCGATGCCTTTGGTCAACCGATAACGATTATTACGGCGCATCTAAAAAGTAAACGGGCATTTTTCTTGCGTGATGAAAGTGGCAATTTGTTAGAAGACATGGACGATCCAAATATTCGAGTCCGTGCCAAGCTCCGTAGTTTATGTATGCGCGCCGCAGAAGCAGCTTCTATTCGCATGTCTATTATAGAGCGCTTACGTCATACTCGTGAGCCATTGATTTTGTTAGGTGATATGAACGATGTCACTGGTAGCGTCACTACCCAATTGATGGCTGAGACTGGTGAAGTTAATTACGATAAAGGCATGCGCGATGTTGCATTATTCGATGCTGCGCGTATCCAAGCACGCTATGGATGGATGAAAGATGTGGCATATACCCATATATATCAAGGTATGCCAGAAGTGATAGATCAATTATTTGTTTCAGAAGAGTTTCTTCCTGATAGCAAGTTTTCACTGGGTCAGGTTGAAAGAGTAGACTATTTCAATGACCATTTAAAGTGGGACTATGCAGATAGAGTCATCGATCATGGTATTATAAGAGCGAAAATTAAACTCAATGATTAAATTTTTTACATTACGTGGTTAACGCTATTAAATGGTTGACCTATACATTAATTTTTAACCCATTTATCTCCCTTGCTTGATAGTGTACAAGCGTTTATGATGCCTCTCCATTAGACATAGTAGCGCTAATATCAGTGCTACATTATTAGCTAATAGGATGTAATTCTTCAATTTAGGGCGAATACTATCTATTGAAGATTATATTTATAAAATAGGGTGTAACATTAAGAGACTTATGATGAGCGAAAATAAAGACGAAAAGATTGAAGATGTGTTGGTAGATTCGGAACTGGCAAAAAAACTGGTCCCGAATAAGTTCAAGTTTACCAGCCAACAAGGCCGTGCGCGCCGTCAAAAACTTTTGGCTGGTGCCAAGAAGTTAAGTGAAACCCAACCTATCAATGACATTACTTTGGCGGCTGTATGTGAAGAAGCAGGCATTCCAAGAGCTTCTGCTTATCACTTTTTTCCTAACATCGAAGCGATATTTTTAGCATTGCGTTTTTTGAATGCTATCGAAATATTAGAAATAGTAGAAACAGTCGATATTGGTAATTATGACAGATGGCAGGGCTATTTGACGGCGCTTATTGATAATTGTGTGACGATATTCCATAACGACGAAACCAAAGCCAAGCTCATTTATGACACGAACACGCCTGATTTTGAAGGTGATAGTTTTGGTGAAGATATCGATCATCAAATCGTCGATTTGGTTTATAAGCGTTTATCAGAGCGCTATGAGATGCCGAGTTTCCATGATATTCAAGACACGCTATTGATTGCTTATAGCATTATTAATGCGATATTCACATTGTCTTATCGTCGTCACCAAAGCATTACCAATGAATATATCCAAGAAGCAAACACTGCGTTTATCGCTTATTTGCGTTGCTATCTACCAGAAAAGCTACCGCGTAAGAATCGCTAGTTTTTTCGCTATTTAGATGATATATAGACATTAGGGCATGGTTAACATGCTCTAATATCTGTTAAGTAAATACAAAAAAGCCGACATTATATGTCGGCTTTTTTGTATTTACTGCATTGATGAGCAGTGATAATAATGGACTTAACGGATAAGCGTTAATACTTGCCCACGGCAACTATCAGTACTCGCATCTAATGTCTCATATTGCTTATAATAGCTGACGATCAATTCTTCCAAAGCGACGTTAGTCTGTGAATCATGGGTATTGACGTAAGCTTCGCGGGCTTGTTCAAGCCAACGATCTGCCATTCGAAAATGGATGCCTGATTCCCGCCAGCCGCGCTCGCACTGGTTCGTAGCAGCCCAAATTAAAGCGACCTCGCTGAAGGCTATCTCTCGTGGTGCTGACTCGATACCACCGCTATCTTTTAGCGCGCTTAAGGTTGCCCATAGATCGGGGCGCATGAGAGCAGAGTTTGATGGTATGTCTTGAATAAGGTTGAGATCTTGTTCCTTGCCATTTTTCAAGGTGGTCAAAATCGTCTCTGCTGCCTGTGCGGCTTGCTGCCCAGCAGGTGAACGACTATTTATGCTGTCTTGATGGATGGCGTAGTTAAGCCAAGCCTGAGCTTTATAGGCAAAGTATTGTTGACGTGCGCTCATATTTTCTTGTTGATATGCTTGTAACTCTGTCAACATACAGTTCATAGCACGTTGGCGCGTACTTTGGTATTTTGGGTGGTGAGACTGAGTTTGAACCTCATTGGCACAGTGAGTAGCGTCACGGGTTACTGCCACTTCAGGAGTATGATGACTCGCCGATGCAACCGAGGTCATTGTCAGGAAAAAAACGGTTGATAATAAAGCCTTTATGGGCTGTTTATAATGGGCTGCTTTGTTGGCAGGATTAGGCATGATGCAAAACCTCATATTAAGCGGATCAGTATCAATATTGGTATTGGTACTTGCGGTTTTCGGCGCTGATCTCATCGCTTATTAAAATATATCTGTCATATAATATGATGAACAGCGCGTTAACGCCCGCATTGTCGTCAGATGATAACACGACAATGGGGATAAATTACAATGTAGAGTGAGTCGTCAAACGCTGGTTCTTACGTGGATCATCACGTTTGAATAGGTCTTCGTCAAACTTGAAACGTAATCTAAAGTAAGCGCCTTCCATAGTGCTATCGTCATAAGCGATGTCTTCATCCTCAAAGCCCATGAAGTTATAACCTAGTGACAACCAAAGGTTGGTCATCGGGCTATAGCCTACTTCCGCACCCAGCATATAAGACATATCATCTGCTTGTTTGTTCCAATAAGTGCCTGCTTGCAAGCCCACATCCCAGCGCTCACTGATGTCATATAGACCACGAGCATAAAGCGCATGGGCTGTATTGTCGCTACTGATATTATCAGCATCAAGCTGAGTATATTTACCCGCGTAACGACCTGACAACGTCAACGGACGCGTTGGATGATAGTTACCACTCAATGACCAGATAACGGCATCTTTTTGATAGGCGTCATCGCCAGTACTGTTATCATCTAAGCGATACTCAAGCTTGGCTAACATGTCTAACTGATTGCTATCATAATCACGATAGGCAGCTCCTAGCTGGAAACGATTAATCGTGCGATTGCCATCGTCATAATCGACGCGTGAGTAGATGTCCTTGGCCAACAGAGTCACATCATCGGTATAGCGATAAGCAATACCAGCGCTACCTAGCAATGTGTCACTAGTCTCACCCCAACGCTTCTCAAAACGCGCTGAGGCTTTGTAATCTTCTTTCGCAAGATACTCTACACCAATGCCAGCTGCCGTTGCGGTGTTCTCGGTATCGCCCTCTAATGATTCAACACGCTCAAATAAGGTGTTTAAAGTCAGACCTTCTTGAACATACCACTTGTTTTTTAGACCAATGGCCGCTTCCGCTTCGCGAGCACTAATGGCGTCACTCATGCGATATTCGCTATAGACTTTGCCATCTTTCATATAAGCGGCATCAAAACCAAATACGGTACGCTGACGTTCTTCAGTATCATCAAGACCATAGCTACCAGATAGACTGTTGATCAAGTCATGACGGGCGTATAGGCGGCCTAAACCACCTAGCGGCGTCTCGCCTCCGATGGAGGTGGCATTACGATTACTGTTATCAATATCTTGCTCATATTCTGCAAATACTAAAGAGTCATTGAGCTTGGGTAACCGTGCCGTGATACGAGCGCGGGCGGTAGTACCTCCAATATCTTTTTCAGAATCACTGACATTATTTAGCGCCGATTGATTGATAATATCGTCATTAAAGAGAGTGTTGTCAGTCACATCTACGACGTCTGTTACCGCTTGGATATTGCGTGAAGCTGCCGTTGCATCTTGCTTATAATAACGTAAGCCAATCTCGCCAATGATGTTGGTGCTCAAACGCTGTTCAATACTGGCTAAGACACCTTGGCGGCTAGCATCAGTGGTATGATCTTTAGTGCGCACGCCTTCTAGTTTTAGCGCGGTCTTTTTGTCATTAATTAAATGAGTGACTTCGACGCCTGATTCAGCGCGCCCAGCAGTCTGCGGCGAGGCACCAGTCACGAAACCTTCGTCAGTATCGTTATAATAAGCTTTGGCACGAGTGTTTTTCTTGTTATCAAAGTCAAGCTCGATACGCAAGGCATTACCTTCTGCGTCCTGACCGTCTAATTCTGTCGCATTAATTTGATTGCTTGGCTGAAAATTTGGATTCTCAGCTTTATTCATCGCGTATTCAGCGACCAGTTTTAGATTATCGTTAAACTTGATAACGCTGTTGACGCTAGCCAGCTCTTCTTTGTTAAGAGGGTCATCACTGTTGACATAGCTACCACCGATGGCGACTTTATCAGTCAACTGCTGCTTGGCAGCAATGCCACCGACCAAGTATTTTTCGCCGCCTTCATCTACTTCTACAGTGACTCGTAGATAAATAGGGTTGCCATCGATGTCTTGGCTAGCGATAGGGGCTTTTAAAAATAAGCTGCGACTGATAGGGTCAATTTCATAATCGGCAAAGCGGGTAAGGGTCTCACGGCTAATGATCAAGCCTGGATTGTTGGCGTCACGAGTGATCACTTCGACAGTTTCTGAGTTTTCTAATACGGCATCAAAGTTTTCAGCCAATGGATAAGGGCCTGAGATACCAAGACCACGAGTCTCATTGACGCGCTGGCTGGTACTCGTCTCCGCGACAAAGGCGGTAATGCGAGTATTGCTATCTTCATACTGGGCTTTTAGGCCAGTCAACGTACGGTTATATTGACCTAATTTAATACCTTCATCGTTATCGATTTGAGTTTTTAAGTCGCCATACATAACAAATGAGCGACCCTTGTCCAAGCGCATATAGAGTTTGCTGGTAGATTGCGCATCAAAGCCTTTGGCTGATGAATCACCATAGACAGGATAGTATTCGCCAGGCTCGATATCACGGAACAGGCGCTCGCCTTTTTTGTCGCTGTCATAAGCCAAAGTGAGCAAATAATCGCCACGTACTTTGCCTTTAAGGAACATCGCGGCGCGACCAGAAGCGGTATAGTCATCGTTACCAGCGAAATCATTGAGCTCTTGCTCAAAAGCGCCTTGGGCGTCAGTAATGCTGCTGCCATCAAAGTCTTTAAGTGAGATCGCGCCTTCGACGATGCCGACGGCAATGAGAGGACGTAATTGCGCGGTAAATTGTAACGGGATAATCTGTTTACTGCTACCAGTGTCGATGACCAACTCACCTTTACCCGGTACACTTGGTGCAGTCACGGGTATGAGTAGCTCGCCACCTGAGACAATAACTTGCGTACCAGCTTGATCTTTACTGCTGTCATTAAGATTGATACGGCCGATATTGGTATCGATAGTGATAGGTGTTGAGGCGATATAAGGACGGCCATCACGGTCTTTTAGGCTAATAACGACTTGATAATCGCTAACACCATCTGCCGGTACTAGCTGCGCTTGAGTGCGATAGTCAATGGCTTGTAAACTGTTCGGCGTTGATACTTTAATGGTTTGCTCAGAGATAATTTTGCCATTCACGTCAGTAGCGACACCGCGCAAGATATTGTTGCCGCGTTTTAAGTCGACCGCATAGTAATCAAAGGCAGTCACATTCTGTTTTTCTTGCTCAGCAGTTTTGCCGATTTGTTGTTCTGATACTGCTTTTCCATTGGCATATAGTGTAAATATTGAACCCAGTGGCGCTTGCACCTGTACCATTTGTTTATAAGTGCTGAGCTGTTGACCTTCGTTTAAATTGATAAAAGCCACGTCATTGTTAGCCACTTCTTTGAGATATTCTTCCAGCTCTTTTTCTACTGGCGGTGCTACCGTAGTTACGGTCATATCAACACGATTGGCGGCTGGATTGATCATCTCATTGACGATAGCAGAGTCACAGTTGCTGCCCAGATCTAAGTCGCCATTGATGTTGCAGCCACTGGCGTCTACATTATCATCGTAGTCACGATTGTAGTCAGGATCTAGGGTTAGCTCAGTTTTTACTGCTTGCTCAAGGCTATCATTCTTAGCGCTCACTGATTTGCTACGAGCGACAAGCTCCGTATTCAAACGCTCAGTGCTATCGCCCATACCGACAACGATACCGAAATCGGCACGATGTAATTCGCCATATTTCAAGTCAACGAAACGGCTGCCAGCATCGCCCGCATTGCGATTACTTTGGGTGACCATCTCGGTTGAGTGAGGGATGGTGGTGCGGTCAACTTTTAAGACGTGAGTTTTGGCACTGACACCATAAAAGTTATATTTACCTTCAGGATCAGTCACGACAAAGTTACCGTTTTCCATGTAGATACGCACGCCTGCAACGCCAAGTTCGCCATCTTCTTTTTGTTGAATGCCGTCACGGTTGATATCGTGGTAGACCTTACCGATGATGATGCCATCAGTATTCATGACGCCGCGCTCTACTTCAATCTTCCACTGTGCTTCTCTTGAAACTAAGCTTTTACCTTGTTCATTGCTAGCAACAGCAGTCGCGCGGTTGATGCCATCACCGCCTAATGATGAGGCACCGATTAAGACACGATACGTGATTTTTTTACTTTCGCCATTTGCCATATTACCTAAATTTAGCACCTGATATTTACCATCAGCTTTAAACTCAGTGGTTTGCGCTTGGTCGATATTGATATCAGTAGTTTGGTTGACACGTACACTACCATCTACATAAGCAAAACCACGTGGTAGGGCGTCTTTTAGTTGCACATCATAAGCGGTAGAGTTGCCACTATTGGTGATATTAATGGTGTAGCTAACATAATCACCAAATTCAGCGCTTTTAACGTCGCTTTCTTTGGTGACGACTAAGCTTGGGCTATCATCGACGATATTGATTTGTGTATCTAAGTCATCGATACGTACGGTGAAGTCACCTTCGCTTGGTAGCTGCTCAGCGCCAGTGCCGACAGAAGGCGCGATACAGGCGTCTAGACTTGCAGTCAACGTATCATTTGCTAGAGTCTGAATAAATTTGTCATTGACAGCGTTGGCATTGTTTTGTGTTGGTGCTGATAGCTGATATTTACCAGTACTATTGCCCGTCTCAATCGCTTTCAATGCGTATTTGTCACCCGTCAACAAAGAGGTAATCGTGACCCATACTTGATCTGGCTTATCTAGCTGAACGTTACACTGCGCATAGCTGGCATCGATATAGACGTTTTCCTCGATTTGTGAGGTGGTTTTGTTTTCGTCAAACTTAGGCGTTGTAAATTTGATTTCAGGCTCAACGATGATTAGTCTATCAATCGCGTTGACACTCGATACGGATGGGTCTTCTAGAACGACAGCGCCAATTTTAATATCTGCAGTATCGCCACTTTTGCCGTTAGCATCTGATAAAGCTTGCACGATAAACTGGATACTTTCACTGTGTCCAAGTTTGATTTGTGCGCTTAAATTATCGAAAATAACTTCAGTATCACCATTATCAACGACGCCGTTTTTATTTAGATCTTGATAGACTTTTAAGTTTGAGAGCGTTGGAGATACAGCCAATGTTAACTCAACAGTCTGATTGCTATAGCTGGTATTGCTTAGGACATTTACCCAGTTAACCAAGGCGTTAGGCATAACGGTAAGTAACGGCTGTTGAGTAAGTTCAATACCGTATTCAGGAAGGTCTGAGGCTTTGACTTGTACTTGGTTTGAGGTGCTAGATATTGTGACGTCAGTCTGGTTATTGACGTTATAGCTAGCATTTGCAATATTGTTGATGATTTGCAGATTAAGGTTTGCTGCATCAGCTGCAATCGCGATATTTGATTGCATAAGCAACATTGCCAATGACAGCGCAGAGATCTTCGCTGAACACAATGCAGTACGATTAGACGGTGTCATGGTAGATAGAGTCATATGTCGCTTATCCAATAAAATATCAGTGAGGGTAAGGGTAGTTCTACAAGCACTTGATGTACTTGTAGAATCAGTGGAACGATAAATAGTTATTTTTATTAAGGTTGAGATTATTTAGGAGCGTCCTTTATCTTGACTCTAAATTGGAGAGTTGCAGTACTTTGAGGTGACAAAGTAGTGATTGTTGTATTGATATTAGTACCATCATCATTTGCTGCTGTGGTGATATTAGTGGCTTGCACTCCAGGTGTGGTAGCAGATCCTGCTACATAGTCTGCCGCGGCTGCGAATTTAGATTTAGGATCTAAAATGGTCAATCCTGTAATATCAAAGCCTAGTGCGGTAGTGGATGTGTTGGTAGCATCAATCTTATAGATAACGCATTGGTTTGGTTCAGCATCGATAGCAGTATTTACAAATGTACCCTCAGCAGTACCATCACAATTAGCATCAAGTACTTGTAACTTAGCTAGCGTTAAGCCTTTTATGGTTGTGGTATTAGTAGCAATGGCTGGCGCTGAAGGATCATTACCAGCAGGTGTGATAGTGACGATATTATTTTCAGTCTTATTTAGCGCACCTGTGCCATCAGACTTGACTGTATAAATAATATCAACAGTGCCCTTTGATGCAATAATCACTGAACTTGGAAGACGATATTCGCCAGCAGTGCTAGTAGGTTCTAAATATCCTGTTGTGCCATCAGCTAATTTATAGCTAGGACGATTAGTGGCAGCTGTGTCAGTTATGATGCCAAGTGGTGTCTTAGCATCAGGATCAGTAATTTTAATGGTAATAGGACGATTGGTGCCGCCCTCAGGTGCATCACCTGTATTAGTAAGGGTATTAGTGAAGATAGTAGTACCGTCTACAGCAATCTCTTTAGAAGTGCCTTTATTATCGACACCATTAGAGATCGTTAAACTACGTTTATTGACTTCTAGAGCCGCAGCTGAATCGCCACCTTTAGTACCGGGCTCAGCAGTATTGGTATACTCTGTATCATCATCGGCAGGGTAATAAGTCTTCGTATTTTCAGCAGCATCGTCTTTATTGGTACTATCAATAATAGTCACACCACTATCTAAAGTGTCTTCAACGCGCGCGTGATTGATCACACCATTGACAGGCGCTACATTAGGGTCTTGTTGGACATCAAAGGTGATCGTTACACTAACCCCAACAGCTAGATCAATACCTGAATACACAAAGCCTTGATTAGTACCAGTTGTGGTTTCTACAACAGAAGCACCACTAGTAGCATCCGTTGATTTTACAGAACTTGCTACTAATATTAGACCAGCAGGTAATGTATCACGCACGGTGATACCAGTTGCAGCAGCAGCATAAGTTGCACGGCCATCGTTAGTGACTTTGATACTATAGGTAGCGGTATCATCTAAGTCATTAAGGTTAAGCGTGTCAGTTATCGACTTTACGATACCAAAAACAGGCAAAACTGTACTTGATGTATCTGTATTGGTTAATGTCTTACTAACGCCTGCTGGTGTATTCGTTGATAGAGCCGTACTCGTAGCGGTCAAAGTGAGTTTTTGAGTATCTCCGCCTTTATTGCCTTTCGTCTTAGCATTGATAGTGAATACAACATACTGACCAGCTGTCAGTGTAAAGACATTATTGGTGCCAGTAAGTATTGAGTTAACAGGAATATCAGTGCCAGATGTCCCTGAACCAGTAGCCGCAGTCCCACCAGCTTCAAATAACTGGTATGAAACTGTAGAAGCACCAAGGTCGTAATCAGCCTGATCACCAGATCCATTAGTGATATTGCTTAAATTGACCGTGTATTCATCAGTACGGTTACCAGTATTTTCTAATCTATGTACAAACGCTACCACCTTTTCAGGAGTTACGTTGCCACCAGAATTTATATCATCCGCATTACCAGAATTTTGCGCCAAAAGTGAGAATGAAATCTGCTCTGAGATATTAACAGTAACAGCATTAGATTTGACTTTAGGCTGTTCAACGTTGTTAACAGAATAGGTAGCTTCAGCTACGTTAACAATAGTAGGAGATTTCGTTGATGTGCCACTAACGGCAGCCGTAGCCCCAGTAGAGATACCCATTACCGCAGCAACACCAACGGCTAACAGGCTATAATTAAAATTATTTGATTTCATAGAGATATCCTAAAATTAGAAGAGCAAGATTTTGTGAGTTGAAGGAGAGGTCTAGTTGACAATCGTGTTAAGTGCCACGGCGGCAGACTTCTGTGCTGGTAATAACTTGATATTCCAGCGCAGGGTACGGTATTCAGAAAACGGAATTTTGACCATTTTGCCATTGACTTTACGCATCAGTGGCATATCGGCATAGTTCCTGCCATCGATACTGGCTTGAGCACTAGTAGGATTAGCTTCGCCAGTGAAAGCCATATTGGCAGGGATAGGCAATACGACCGCCAGATCTTGGATATCTTTGTTAATAATATTGCTATAGGTTGCTTTGTACTGAATGACCGTACCCGCTGGAGCATTACGAACTGGTAGATAAGAGATCTTACCTTCAGCGTTTTTGGTGACTTGATTGGCTGTTAGATCCATTTTTAAGGCATCATTGGCGTGAGCAGCACTTAGTGCTATTACCGACGCTAAGCTTGCTAATATGGCACTGCGTAAAAAATTAAAACCTTTCATATCGTATTCCTTGCTTAAACCATTATTATCAAGTCAATCTTGACTTCGTCCCATGCAACGTAAAAACTGCAATCAACTATGAATAAGAGATGCTGATAAAGTTAGAATTGTTCCTTAATATGATTGTCACGCAAACAATACAAATATTCACCACAAAAACGACAAATGGTATTTTGGAGTACACAAACGGTAAAAGCCCTATCTATAGAGATAGGGCTTTTGTCAGTAAAAAATATTCTTTAGAGTTGATAATATAGCAAGGGGGAATAGTTACTAAGGATTCACAGTAGTGCCGTATTTGGTGTTGAAGCGAATAGCTCGACGGCGATCGGAGCTAGTAATTCCTAGCGGGAAGCCATTAGTTAGCACTTGACCATTATTACCAATCGATACTGAACTATTAGAAAAAGAAGGTACACCGCTGTTTTCTCCGATAGGTGTAGGCGTGGCTAAAGTAGACGTTACAAGAGCACCATTTTCTCCTTTTTTCTGTAAGGTGTCTCGAATAATGATATCTGTCAAAGGCACATTACCACGGTTAACCGCTTCAATCCTATAAGCGATACATTGTCCTGGTATGATCTCAGATATGGAATTTGTACTATAAGCAGTACTGGCGCTACCCGTATAATTAACATTAATGGTCGTGAGGTCGGTCAAGCTACAGTTGTGAGTATATTGACTCTTGAAGAGCACTAAAGCTGCATTATCTTGAATAACATCACCAAAGTTATTATCAGGATAGTTAAATGTATTAGTCGTAATATTTATTTGTCGCAAATTGCTTGTAGTATCCACAGAGTATGTATAATTATTAGGTTCATTCTGAGTAGCACAGAGCTTCGTATTGCTTCCAAGCTGCGCAGGCGTCAAAGTGAAACTATATGTTCCATCATCACTTATATTCACAGTTTGAGATGTAAACGTACTTGTACTCGTATCATCTGCACATTTGTTTAGGGTGATGGTATGACCCGTAGTAAAAGGAATACCAGATTCAGTTGGTGAATCGTATTTACCGTTGAAGTAAAGACGGTTATTTAGATATTTATCGGATACATCGTCTTTAGTGGGGTTTGTGATTTTACCATTGTCGTTAAACACGATGCCTGAAAAGCTATAAGATTTTGGTGTGTTGGTAATAATACAAGTAACCTCGTCACCATAGTTTAAGTTTGATAACGTAAAAGAGCTTGTGTTTCCAGAAGGCGTGCTTGAGTTGCTACCAGTCGTTGCATTGCTACAGACATAGTTAGTATTATAGTTAGTAGCATCACCATTTATTATATTCTCAGATATGGTATAGGTTGTACTTGGGGCTAATTCCAATGGGGTAACAGTGCTTCCATTAGTTATGGTCGAACCTGCCCCTGTTGTTGTAAAAGACGCTGTAGAGCCTTGACTATCAGGAGTTAATTTTCCACCAGCTACTTTAATATTGAATTGGTCACGCTTAGTATCACTGTCGTTAAAACGAGTACCAGTTAATACTTTTTTCACAATGAGTTTCGGTGGTGCTAGACAAAAATAAAAGTCTGAGTAGCCCACTACATGGTCGCCAGTAGATGTCGTAGTAGATGCAGACCTATAAGTGTTCCCATGAGTTATAACAAAAGGTGTGTTTAATGATTGAGAGCCCCAATCAACATTGAAATTACATGGATTAGTAGGACTACAGTTCGGCCATTGATTGCCTGTAATGGTGCGGTTCGAATTTGATAATGTGTGGTTTGCAGTAAGAATGTTACTAAAAGCACCGCCAGCGCTAAAGAGGGATACTGATTCAGTATATCTTCCATTTTCATTTGAGTCTAAATCTTGCACAACAAACCCATACTTCGATACTGGCTTGTTAATAGTAGCAGTAAGTTTGTGATTTATATTAAGGTACTGGCTGCTATGGCGCATATTAATAGCATTTGTAGTTACGCCACCGAAACTACTGGCTTCTGGATAACCAGCAGCTAAAAAATTAGTCTCAGAAAAAGACAGTTTGAATTCGAGATTGTTGTTGAAGTTATAGGTAGTGCTAGTGTTTCCCGCACCTCCTGTCCAACTCAATGCCAATTTATTAGCTGCCGCAGGTGCAGGGCTAAAATTTTTGGACCCTACATAATACATTGCATGATCTGCGGGGCAGGTGGGACTAGCTTCAGCCGAAAATGCGACATTACTTGCCAACATCAAGCCCGTAGCAGCTATCAATGCCAGCACCCGATATATATGTTCACTGAATAGTTGTGAAATTATTGAATTTAGAACGTATGGCATTTTATGCATATGATTATTCCTATAAGAAGCTAAAACTTGCTATAAGCGTTTAACTAGTTCTAAATTATTTCACTAACTAAACTAATGTATATATTACGTAACTTAACATATTAAGCAATAATTTCGTAAAAGTCCTACGAAGTAGATGAATGGCAGATATTTCATGACCAGCTACAGTATCTAGTTGTAGATGTTAGCTCGTTAGCAAACAATCCTTATATTTCTTTGAAACATTTCTGAAAAAACTAATCATTATTTATTTCAAAAATACTTGTCATATCACCATTTCTTTACAGCTATAAACAACTGCAGCATAAGAGCCTATAATAAAGAGTTATTATCATTTGATAATTGACTATAAAAGTTGGGTTAGCATTTTATTATCTAACCACTTTTAAATACTCAGTTCATATGCGATAGATAGTAGCGCTGTTTTTATTTTGGCTATGTGAGGCTGCTCCAGATTATGAGTCGGTCAAATACTGCTGCATAACCGCACCCTACTATAAATCTCACTTCTTAAAATTAACAAGGAAGTCATTGAGAAAATTATTCCCGCACGACAATATTGAAGTAACACTTTGATTTAATAATATCCTGTCTTCGGGCAGGACTGACTGATAAAAAAGGACAATAGTGATGAATTATTATAAGGATGCTGATAGCACCGAAACCCAAGAGTGGCTGGAAGCGTTTGAATCTGTTATCAAACATGCAGACAAAGATCGTGCTCAGTTTCTGCTAAAAGCTTTATACAATATGGCAGTTCAAGAAGATTTGCCGTTCAATCGTCTCGATACCGCTTATATCAATACTATCGCCGTT
This sequence comes from Psychrobacter immobilis, assembly GCF_904846185.1. GTDB lineage: Bacteria > Pseudomonadota > Gammaproteobacteria > Pseudomonadales > Moraxellaceae > Psychrobacter > Psychrobacter immobilis_B. The sequence continues at coordinate 66,157 of NZ_CAJGZQ010000014.1, read as the reverse complement.
GAAGATGAACCGATGTACCCTGGCGACCTAACCATTGAGCGCAAAATTCGTGCTTTGATTCGCTATAACGCATTGGCCATGGTCATGCGCGCGAACAAAAATGACGACGATTTGGGTGGTCACTTAGCAACATTCGCTTCTAGTGCCACGCTATATGAGACAGGTTTTAACCATTTTTTCCGTGCTGCCAGCGATCATTTCGGTGGTGACATGATTTATTATCAAGGTCACTCAGCACCCGGTATTTATGCACGTTCTTATTTAGAAGGTCGATTGACCGAAGATCAGCTTGATAATTTCCGTCGTGAAGTCGGCGGCAAAGGCTTATCAAGCTATCCGCATCCATATCTCATGCCAGATTATTGGCAGTTCCCAACCGTATCGATGGGACTTGGTCCGATCATGTCGATTTACCATGCCCATGTACATCGCTATATGGAAAACCGCGGTCTGCTAGAGAAAGAAGGTCGTAAGATTTGGACATTCTTGGGTGATGGTGAAACGGATGAGCCAGAAAGTTTAGGGGCTATTTCTCTCGCTGGTCGTGAAAAGCTAGATAACCTAATCTGGGTCGTCAACTGTAATTTACAGCGTCTTGATGGTCCAGTCCGTGGTAACGGTAAAATTATCCAAGAGCTAGAGTCTGTATTCCGCGGCGCTGGCTGGCGGGTGATTAAAGTTATCTGGGGTGGTAAATGGGACAGCTTGCTTGCCAATGATAAAACGGGCGTGCTCAAACATCGTATGGAAGAAGTGGTCGATGGTGAGTATCAGCTATACGAAGCCCGTACAGCTGAGTTCACTCGCAAAGAGTTCTTTGGTAAATATCCTGAGTTGGAAGAGATGGCTGATGCGCTATCTGATGAGGATATCTCGCGCTTGAATCGTGGTGGTCATGATCCAATGAAAGTTTATGCCGCATTCAGTGAAGCGATGAAAACCAAAGGTCAGCCAACCGTTATTTTAGTCAAAACCGTTAAAGGCTATGGCTTATCGGCTCAAACACAAGCGGTCAATAAATCACATCAGATTAAGAAACTCGATCAAGAAGCGTTGATGTATTTCCGTGATCGCTTTGATTTGCCATTTACTGACGAGCAGCTAGAGACGCTACCATTCTATCGCCCTGAAGAAGGTTCAGCGGAGATGAAGTACCTTAAAGGTCGCCGCGAAGCGCTAGGTGGTCATTTGCCAAATCGCCGCAGTGGTCATATCCCATTGAATATTCCTGAATTGTCAATGTTTGATCGAGTGCTAAAAGGCAGCAATGGTAAAGAGCAATCGACAACGATGGTGTTCGTACGCTTATTGTCAGCCATGCTAAAAAATAAAGACATCCAAGATCGCGTCGTGCCGATTGTACCTGATGAAGCACGCACTTTTGGTTTAGAAGGTATGTTCCGTCAATTGGGCATCTACTCAGCTGTTGGTCAAAAATATACGCCAGAAGACAGTGAAGCTTTAATGGGCTATAAAGAAGCCATCGACGGTCACATGCTAGAAGAAGGTATCAACGAAGCAGGCGCAATGAGTACGTGGATTGCGCTTGCAACCAGTTACTCTGTGAACGCGCTACCAATGATTCCGATGTATATCTATTACTCGATGTTTGGTTTCCAACGTGTGGGTGATTTGGCTTGGGCGGCAGGCGATTGTCAAGCACAGGGCTTCTTGCTAGGCGCAACAGCTGGTCGTACCACCTTGAACGGCGAAGGCTTGCAGCATCAAGATGGTCATTCACAGATTCTATTTAACGTTGTGCCTAACTGTGTGACTTATGATCCTTGCTTCGGTTACGAGCTAGCAGTCGTCATGCACGACGGTCTACGCCGTATGTATGGTGAAGGCGAACGCGTTTATTATTACTTAACGCTAATGAACGAAAACTACGAGCAACCTGAGATGCCAGAAGGTGCCGAAGAAGGTATCAAGCGCGGTATGTATTTGCTCGAAGACAATGGTTCAACTCAAGTGCAGCTATTAGGCTCTGGCGTTATTTTACGTGAAGTACAAAAAGCGGCGCAGATTCTAAAAGATGAGTTCAATATCACCTCCAACGTTTGGAGCGTGACCAGCTTTAACGAGTTGACTCGTGACGGCATGGTCTGTGATGACTACAACCGCTTGCATCCAATGGATGAAGAGAGAGTGCCTTGGGTTACTGAGCAGTTAGCGCCGCATGAAGGTATCGTCGTCGCTGCGACAGATTATATGCGTAATTATTCAGAGCAAATCCGTGCTTGGTTGCCAGATAATCGTCCTTATACTACGCTAGGCACAGATGGCTACGGTCGTTCTGATACTCGTGAAAATCTGCGTAGCTTCTTTAACGTTGATGCGGCTCATATCGTGGTTGCGACGCTCAAACGCCTAGCGGATGAGGGTGAAGTTGAGATGCGTTTGGTGAAAGATGCCATCTCAAGTTTAGGCATTGATGTGGATCAGCCACCTGCATGGCAACAACAGCCTTATTATGATCATTCTCCCGATGCACCAGCACCTGGTAATGTCAATCCAAATCCTGTCCCTGAATTTGTCGCTGAAGATGATGATGAAATCAGCAATGAGGGTCGAGCTGAAGATCAAGCGGATGCGACTTTACTTAATAACGGTGATGTCAAAGAATAATAATCATAAGACTAGGAGATAAATCATGGATATTAAAGCCCCCGATTTGGGTGTTGATAGCGCCGAAGTCAGCGAAATTATGGTAGAAGTGGGTGATGTCATCGCAAAAGATGACAACATCATTCTATTAGAATCTGACAAAGCCTCGGTTGAAGTACCAAGTTCCGCTGCTGGCAAAGTCACCAAAATCAGTGTTGCTGTTGGTGATCAAGTCAGTGAAGGTATGGTGCTTATCGAGCTTGAAAGTGCAGAAGACAGTGTGGAAAGTGATGACGATAGCGCTGCTGATGACAATCAACAAGCGAGTGATACAGAAGCCGCTGCTGCTAAACCAGAAACAAAACCTGAGCCTGCGGCAACTGAATCAGCCTCGTCTGACTCTAATGACAAGCCTGCGTCTAACGCTGGTAAATCGACCACTCATGCATTGCCAGATTTAGGTGTTGATGAAGCGCAAGTTTCTGAAATCATGGTCAGTGTTGGTGACATCGTGACTGCAGATCAATCAATCCTATTGATTGAATCTGACAAAGCATCGGTAGAAGTACCCGCACCAGTCGCTGGTAAGATTGAAAAAATCTTAGTTCAGACTGGTGATATGGTTGCCAATGGTCAAGACTTTATCGTTATCATAAGTAGTGGTGCAGATGCTGCTGATGAAAGTGAGTCTACATCAGATAGCGCTGAGCCAAAGCCTTCAGCACCAGCCAAAGCAGAAGAAAAAGCTGCTGCTAAAACAACGGGTGAGCCAAAACAGGCAGAAAAATCTACAACGCCTAATGCGGTCGCTAGTAAGCAAGCTGATAAGTTGACTGAAGCACAGGTCAATGAAAAGTTGGTTGACGTATATGCAGGTCCAGCCGTACGTAAGCTGGCGCGTCAGTTAGGTGTCGATATCACCCAAGTGAATGGTTCGGCACTAAATGATCGCATTCTAAAAGAAGACTTGTTTGCGCATGTTAAAGAAAGCTTAAGCACTCAAAAAGCGGCACCTGCCAGTGGCAATGTAGCCAGCGCTAGCCTGCCAAGCTTACCTGACATGAGCAACGTTGAGATTTGGGGTGAAACAGCAACCCAAGACCTTAGCCGTCTACAAAAAGTCTCGATACCGCAGCTCAACTACAATACCTTGTTGCCACAAGTGACCCAGTTTGATTTGTCTGATATCACTGAGACAGAAAAACTGCGCGGCGAGCTAAAAGGTAGCATGAAAGCTGAAGGTATCGGCTTCACGATTTTAGCGTTCGTGGTCAAAGCGACGGCCTATGCTTTAACGCAGCATCCACGCTTTAACAGTCATTTAAGCGACGACAATACGCAAGTTATCTTACGTAAAAGCGTCAATATGGGTATCGCGGTGGCAACGGATGATGGACTCATCGTACCTGTTATCAAGAATGTGCAGGATAAAGGCTTGAAGCAAATCGCCATTGAAATTGGTGAGCTTGCGGTAAAAGCACGTGACAAAAAACTCACTACTAAAGATTTGCAAGGTGCAAGCTTTACCATATCAAGCCAAGGCAACTTGGGTGGCACTGCCTTTACGCCATTAGTAAATTGGCCTCAAGTGGGTATTTTAGGCGTGTCTGAGGCAAGCATGCAGCCACGTTGGGATTCTAAAAAGCAAAGCTTTGAGCCGCGTCTCATGTTGCCATTGTCGCTATCTTATGACCATCGTGTGATTAATGGGGCAGATGCTGCCGTATTTACCCGCTATATCGCAACATTGCTGGCTGATCCGCGCCGTATTTTGCTGTAAGAATCGTTTGTACTAAAAGGATCTGAAAAAAAGACTGTCTTAGGATGGTCTTTTTTTATGCTTAAAATTTGTTGCTAATGGTCGCCAGATTTTTAGCGGTTAATGACTTTAGCACAATCGTTTTTATCTATAATCATTGCCGCTTAAACTTTAGATACAAAAAAGCCGGCGATTAAGCCAGCTTTTTTTATTCATATTACTTTATGTTATATTAGAAAGTCTTAACAAAAGCAACGCCATATACCCAAGGGCTGATGTCAACTTCACCAAGTTCAATGGTCTCACCATTAGCTTTTACGCTGGCGTCTGTTTTGATGTCCATATAGCGAGCATCAATACGGAAGTATTCAGTTGGGGCAAAAGGTATGTCAAGACCGATGTGACCAGCAACGCCGACGCTATCATCAAGTTCTAATTTTTCGAAAGCATCGCTATAGATTTTTTCTTTAAAGAAAGTCGTATAGTTCACACCAACACCAACAAATGGCTTCACATTCATAGGCATGTTGTAGCCATCGAAGTGATATTGTACCGATAGAGTCGGTGGCAAATGCTGAGTTTTAGCATCGATAGTAGCATCGCCAGCAGTTAAGGTAATGTCATGATGGAATGGTGTAGCCGCTAGTAATTCAATACCAATGTTATTGGCAACGAAATATTCGCCGCTAATGGTTGGTTGAATATCACTGTCTACGTCTACAGAATACGCACCATCTGCAAGTGTACCGTTATCGCTCTTTGGGTCAACCATGTGAGCACCAGCAGCGACAGACCAAGTACCAGCTGGTACAGCAAATGCTGTGGTCATAGTAAGTGCAGTAGCAGTGGCTAAAACTAGGGATTGTAGTTTCATCATTTGATTCCTTAACGTGATAGAAGATTATCGGTGGCTATCTAACGAGGGATGACATTAGGTACCGATACACAATGTTATGATTATTGACTAACCTGTAACATTACAACGCCATTATAATACAAAACCATATTTACTGTAAGGTTTTAAACGCATATTAATGGCTTTTATGGCATAAATTTACCGTTAAAGGTATATTTGTTGAGGTAATTAAACATTACTTAGGACAGTTAGTATTTGTGAGGCAGGACTTAGGTTCTATTATACGATGTTATACAGAGGCACGGCGCTAGAATTTGGTCGATAGTCAATGATGCTAAACTCTCCTTGATATTTTTAGAGTATTAAAATGTCAAAAACTTAGAGCCGGTAATGATAGTCTCATTACTTTTCGGATGAATAATGAGAGTGGGAAAAGAGGGGTAATATATTATGCTTGGCTATTGTAGTAATTCTCCTCTACGCTGCACAAACGCACGTTCTGTAACGATATTAGATCGGATGGACTCTTGCTGTCCTGAATGCAACTTATTTTTGCTGCCTGCTCAAGATATCAGTGAGCAATTACGTGCTGACGAACGATTCTTACGCTTCGCTATCATCGCCATTGTGCTGGTGCTAATTTTGTTTGCCTACATGTATTATTTAAATTTAGTATAATCACCGATCATGATTCATACTAAATAAGCCAGTCCTTTCATTAGTAATACTCTGAGAGCACTATATCGCTAAGTAGTGATGGTTATGAAATACTGATGGTGACCGAGCATTAATGTCATATTCTGTGATGACTGCTTTATTATACTAATATAAGACCGGTGTTTCACCGCATAGGGACGGCATGCTATTCCAATCTATACGGCGCTTGCGTCTTTTCGTTTACGATATTCTGCAAAATGATGAGCACGATACGCTGTTTAGCCGCTGCGTTGACTACTTTTTAATATTTCTAATCATGACCAATGTAGCAGCGGTCATTGCTGAGTCGGTTGACAGTTGGTATTACCCTTATCAGGAGTATTTTACCTGGTTTGAAAATTTCTCTATCGTGGTGTTTTCTATTGAGTATTTGCTGCGTTTGTGGAGTGTGGCCGAGGAAAAGCCAGATGACACCACTTGGCGTCAGCGTTGGGAGTGGTTGAAAAGTCCTTCTGCGTTGATTGATTTAGTTGCCATTGCGCCAGCTTTCCTGAATTTCTTTGTTACGATTGATTTACGCTTCTTACGTATTTTACGTTTATTCCGAATTCTCAAACTGACACGCTATTTTGCTTCGTTACGCATCTTATTGGTGGTCATCAGCAAAGAAAAAGGCTCGTTCCAAGCAGTTATTTTTATTTTAATAATTATGATTGTGACGGCCTCTAGTGGCATTTACTTGGTTGAAAACCACGCCCAGCCAGAAGAATTTGAGTCGATACCTAAAGCGATGTGGTGGGCGGTAGTGACGCTAACGACGGTGGGCTATGGCGATGTTACGCCGATTACCAATGCGGGTAAAATATTGGGTGCGGTTATTACCATATTAGGTGTGGGTCTGGCGGCATTACCTGCAGGTATTTTAGCGACTGGTTTGGCAAATGAGCTTGCTCAGCGCCGTGAAGAGCTTGAACAGGACTTTCGAGCGCAGCTGATTGACAGTGATTTTGATTTGGTGAAAAATCAGATGATGATCGATAAAATTCGCCGTGAGCTGGGACTGGATAAAGAGCAGGCGCAAAATATCGTATTACAGGTATTACGCGAACAAGAGCTTGAGCGCCGCGAAAGAGAAGTGGAAGAACGACAAAAGAACTTTTGCCCACATTGCGGTGAGCCACTGTAAGTCTTTTATAATGGTTACTTTAGGTTTCAAACAAATGGATATGTAAGAAAAGGGTGCAACGTTATCAGAACGTTGCACCCTTTTTATTAGCAATAAACGGATATTTTACGGTATTTAGATAGCTTGTGGAATGGGTAGCGCACGTGCCAATTCATGGGCGACTTGCTGCGCCGCCGTTGCTAAATCTTCGGCAGGAAGGGGTAAATTTTGCAGCGTGAGATGCCAATCATCCACTTCTCGGCGTAAATGTGCCACCCACAGCGTCGTACAATCACGTGGTAGTTGCTTTAGATTGACTTCAAAACAACGATTGCCTTCATCATCGCTTAGATGAATCTCGCCTTTGTTGACTCTTGAAAACGGATGACCGTGGTAAGAGTTGGCTATCATAGCAATGTGGGTGATGTGTGCTGGAATTTTATCTAAGTAAAGCCTGATTTGCTCTTGATCAAGAGGTGCCAAATACATCGCTTGTTCGCCGCGATCTTTGCCATTGAGACTGTCGCCTTGATGTTTCACTGATTCCGCTTTATCGCGCAATTGTTTGAACCAAACGATATCACTGATGGTGCAATTGTTGTCATATAGTACGCAAGCCAAATCAATATCAATAGCGCTCCGGTTTTTTTTAAAGCGCTTAAACATGCCTTTTGGCTCAATCTTGGTAAATTCATAGTTTAGCGCAAAAAATAAGGTTCCCGCGTCTAAGCCCAGTCCTCTTAAACTGTCTGACAGTAATGGCAATGAGGCAGTGGTCGGCATAACATTCCTTATCTACTTTCGTTCTTCATTTTTAAATAGTGGTAATCGTCTGAATACGGTTAAATTTTAGCGTCATTACTCGCAGTTGTTATTTATGATCAAAAAACTTATCCAATACGGCTTGATGTAACAATTCTGGTTTGGCATTCAATAAACCATTGCCAAAACCACGTAACCACCAAACCAGTTGCGAAGTTAGGTTGACAGTGGCTTGAATGGTCAGCGTATCATCATCCAACGTAACAGTTTGATCGTCACTGAGCTTGCTCTCAGTCAGGCTTTTGCCCGCTTGTTTGGTGAATTGTAGCTCAATAGCGGTGTTTTTGCCATGATTAGGCAGATCACCGAATAAGGGGTGGCTAAAGCCCATACCACCTGCATCCAAATAATTATCGAGTTGGAAACTCTCAGGTGTTTGTGCGGCGCTTTCGAGAATGTCAACGCTAGCAAATCGATGTAGGGCAAAGGTACGAATGGTAAAGTTTGGATCATCAATACGAGTTGCCAGCAGATAAATAATCACACCGCGCTGGATAATAGCGATGGGATTTAAAAGATATTCACTGGCCTGTGATTTATTACTGCGGGTATAGCAGGCTTTGATTTGTAATTGATAAAATAGCGCATGGTAAATATTGTCTTTGCTATCCAAGTCAATATGCGGCGCGATTAGTGGCTGAGTGGCAGGCTCGATACGCACTCTGTCGATCCATGAATGGGTGACTTTACTGTTTTTTAGCTGCCGCCTTGCCAAGTCAAACCATGGAAATAATTCATCTAAAATAACAGGTGGTAGTAGCTGAGTTAGATTGGCTTCAACCATGTTAAAGGCGACTGCTTGCGATAGATTCATGTGCGGTAAGCTTTGTAGTGGTGCATCATCACGCCAGCGCCAGCCTTGTGGGTTGGCGTTGTTTTTTTCTATGGGAAAGCGTTTTGCCAGCGCATTTAAGTCGCGTTGAACAGTGCGCAAGCTGATGTCAAAGCCTGCCATCATCAGCTGCTCGTAGATATGGGTTGTGCCCACCCAGCGGTTGCGCTGTAGTTGCGATAGTACTTGCCACTGGCGCGCCGTCGTCGCCGCGCCATGGCGATTATCGTTGTTATCTCCTGAGACATGACTGTCCGCTGCCGCTACAGTATTAGCTTGCTCAACAGAGCTCGTTTGAGCATGGGAGTGGTCGGCGTCAGTAGAATGTACAGTCATTGAGCGATAACCTTTATGAAATTACGAGTTGGCTTTTGTATAGCTTAGCGGAGTATTAACCATTCATCATCGCAGAAAAGCATCGTAGCGTCTAGGGCATGTCTTCAATTAGCACACTGACTTATTGATTGGTTTTGATACAGCTAAATTCCACTATAAATCAGCTTATATGGCATCAATGGGTGTTTTAGTGTCATTGTTATCGATACCTTGATTGATGCTTTTGTCGATGCCTTGATCCTCATTTATACTGACTTCGTTGTGCTCCGCCTTGTCTTTACATTTTTCTTTTTTTTGCTTGCCCCGTTTTTTTTGACGCTTTGCTTTCTGCTTTTTTTTATCTTTCTTTTTGGACTTTTTATCATCCATACCATCGTCATTGTTATCTTGATTTTCATCCCATAACATCAGACGACTTAAGACTTTACCAAACAACGTGTCTTTACGATAGCGACCTTTTTTGTTCATGGTGTCGATAGGTAAACCAGTCATCAGCGTCAATGCTTCGCTCAGTGTATAGACACCATAAATATGAAATTCGTTCGCTTTGACGGCAGCAATGATGTCGTCACGCAGCATGAGCTGTTTGACATTGGCCATTGGAATGACCACGCCTTGCTGCCCAGTCAATTCTTGCTCGCGGCATGCATCAAAGAATCCGGCGATTTTAGAATTGATGCCACCAACCGCTTGCACTTCACCCAATTGGTTCATAGAGCCAGTAATGGCAAATGATTGATCAATCGGGACGTTTGCTAAGGCAGATAGCAGCGCACAGCCTTCGCTGACGGTGGCGCTGTCACCATCGATATGGGCGTAGCTTTGTTCAAAAGCGAGTGAAGCACTAAAGTTGAGCGCATGATGTTGGCTAAATAAGGCGCGCAAATAGCTGGTCATAATCAGCATGCCTTTGGCGTGTAAACTACCGCCCAAATCCACGTCACGCTCGATATCGAGAATTTCACCCGTACCAATATTTGGTTGAATGACGGCAGTCAGGCGGGCGGGCATACCAAACTCGCTATCGGCATAACTGACCACTGTCAGCGCATTGACTTGTCCGACCGCGCTGCCTTGAGTTTGAATAAGCTGCTGACCGTTTTTTAGCTCATCCCAATAGAGGTCACGCAGGTATCCTGAACGCTCGTCCATATCATCGATGGCTTGTGTGACATGATAGGCATTAACAATGTTTTTTCCGCTTAAATGCGCGTGGCGGTTAGACTCATGCAATAGCTTGATTAATAAATCACTGTGCAAGCTTAAGCGGTCTTGGTCTTCTGCTTGTAAGCTTAAATGCTCAAGTAGGGCAGCTTGCGCGCTACGATCAAACGGATAGAGATTGGCATAGTCAATGATGTCAGCCATTTTTGCGACTAACGCCAATTCGTGCTCACTGCTGCGAGGCACATCATCGTGAAAATCCGCACGTACTTTAAAGACCGCATCAAACTCAGGCTCAAGCTCTAACAGCTCATAATATAAGTCTGCTTCACCAAGCAAAATCACTTTAACATCAAGGTCAATGGGGGCAGGTGCTAACGATAAGCTGCCTGTTAAGGTCAGCATTTGTTCAAGGCTTGAGAGTTTGATTTTGCGTGATTGTAGCGCGCGCTTGAGACCCTGCCAAGCATACGGATGCTCAAGTAAGTGACTCGCTTCTAATAGTAAATAACCACCATTGGCACGGTGCAGAGCACCTGCTCGAATCATACTGACATCAGTGGTGACCGTGCCCAATTGGGTGATTTGCTCGACATGACCCAATAAGTTCAAATGCGTTGGCAAGTCCTCAAAGATGACGGGTGCACCGTCGTCCGGCGTGTGGCTGACAATGACGTTGACCGCATAGCGACTTGGGGTTGTGGCCAAAACTGCCGTTACAAACTCTTCGTCATCGCCATTGACGATGCGCTCGACATGCGTAACCATGTCGGCAAATACGGTCTTGAGATAATCAATGACCAATGGGTGACTGGCAAATTGCTCATAAACAGGGGCAAATAACGGTTGCAGTGCACGACGTGCAATATTGCGATGCAGGGCTTCTATCGCATCATTGGCTTCGTCCTCTAACTGCTCTAACGCGATGGTCAACTGACTTAAGCGTTTTTGCATATGGTTTTTTTGAACAAAGTTATTTAACTCAGCTTCGTATTCACTATTGCCGTATTCAGTATTGCTTTCATTCTGCTCTGCATTCGTAGGATCGTTATACTCGGTGTTAGAAATGCTCGCTTTGCTACTATTATCGCTCACGGATTTATTTTTATGGCTAGCAGATAATTTATCATCACCACCACTAGTTTCTGTCGCGAGTTGACTGGGATGTACAAACACCGCTTTATTATCAAATGCGCGAAACGTCAACGCCAAATCATATTGTTTGCCTTCCGCATTGAGCACATCATAAGCCTGACTTTCTTTTTGATGCGTGTCATTTTTGATGGCTTCGATTTTGCTTTGATATTGATCACTACGAAAGCGTTGGCTCAATCGTTTTTTGGCTTGTTGCCATAATTGATTGACTTGCTGCTGCAATAAGGAGGCTTGCCCCGCAGGTAGTCGCAGCGCTAAAGGGGTACGTGGATCGGTGAAATTATGCACATATACCCAGTCGTCAGGTGTGGGTGCATCGGCGGCAATACGCGTTAGCAAGCGGCTGATGACGGTGCGTTTGCCCAAGCCATTTTCACCAGCAGCAAACACATGATAGCCACTGGCTTTGATATCCAAAGCTGTTTGTAAGGCTTTTAGTGCACGCTGCTGACCAAAGCCAACGTCTAGATCTGGTGCCGTGCGAGTATCCGAGGGCAATTCATCAGGATCGCTATAGCGTTTTAGTTGCTCAGCGGTGACAAGGCAGCGCTGCTTGATATCAATAAAGCATGGATGCGGTGCATTCGCTGTTGCTGGTTGGGTGCTTTTTAATTCAATGATGGGTGTTGCCATATTATTAGCGTCTTTTTTATTAGCGTCTCTTGATAATTGAGAGGTAGGGATGTGTGGCTGTTTGGTCATAGGTATAAATTATATCGTTTGTGGAAAGTGGCGTGGTTATTAAGTGCTATTAAGTTTACTAATGAGTGCTAATACTTGGTTTTTTCTAGTTAATTTGCATCGTTCATAAAAACATCTTACAAGATAAAACGGTGTTTTGAATAAATCATTAAAAGCAGTTTTGTATCATTAGCAGGCTCTGTTAAAAACGCCTATATAAGCAATCATTCATCATCCATTTAAAGCGATTAAAGAACAATAACGCCTCAATATAGGCTCAGATAGTATAAGATGTCTCACATTGGCGCAATCTGCAACTATTCAATGGGCAGACTGCATGATAAAATAGACGGTTCACATGTCAAAACTGGATAACTCGTTGTATGTCAGACTTTACTAAAACATCTTCATCCTCTGCTAACACGGGCAATATCCGTATTGATCCGACTGGCTTTGTAAAGCTTGGCGCACAGTTGCCAGCGCTGGCGAATACCTTGGCACAAGCGATCAATGAGCTTAAGTTATCCTTGAGTGAGACGCAGCAGCGCACATTATTATTGTACTTAGACCAGCTTTTGTTGTGGAATAAAGCGTATAATCTGACCGCCATCACTGATCCAGAAGAGGCTTTAATCAAACATATAATTGATTGTTTGGCTATTATAACGCATTTACCGTCAGGGTCACTGTTAGATATTGGCACAGGAGCAGGGATGCCAGCGGTTATTATTGCGATTTGTCAGCCAGAGCGTCAATGCACCGCACTTGATAGTAATCAGAAAAAAATTCGCTTTATTAAGCAAATCAGCAGCGAGCTTGGCTTGAATAATATGCAGCCAATTGCTTCTCGTATCGAGGCGCATGAGGCCAGCTATGACGTTGTGACTTCTAGAGCCTTTGCCAGTTTGATCGATTTTGTCGAAGTGGCTCAGCCGCGCTTAGCAGATAATGGTTACCTATGCGCGATGAAAGGCAAAGCGCCAAGCGATGAAGAGCTACAAGCACTAGACAATGACTGGCATATTAAGACAATTAAGCTTAAAGTGCCTCGTTTACATGATAGTCGTCATTTAATTGAATTGTCCTATAAAAATGTCTAAGCTATGAACACCTTTTAAGTGATACGTGTCGGTATCACATGATTTTGTGGATATTTGAATGGCATAATATTCAAAATATAGTGATGCAAATCGCGCTAATTATATAGAGATACTCATATTATTTACGCTTATGAGTATGATGCTATGCAAAGTTTAGCGAAAAATTGATTGTGTAAGCCAAAAGTAAAATAACAGTAATAGACCCTAATTAAATTGAGTGAGTGTATGGAAATCATAGCAATTGCGAATCAAAAAGGCGGCGTGGGCAAAACCACGACGGCAGTAAATTTGACCGCCAGCTTGGCTGCGAAGCGCAAGCATGTACTGCTGATTGACTTAGACCCACAGGGTAATGCGACCAGTGGTACGGGTGTTGATAAAAACGAGCTTGGGCTAACTATCGCTGACGTATTATTGGATGGGGTGTCGCTGTCTGATGCTATTGTTACCAGTCCGGCGGGGTTTGATGTGATCGGTGCCAATCGTGATTTGGCAGGCATGGATATCACCCTAATGAACAAGACCAATAGTCATGAGCTGTTTAAGACAGCAATGGTGGCATTGGTCAATGATCAGCTAGCTGCTAACAAACCTGCTTACGATTATGTGGTTATAGACTGTGCACCCAGCTTGAATTTACTGACGATTAATGCGTTAGTTGCTACAGACAGCGTCATTATTCCGATGCAGTGTGAATACTATGCACTAGAAGGCTTGGCTGATTTGTCGCAGACGATTGAGCGCTTGACGGAATTGAATCCAAAGCTATATATCCGCGGCGTGGTGAGAACATTGTTTGATGCACGCAATACACTAGCTCGCGACGTGTCTGCCGAGCTGGAAGCACACTTTGGCGATATTATGTATAAAACTCATATTCCAAGAAATATTCGCTTGGCAGAAGCGCCAGCACATGGTTTGCCAGTTATCGCTTATGAGAGATGGTCAAAAGGTGCGCGCGCTTATCAAAAATTGGCGGCTGAAGTCATGAAACAAAGTGACTAATATGCATGCATGTATGCATGTTTTTTAGCACCAATGATAGACTGCAAGAAAAAGCGTGCAAACAGATATTGAACATTGAATATTGTATTTATGAGTAATGAGTAAGCTGTATTAATAATTATTTGGCTTTTATTTTAGCGTTAGAGGATAGGTAATCATGGCGAAGAAAAGAGGGTTGGCTGCCAATCGAGGCTTAGATGCCTTATTGGGGTCAATCAAAAAAGAAAAGCAAATCACCGCCTCTGCCTTGCAAGACGACATGGCGGCGCGTGAGAGTACTTTGCCAGCTGAAACGCTTAACGCTGATAGATTAAATATTAGCACACCTGCTAAATCTGATAGTAATGAGACCAGTGAAAAACCAACGACCAAACCTATTGCCTCTGACACCACTGCCAGCAGTCGAACCACACGGTCGCCGCGCACGATAAACAAAGGTACGGCTAATAAAAGTCGTGTTAATGGAACAGATGCCATTGCCTCTGAAGACCAGATCAGCTTGGTGCAAATAGATGTCACGCGTTTGCAAGCGGGTAAGTATCAGCCACGCCGTGATATGAGTGAAACAGCGCTTGCAGAGCTGGCGTCTTCGATTGAGCAGCACGGTGTCATGCAACCGATCGTTATCCGTCCGTTGTTAGCTAATGAAGACAAGAGTGAAGCATTCGTTACCCATGAGATCATTGCTGGCGAGCGCCGCTGGCGAGCGGCAAAAATGGCAGGTAAATCTGTCATTCCAGCGATTGAACGTGCTTTATCGGATGAGCTTGCCATCGCACTGGCCTTGATTGAAAATATCCAGCGTGAAGACTTGTCTGTGATTGAGCAGGCCGCCGCATTACAACGTTTTCATACTGAATTTGGTATGAGTCATGCGATGATTGCCGAAGTCGTTGGCAAGGCGCGCACCACCGTATCAAACCTGCTGCGCCTCAATCAGCTGCATGATACGGTCAAAGATCATTTGGCAAATAGCGCCCTAGATATGGGTCATGCGCGCACGCTCTTGGCATTATCCTCTGAGCAGCAGCCGATTATCGCGCAAAAAATTATCGACGGCGGTATGACGGTACGCGACGCTGAAAAGTTGGTTAAATCGATCTTGCAGCCTGCGCCTAAAGCCAATCGTGCTGAGCAAACGCAATCTCGTGAGGTTGAGCGCTTGACGCAAAGACTGACAGATATGTTAGGGGCTGAAGTCAAACTCAAACACAAAAAAGATGGTCAAGGTAGTGTTGAGATATTTTTCCATAACCAAGATCAGTTAGCAGCTTTGATTAAGCACATAGAAGCACAGGCTTGATATCGCTAACGAGTTTGTCATGATGCTGTAAATTTAAGATATTTTGATAACCGCTATTTTTATAAAAATATAAAAGAGAGTCAATATGTGGGAGTTGGTAAAAGCGGGTGGTTGGTTGATGACACCTATCGTGGTGTGCTCAATATTGGCATTGGTTATCATCATCGAGCGTAGTCATACCTTACAGTTTAATAAAGTTGCTCCGAGTAGATTGCGCGAACAGCTAATCACGCGCTTACGTGAGAATGGGGATATTGGTCGTACACAGTTGATGAATGTCAAAGAAAAAACACCTTTGGGAGATATTTTAGCGACAGGGCTACTGTATCGTCAATATGGCTTAGACTCGATGACGATGCATATGCAAAACCGCGCTAGCGTACAAGTGCATCAGTTAGAAAAAAACATCAATATGCTTGGGACCATAGGAGCGATTGCGCCACTACTCGGTTTGTTAGGCACGGTGTTAGGCATTATTTCGTCGTTTTTGGCGATTACCGATGGGGCGATGCAAGACCCAACGATGCTTGCTGCTGGTGTGTCACAAGCGTTGATTACGACTGCTGCTGGTATGATCGTGGCTATTCCAGCACTGGTTGCCTATCGTTATTTTCAGCGCCGTATTATCGATATTAATGCCCAGTTTGAGACGCAAGCGGGGCTCATGATTCAAGAGTTGTATGATTATCATTTGCTGGAAAATACGTCTACTGCTGGCTTGAATGTGCCTGCACATCGTGCGCCACCGGCTGACGTTGTAGATCACGAGTATGCAGTGGATGGATTAAGCTCAAATAATGGTGTTGCCGTCACTTCTTAGCATTTATTTCTTAGTATTTGTGACTGTTCAGCACGCTATAATAATCTATCAAGCACATGAGTATCCAGTAAATTAAAGAGAGTGATATGCGCTTTAGAAAACCAACTGTTGAGCCGCTCGAAATTAACTTGACCCCGATGATTGATTGCTTGTTATTTTTGATTGTTTTTTTGCTGTTAGCAACGTCGTTTAATCATTTTAGTCGTTTAAATATTATTCTTCCTGAAGCTGAAGGTGTCGCGCTGACAGAAGAGAAAAACAGTATCGAAGTGGCGGTACAAGAAGATGGCAGTTATCTGGTGAACGGTATTACACTTGCCAGTAGTAATGAGGCAGAGTTGACCAGTATGCTACAACAAGAAGCTGGCGGTAATCGTGAAATGCTATTTGTTATTGCTGCGGATGCCAATGCCACCCACCAATCGGTTGTACGAGTGATGGACATTGCGGGTAAACTGGGATTTTTGAATCTTAATATCAGTACGGTCGTGCCACTTGGTCAGCCGTTACCGCAGTAACCTATAGTTACTTTAGTGCCATTGATAGATGTTCTTATAAAACTGTGATTTTAACGCAGTCCATTCATGTTATGACCCCTAAATTGAGGCTTTTATGAGCCAAGCATATCAACCTTACTCTGCAAAAACTGCTGCTAAAAAACTATCAGCAGAGCCGTCAAACATACCTAAGCATAAGACCTTGCTGCGTTTGCTGAGTTATCTAAAACCATACTGGTGGGCATTAATGCTTACTGTGTTGGGCTTTGCGATTAATGCGGCGACAGAGATTTGGATTGCCAAATTACTTCAATACATCACCGATGCCATTAATCAGAACGATCAAAGCAAACAGGATTTATTTCCATTATTGATCATTGGTCTGTTTTTTGTCCGCGGTGTTGGTAGCTTTTTGGGTAATTATTATTCTGCTCTGGTCTCACGTAATTTGGTATATGAGCTGCGAGTGGAAGTCTTTAATAAATTGCTTCGTCTGCCAAGCTCTTTTTACTTAGCCAATCCTGCTGGTACCATTTCATCCAAGCTGATATTTGATGTTGAGCAAGTCACCGCAGCTAGTACAGACTCTATGAAGACGCTACTGCGGGATGGTCTGACAGTCGTCGCTTTGATAGGTTTCTTGCTTTATAGCAATTGGCGTTTGACGTTGATTTTATTCGTTGTGCTACCGCCAATATTGTGGCTTATTCGCATCGCCTCAAAGCGTTATCTAAAATTGTCCAAAGGTATTCAGGAGACGATGGGTGATGTCAGCCATATTACCAATGAAGTGATTGGTGGCTATCAGGTTGTCAAAAACTATGGCGGTCAAGCATACGAAGCCGCACGCTTCGATAAAACATCAAAAAAGAACTTACGCCAAGGCATGAAGGTCGTGGTGACCAACAGTATCAATACGCCAGCAGTACAGCTGCTAATGGCTGTCGCCATGTCAGTTGTGGTGTGGCTCGCACTACGCCCATCGGTGATAGACAATATCTCAGCGGGTGAGTTTATCTCATATATCGCGGCTGCAGGTTTGCTCAGCAAGCCGGTACGCTCATTGACTGACATCAATCAAAAACTACAAAAAGGTATCGCGGCAGGTGAGTCGATTTTTGCCTTGTTAGATGAGCCAGAAGAAACAGATATTGGTGTGCTTAGCCCTGCTTTGACGGGCGAAATCAAGCTGGACAATGTCAGCCTGATTTATCCTGACTCAACGGTTGCTTTGCGTGACTTTACGTTAGATGTAAGAGCGGGTGAGACGGTTGCATTGGTAGGGCGAAGTGGTGCTGGTAAGTCATCTTTAGTAAATTTATTGACGCGCACCTTATCGACCTCTTCTGGGCAAATTACCTTGGATGGTATACCGATTGAAGACATTAAGCTTGAGAGCTTACGGGCGCAGATTGCGATGGTCAATCAACAAGTAGTCCTGTTCAATACCACGGTATTTAACAATATTGCTTATGGTGGCTTAGCCAATAAAACCCAGGCTGAGGTTGAGCGTGCCGCAAAAGATGCCTTTGCTCATGATTTTATTATGAAAATGCCAAACGGCTATCAAAGTGAAATCGGTGCTGAAGGTCTGCAGCTGTCTGGCGGGCAGCGTCAGCGCTTATCGATTGCTCGTGCGCTATTAAAAGATGCGCCGATTTTAATTTTAGATGAAGCAACCAGTGCGTTAGACAATGAATCAGAGTATTACATTCAGCAAGCGCTTGATAATGTGATGAAAGATCGTACCACATTAGTCATTGCACATCGACTGACCACCATTGAATCAGCCGATCGTATCGCCGTGTTAGACAGCGGTCAAATCGTCGAGTTAGGCACGCACGATGAGCTTATGCAATTGCAAGGTCATTATGCGCAAATGTATGAACGCGACTTTGAATAAAATTATCGGACTATTCTTTGAGCAGCTTTGACGTTCAAATCGTGCTAAGTTAAAGTTTAGCTGAATAGGTAAGTGGTCAAATTATCATGAGTATTGAAACGACAGTGACGCGTGCCTGGCAACGTCAAGCCGCTTGGCTATGGCTATTGCTACCTATTAGTTGGTTGTACGGACTTATCACCACGCTGCGTCGTCAAGCTTATAAAGCTGGGCTGTTAGCAAGTTATCGTGCGCCTGTTCCCGTTATGGTGATCGGCAATATTAGCGTGGGCGGTAGTGGCAAAACACCATTGATTATTGCCTTGGTTGATTATCTACAAGAACGAGGAATAAAGGTAGGGGTTATCAGCCGTGGTTACGGTGGCGACACCAGTCAAATGCCCGCTTTGGTCGATGCCGCCAGTTTGCCCAACGTGGTAGGGGATGAGCCTTGTTTGATTGTCAATATGACAAATGCACCCATGGCAGTATGTCCTGATCGTAAGCAAGCGATTATGACCTTGTTAGCTGCCCATCCTGACTTGCAATTCATTATTGCCGACGATGGCTTGCAGCATTATGCACTGCAACGTGACATTGAATGGATTGTGGTCGATTCAGCACGGGGCTTTGGTAATCAGCAACTCCTGCCAACAGGGTTTTTACGTGAACCCATGTCGCGGTTGCAAGGTGCAACTGTCATCTACCATGAACCACTAACAACAGATTCAGTGGACAATAACAAAGATAATAGCAATCTGTACCGAGCCCATCGTTTGACAATGCACTTAGAGGCGAATGCTCTGCAACTCTTATGGCAACCTACTTTATCCTATTCTCAAATTGATGCGCCTAAAAAGGGTTGTAGAGTGCATGCGGTGAGCGGTATTGGTTATCCGCAGCGGTTTTTTGATACTTTAAGTTCGCTAGGCTTCGATGTCGTTGGACATCCTTATCCTGATCATCATGATTTTGAGTTGGCGGAATTATTGCAGTATACCGAATATCCAATCGTAGTCACCAGTAAAGATGCGGTAAAAATAAGAGCGTTGCTATCGAAAGCCACTACTGATAAAGCGCTGAATAATGAGTATCAAACGCTGATAAACAGACTATGGGTGCTGCCAGTAACCGCCGAACTCTCTGATAGCTGTTATGATAATCTGCAGCAACAGCTAAAAAAGCTAGGTATTGATATCGCAAACAATGACAATACCAATAACAGTGCCAATAATAATACCAAAGCAAATAATAGATGATGCTTTAAACCGTATAAAAATTGCTATAGGAAACCCCATGTCGTCAGTGATTATGCCCGCCAAAACTCATATTGTTATCCCTGCTCGTTTTAAGAGCACGCGGCTGCCCGGCAAACCATTACTAGAGATACATGGTAAGCCGATGATTCTTTGGGTTGCTGAAAAGGCGCAAACAGCGCACTTCGCTGATGATATGTGTATTGCCACGGATGATGATGATATCGCCAAGATATGCATGGATGCAGGGTTTGATGTGGTGATGACCAGTAGCGAGCATGCTTCAGGCACTGACCGTTTGGCAGAAGTTGCCGCCATCAAAGGGTGGGCTGACCATGATATCGTGGTCAACATGCAAGGCGATGAACCGTTAGTGCCACCGTTATTATTGGAGCAGGTAAAGGCGCTTTTGGTCGCAGACAGTGATAGCGTGATGGCGACTTTGTGTGAGCCTATCGACGACTATGAGACCTTTATGCGTCCATCAGTGGTCAAGGTTGTCAGTCAACACGCTAATGACTTGCAACGTGCGCTTTATTTTAGCCGAGCACCCATTCCTTGTGATCGTGATGTCATATTGTCCGATGATAATCATAGAAACCCACCAAAAAATGCTTATCGTCATTTAGGGTTATATGCTTATCGCGTCCGTTTATTACAGCAGTTTGTGCACTGGCCGCAAACGCCACTTGAGACACTTGAAAGCCTAGAGCAGTTACGCGTTTTAGAAAATGGAGCGCAGATTGCTATTGCAGTTGCCGCTTGTCATCTACCTGCAGGGGTCGATACCCAAGAAGATTTAGACCGCTTAAACGCCATGAGCTTGACTGAATTTCAGAATCCCATTGGATAAATAGCCTAAGAAAAAATATTTTATCTAAAGCGTCATAAATACGCTATATCCTGAATAATCAAGCGAAGTGATAGGACGTTAGCTATGAGTGATAAGACGCAAAATACAGGCACAATGGATACTACAGACCACATTTATTTCGCCGCGTTATTGCCATGGCAGCAAAATCTGTGGTCGCAATTGACCAAGCGAGTTTTGACATCACAGCAAAATTTGCCACATGCACTATTAGCTGCTGGTATGCAAGGTATGGGCAAGCGGGCTTTTGTATGGCGTTTGGTCGCTTGGTTGTTATGCCGTGAGCGTGATAGCCATCCCACAGGGGCTTGCGGCGCGTGCGAAAGTTGCCAATGGCTAAGATCTGGCACGCATCCAAGCTTACAGGTATTGCCACTGATCAGTATGCCAATCAGTGCAGACAATGCTGATAATAAAGAGAAATTAAGTAACGCTGCAAAGGATAAAAAATCATCCAAAACAGCTAATAATAGTGCTCTTAAGATTAAAGTGGATGATATCCGTAACTTGCAGCCTTTTATCTACCAAGGTGGTCAAGGAATGCGTATCTGTGTGTTAGACCATGCAGAGCAAATGACGATTGCCGCGGCCAACGCGCTACTCAAAACCTTGGAAGAACCACAAGCTCAAGTCCATTTATTTTTGATCAGCGATACTCCAGCACAATTACTGCCCACCATTAAAAGTCGGGTGCAGCAGTTGCCATTACAGACCATTCAGCCTGTGATCGCCGTTGACTATGTGACACAGGCACTTGGCTCTACGGTCAATCGTGAAGCGGTCGGTACGGCTGCGATTGAGCAGCTTATCCAATTGGCAAATGGCGCACCTTTGGCAGCGATAGCCATGGCACAAGCGCCATGGTATAGCAAACGTGCACTATGGTTGACGACGTGGCAGGCATTGCGGAGCGGTAAACGTAGTAGTGTGGCAGCCAGTGACTATTGGCAAAACCAACTGAGTATCACAGAATTTATTCAGCTGTCTGAGCTGATGCTACTTGATATGCGCCGTGTTTGCTTAGGGCTTAATGAGCTTCAAAAAGACGTCAATCTATCCGCTGCCTTAGAACAGTATCCACCTGATAATAATGGCCTAGCACTTTTTTCTAATAGCTTACAGCAGACAAAAATCGCTCTGCAACAAAATGTGCAAGAAAAATTTGCCTATGATAAGCTAATGCAAGAATTGGCTTGTTTATAAGAAAATCTGCCTCGATAGCAAATAAAAATACCAAACTTAATGAAGGAAGCTGACTATGGCCATGCCAGGACGCGGCGGGATATTAACCTGCCACATTGAAAATATCGAAATGTTATATGCCAGCTACTTGTCCTTTGTCAGTAATGGCGCATTATTTGTGCCATCCAATGACGCTCAGCAGCTAGGTAACGAGGTATTTATCGCCATCACTTTACCCAATTCTAGCGAGCGTTTGCCTATGAATGGCAAAGTGGTTTGGATTAACGCCAAAACTCAAGGTGGTCGACCGGCAGGTTTTGCGGTACAGATTGGAACTGATATTGCAGGTCAAAGAATCAAAAACGAAGTTGAGCGATTATTGGCGGGTAAAATAGATGGTTTGCAGTCCACGTATACCATGTAATTATTTATTGTACTTGTAATGGTTTTGATGAGTGTTAGACGACTATTATTAAATAAACAGTATAAAAAAAGCCACCTTATATATCGATAAGGCGGCTTTTTTTTATGAGTATAAGACTGGGGCGTGTCTTCATGTTAAAAATGGTGATAAAAATTGCCGTCAAACAATAAAGGTAATGCAAATAATATCGAGATATCAATAAGCTGTTTGACTATCCTTGGCAAAATTTAGCCATTGTTAGCCCATTTAAAGGACAATCGATTGGATTGAGGACACAGCCTAAGTAAAGCCACCATATCTTTTAATAGCGCGGTGGCACATACATATCATCTGGAATAGGCTCACGGTAGTATTCGTCATCACGTTTACGATCGGGTAATTCTACTTCATCACGTGGCACTTCCTTATAAGGAATTTGTTCAAGTAGATGAGCAATACAGTTTAGCCTTGCGCGTTTTTTATTGTTACCTTCAACCACCCACCAAGGTGCTTCAGGAATATGCGTTCGCTCAAACATGGTTTCTTTAGCCTTGGTATAGTCTTCCCAACGGCGGCGTGACTGTAAGTCCATGGCTGAGAGCTTCCATTGCTTGAGTGGGTCATGAATACGGCTCATAAAGCGTGAATGCTGCTCATCATCAGTGATCGAAAACCAATACTTCACCAAGCGAATACCTGAGCGTACTAGCATACGTTCAAACTCAGGCACCGACTGAAAAAATTCTTCATACTGTGCATCGGTACAAAAACCCATCACACGCTCAACTCCCACACGGTTATACCAACTGCGGTCAAACAGAACAATTTCACCAGCAGCAGGCAAGTGGGCGACATAACGCTGAAAATACCATTGTGATTGCTCACGTTCCGTCGGTGCAGGTAGGGCAGCCACTCGACACACACGAGGGTTTAAGCGCTGCGTGATACGCTTGATAGCGCCACCTTTACCCGCTGAGTCACGACCCTCAAATATGACGACGATACGCTCACCACGATCAACGACCCAGTCTTGCAACTTAATAAGCTCGCGCTGTAGCCTTACCAACTCTTGAAAGTACATACGACGATCAAGTCTTTCTTGCTCACTCATTTCGCGCCCATCAAAACGAAAGTCACGCACATAATCATCTATCTCGTTTTCTAGCTCTTCATCATAAGTATCGATGAGGTCTTCGTGCATCTTACGACGCAACTGATCATTAAAAACCTCTTTATCCATACGTTCGATAAAACTGTGTTGCTCAGGTGAGCTAAGTTCCTGACGCTCTTGTGGCGTGAGGGATTTGGGATTGATGGACGAAGGTATCTTACCCATAAAAAACTCCTAATCAGTGTTGTTATGATTTTTATTGGTTATCCTCTTACTTTAGCATAACTACCGATAGAGCTATGCGTTGGCTACGTTTCATTATTGTGTTGTTAGCCAGACCATGACTAACATCCAGTTTTGAGTAGTGAATGGGCATAAAAAAGCACCCTCTAATCCATCGATTAAAGAGTGCTTTAAAGTATTCATGCTAACTATTGACTGATAATACCAATCAAATAATAGCAGTCAAAGAGTTATTTCTCTAAGATACAAGTCACGCCCTGACCACCAGCTGCACAGATAGAAATTAGTGCACGACCTGAGCCTTTTTGATCCAATAGCTTCGCTGCAGTGGCTAGGATACGACCACCCGTTGCGGCAAATGGATGACCCGCAGCTAACGACGAGCCATTAACGTTTAGCTTGCTACGATCGATAGAGCCTAGTGGTGCATCTAGTCCTAGACGCTCTTCACAGAATTTTTCATCTTCCCAAGCAGCTAGTGTTGATAACACTTGTGATGCAAAGGCTTCATGGATTTCATAAAAATCGAAATCTTGTAGTGTTAGACCTGCACGCTCAAGCATACGCGGTACGGCATAAGCAGGTGCCATTAATAGGCCTTCTGTGGTGCCAGATTTACCAATGAAATCAACGGCGGCCGTTTCTTGATGAACGATATAAGCCAATGGCTTAAGACCACGCTCTTTTGCCCACTCATCGGTTCCTAATAGGACACAAGAGGCACCATCCGTTAACGGTGTAGAGTTGGCTGCTGTCATCGTTGGGTTGGCGTTCTTTTTACCAAACACAGGCTTTAATTTAGCCAGTTTTTCCAAAGTGGTATCAGGGCGCAAGTTGTTATCGCGCGTCAGACCTTTGTATGGAGTAATAAGGTCATCAAAGAACCCTTCATCATAAGCGCGCGCTAGGTTTTGATGACTGTTAAAAGCAAGCTCATCTTGTGCTTCGCGGCTGATATTCCACTCAAGTGTGGTGATGGCTTGATGGTCGCCCATTGATAGACCAGTGCGTGGTTCACCGTTTTGTGGCGAATCGATTAAGTCTTTTGGATTTAGCCCCATTAACGCTTTTAGGCGTTGTTTGTTGTCTTTAGCCGCACCCAGTTTGATCAGTACTTTACGTAGACCATCACCAATCGCGATCGGTGCATCAGAGGTCGTATCTACGCCACCAGTAATCGCTGAATCGATAAGACCAAGTGCAATTTTATTGGCAGAAGCAAAAGTCGCTTGCAAGCCAGTACCGCAAGCTTGTGAGATATCATAAGTTGGCGTATGTGGGTTGAGCGCTGTGTTAAGCGTGGCTTCGCGAGTTAGGTTGATGTCACGGCTTAGTTTCATGACGGCACCAGACACCACTTCACCCAACACTTCGTCTTGTAGGTTATAGCGTTCAATCAAGCCATCTAATGCAGCTGTCAACATGTCGGTGTTGCTAACGTCAGCGTATGAACCGTTCGAGCGTGCAAACGGAATACGGTTGCCACCTAAGATAGCCACACGATTTTGACCAGCAACGGCTTTGGTTTTGCTGGTTTTTTTGGCAGCAGATGCTGGCTTTTTCGTAGTAGAAGCTGGTGATTTATCATTTGCTTCTGTGGTGCTAGAAGACTCTTTATTAGACGTGTCTGTAGCTGTCGTGCTTTTAGCTTTTTTAACAGCCGTTTCTGTTTTGGCGCTGTCTGATTTATTATCAGTAGATTTTGACGCACTGGCTTTTACCACTGTGCTTTCAACAACAGGGCTATCAGGGTGATTGTTTTTATTACTCATAATATTATCCTTAAAAAATATGGGCAGAAGAAAAGAGGGTAACAATAGTAAAACTAATAATAAAAATGATTACATTAAATAATTCAATAATCGAAAATAAACAAGAAGCAAATATTATCACTTATTACGCAGCATAACTGTTTATGATAAGACGTTTTTACGACCTTACTGTATATCTTTGGCAAACTATGTGACGCTTATCTAAGGTCGGTATCAGCTTTGAAAGACATCAATATGACTTTCGTAGACTGGCTAGTATCGATTATTGGCATTGCATAACGATAGATTTGATAATATATTGTTATCGATAATTGCATTTGCTATAACTTATAGGTCTGATTTTAGCACAATGTGGTGATTTTTAAATCCAGAAAAAGTGACCGTCTTGTATACTGAGTTGTTTACAGATTGTTGTAGACATTATCGGTTTTTGGACTTGTTTAAGATGGCAGTGTATAGTTAGGCCAGCTTTAGACTCATTTACTAAATATCAATAATTATGAGGTTATTGAGTCTATATAATAGGCACATTACATTTATTACTATTATTCTAACCGTTCGTTATAGGGATTATATTATGTCAGACCGTTATGGTGATTTTGTTCAGTCTTCTATTGGCAAAAAAGTGGCCAAAAATTTGGGTTTACCGTTACCTGTTACCCTTGATCGCTTCGAAAGCGGTGAGCCTTTAGTACGTGGTAGCGTATTGGTTGGTCGTGCTAATGGCGATGATAAAAGCGTCAGTGAGTCTGTGGCGCGAATTTTGTCAGACGTACATGCTGATGTTTATGTAAACAGCAGTGATGATATCAAAGATGCCCTTGCTGATGCAGGCGTGGAAGCAAAAGCCAATACTGGCGGTGATGATAAATTTAAAGTTTTGTTGTTTGATGCCAGCAATATTAGCAATGCCGATCAATTAAAAGAAGTGTATGAGTTCTTCCATACTGTGGCTCGTCGTGTAGAAAAGTCTGGTCGCGTCATTATCATTGGCCGCCCACCAGAAAATATCACTGACATTGATACAGCTTTGGCTCAGCGTGCGCTTGAAGGCTTTGTGAAGTCTGTCGGTAAAGAGTTCAAACGCGGTATTACTGCACAGCTTATTTATGTGGAAGACGGCGCAGAGCAAAACCTAGATTCAACTTTACGCTTTTTCACCTCTGCTCGTTCAGCTTATGTCTCAGGACAAGTCGTACGCGTTAGTAAAGGCAGTAATGTTGATGTCGATTGGACACAGCCTCTTGGCGGCAAAACCATGCTGGTAACTGGCGCAAGTCGCGGTATTGGTGAAGCAATCGCTCGTGTATTGGCTCGCGAAGGCGCTCACGTTATCTGCCTTGATGTACCGCAGCAGCAAGCAGACCTACAAAAAGTCGCTAGCGAAATTAGTGGCTCAGTATTGACCGTCGACATCACCAGTGATGACGCTGGCAAACAAATCGCCGAAGCTGCACAAAAGCGTGGCGGCTTAGATTCAATCATCCATAATGCTGGCGTCACTCGTGATAAGACATTGGCAAACATGGACGAGAAAAAGTGGGACATGGTTATTAATATTAACCTAGGTAGTATTGCTAGGCTGAACCGCTATTTACTAGACAACGATGTATTAAAAGACAATGCACGTATCGTTTGTGTGTCATCGATTTCAGGTATCGCTGGCAACTTGGGTCAAACCAACTATGCCACCTCTAAAGCAGGGGTAATTGGTTTGGTGAATGCCACTGCCAAGCAGTTAGAAGACAACGCCAAAGGCATGACAATCAACGCCGTTGCTCCAGGGTTTATTGAAACGCAAATGACCGAAGCTATTCCATTTGCTATTCGTGAAGCGGGTCGCCGTATGAACTCTATGAGCCAAGGCGGCTTGCCAGTAGACGTGGCTGAGACCATCGCATGGTTTGCATCACCTGCTTCTGGTGGCTTAAATGGCAACATCGTTCGCGTTTGTGGTCAAAGCTTATTGGGTGCTTAATATTACTTTATAAGTAAGTGTCAATTATAAGTAAGTATAAGTGATGATTTAGATGATAATAAATGGTTGATATTAATCAGTATTTTTAATTTTCCTCACATATGCTTACGAAAAAATTGCTCATAAATCGTAATAAAGCTGCCCAAGGGTGGCTTTTTTATGATAAAAACACAGAGAACCAGTAGCCAAATTGTTTTTTGCTGTGAGAGTTGCTTACATTGTCTAAAACCACGCCTATGAATTGTGCCTAATTTAGGCATAATACTGGTGGCATTGCTCAATGATAGGCTGTAACCAATAATGTCATAGCATCTTTAGATACACCAAGAAAATTTGCTCAAGCCCCACTTAGGATTTATTATGTCAGACAAACATTATGATGCGTTGCCGAAAGCGCATACGACCTATGCCAATATCGTTAAAAGTTTATTGCCTATTGGTAATAACGGCAAAATCAGTAAAGACCAATTGCCGCAGGCGACTTACTATGTGGACGATTTGCACATTGACCAAAGTAACTTAAACGATTATCGTAAAATTTGTGGTTTTGCAGATAATGGCAAAGTACCCATTACTTACTTCTCAGTGCTGTCTCAAACGCTGCAGATGAATATGATGGTTAAAGAGCCATTTCCATTTGCTATGTTGGGTCTAGTGCACGTCGATAATAGTGTGACTCAGTATCGTCCTATCGGTGAGCGTGAAACGGTTGCTATGTCAGTCACCTTTGATAATTTGCGTGACCATGCTCAGGGTCAGCAGTTTGATTTTGTGACGACGGTCAAGTCAGAAGATAAGGTGATTTGGGAAGGTACTTCGACGTATCTGTCACGCAGCAAAAAACCCATCAGCAGCAAAGACAAAAAAAGCACTCCACGTCCAATAACGGTCAAGCCATTAGTCAACCCAGAAGGCGTGCATAGTATCTTTGAAGTGCCAGAAGATATCGGTCGTCGTTATGCTTTTGTTTCAGGTGACTTTAACCTCATTCATCTTCATCCATTATCTGCGCGTGCGTTTGGCTTTCCTAAAGCGATTGCTCACGGCATGTGGTCAAAGGCCAAATGCCTTGCTATGATGGACGAGTTGCCAGATGCGTGTACGGTTGATGTGTCATTTAAACTGCCTATCTTTTTACCAGCCGAAGTAGAGCTTATCGCTGATCCGGTGGCTGTACTTGAAGACACAGACGATACCTGTGAGTTTGGCTTATTTAGTTCTAAAAATGACAAGCCGCATTTGGCAGGTACGGTTAAATTACAGAGTGGCAATGAGTAAAAGCCAGTAGAACGACTGTCATTTAACTAAAAAATATCTCAATATGGTCGATTCGTGATAGAAAAGTAATAGCGTTAACCTCGCTTGAAGTATTGCTTATACATCGACACGCGGTTGCTTTGTACTTATTTTAACTGGAATTGACCATAGTAAATATAACGAACAAATTTATAATTATGACTTCACATACCGCCGTACCAAACCCAGATCAACTGAATCATTCAGTAGCTATTGACACAGTATCGAATGCTGGCAATAGCGTTTTAGACAATGATGTTGATCTTAGTACTATTCTTGAGCCTTATTTTCGTCCTGATGACACTACTATTGTATGCGGTGCACTCAATGACGAAAAAGTGGTTGCCTTAGCGAAAGCTGGGGTTGAGTTAGTGATTAACTTACAGCCAGATGATGAATTGAGCTTTGATGAAGCCGCCGCGGTCGAGCGAGCTGGCATGCACTATGAGCATCTGCCTATTAATGGTGCTGCAGACTTAAAGCAGCTTAATATATTGGCATTTGATAACATATTGCGTCAACATCATGGCAAAAAAACAGCAGTGCATTGTGGCTCAGGCAATAGAGTGGGTGCCGCAATGGCGCTACGCGCAGGATGGCTACGTGGACGTAAAATGGACACCGCTATGGAACGTGGGCGCAGTCATGGATTAACGAAGCTTGAGCAAGAAGTTCATAATCGTCTGTTGGTACCGCGCTAAGACATAAAGATGACAACGTATTATTGAGAAGTGTTGAATGACAGAGAGGCGACCACTAGGTTGCCTTTTTTATTAAGGCGCGTTGTTATTTTAAAAATGAGGATAAAAGTTCTAGGGCGTGTCCTCATTTTAAAATGGTGATAAAAATGAGATAAATTGGCGTCAAACAAGGAAAGTAGCGCATATAATATCGAGATATTAAGAAGCTATTTGACGATGTTTGGCAAAATTTAGCTATTTTTAGCCCGTTTAGAAAGTAATCGATTGAATTGAGGACATGCTCTAAGCAAACGAAAAGATAAATTGCTAATATTGAGATATTGAACAGTTACGCCTTAGCAAATAATGTATTTTTTATCATATGAACACTTAATATTAGGGGCTAAATAGTTTTTTACCGTTTAGCTGTTTTATAGAAATGGAGCAGGGTAGCCATGATTGACAATAATAATAAAGCCACGCAGATTTTTGATCATCAGATAAATATAACGTTGCAACAACGCTTGCAGCAAATACTCACCGACTTACAGCTTGATGATGCACCAGCTGGTGGTGCCGTGGTTGTTTGTCAGGCAGGAGAATGCATTGCACAGGCGAGTGTGGGGATGGCACGTCCAGAGATGCCGTGGCAGCCTGATACTTTGGCGATTAACTTTTCGACGGGTAAAGGTGTATTGGCGACGCTCGTACATATATTGGTTTCGCAGCAGATGCTTGATTATGACCAACCTATTGCCCATTATTGGCCTGCATTTTCTGCACAGAATAAAGGGAATATTACGCTACGTAGCGTGATGTCGCATCAAGCCAACTTATTCTCAATTCAGAGTATCGATGCGGATAGCGAAACTTTACTTGATTGGGATCAAATGCTCAATAAAGTTGCTGCCATGCCAATCACAGCACCAGACCATGGCGAGCTATATGACAGCGCTTATAGTGCTCTGGTCTATGGTTGGGTGTTGGGCGGTCTGATAGAAGCCGTTACGGAAATGTCTTTAGCTGAGGCATTGCGCCATTATCTCACTGAGCCTTTAGGTATTGCCGATAGTTGCTATTTTGGTGTACCAGAAAATAAAGTCAATCAAGTCGTAAGACTGGCCAAAGACTTCGAAGTATCAAATGAGGCTGGCTCACAACTGCGTAATAAACGTCATAAACCAACGCTAAAAGCCGACTCACAAAGTACTTTACGTACTTATGCCAATTTGCCTAGTTATGCTTGCTGGCAGCAGCTAGCCTTAGTTGATATACAAGCGGCAGACCTAAGTTCAGATGATGAGCAGAACACTTTACCGATACTAGACACGGCTCATATTAATAGTTTGTACTTCAATACCAGTCAGCTTAATCTAAAAAACTATAAGGCGGCACTCATACCTGCTGGCAAACAAGCAATCGATTATCACAGTCGTGAGACACTACAGGCGATTATTCCAGCAGCAAATGGTGTCGCTTCAGCTCAGGCATTGGCCACCATCTATGCCATGTTAGCCAACGGCGGAACATGGCAAGGACACACGTTTATTAATAGCGCCACTTTTGAGCAACTATCCAAACCACAAGTCACAGGGATAGATGCCGTCATGCCAGCAAACATGGATTGGCGCTTGGGTTATCATCGGCTATTTAGTCTTTGTCAGCATATAGACAATGAAAAAGTTGATGCAAACAAGCAAGGGTTTGGGCATATGGGCTATAACGGTTCGGTGGCTTGGTGTGACCCAGAGCGTCAGTTGTCATTTGCCTTTATCCATAATTTTGACACCACGATGCTGAATGATGTCCGTCAGTTTGCACTAACGGAAGCGGTACTTAACTTAATCGATTCGGAGCTTTCAAAACGCTAGATAGCTCTATGAGTATGGTTAATGTGATTTATTCGGCGTCATTTTAAGCAACCTTGTGGCGCTAAGACCATGAATAAAGATTGACGCCAAAATGACAATCGAACAGACAACCCATAGCTTAAGCGCATCTTCATCACCGAAAAAACCTTGGTTGAGTGCATAAGATAAATAATATAGCGTACCAATGCCACGGATGCCCAAAGCAGAAATGGCATATTTTTCAGTGTGTGGCATGTTTAGTCCTGATAAAGCAATAAACCCACCAATGGGACGTATCAACAAGAGGAAGGTGAAGCTGACGATGTAAACACGCCATGTCAGCTCAACACCCGACTGCAATCCTTGACCAAGAAACATGCCGAAAGTGACCAGCACTAGAGACATGAGTAAGCCTTCTGATTGTTCTGCAAAATCATGGAGCTTGTGGTGATAGCTGTGCTCATGCTCTGAGCGGCGAAAGGCAAATGCCGCGATAAACACGGCGATAAAGCCATAACTATGTACAAATTCGGCAAGTCCATAAGCCACTAACGTTAGTGCAATGACCACATAGCCTTGAGAAATAGTGGTGTTTTGGCTGTATTTTGAAAATACCAGCTTGGCCATAATTTTACCAACGACAATTCCCACCACCAGCCCAGCACCAATTTTCCATAAGACATCATGAGTGAACCATGACCAGAGCATCTCGAGGGTAAAGGAATTGCCTTGGCTAAAGGCTTCCGCTATTTTTATGGCCAAATAAACAAATGGGAAAGCCAGTCCGTCATTCAATCCTGCTTCTGACGTTAATGTAAAGCGAGGTGTGTCTTCGCGACCTGTATTGGGTGGCCCTACTTGAATACTAGAAGCCAATACAGGATCGGTTGGAGCCAGTACTGCGCCCAGCAATATAGCGGCTCCCAGACTGAGACCAAATGCATAGTAGCCTAGCACCGCCATCGCAAAGATGCCAATCGGCATGGTAATAAGCAACAGACGCACGGTCGGTCGCCACAATTGCCAAGACAGCTTCGTATCAATTTTGATACCAGCACCAACCAAGGATACGAGCACCACAATTTCGGTTAATTTTTCGATAATTAAGCCGTTATTCATAGGGTCTAAAAATGATAAGGTCGTCCACCAGTACCCCATCAGCAGCCCAAAGCTGACCTGCAACATAGGCAAAGAGATAGGCGTGCGCTTAAATATAATGGGGAATAACGCCCCCAGTAAAAAAGCGATACCGCAGACCAATAAAAATAAATTGTAGTTTTCAATCATAAGGTAGGTGCACGCTGTTATGTTTATCTTAAAAAGTTAGAGTGAGGTCATATTTACTAGTCCATTATAATGACGCTAAAAAATAATGATTACCGCAAAAAATCGTTATCAAAACGACATATGCGTTGTTTTTTGGTGAAAAAAAAGCCTGCATAGCGCAGGCTTAATAGATTTTTACCAATATACTTTAACGATTAATAATTGAAGGCTTAACGCTCAACTTGACTCACGTCACGTACCGCACCAGTATCGGCACTGGTAGTCATAGCAGCATAGGCACGTAGCGCAGGGGTCACATGACGGTCACGGCTTATAGGCTTCCACGCATCGCGGCCACGAGCTTCCATCGCCTCGCGGCGAGTGGCCAAATCGGCATCACTGACTTGCATGTTGATCGTACGATTAGGAATGTCGATATGGATGGTATCGCCTTCTTCAACCAAGCCAATGGCGCCACCTTCCGCTGCTTCTGGGCTTGCATGACCAATGGATAAACCTGATGTTCCACCCGAGAAACGACCATCAGTGAGTAGGGCGCATTCTTTACCCAAGCCTTTAGACTTAAGGTAAGTGGTCGGATATAGCATCTCTTGCATGCCAGGGCCACCTTTAGGGCCTTCATAGCGGATAATGACCACATCACCTGCCACGATCTCATCAGCCAATACCGCAGCGACAGCATCATCTTGTGACTCAAATAGGCGCGCGCGTCCAGTAAATACTAGAATGCTGTCATCCACACCTGCGGTTTTGACTACACAGCCACGCTCAGCGATATTGCCATACAATACGGCCAATCCACCATCTGTAGAATAGGCATGTTGGGCACTACGGATACAACCTGACTCGCGATTGACGTCGAGGTTCGACCATTCTTTTGATTGTGAAAATGCCTCAGTGGTACGTATGCCACCCGGTGCTGCAAGGAAGCGTGCGCGAGCCTCTTGATTATCAGGGTTCATGATATCCCACTTATCAATCGCGGCTTTCATCGTTGGACTATGGATGGTCGGTACGTCAGTCTTCAGTAACCCAGCACGATCAAGCTCGGCCAATAACGCAAAGACACCGCCAGCACGATGCACATCTTCCATATGGTATTTCTGCGAGGCAGGGGCGACTTTTGCAAGGCAAGGTACACCGCGGCTTAGACGATCGATATCTGACATTTTGAAATCGACTTCTGCTTCGTTGGCAGCCGCTAACAGATGCAAAATAGTATTGGTTGAGCCGCCCATGGCGATATCTAAGGTCATCGCGTTTTCAAAAGCTGCTTTGCTAGCAATTGAGCGTGGCAATACTGAATCGTCATCTTGTTCATAACGGCGTTTGGCAAGCGATACAATGGTACGACCCGCTTCTAAAAACAACTCGCGACGCAGCGAGTGAGTCGCTAGTAGTGAGCCATTACCTGGTAGTGCTAAGCCCAACGCTTCGGTCAAGCAGTTCATTGAGTTAGCAGTAAACATACCAGAGCATGAACCACAAGTTGGGCAGGCTGAGGCTTCGATAGCGGCTACATCTGCATCACTAATGCTGTCGTCAGCGGCATCCATCATCGCATCAACAAGATCAAGCTTACGAATGGCACTACTGTCACTACCATCGGTATTATGGCTCTTACCAACTGTACTGGCTAAAATCTTGCCCGCTTCCATTGGGCCACCTGAAATAAACACTACTGGAATATTTAGGCGCATGGCTGCCATCAACATACCCGGCGTTATTTTATCGCAGTTGGAGATACAAACTAAGGCATCTGCGCAATGGGCATTGACCATGTATTCTACAGAGTCGGCAATCAAATCGCGACTTGGCAGTGAGTACAACATACCGCTATGACCCATGGCAATACCATCATCGACCGCAATGGTATTGAACTCTTTAGCCACGCCGCCTGCTTGTTCAATCTCACGTGCGACCAGTTGCCCCAAGTCTTTTAGATGCACATGGCCGGGTACGAACTGGGTAAACGAGTTGGCAATCGCAATGATTGGTTTACCAAAGTCGCCATCGGTCATGCCAGTCGCACGCCATAATGCGCGCGCGCCTGCCATATTACGGCCGCCAGTAGAGGTTTTTGAGCGATAATCCATGTGATATTCCTTACAAATAGGCGAGGTTTGTGAAAATGTGCACCCTCAATTTTAATATTGATAGTGTGCTTTTTATAAAATGCGAGGACTAGTGAATAATACTAGGTCGTTACCATACCATTAGATATGAGTCACTGAAAACTACTCATTGATAATGCCAAGTCAATAGTAGTCATAACATCGTAAGTATTTGGAAGATAAGGTGTTATTCGACGCGCTCTACTATCGCCGCCTCAAACCAAGGTAGCTCTGTTTTGTCCGCTTCCAATTTAGCGATAACCACTAACGCATGAGTCGCTGGCAAGCATTGATAATCAGCGTTTGCTTCAATACGAAGTAGTTGCTCATTACCTTCAGCTTGTTCATCTATACTGATTAAGGTTTGCTTATTATTTTTGTAGAGTACATCGATACGACCAAAAAACTGCCAATCTTTAAAAGCGGCTGTAATAGCGTCTGCTTCATTCTGGGTATAAAGTTGTTGGGTGTCTTTGCCCGTATTGGTCCAATGCAAGCGTACGGCTAACTGCAGCGCTTCGCTAAACACTACCAATGACCCGATGATTTTGACATGCCAAGGGCTGCTTATTAGTGCTTCGTTAATACCAATCAGCTTGGCTGCTTCATGAGCGCTCATGGGCGTATTGAACTGTGACAGGAGGGCGGGTGTGAGCGGATTCGCTTGCTTAATCGCATCATTTAAACTGTCGTAATGATATAAGAACGGTAGTGGTAAATCCTGTGTGACCGTCTTTTTAGTGATTTTGCAATTGTGTATTTTCCAACCAATCGTCTTGTCGCTTAGTGCTTCGGCCAGAATGAGCGCGTTAGGTTCAATGCTTTGAGTGGGGGCTTGAGTCTCATTTTCAGTCTCAGCGCTGCTTGGTTGTTTTTCATTATTGAATACAGAGCCAGCTGTGACAGACGTTTGCGCTGCTTGAGCAGGTTCTGTATAAATGTTACTCATATTTGATTGAGTCGGCAAAATAGACGAATCCATAAACGTAGTGTTGTTAAAGTAGAGGGTTAATATAACATTTAAAGCGCCTAACTCGCCAACCAAATTGGTGAGCTACCGCGATTAGCTTATGTATTGCTAATTTTTAATAACGAGTGCTATCGCAACTTGTGCTTAAACGACATTTCGTCCACTATATTACAGGCTATTCCATCCCTTCTAAAAGCTGTCGAGCAACCAATAATCAAATAAGTAAAGGAAAAAATAATGACCCAAGCCAATGAGCAAGCCGCGTATGACGATAACAATATCTTTGCCAAAATGCTAAACGGTGACATTCCCTATCACAAAGTCTATGAAGATGATAAAACCCTTGCCTTTATGGATATCATGCCACAAGCAGAGGGGCATGTGCTGGTGATTCCTAAGCAAAAAGCCGTTGATTTGGCGGATCTTGAACCAGAGTATGCCGCCGCGGTGTTAATGACCGCTAAAAAAGTCATGCAAGCACAGCGTCAAGTATTTGCGCGTGAAGGCATTATTCAGATGCAATTAAATGGTAGCGAGGCGGGTCAAACCGTTTTTCATTATCACGTGCATCTCATTCCATCGAGTATTCATGAGCTCGGTCGACATGCAGTGACCCAAGCTGATCACACAGAACTGGCTGAAACGGCTAAGCAACTTGCTGCCACCATTACTGTTTAGTAATAAAAAAACGAGATGGCTGTCGAATTAACAAGCAAAACGTAAATTGTTCCAGAATAAAATAAAAAGGTCGCTAACAAGCGGCCTTTTTTATTACTTGGTAATAGTCATGTAACAATCGTTAAAGTCATGTTACAAGTTGGGCGCTTGTCTGGGGTTTTTGAGCATAGTGTGATAAAAATTGTATTTGTTTAATAATAACTGATGCATTTTCGCCTTTGTGAGTCACTTTTTATAAAAAAGGCACTGCTCCTTCTGATTATTAATCTTGATATCGAAGATTATTTTTCATTGCTACTTTTTGGGGATATCACTTTCTATGAGTAAATTACCTCGCTCCACTATTTTGTTGCCGGTTTTTTTGCCGGCAGCAGCGATTATGCTGTTATTGGTGATCGGCACAGCCATCAACCCTGACGCTGCTGGCGAGCTGTTCAGCAAAGTGCTGGCATTTACCACCGACACTTTCGGCTGGTTTTATATGTTGGCAGTCGCCATATTTTTGATGTTTATTATCGCCTTGGCATTTTCGCCTTATGGCAGTATTAAATTGGGCCCTGACCATGCGGAGGCTGAGTATAAGTTTCTGGAATGGTTCGCCATGCTTTTTTCCGCAGGCTACGGTATCGCGCTATTGTTTTATGGCGTAGCAGAGCCTGTATTGCATTTTGCCAGTCCGCCACTTTCCACGCCGCAGACGATTGAAGCTGCTAAAGAAGCCATGCAAATTGCCTATTTTCATTGGGGTTTTCATATTTGGGCGATTTATGGCGTAGTAGGTTTGTCGCTGGCGTATTTCTCTTTTCGTCATGGCTTGCCATTGTCGGTACGCTCAACGCTATATCCATTAATCGGTGACAAAATCTATGGCCCTATCGGACATACTGTTGATGTGTTTGCGATCGTGGGCACGATGTTCGGTATCGCCACCAGCTTGGGTCTATCGGTGGCGCAAATTAACGCAGGTCTAAATTATTTGCTACCAGAGATGGTGCCAGTTAATACGACCGTGCAGGTTATTATCATTGCCTTAGTAACAGCAGCTGCCTTGGTATCTGTGTTGGCAGGTATGGATAAAGGCGTCAAGCGCTTGTCTATTTTAAACATGGTATTGGCAACGGCACTCATGTTATTTGTCTTTATCGTTGGTCCGTCGATCTTTATTCTCAATGCTTTTATGGAAAACACGGGCAGCTATCTGGGCAATATCGTTGAGCGTACCTTTAGCTTGCAAGCGTATCAATCGAGTGATTGGATCGGTAGTTGGACACTATTTATTTTTGCATGGACGATTGCTTGGGCGCCTTTTGTGGGTCTGTTCATTGCCAAAATCAGTCGCGGTCGCACCATTCGTGAGTTTGTATTGGGCGTCATGTTAGTACCAACGCTATTTACCTTCTTTTGGTTTTCGGTGTTTGGCGATACGGCACTGCATATGATTATGGTCGATGGTTACGACGCGCTGATTAGCGAAGTGCAAAACAACCAAGCAATTGCGTTATTTAAATTGCTAGAGAATTTACCATTCACGCAGATTGTCTCATCATTGACAGTACTGTTAATTATTACTTTTTTTGTGACGTCATCGGATTCAGGGTCATTAGTGATTGACTCGCTCGCTGCGGGTGGACGTAGTGATACGCCTTGGTGGCAGCGCTCGTTTTGGGTGGTAACTGAAGGGGCGGTCGCAGCGGTTCTACTTATCGCAGGCGGTCTAAGTGCACTACAAACAGCGGCTATCGTTAGTGCTTTACCGTTTGCAATCATTATATTAATTTCGACATTTGGTATGTGGCGTGCACTACGTATTGAAGGACATCGCAATCAAAGCCTAGCCAATGACAACCATCTGCCGCCACATCTACTTAAGCTTGACGCATGGCGTGATCGTATTGACTATATCACCAATCAACCAACGCGCGAAAAAGTGCTGGGTTATATCAAAGGTACGGTTTTATCATCGATGCATGAGGTGGCAGAGAAGTTTGCCGAAACAGGCTGGTTGCCTGATGTAAACTATGATGAGGTCAATAACCGTGCTGTATTGGAATTGAGACGCGGTGATAATGTAGAGTTCTGGTATGAAGTTCGTTTGTCAGAGCATGAAATTCCTGATTATTATACCGAAGATATGGCCAATGAATTACCACAAGAGCACCATCATCGTGCTGAGGTATATTTGCGTCGTGGCGGCCAAACCTATGATTTATATGGCTATCAATCAGAGTCGGTGATTAACGATATTATTGATCAGTTCGAAAAATATCTACACTTCTTAAATGTGTCGCCAGATAGTTTGCCGTGGCGTATGCAGGAGCATGATGAGGACATCACACTAGAGCAGGGCAGTGTGTTTGATAAGTAAGGGTGTACTGTTGAAAAAGTCGTGTTTCTTAATGCAAGTTATTCACGTTAATAGCTTGCAATATGTGTGCGATTCCTTAGAATAACGGCTTGTTTTTATTATCTTATTTTAATTAATGGCAAGCCGCTTTTTATGTCTACTGATTCTCCTGATTTACCGTCGTCTTTACCAGTATCTGATCATCCTTTATTGCAGCCATTGGTCATTGGTGGCTTGACGATTGAAAACCGCCTCATGGTTGCTCCTATGGCGGGCGTGACGGACAATCCTTTTCGGCGATTGTGTAAATCCTTTGGTGCCGGTCATGCGGTGAGTGAAATGATTATCGCTGACACGGCGCTTTACGCGCGCAAAAAGTCCTTGTATCGTGCCAATTTTGACAATGAAATTGCGCCTATATCAGCGCAAATTGCAGGGGCTGAGCCTGATAAATTGGCAGAGGCGGCACGTTATCAGATTGATAATGGCGCGCAAATTATTGATATCAATATGGGCTGCCCTGCCAAAAAAGTTTGCCGCAGGCTGGCGGGTTCTGCACTATTGCAAGACGAAGATTTGGTTGCGCGCTTGTTAGATGCGGCGGTAAATAGCGTAAATGCCCCCGTGACCTTAAAAACGCGATTGGGTTATGAAAATGGTCGTGAGAATATCTTGCGTGTGGCGAAGCGTGCTGAGCAAGCAGGTATTGCGGCGATTGCCATTCACGGACGCACGCGCGAGGATATGTACACTGGCGAGGCGCGTTATGAGCTGATACGCGAAGTTAAAGAAAGCATCAATATTCCCGTCATTGCCAATGGCGATATCGATAGCGCGCAAAAAGCCCAGCGTGTCTATGAGTTGACAGGCTGTGACGCGGTGATGATTGGGCGTGCTGCTCAAGGACAACCGTGGATATTCCGTGATATCGAGCACTTCTTACGCACTGGCGATAGTTTGGACGCACCGAGCGTCAGTGAGATAAAAGAGATCGTACTGGCGCATTTGCAAGAGCTATATGACTTTTATGGTGAGTACTCTGGCTGCCGTATCGCTCGCAAGCACATTGCTTGGTATACCACAGGCATTCCTAATTCTAATGCTTTTCGCCAAGCGATGTATGGCGAAGAAAGTACCGCTGGACAGTTTCGCGTGGTCGAAGATTTTTTGCAGGCGCACGAATAGTAAGTGAGCAAACGGCTCATGCTAAGCGTTTGTTAAATGACAAAAAAAGCTTTAAAGCTCGTCCACTTTAGCGGTATGTGGTTCTTTTTTGAGCACTGTATTTTCTTTTTGCCAAGGAAATTTGCCTTCTAATTCTACTTGTAGTGACAAGCTCAAAAAAGTCCGAATGAGTACGATAAAACCTAGTACTAGGACGCTGCGTAACGTCGGTTCTGTGACGACAGTCGCCATAATATCAGCGGCGATGAGGACTTCTAATCCTAACAAAATAGATTTACCGACGGTTTGTCTGATTTCGATATAGGTCTCGTGATTAAAACCACTGGTTAGGCGAATCCCTCGATAAAAAGCAAAAAACAATCCAAAAAACATAATAAGTACGCCAATGACCTCGACTATCTTAGCAATTAAATCAATGTAATGAGCTAGAGTTGCAATCAAAATAGATACTCCTTATCGATGCTCGGTGAAAAGCGTAAGTCTAAGCAATACTGCGATTATACGTTTATCGATTCTTATAATCGTCAAATTATCTGGCTGAGACGGCGGTTTTGTTCACTTTAAGCCATAATTTTTTGCTATGCTGTAATCGAACATTCATAGGCATAGAAACAACAAAAAGGATTTTTTATGGCCAATCCCTCAAAAAAAGCAATCAACAAAGCGGTCAAAGATAAGCATATCATTATCACAGGGGCATCAAGCGGTATTGGTGAGCGTACAGCGTATTTACTTAGTGAATGCGGTGCGCATGTTATCTTATTAGCACGTACCGAAGACAAACTAAAAGCCGTTAAAGAAAGTATCGAGGAGCTTGGTGGCAATGCCAGTTATTACCCTTGTGATTTGACCAATATGGATGATATCGAAAAAGTTAGCACGCAAATTTTGGCAGATTTCGGACATGTTGATGTCTTGGTCAATAACGCTGGTCGTTCAATTCGGCGCTCGGTTCACGAGTCTATTGATCGTTTTCATGATTTTGAGCGTACTATGGATATCAATTACTTTGGCGCGGTTAAAATAGTTCTTGGGTTTTTGCCGACGATGATTGAACGTCAGACTGGTCAAATTGTGAATATCTCATCGATTGGTGTACTGGCAAACAGTCCGCGTTTTGCCGCTTATGTTGCCTCAAAATCGGCATTGGATGCTTTTAGCCGCTGCTTAGCTGCTGAAGTGAAGGGCGATAATGTGACGATTACCAATATTTTTATGCCATTGGTACGCACGCCGATGATTGAGCCTACTAAATTATACCGCTACATGCCTGCGCTTATGCCTGATGAAGCGGCGATGATGGTTGCCAAAGCGATTGTCCATAAACCAAACAGTATTGCTAGCAACATGGGTAAATTTGCGTCAGCTACTTATTCACTGGCACCAGCAATCAACGTTGGTATTCAGTCGATGGGTTATCGTATTTTTCCAAGCACTCGCGCTGGACTGACTACCGATAAGAAGCCAAACCTTGCTCAGCGTGCCTTTGCCAGAATACTTCCTGGCGAGCATCATTAGAATAGGCTTTGTATGAGCCTTGATTTAGAATAAAAAAGGACGCTGCGGTGTCCTTTTTTAATACCTTAAAAATTATTAATGTTGATACAAAAGAGGAGAGAGGGCAGTAGCAGCCTTTTGTTCTTAACGCTTTATTATGCTCAAAACCTATTTATAACTGTCTACCATCATCACTTTTAGGGGAACTAAAGTTTATTCAACTCAAATTTAGATATGACACGGACATTAGATCATAAGTCGTTTTGGGTCATAAATGAGTCAATCATGGCAGCTCAAATCGTGATTGCCATGATGTTAGGTCCTGTATGAGTCAGGATAATGTTTAATGATATGTCAGTTGGCTAATCATTAAATCTCCGCCTTTAACACTTATGTCCTGTAAAGTACTTTAACC
Organism: Psychrobacter immobilis; assembly: GCF_904846185.1. Lineage (GTDB taxonomy): Bacteria > Pseudomonadota > Gammaproteobacteria > Pseudomonadales > Moraxellaceae > Psychrobacter > Psychrobacter immobilis_B. Next base: position 24,384 of record NZ_CAJGZQ010000014.1, on the reverse strand, counting down.
ACATGCCAGCCAAATTTGGTTTTTACCAAATGTGGGGTGAAGAGTTTGCCGCTGAAGCAGATTTTATCAAATGCTGGTACCATGTCGCCTTGTTGAAACTCACCTAAGCTACCGCCTTTTTTACCTGATGGGCAGGTTGAATGTCGTTTCGCCAGCACATCGAACTTAGCGCCTTTTTGAAGCTTGGCAATAATGTCTTCAGCCTGCTCTTTGTGTTTTACTAAAATGTGTAATGCGCTAGCTGTACGAGCCATAATGTAAACCTTTCATAAAATATCAATTATCGGGGCATTATATCACGGCTTATCTTGGTTGCTAACTTCACTTGTATGCGCTACTTCTTCAAAAGCCATTATCTACACAGGGACTACTATTTGGATGAGAATCAGTGTCTTTTGAGTGTCGCTGTCATTACATCGGTGCAATGCATTTGGGTAGCTTACGAGCCCAATCAAGCCTAATGGTTAGGCATTAAGCGCTTTGCTAACTTTTTAATATCGTTATTCCCAACAGGATCTAGTGACTTGGCATACCATAATGATCTGCGATTAGCTCAACAGTGCGCGATTGGGCGCGGCGCGAATAGCCCTGAACCACCATCATTACCTCATCGACACCTGTCTGCTCCTGAAGATCCTCTAAACCTTTTGCGACCTCGGCAGCAGTGCCATGCAGGGTTTGATCGGTATACTGTTCAATAATCTGGCGCTCTTGCATATTGCCTTGAAAAGCGGCTACTTCATCAGGAGGCAGTAAAGCAAAAGGCTTGCGCTGAAACATTCTCAACATTGCCATGGCAGACGATGTTGACTGGCGACGTGCCTCTACAGGATCTTCGTCCGCAATCGCGCCAATGCTGACTAAGCAGTATGGCTTGGCTAGAATTTTTGAAGGACGGAAATTCTCTCGGTAAATGCGCATGGCACTTAAGACATCAGCATTGCCAAACTGTAGAGCAAATGCATAAGGTCTACCCAGCTTTGCTGCCAGATGCGCGGAGTAAGTCGATGACCCTAAGATCCAAACATCAGCAGCGGTCTTCGATGGGGGTACTCGGTTTTGCTCGGCTTGCCATGGACCTGGCACCGCATGAACCTCATTATAAGGATGGTCTTTTGGAAAACTGTTTTCTAAAAAGCCCAACAACTCTGCGACTTGCTGAGGAAATTCATCGTTTGCTGCCTTATGCCGACGCAAAGCGGAAGCCGTTGCACCATCCGTACCCAGTGCCCGTCCCAAACCAAGATCAATTCGTCCTGGCGCCATCGCATCGAGCATGCCAAATTGTTCAGCAATGACCAAAGGCACATGATTCGGTAGCATGATGCCGCCTGCACCAAGTCTAATTCGCTCAGTTTCCCCAGTAAGCCGAGCCACCATCATCTGCGGTGAAGGCACCGAAGCACCAGGCATGGCATGATGTTCAGACATCCAAAACCGCTGAAAGCCTCTTTTGTCAGCCAATTTCGCAAGCGCAATCATCTCTTGAAAGGTGTCCTCTGCCGTGTGACCAACGCCGGTGAAGGCATTGTCGAGCACCGAAAGAACGAAAGGGGCGCTACCTGAATGATTTGGCATATTCATAAACGATCTCATTTTTACCGTATTAACGATGCATAGCAACACACTTTGGGTATTGCCACACAGGGAAGATTTAAAGACCCAACCATCAGGCACTAGAATTTATAGGTTTGACCATCATTAGGGACAAGCGCACGCTGCTTGTCTAAGTGCTTTTCTTCGATAAAGCGGCGCAGCTCTGCCTTGGTGAGGGTGGCATGATTGACCGTATCCATGTGCACGCTCACGATCTGAGCATTAGGAGAGAATTTATACGCACGGTATACATCCTCTTTACCCATAATGATAGAGTCATCAACAAAGGTAGTTAACTTCGCATAGCCTGTATTAAGGATGACCGCATCAGGCTTATAGCGAGTGAATGCATCTTCCACTTCCTTATTCCAAACGGTATCCCCTGCGACATAAACGGTCTTGTAGTTTGGTTTCTGGAATACAATCCCCATCGTTTTGCCCAGTAGTTCAGCTAATGGTGCCACTTTGTACATCTCATCAGTACCATGCTGTCCGATGGTTTTATGAATTGTAACGCCTTTAAACACAACGCCTTGTTCGGTTAATACTCTGACATCGGTAAAACCATCTTTACGTACGATTGCCGCATCGGCTGCATCTTGGGTGAAAATTGGCATGTCACGAGGCACAAGGTTACGTGCAGCTTCATCCCAATGATCGTCATGTAAGTGGGTCAAAATAATGGCATCAGCCTTAAGCACTTCGTCAACAGACATCGGCAGATCTACCATTGGATAGCGTATTTGGTTATTTACTGTGCCATCAAACCCTGGATAAGCGTTTTTAACCGCTAGCATCGGATCCACTAAAAACGTGGTGCCGTCATAATCAAGCTTAATTGTGGCATTACGGATTTGCTGAAATTCAACGGTATTGGTCGCTGTCTGTTTTACCGCGTTAGAATTTGCTGCTGGACTGGCAAAGGTGGTACATGCCGTTAACAACATGACGCCACTTAACAGTGTGGTGCCAGTCAGTGATTTTACGATATTCATAATAGTTACCTTATTGAGGAAATCCTTCTTAATCGGAATAGGGTTTAAAAGTCTATTTCATGACTAAATCATGATTTGATTAACAACTCTGGATTAACGCGCAATCCACGTTTGAGTATCAATCACTTCGCCATATAGAAACTCAATCGCTGCCATGATAGTGGCATGAGCCTGAGCAGCAGGTACTTTTGTGCCATTAAACTCAAGATCAAGCGTGGCACAGGCATCATGAACCGTAGTGGTTGTATAACCAAAATCTACTGCCGCACGAACGGTGGCATCGACACACATGTGGCTCATGGCGCCAATCACAGTCACTTCTTTGATACCTTCTTTATCCAATAGCTCTTTCAGATTGGTTTCACGGAACGAATTGGGGTAATGCTTAGTGATGACGGCTTCATTCTCTATTGGTTTTACCTTTTCATTAATCTCTACACCATCGCTGCCCGGCGTAAAGAGTGGTGCGTCAGCAGGCATTTCATGACGGATATGAATGACGGTATGACCTTTTTCTCTGGCAGACGCAATCACCAAAGCGGCATTATCAGCGGCTTCGTTAATACCTACAAGTGATAAGTTACCTTGTGGAAAATACTCATTTTGAATGTCGACAACGATCAATGCTTGTGTGTTCATGATAATTCCTTTTTGTTTATGGAAGTGACTGTATAGGCGTATATTTTACAAGTACTATGCTACACTAACGAGTGGCTACATCGACACATAAGAGGTTAATAACGACATATGAGTCATAAACATGCTATTGAAATTGGGCTGGTCATCTATGAGAAAGCACAAATGGCGGCCATCCTTGGGCTGACTGACTTACTGATGGTGGCCAGTAAACTCGCCGCCAAACGTCAAGATACAATTGATCTGCCTTTACAAGTCAGCCACTGGGAAATTAAGGGTGCTGAGCAGCAGCCTAAGCGCACTTTTTCGAGCAATCCTGATAGCATAGGAAAATTAATAGCCGTCATCATTCCACCCACGTTAGAAGCACCGATTGCAAAGCAAGCGGCAGAACCTTGGCTAGAATGGCTAAAAGAGCAGCATTCGACAGGGGTGATACTGTCGTCTGTCTGCGCCGGTGCTTTTTTATTGGGCGAAACAGGACTACTCTCCAAACGCAAGGCAACCACACATTGGGGCTATGTAGAGGATTTTAAGCAGCGTTTCCCTGATGTGGATCTTGATGTGGATCGTATTATTATTGAGGATGGTGATATTGTGACCGCTGGGGGCGCAATGGCTTGGACAGATTTGGGGCTTAGGATGGTGGATCGCTTTCTTGGTTCTCAGGTGATGAATGAGACCGCTCGTATGTTGTTAATCGACCCTTCAAGGCGTGAACAATGTTATTACAGTGCTTTCTCACCCAACCTCACCCATGGAGACACAGCCATATTAAAAGTGCAGCATTGGTTACAAAGAACCAATGCACAAGATATTGATTTATCTACCTTAGCCAATTGCGCGCAGTTAGAAGAGCGTACTTTTCTGCGGCGCTTTCATAAGGCAACGGGGATGACATCCACAGAATATTGTCAGCGATTACGCATCGGAGAAGCAAAAGACTTTCTACAGTTCTCGTCGTCTCCTGTTGAGCAAATAGCGTGGAAAGTTGGTTATAGTGATGCCAGTGCATTTCGTAAAATATTTAAGCGCCTTGTTGGTTTGACGCCAAGTGAGTATCGGCGCAGATTTAATACGAATAAGGCGTGATAGGTTTAGGTAATGATTTTTTTAAAGGTAGGCACATTGACTGCTTATAGATAAGAGTTAGATGTAATAAAACGGCCACTGATGTAGCCATAACCGTTTTATTTTTTAACTGTCATTAACGGGAAGACACTCCTTTAAAACGCAGTAAACGCAATGCATTCAGCGTGACCAGTACCGTAGCACCAGTATCTGCTAGCACAGCAATCCAAAGTCCTGTCACGCCGAGCACAGTGGTTATCAGAAATATGCCTTTTAACCCAAGTGCAAATATGACATTTTGATGGATATTTCTCATGGTGGCGCGGGATAAGGCAATAAGGTTAGCAACGTCCATCACGCGGCTTTTTAATAGGGCAATATCAGCCGTTTCGATAGCCACATCCGTGCCACTTCCCATCGCAATGCCAATGTCTGCCGCTGCCAAAGCGGGTGCATCATTGATACCATCACCAATCATCGCTATTTTACTACTGCTTTGCATCTCGCTGAGTAGACGCAGCTTGTCCTCAGGTAACAGCTCAGCTTTCCACTCTATATCTAACTGACTGGCAAGCGCTTTTGCCGTACGACTGTTGTCACCTGTGAGCATGACGGAGCGCACGTTCATCTTGTTAAGCTGGGCAATGGCCTGCTTTGCATCTTCTCGTAACTCATCACGTAAAGCGACCAATCCGAGCGCATCCCTCGTATGCTCATCAAACAAAATAGAAACCGTTTTACCATCATTTTGTAGCATCTCAATTTGAATCTGCTGCTCAGCTGGCAACATCACTTTCTCAGCGACGTAGACTGGTGAGCCGATGGCCAAAGAGCGTCCAGCGACAGTGGCATGAACGGCTTTGCCTGCCGTAGCAAAGGCATTAGAGGCATCAGGTATTACTACCTTAGCGGCTTTGGCATGATCCACAATAGCCCTAGCAAGTGGATGACTAGAGACGGAGTCGACACTCGCAAACAGTGACAGTAGTTTATCGTGACCCTCAGCAGCGGTATGCGCTGTTTTAAAACCAATAACATCGGTTACGCGTGGTTTTCCTTCAGTCAAAGTACCCGTTTTATCAAAAGCGACGGTACTGACCTGACCCACCAACTCCATGACATTACCGCCTTTGATAAGCAGTCCATGGCGCGTGCCGACCGCCAAACCTGAGGCAATAGCGGCAGGTGTTGACAGCACAAGGGCACAAGGACAAGCTATCAATAATAGCGCCAAACCACGATATAGCCATATTCCCCATTCTGCTCCCATCAGTAGAGGTGGGATAATAATCACTAAAGCCGCAATCGCCATCACGATAGGCGTATAGTAGCGGCTAAAGGCTTCAATAAATCGTGCAGTCGGTGCTTTAGACGCTTGCGCTTGCTCTACAAGTTCGATAATACGCGCAATCGTATTATCTGCCGCTGTTTTTTCTACGCGTATTTGTAGTACCCCATCAACGTTGATAGATCCAGCAAAGACCTCAGCGCCTATGGTTTTGGCAACAGGAACAGATTCTCCAGTTACAGGTGACTCATCGAGGCTAGAAACACCTTGAACAATCACTCCGTCAGCAGAAACTCTATCACCGGGACGCACAAGCACCTTATCGTTAATCTGTAATGCAGTCGCTGCCACCTGACATTGTTGTCCTTGCGCGTCCAATAGAATAGCAGTCTTTGGCACTAGTGATGATAACGCTCTGATGCCAGCGCGCGCACGATCAGCTGCGACGCTTTCTAATAGCTCACCAACCGAAAATAGGAACACCACGGCAGCAGCTTCTTCTGCCTCTCCAATGATAAGGGCGCCGATAGCCGCAACAGACATGAGCATTTCAATTGAAAAAGGCGAACCTACTAACGCCAATGCAAAAGCTTTACGGGCGAATGGTAGGACACCGATAGCCACAGCGGCAATAAAAGCCCATGCGCCATATTCAGGGAAAATTAAAGACAACATATATGCGGCACTCATCAAAAGCCCAGTACCAATAACCTGTTTGCCTTTTATGGTTTGCCACCAGCGCTGATCGTTTACCGCTGCTTGACCACCATCAATACCCATCTCATTTTGTTGACTCGTTAACGCTGATACGCCAAACCCTAGGCGCTTAATAGTCTTTTCGATATCTTTAACGTCAGTACTTGTATCAGGTTCTAGAGTTAACTCTAGCTTTTGAGTCGAAAAGTTTAGCTGAACCTCAGAGACACCAGGCATACGTGTTAGTGCCCGCTCAATTTTGCCAACACAACTGGCACAGTCCATACCTTCAATATGATATTGCATAGTTATTTATCCTCTTATTAAAGACATTATGGACCCTATAGTAGCTTCAGGGTCAAGGCTTTTAACGACAAAGGGGTTTGATTTTTTATCAGCAAACCTTATAGTTACTTTATTGTTTTAGATAATAGAAAATACTATTTAAGGAGATACACATGCTAATCAAAATTGGTGAGCTTGCCACGCGCACAGGGGCGACGGTCGAAACCATTCGCTATTATGAGAAAGAGAGGTTATTACCGGAGCCTGCGCGTAGCCAAGGCAATTATCGTTTGTACAATGAGGCGCATTTTGAGCGTCTACAATTTATCCTGCACTGCCGTACGCTCGATATGACTTTGGATGAAGTACGAACCCTGCTTCAGTATAGAGATAAACCTGAGGAAAACTGCGGTGAGGTCAATGTGCTATTGGATGAGCATATCGATGCGGTAGAAACACGTATGGAAGAGCTGGTACAATTAAAGCAACATCTACTAGCGTTGCGGCAAAAATGCGCAAGTGAAGCGCTAGCTGAATCCTGCGGAATATTGCATGCGCTTGCCGATAACTCCTGTCATAAATAAAGTATTCATTTTGGTAACATTATCCACTTTTCATACGTAAAAGTAGACATATCACCAAACGCGCGTGGTCAATAAATTCAAAATGATTCAGCCCATAATCCTTTCTGTTAATCGTATAGACTGCGCGTCTATCAGACTGATTCATTGCACTTGTGCAGGGAAGCCAGCCTTTGCTAAAGCAGCCGTCATCTGCTCAACACTTGCGATGGTTTCGATACTGATCACTTTGGCTGCTAAATCAATGTCAATCTTGGCGTTTGAGTCGATATCGTGAATGGTTGCTGTCACACCACGAGCACAGCCGCCACATTTCATATTTACAATCCATAGTTTCATAGCCTTTCTCCAAATAAGTTTTTATTTCATCACTAAGCTTAAGCCTTGTCATGATGGTAAGGTCAAACACATTTTAAAAAAACAGGCTTGACCTTACCATCATGTCAACCTCTATGCTGTTGATAACAGATTGAACATGATAGAGGGTGTTATGAACTCAGAAAATAATAAGTCTTATCTTTACAATGAAACATTGCCAATTGAGGGTATGACCTGTGCTTCCTGTGTGGGACGAGTGGAAAAAGTATTAAAAAAAGTTGAAGGTGTTGAAAATGCTGAGGTGAATCTAGCGACTGAAAACGCCATGATTTCCTCGTCTCAACCTTTAGATCTAATTGCAGTAACCAAAGCCGTAGAACGAGCCGGTTATAAGGTCTTGACCTCTCAGCCGATTGAGTTGTCGATAGAAGGTATGACTTGTGCTTCCTGTGTTGGACGGGTAGAAAAAGCATTAAAAAAAGTCGAGGGCGTACAACAAGCAAACGTCAACCTTGCTACTGAACGCGCATGGGTACAAGGCAACGCTCAAGTACAGAGCAGTGATTTGATTCAAGCCGTTAAAAAAGCGGGATACACGGCTAAGCAGATTGAGCAGAGTGTAAGTGTTCAACAGGATAAAAAAGCCACGGAGCAGCAACAGTTGAAACGAGATTTGATGATCTCTTTAATTCTAGCCGTGCCTGTTTTTATTCTAGAAATGGGGTCACATATGATTCCAGCTTTTCATATGTGGGTCATGGGCAATATCGGCACGCAACAAAGCTGGCTGATTCAATGTGTTTTGACCACGCTGGTACTCATCTTTCCAGGCCGACGTTTTTATCAAAAAGGTATTCCAGCATTATGGCGCTTTGCTCCAGATATGAATTCATTGGTGGCTGTTGGAACACTGGCGGCTTATAGTCTTTCGCTAGTCGCAACATTTATTCCACAAGTTCTACCTGAAGGCACTGTGAATGTTTATTACGAAGCGGCCGCTGTGATTGTAAGCTTAATTTTATTAGGGCGTTATTTTGAGGCAAAAGCCAAAGGACGTACCTCTCAAGCCATTCAACACCTAGTGGGTATGCAAGCAAAAACAGCACGTGTTCACCACAATGGGCAAGTGATTGAAGTGCCGATTGCAGAAGTGACCACAGAAACGATTGTTGAGATTCGTCCCGGTGAGCGTGTTCCAGTCGATGGTGAAGTCGTTGAAGGTCAAAGTTATATTGATGAATCCATGATTACAGGTGAACCCGTGCCTGTCAAAAAACAAGTGGGTGATCAAGTGGTCGGAGGCACGGTCAATCAGAATGGGACCTTGAATTTTCGGGCGACTGCTATCGGGGAATCGTCAGTATTGGCACAAATCATTCGCATGGTTGAACAGGCTCAAGGGTCTAAATTACCGATCCAGGCATTGGTCGATAAAGTCACTATGTGGTTTGTCCCCATGGTCATGCTCTTAGCCACTCTGACTTTTGCTGTGTGGTTTATTTTTGGTCCTGACCCTGCTTTGACGTTTAGTCTCGTCAACGCCGTTGCCGTCCTAATCATTGCTTGTCCCTGTGCAATGGGATTGGCAACACCTACCTCCATTATGGTTGGCACAGGTCGCGGTGCAGAAATGGGCGTCTTATTCCGCAAAGGTGAAGCATTACAAGCTTTACAGGAAGTGAAAGTCATTGCGGTCGATAAAACTGGTACATTGACTGAAGGCAAACCAACCTTAACAGATTTTCATGTCCAACAAGGGTTCGAACAGAACCAAGTCTTGCGCATTGTGGCATCGGTTGAAGCAAAATCTGAACATCCCATTGCCCTAGCCATTGTTCAGGCCGCAGAGCAACAGAATATTAGCTTATTACCGATTACCACTTTTGATTCTGTGACGGGATTTGGAATCAAAGCAGAAGTTGAAGGTCAAGCCGTTCATATTGGTGCTGATCGTTATATGCAGCAATTAGGACTTGATGTTACTCCCTTTAAAGACGAAGCCGCGCACTTAGGACAAGAAGCTAAAACCCCCATATATGTCGCGATTGATCAGAAATTGGCTGCTATTATTGCCGTTGCAGATCCTATTAAAGACACCACTTATGCCGCGATTGCAGGTTTACATCAACTGGGATTAAAAGTAGCAATGATTACAGGGGACAATCGGCATACAGCGCAAGCGATTGCAGCAAAATTACATATTGATCAAGTGATCGCAGAAGTGTTGCCTGATGGAAAAGTAGATGCAATACGCCAACTGCAACAACAATATGGACGAGTGGCTTTTGTTGGTGATGGTATCAATGATGCGCCCGCTCTCGCTCAAGCTGATGTCGGTCTAGCGATTGGGACAGGGACAGATGTGGCCATTGAAGCTGCAGATGTGGTGTTGATGTCAGGTAGTTTACAAGGGGTTCCTAATGCGATTGCTTTAAGTAAGGCCACCATCAAAAATATTCGACAAAATCTATTTTGGGCATTTTTCTATAACATTGCTTTAATTCCAATTGCCGCAGGGGTTTTATATCCAGCATTTGGAATTTTGTTGTCACCTATTTTTGCAGCAGGCGCAATGGCGCTATCCTCTGTTTTTGTGCTAGGTAATGCCTTACGCTTAAAGTATTTTCAGGTACCAACGATTAAAGCCTAGGTTATATTAAGATAGGGTCAAAGTAGCCGTTTGGCTTTAACCCTTTTTATATCAGGAGGAAAGTTATGAATATCGGTCAAGCGTCAGAGCAATCAGGAATCTCTCCCAAAATGATCCGCTATTATGAACAAATCGGGTTGCTTGATGCCGCAAAACGCTCAAATTCAGGATATCGAATCTATTCTAAACAAGATATAAAAGACTTATGCTTTTTGAGACAGGCTCGTGATTTAGGTTTTTCCTCCAAACAGATGAAAGAGTTGCTTGATTTACGGAAAAATAAAGATCGGCAGAGTGCTGATGTTAAACAATTGACACTGAAACACATAGAAACCTTAAATCAGAAAATAGCTCAATTGCAAGATATGGTAAGCTTATTACAAATTTCTGCTGATCATTGCTCAGGTGATATAAACGCAAATTGTGCCATACTAGAAGATCTTGAACAGGGCAAATAAAGTAAATTACATATAGTGTTATCTGTTTTTTTCTGCATATTTCAGTCTAAAAAAACATGTGTCTAAAAGAATACTTTCAGAAAAAATTAAGGCTATGGTTCCCTAGTGAGGACTTGAATCTATAGCTATAGGCTAATGATATTAACGTTTCAAATCGCTGAAATAGTCACAGTGTACTTTATAGTGTACAGAGCGTTAGTTTTTCAAGTTTAAGAAGCCTTGGATAGAACTATTGCTGAAGCTTTAAGTGCACTATAAGAGGTTATTCTACCAACTGATAAAAAGAATCCTTTAAAGCTTCCTCAAAACTCCAATATGGAGATGATTTACTATAGTTTATAGTGGTAAAAGTAGGGTGTTTCTTTGACTAAATTTTTGGCGCTACGCTCGCTTTTCTTTATTATCGTGTCTGTCGATTATAGAGGCGACTCTAGCTGAGATTAAAACTAGTAATGTTCCTGCTACCTCGACACCACTGTCAGTTTAGTTACCGCAAATACAGCAAACGTCCGCCAACAGAAACGTTCACTAACGGTACAAAAATCAGGGTTGTTGTATGTTTCAATTAAACACTTAAATTATGCCCTTCGATATGTTTGTTTTGAAAGAAATAGGCGTTAGCTGGCGATATATATTCATTAATGCCTTAAACTGGGAAATATATGAAACAAGATAACCAATCAAAAAATAACAATTCAGAAAATAAAAATAATAAAAAGACAGTCATCGTAGTTGGTGGCGGTCCAGCGGGTGTACAGGCTGCCCTGCGTGCGCATGAACTTGGCGCAAAAGTTACCCTGCTTGAAGCCAATAAACTGGGTGGTACTGCCTTTAATGAAGGTCCTGCACCAGTGCGAACGCTTGCTCGAGCTGCACGTCTGCGTACTGATACGGCGCTCTACCCACAATTTGGATTAATAGGGAAGACGCCCGCTGTCGATTTTAAGGCGGCAATCGAAAATGCCAATCGCGTTGCCGCGCATGCCAATGAGGTGTGGCATTTGACAAAAATAGTTGAATATCAAGGTATAGAGGTCATAGACGAGGTTGGTCCAGCCCACTTTATGAATAACAAAACTTTAGAAATCGGTGACGGACGCCAGTTTAGTGCTGACCAAATCATTATAACCGTTGGCGGCAAACCCAGAAAGCTCTCTATTCCGGGCAACGAATTAGTACTTTCTTTTCATGACCTATGGTCAATGACAGAGCTTCCAGAAAGGGTAACCATAGTCGGTGGATCGGCAACCGGATGCCAGCTTGCCTCCATTCTCCTTGATTTTGGCGCAAAGGTCGATATCATTGAATTCGCTGATCGCTTGACCCCGCAAAGCGACATTGATATATCGCGTAAGCTTGAAGCAGCCTTTACCTCACGCGGTATGAACGTCCTGACTGGTGCAGGGTGTGAATCCATCGCGAAAGAAAACGGTCAGTTAAAAGTCACCTATAAGCATGACGACCAAATAGACTCATTAATGACCGATGCGGTGTTCTTGATGGTGGGTTGGTCTGCAGATTTAGAGGGACTCAATCTTGAGGCCACTGATATTAAAGTAGACGGCCCGTATATCGAAGTCGATGACTATTTGCAAACCAATGCAGAAGGGGTATACGTTGCAGGAGATGCAAACGGTATCAGCATGTTTGTCCAAAGCGCGGCTCATCAGGCCAAAGTTGCCGCACAAAATGCTATCTCTGATACAGCAGAAAAATACGCCCCAAGAGCGATTGCCACCGGCAGCTTTACCGAGCCAGAATATGCCTCCGTAGGTATGACCCAAGCTCAAGCGGAAGAAGGTCATGACTGCATTGTTGAGATCATAGATTACACTGCGCTACCGCGCGCCGTTATGGATGCGCGAACCGACGGATTCTGTAAAATTATCATCGATAAAGAGACACAAGAGCTATTGGGCGCGCATGTCCTCGGCTCTTACTCTGCCGAGGTGATTCAGGTTGCAGCCACTTGTCTGGCGGCTAAAATGAAAATTAACGAAATAGCCAATTTAGAATTGGCATTTCCGACGTTTACAGAAGCCTTGGGTATGGCCGCTCAACGCATCTGTAGAGACTTGCGTGTAGAGAATAAAGAAGTTAAAGAATAATTCTTTATTTACTTTTCTATAGCAATAATAGCGATACTCTCAATAACCTCAAACAATATCACTCAAACAAATACTCACTAAAATAAGGCTTTCAACGCGGTAAACTAAAGGTGGTAGGTAAGATCGAAGTCTCTTTAGTTTCAGCTTTAGTCATCATCGGTATGATCGCTGTTATGGTTCTAGGAGTGGTGAATTATTTAACGCCGCGTGCATGTACTTTCGTAGAAAGATATAAAAAGTAGAAAGATATAAAAGCGGAAGCTACTAAACTAAGAAATTATTAAAGTTAGATTTACTATGGCCATTAAGTTCATAAGCAACTTGCTTTAAGTTCTTTCAACTTTTAAGTGTGTAATAAATTAAGCCTACTATAAGAGCAAGCGTTTGGTGCTTTGGTTTAAATTCAATAAAAATTTATAATTAAACAACAAAGGATTATTATGAAAAATTTAAAAGATCATGTCATTATTGTTACTGGTGGGGCGGCAGGAATTGGTGGTGCAATAACCACTGTGCTAGCCCAAAGAGGCGCATCTGTTATAGCGGTAGATCTTGATGACGCTGCCGGTCAGCAGAAAGTTGACAGTAATCCTGATCATATTGCATTTCTTAAGGGCGACATCTCTAAACCCTCAGTTGCTGAAGAAGCGGTAAAGATGGCTGTTTCAAAGTTTGGAAAACTTACGGGTGTGGTAAATAATGCACATGCCTCCAGACAAAAACCTTTAATGGAGCTTACCGAAGAAGATTGGTCTTTATCTATGGATACCGGCTTAAAAGGAACTTTGAACTTTATGAAAGCGGCCTATCCAGAACTTAAAAAAACAAAAGGTGCTATCGTTAACTTTGGCTCTGGTGCCGCGCTTAATGGTCAAGAAAACCAAGGCAGTTATGCTGCTGCTAAAGAAGCGATTCGAGGATTGTCACGAGTTGCGGCAAACGAATGGGCGAAAGAGAGCATTCGTGTCAATATTGTTTGTCCATTGGCATTAACCGAAGGTGTTGCAAACTGGAAGGAAGCCCATCCTGACCAGTACGAAGAAATCGCTAAAAAGAATCCCATGAATCGTTTTGGCGATCCCAAAACAGATATCGCACCAGTAGTGGCGTTTCTTTTAAGTGAGGATAGTCAATATATGACTGGTCAAACGCTGATGGCAGATGGTGGTGATATTAAATTAAGATAAAAGTTGTATAACTAATATTGGACAAACGATTATCAAGCAGTCGTTTGTCCTTTTTTTTGTAATCTAGAGCACGGCATCACTCTTTAATAAATAAAAAACTGACTCTTTTGAGGCTTGCTTACTGGTTATGATAGTGTGTTCAAGCTCAATAGGAGTTAAGAATTTTATATGCTAAAGTTCTCGTCTCGGTCTAACCAAGATACTTTTAATCTGAAAAAATATGATTGCTTCTTATATGTTTGTGACTCTAGTGATAGTTAGCATTTACGTAGCGCCTGTTTTAATTATACTTTTAATCGTACTTATCACGATGAATACGATTAAGACAAACAAAAATATTGTTAAGACAATTAAAGTTTTATAAAAAATCCTTGCTGTTATATTTGTTTTGGATTTGATGGTTCTTTCATACATATGGGTCAATATTGGTAGGTTTTATTAGCCTATACCCCAAGGGAACCAGCTATCTTACTCTTCAAACCTATTAACAGACCACTTATAACAGACTATAAAAAATTTAACACGACGATATCCTGTCCTAGTTAACCAAATACCCGCCATAATATCCAAAATAATCCAGCCATAATGATGGCAATCACCAATAGCCGTTTCAGCCAATAAGGCATCAGCGGTTTTTTATAGCCTAAATCATTAAGCTGGCTGTCCACACCATTTTGTAGGCTCTTGAATCCTCGACTTTGCTTAGTTGTTTTGACGCGATTTTTGATCAGCTGTCCAGTTTCATCCTCAGCACCTTGCTCTCTATCAAAGCTTATAGCATGGTTAGGAATGCCTTGCTTGCTGGCGATAGTGTTGAGTTTTTGCTGCTGCTTCATCTTTAGTTGTGTCTCATAGGCATCAATCCTATTCTTGGCATCATCCATACTAATGTCTTCGTCTGCCGCCAAAGTTTTGATCGCCATCACTAAATTGTTTTTTTCGATCATCATGATGACGTCTCTTGGCAGCTTTGGATTGACTGATTTTGAGCTAGGGTCGGGGTTAAACATGACTGTCCTTATGGCGATATGAAAAATAGGCATCGATAGTTTTGATTATTATAACCATTTTACAGCAGTAATATTCAATCAAAAAAATACCGCAATCACGATAATGACTGCGGCATTTTAATAGCTATCCTTTATTAGCATTTCTGCCAATTTTTGATGGCCTATAGGTCTTTCCAGCGTTGGATAGACTCTTTGATGACTTCTTTTGCTTCTGCAACATCGCCCCAAGATTCAACGACCGTAGTGCCTGGTTTTTTCAGATCTTTATAGTGGCTGAAATGGAACTCTAACTGGTTGATTAGCTGCTTTGGTAGATCCGCTAGGCTGTTATAAGCATTGCCTGTATCACGGTCGTCAGCAGGTACGACGACGATCTTGTCATCGACTTCGCCATCATCAACGAACTTCATCACACCAATGACTTTGGCTTTTAAGAAAATACCAGTTGGTAGCGGCTGCTCAGTCAGTAATAATACATCAAGCTCGTCACCATCTTCGTCAAGCGTTTGCGGGATAAAACCATAGTTACAAGGCTTGGCAAAAATCTGTGGATCAATACGATCAAGCTCAAATACTGCCAGTTCGCGATTCCACTCAATTTTATGGCTGCTACCAGCTGGGATTTCTACTACTACGTTGATAATGCCGCCGTCTACATCGCCTGCGTCCAAAATTTTGTTAAAATCTGCCATAAAGTACTCCAATTTGCTTTTGTTTTAAGTGCTTGAATAATAAGTGATGATAAAAGAATAACGTCGCGGCACTGCGATATTATCACTGTGCCCAATATGTGCCGCCTGCGATTATAACAAGTTTGACTCAAATTTTCTCACAATGCTTAAGTCTAAGCGTGCACGATATTATGCAAAAAAAGATTATGCAAAAACGGACTCAAAGACCTCACTTGGGTGCGAGTGCGCGTAGCTCAATGAGTCCAGCATGACGCTTAGCAATGTTATCAATAAGTTTTTGGGTCACTTGCTCATAGCTTAAGGCTTCACCAGTTTGTTCATCTGACTCTTTTTGCATAGCCGTAAAGTCGGATAACCGTAACATTTGCATCCCCGCATAGCCGCACGGATTAATCGCATTAAATGCGGACAAGTCACAATTTAAATTAAGCGCGATACCGTGATAGCTAAATCCATGTTTAATTTTGAAGCCTAACGATGCCATTTTTCCAAGCATAATTTTATCATCCGCTACAGATGTATCAGCATATAGATAAACACCGGGTGCGTCACGGCGCGCATGGGCGCTGATGGCTGTTGTGTCTGATGAAGCAGGATTTTGCAAACAGTCATTGATGACGTCTTCGATTGCTTGCTCGGCATGCGAGACCAAGTTGCGCACACTCCAGCCCAAGCTATTCAAATCGAACAACCAATAAATAACCAGCTGCCCGTGACCATGCCATGTCACTTGACCGCCGCGATCCGTTTTTATAATAGGCGTATTGGTACGTTGCAAGATGTGCTCTTCTTTACCTGCTTGCCCTAAAGTATAGACATCATTGTGATCGACAATCCATAATTCGTCAGGTGTGCGCAGTCCTTGCTGTTTTTTTAAGTCAATACGCGTAAGTGTACGTGCTAGCATCGCATCGAGAGTGGGAACGTAATCGGCTGTTGTTAGAGATTTGCTGATCAGTGTGTCATTAAGCTGTTGCGTAGTGTTTTGCATGAGAGTCGCAGTCTTATTGTGGTCTGGTTCGAAGAGGTGTATCACTGATATTCAGTCGTGATATCGATAGTGAGTGTAGCAGTTTTTGCGATTGGTACCCAAGATTATCTCTGGTCACGCTGTAAAACTCAACAATCAAAACACTGATAAACGCCCTAACGGAGTAGCCATAATAAGCAAAAGTTCTCAGTGCTTAATATGAAATTTCTAGCATTGTGATGCGTGTTTATAGACACTTATTTCATACAGACGCAGTAGTCAACTTAATGTGCTGTTCATTGATTCGTTGATGCGCTACATTAAAGTGCAATGAATGGAATCGCATTACTTATGTTCCGGGGTTGCCATCAATGTAACCCGCTGATTAGGGCGTGTCCTCAATTCAATCGATTACTTTCTAAATGGGCTAAAAATAGCTAAATTTTGCCAAACATCGTCAAATAGCTTATTAATATCTCGATATTATTTGCGCTACTTTTCTTGTTTGACGGCAATTTATCTCATGTTTATCACCATTTTTAAAATGAGGACAAGCCCTAGAAATACAGAGTCTCTAACCCAATAGAGTATATTGACTCCAACGCAGATGACAAGGAAGATAAATGACAGATAATAATCAAAACATGAATGAGCAGACCTCAATCGACACGGATATGTTGCAGCAACCAGTGCCAAAATCGCCTAGTATTGCTAATACGGTTGATGAGATGCGAGCGCAATTTTCACGCTTACAAACACTCAGTCGCACGCAGCCAATCAATGACTGGGCCACTCGTGAAACCCAACTAGACAGTCTGGAAATTATGCTTAGCGATAACCAAGCCAGTTTCGCCAAAGCGATCAGTGCCGACTTTGGTTATCGTAGCGAATCAGAGACCCAGTTTGCCGAGTTGTTTCCTAGCTTTACTGGTATCAGTCATGCCAAAAAGCACGGTAAAAAATGGATGAAAGTTCAGCGGGCTTCTATTTCAGCGCTGTATATGCCAGCTCATAATGAAATTCAGCCTCAGCCATTGGGCGTGGTTGGTATCATGGTGCCTTGGAACTATCCGTTATTTTTAGCAGTAGGACCGATGATTGATGCGCTCACTGCTGGCAACAGAGTTATGATCAAGATGAGTGAAGCGGCACCGCAGTTCGCCCAAGCATTTGCCAGTGCGATTGCTCGTTATTTTTCACCAGACATGATTTGTGTAGTACTGGGTGAGGTAGACATTGCGGTTGCTTTTAGTGAGCTGCCTTTTGATCATCTGCTTTATACGGGCTCTACAGCTGTGGGCAAAAAAGTCATGGCGGCGGCGGCTCCTAACTTAACACCCGTCACGCTCGAGCTGGGCGGTAAATCACCGGTCGTCGTGTTAGAGGGCGCAAACTTAGAAAACGCCGTCAATCGTGTGATGATGGGCAAAACACTAAATGCGGGTCAGACCTGTATTGCCCCTGATTATGTGCTGATTCAACGCCAATATCATGAAGAGTTTATCCGTTTAGCAAAAGAGTGGATGGAAAAGCACTATCCAAATATTGAGAGCAATACAGATTACTCACGTATTATCAATGGCGAGCAATTTAAGCGTGTCAAAGGCTATCTAGATGCATTATCGAGCGACGGGATTCATAAGCTCACTGATGCTGAGTCTAATATCGAAACGCGTCTAATGCCGCCTGTCATCGTGAGTGAGCCTGCCCCTGATAGTGATGTGATGCAGGACGAGATTTTTGCGCCGATTTTGCCATTGATGCATTACGATACGCTTGATGATGCCATTCATTTTGTCAACGAGCGACCACGCCCACTGGCGTTATACGTTTTTGGTGATAACTACAACGCCCTAGAGAAAGTACGTAACAATACGGTCTCTGGTGGCCTATGTATTAATGAAGTGCTGATACATGTTGCCCAGCATGACTTACCGTTTGGCGGGGTTGGCGATTCAGGAACCGGTGCTTACCATGGTAAAGCGGGATTCGAGCGTCTTAGCCATATGAAACCAGTATTTGTACAATCCAAGTTAAATGGGTTGAATTTGTTGTTGCCACCTTATGGCGGGTTGTTTAAAAAAGCCATGGCAATGTTTTTAAAATAACAAATGCTAAAGCGAGCAAAGTTGACATAGCTTTCTTTCAAGCAAACAAAAATACTTAATCATTGTGAGTAATCATATAAGCAAAGTCAAAAAATAGCATCTATCTTAATAGGTGCTATTTTTTTGCATAAAAGTAAGCGATAAAAAATTAATGAGCATTTGTCATCTTGTCTATAAATCGCTACACTTTGTAGTGAGTCTAAACGATAGTAGTATTAGTTTTAGATGAAGACGTTGTCTAGTCTTCAACGACTGAATGAGCCATCAGCGACTGAATGAGTCATAAGTAGTACACGCTTGGCGTAAAGCAATAATGTTATTGACTTGGGCGTTCATTTCCATAATAAAAATTATAAATAGGATACCTTATGCGCCAATGGATTGCGTTAAGTTTACTATGCATGAGCGTGTTGTTACTGCCAGTATCGGCATCAGCAGCTTGTGATGCACCAATCAAATTTGGCGCTCTGACATGGGAGAGCGGTCAATTTATCTCTGGGGTGCTTAAGTACATCGCTGAAGATGGCTATGATTGTACAATTGAAGAGGTGCCGGGTGCTGGTCCTGCACTCGAAACGGCATTGTCACAAAACGACATTCAAGTGATTGGCGAGCAGTGGGTTGGACGCTCGCCAATTATGGAACAAGCCATCGAGCAGAATAAAGTGGCAGTCATCGGTAATACGCTCAAAGGCGGTGCAACTCAAGGTTGGTATGTACCCAAATATGTATTAGAAGAAAACCCAGGTCTACGCAGTTATAAAGATTTGCCTAAATATGCTGAGCTGTTTAAAGATCCTGAAGACCCTAGCAAATCACGCTTTATGAATTGTCCGTCTGGTTGGACGTGTGAGATTTTCAATACTCGCTTGCTGAAGAATACAGGTTTAGATAGTATTTTTAACAATGCCCACCCCGGAACTGGCGCGGCTCTCGATGCCGAGATTGCTTCCGCGTTTGAGCAACATAAGCCACTACTGTTTTATTACTGGCAGCCTACGGGCTTGATGGCAAAATATGACTTTGCGCCTCTGGCGTTTCCTGCTCATAAAGATGCCTGTTGGCAAGACTTATTACGAGCGGATGGCACCGCCGATTGTGTGTCTGGATTCCCTGTCTCACCTTTAGGTATCGCAGTATCTACCCCCTTCATTGAATCCAATCCAGAGCTTGCTGATGTCTTTAAAAAAGTTCAGTTTAGCTCCGATGAGCTCAATGGTGCTATCTTGGAGATGAGTGAAAATAAACGTAGTGGCGATGAGCAAGCACTAGCATTTTTGCGTAAATATCCGAGCGTCTGGCAAGCATGGTTGTCTGATGAAGCAGCCAGTAACCTTGCGGCTAAGCTAGGCATCAGCTTAACGGGCGAGGCTATCACTGCGGATGCAACCGTCTCTAGCACTAATCGATCGACCTCATTATCGAGCTTTCCTTCATGGTCGCTTGAAACCCCGCTTAATAACACATTGGCAAGCGTTGTCCAAAATTATGGCGATGTGTTTCGTACCGTCAGTACTATGGCTTTAACCTATCTATTGCTACCGATTGAGCGTCTATTAACCACTATGCCGCCTTGGCTCATCATTGCGCTTGTGAGCGTATTGGCATGGTTTGGCGTCCGTAAAATCTGGTTTGCACTGGCATGTGGCGCCGGACTGTTTCTCATTGGCGCATTTGGATTATGGGGCGCATTGATTGATACCTTGGCACTGCTCATCGTATCAGTGTTGGTGACCGTCGTGATTGGTATTCCTATTGGCATTGCTATGTCGGGCAGTAAAATTCTTCGCAAGGTTGTGACGCCGATACTGGATGTGATGCAGACCATGCCAAGTTTTGTCTATTTGATACCCGTATTGATGCTATTTGGGATTGGCAAAGTGCCTGCGCTATTTGCCACTATTATTTATGCCTTGCCGCCACTGATTCGGCTGACGACATTGGGGATTACCCAAGTCAATCACGAGATGGTCGAAGCAGGGCGCTCGTTCGGTAGCACACACTTGCAGCTGCTCATTTGGATTAAATTGCCGCAAGCATTACCCAGTATTATGGCGGGCGTGAATCAAGCGGTGATGATGTCGCTCTCTATGGTGGTGCTCGCTTCTATGATTGGTGCACCGGGGCTTGGCGAAGATGTGTTGCAATCGATTCAAACGCTTAATATCGGTCAGGGCTTACAAGCAGGCACGGCGATTGTCATCGTTGCCATTATCATTGACCGTATCACCCAAGCGTTCGGTCAAGGTAAGCGTGCTCGGCAAAAAACCATCGATGCTGGCAGGCATCCTATTGGTTGATTAACAGTGCCATGGTCGAATGTTCAACACGCCCTAATCATAATGATAACTAGAAAAATAAAAATGAGAGCCATCATGAATCATATTCAATTGGAAAATATCAGCAAGATTTATAATGCCAATTGCTCGCAAGCAAAGTCTGCATTGGCATTACTAGCAGAAGGTATGGATAGCATTCAGGTAAAGGAACAAACAGGCTATTCGGTCGGGCTTTATGACATCAATTTAAGCGTTAAAGCAGGTGAGCTGCATTGTATTATGGGCTTGTCAGGTTCAGGAAAATCAACCTTGATACGCCATATTAATCGTTTGATTGACCCAACTAGCGGTAAAATATGGGTTGATACTTCTATTAATGCTAAGCCGTCTACTATTACTAAGCCCTCCACTAATGCCAAACCCTCTGCTGATTTATTAGAAAATGGAAGATCATCGCCTGCTATTAATATTTTAGAGCTAAATGATAAAGCGCTACAGCATTATCGCCAGCAGACAATCAGTATGGTTTTTCAGCATTTTGGTTTGGTGCCACATATGACGGTGCTGCAAAACGTCGCTTACGGCTTGCGAGTGCGAAAAATGAGTATCAAAGAACGCCACGAGGTTGCTCGGCACTGGCTAAATGAAGTTGGGCTATCAAACTTGGAGAAAAGTTACCCTGATGAGCTGTCAGGAGGGATGCAGCAGCGTGTCGGGCTGGCGCGTGCCTTAGCAACCGATAATCCGATATTGCTGATGGACGAGGCTTTCTCTGCCCTTGATCCCCTCATTCGTGCCCAATTACAAGACCAACTACTTGAGCTACAAGCACGGCTAAACAAAACCATCGTCTTTATCACTCATGATATCGATGAAGCGATTAAGGTCGGTCAGCGGATTAGTATTTTAAATGGCGGGCGTTTGGTACAAACGGATACACCCAGTGAATTGCGCCACAACCCAGCTGATGATTATGTGGCCCAGTTTATGCGTGCCAAAATTTAATTTAAAAATAATACGACGTTTTTTTAAATGTTGTTTTATAAGTTACACCTGCAAAATGATAGGTTTCTGTCTATATCATTATTCTTACACTGTTGTTAAAAAAGTGTAGCAACCCCTTAGTTACTATTAAAGTAAACTCCATCATCGATGTATACTATTAAGATACTCTAATATTGTGTTAGCTTTGCTAAAGTCTCGATTTATCCACTCTCATTGACCACGTAAGAAGACCATGAGCGAGCATAAAAACTCAGTTTATGATCGTAAGACTTCGTAAAAAGGACCTCGCATGCCGCATAAGAAAATTCGCCATAATGATCGTAGTCATACTAATAAGTTAGCGACAGACTCACCACGTGATTCATCACGTTGGCTAAAGAACATCAGTGCCGTTGGTGTCACGACAGTACTGAGTGCTGGCATATTGGTCGCTTGTGGACAGATGAGTAGTGCGGAGAGCAATGCAAGTAGCACGACCAAATCAGCCAAGCAAAACAGTGGAGTGACTAGCTCACGTGACATGCTGCCTTCCGATATGCTTGGACAAATGCGAGCGCTGCCGCAATTGACAAAAGGCTTAGGTGACACGGGCACAGCAGTCATTGATCCTAATAAACCAACCTTGATTAAATTTTGGGCAAGCTGGTGCCCATTATGCTTGGGCACGTTGGCAGAAACCGAAGAATGGCGTACCGATCCCACGTTCGCTGATTTAAATGTCGTGACTGTTGTCAGTCCCGGTCATCTAAACGAAAAAGCCGATAACGACTTTAGCACTTGGTATGCAGGCGTCCAAGCAGACTATCCAAAGCTACCAGTATTGTCTGACGCTTCAGGCGAGCTGATTAATAAGCTTGGTGTGCAAGTTTATCCAAGCTGGGCGATACTCGATAAAAGCGGCAACTTGGTGCATTTGGTGAAAGGCAATATATCGGCAGAGCAAGCCTATGCTCTCGCTGAAAATGCCAATAATGATTTTGCTGAGCTTAAAACAGGTAGTGCTAAACCAGCAAACGCGCAAACCTTAGACAACAACAATAAAATTGAAACTATCAAACAAAAAGAGGGCGTTTATTATAACGATAAAGGCAAAGCGATTAATACACGCTCAATCTACTTGGCGGGTGGCTGCTTCTGGGGCGTAGAAGCTTATATGGAGCGCGTCGAGGGTGTGGTCGACGCTGTATCAGGCTATGCCAACGGCGATACCGCCAATCCAAGCTACGAGCAAGTGATTCGTGGCTCAGGTCATGCCGAAGCTGTCAAAGTCACTTACGATGCGGATAAAACAGATCTTGATACTATCTTAAAATACTACTTCCGCGTGATTGATCCAACCAGCCTCAACAAACAAGGCAATGATCGCGGTGTGCAGTACCGCTCAGGCGTTTATTACACCGATAAAGAAGATAAAGCAGTGATTGATGCTGCCCTCAAACGTGTGCAAAGCCAGTATAAACAAAAAATTGTGGTAGAAAATGAGCCGCTAGACAATTTCTACTTAGCTGAAATGTACCATCAGGATTATCTGGCAAAAAACCCAAATGGCTATTGTCACGTTGATTTAAGCCTTGCCGATGATAAACCAGAAGGCACTGCGCGTACCAAGCTTGCACCTGCAAGTACCGTTGCTGAGACTTTAGACCCTAAGCGTTATGCAGGATTTGATAAAGGCGCGCTCAAAAACACCTTGACCAAAGCACAATACAATATCACGCAAGATGCCGGTACTGAGCGCGCCTTTAGCCATGAATATGATAATTTATTTGCGCCGGGTATCTATGTCGACGTGGTGAGCGGTGAACCTTTATTTTTATCAACCGATAAGTACCAGTCTGGCTGTGGTTGGCCAAGCTTTACTAAGCCGATTGATATGCAAGTCATTACTCAGCATGAAGACACCGCTTTTAATATGGTACGCACTGAAGTTCGCTCGCGAGTAGCAGACTCACATCTGGGTCATGTATTCCCTGATGGGCCAAAAGATCGTGGCGGGCTGCGCTATTGTATCAATGGCGGTGCGCTACAGTTCATTCCAGTCGATGTGATGCCGCAGTCAGGCTATGCGCCATTAGTGAAGTTGGTTAAGCCTGCAAAACCTTAACTATTAATACTGATAATCGACTTTATATAGAGACGTTAAGATAATTCTTAGCGTTTTTTTTATGACTGATGCCTTGAGCATAATTACTATCACAGCATTATGGTTCGTTTTATTATCGTTGTATTTTTGCTGTTATAGCCGTTGAGTTATGAAAAACCAACCAAACTTCGTTATACTCAAAAGCTGAGCGTTTTCTATTATTAATACTTTTATCATCTAGCGCCGTAAAACCACGTCCTTCTAGGGCGTGGATATCAGGCGTCAACCGTTGTCACCTAAGATTGAACATACCTTGATAACCAAATACATTGAGATCATAATTACCCCATGAAAACGCTCAAACTACG
>NZ_CAJGZQ010000013.1 GCF_904846185.1 Psychrobacter immobilis | reverse complement strand
GTTGAAGCCAGTTTGTTTGCGCTTGGCCTGGATGTGTTGATTGAGGGCCTTCACTTGGTGTTCTTTAACAATGATAAGACTGTATTTCGACAGTTAGTTAGCTTTTTAACCCCTAAACCTATGAAAATCGGGTGGGGATGATTTTTTTGTCGTGTGCAGAGATCAATCATAAAAAAAGTGAGATGGTCTCTGGGTTTTCTCAAGCCGCTAAGCCCTACTTTCGCGACGTCAATGACCATTTGCTGCACTCATTAGACGCTATTAATGGTCTAAATGAGATGCTGAGTGTGGTCATGAATACCTATATGGCCATGGTTAATATGGGACAGAACGAGGTGGTGCGTAAGCTTGCTGCTTGGGCAGGTATTTTAGCTGTACCGACGGCCATTGCAGGTATCTATGGTATGAACTTTGATTTTATGCCCGAGCTGCATTGGCAATATTCCTACTTTGTCATCATGCTCATCATTGGATCATTATGTGGCTATTTATATTACAATTTTAAAAGGCTTAAATGGTTATAACCAAAATTTATAGTTGATTTTTCATTGATAGTCAGCGTTCAGCTTTTAAAAACAGCATCCTTCATGGTGCTGTTTTTCCACTTTATTATTGATAATAATTCTTATTTGTAATACTATTCACATTTATTATTGCTAAACTCTTGCCGCCATTTCTATTATTCCAACGCCACCATGTACGATTGACTCAGTCAATAGCACAAACCCTACAACCGTCGGATTTGTATGGGACGGTTTTGTTATTTTATGGCTGGCATACTGACATATTGTCAATTTGCATCTATCGAGGTTTTTATGCGTTTATCCCGTCTTACTCAAGCTGTCGCGGTCGTTACCGCAGCCTTGATTCTTACTGCTTGTGGCAGTGATTCCGACACAGCCACTGCTATCATCGATGGGACACCGCCACTACTAACCACTGATAGCAACTTTACTGATGGCTATAGTGCGGTTGCAGCGGTATTTGTCTCAGGACAAGTACAAGATAGCAGCGGCGTCAAATCATTGACTTATATGCATAATAACGAATCAGCCCAAGCGCTAACGCTAGATGCTGATGGTTATTTTGATGATCGTATTTTATTAACGCTAGGTAGCAATACCATTGTCTTAGAAGCCACAGACAATGCCGGTAATATCATGCGCTCAACCAAAACCATCTACGTAGGCGATACCATAGCGGCAGGTGGTTCGCATACCGCTGCCCTGCGTGATGGTCAGCTATATGGTTGGGGTCGCAACAACTATGGTCAGACAGGACTCGGTCTGACCACAAAAATCAGCGATATTATGGGACATCCAGACACGCCGATGCTAATGAACAGCGCACCAAAAGATTTGCTATCTATTGGCTTTAATCAAAATCATTCACTCGCTATTGCTCAAAATGGTCAAGTTTATAGTTGGGGCGAAGACAAATACGGGCAGCTGGGTCGCGGTGATGGGGGTCGTAATGATTGTAGCAAGACTGCTGACTGTCGTTTGGATATCAGCGCGATCGAAGGTATCGAAAACGCCGTCATGGTCGCACCCGGCTATAGCCATAACTTGGTATTGACCGAAGAGGGTACGGTTTGGGCCTTTGGTGCCAATGGGTATGGTCAACTTGGTAATAATACCAGCACCGATAGCAGCACCCCTGTCAACGTTGACTTTACAGCAGCCACAGAGGCAGGACATATCGTGCAGGTGGTTGTCAGTGGCAATAGCTCTTATGCCTTAGATGACAAAGGTCAGGTTTGGGGTTGGGGTAGCGATGCTTACGCTAACCTTGGCAAAGGCAAAGTCTGTAACACTACAACCAACTGTATCAACGTCAATGCAACCCCTGTACGTATTCATGTCATTAATGAAACGATTAATAACGCCATTAATGCTAAGACAGATGACGCCACTCAAAAAGCTGACGACCAACCCGCTATAGATGCAGAAAAAGTGACCCAATTGACGGCTGGCAAAGACCATATCTTAGCATTGACCAATAAAGACGCAGTGTATGGTTGGGGGTTAAATGCCACTAGTCAATTGGGCTACAATGGTGAGACATTTAATGGCAGCGAAAAGGCATGGGCAGATGTCATTACCTCACCGACCAAACTACCTTGGTTTACAGATAAAGAAGTTCGCCGCGTCTATGCCAATGGCAATGCCAGCTATGCGTTACTGGACAATGTCGCCACTAATAATGGCTCATCAGCAACGAATGGTATTCTCTATGCATGGGGTATGTTTGGGGAGACAAATGGCACAGGCAAGACCATTTACAACGACCTAGATGAACCAACCAATAAGCTGCCGAATCTAAAGAATATCGATAATATGGCCATGGGTGCCATGCATCTGATTGCTCATGAAAAATCGTTTGATCAAGATAATAATGCACTGAAAACTGGTCATTTATTTACGTGGGGCTGGAGCTTTGAAGGCTCACTCGGCAACAAAGACACCACTCATATTTGGATGTATAACAACCCTATCCCAGTTGCTTTACCTAGTCAGCTATAAGTGTTTTAAGCATGACGAAGCAAACAGTGCATAGTTGGTTGAATTTCCTATCATAGAATTCTCAAACAAGCAGCCTCGTTTATGCTGCTTGTTTGAGTCAATACGCCTAACTATTGCGCGGTAGCTTATCGCATAATCCTCAGGATATCCTCAATTAAATCGACAGCTCTCTAAATAGGCTGACGATGAAGATACACCCTAACCCCTTATATTTTAGCCATTTCAGGTCAGCCCATGTTTTTACGATCAAACTCGTCAACCATATCAAATTCTTCATTGTATACATTACCTCCCATCATACGTAACACACTACTCAGTGTAAGTCTCGCGCTGCTGCTCACTGCTTGTGGTGGCTCAGATGATTCAAATAATTCCAGTAATGATGGCAATACTAATGCACCCAACCCACCCACTACTCCTGACACTCCAGAAATCGACACCAACTGGCAGCCAGCAGGTGGCAGTACTACGATTGCCGCCAATGGACCACAGCCTTTTTTGCAAATCATGCCCAATCTACCGAGCAGCGCTTTAGGCGGAGTATCGCCTGGACGTGAGTTATTTATCACCGAGTGGACACCAGCAAATGAGGGTCGCGTACTGTTCGATGGTGTGGGGCCACTGTTAAATGCCAATGCCTGTACCCAATGCCATAGCGCTGAAGGTCGCAAACCCATTTATGCAGCCAATGGTCAGCTGAGTGATGCGATTTTATTCCGGTTGGGTAATAAGCAAGGCCTGCCACATGCTTATTACGGTGAACAGATGCAGCATCAAAGTATTGCCACAAGTATCCATCCCGAAGGGAGCATGCGCTACGCAGCAATGCCCAGTCAAAATGATAAACCTGCTGGCATACAGTTTAGCTTTACTCCAACTGACCCTAATCAACCCTTAGGAAATACAGCAATTAGCGGACGTATCTCACCGCAATTGGTCGGCATGGGCTTGCTCGACCTCATTCCTGAAGCGCATATCATTGCGGCAGCTGACCCTGATGATAACAATCAAGACGGTATCAGTGGCCGCGTACATTGGGTACAAGATGGCAAACAGCAGCGCATTGGCCGCTTTGGATGGAAAGCCATTAATACCAATCTACGTACCCAAAACGCCAATGCCATGTCGCAAGATATGGGTTTGACCACCTCGGTATTTATGGATCCTAACTGTACGGTAAATCAGCCTATTTGTTGGACAGCAGCGAATGGCGGCTCTCCAGAAGTCTCAGACAGCAGTCTAGACGCCGTGACCGATTTTATGACCGCCCTTGCCGTACCTGAAAGGCGAATAGACGATTTATCAGATTTTAATAAAGGAGCGCAATTGTTTGCGCAAGTCGGCTGTGCTGGCTGTCACACACCCAAGCAAAAAACAGGCAATAGTGATCGCTTCCCGCTCCTATCACAGCAAAACATTTATCCTTATACTGATTTATTACTGCATGATATGGGCGCTGGACTAGATGATAGCGTGAAAGAGAAAAATGCAGAAAGCTTTGAGTGGCGTACACCGCCATTGTGGGGAATTGGCATTGTGGCACGTGATCCAGAAGCGCGGTTTTTGCATGATGGTCGTGCCAGCAGCTTGACTGAAGCGATACTCTGGCATGGTGGTGAAGCAGAAAGTACAAAGACGCGCTTTACACAGTTATCCGCCACGCAAAAACAAACATTAATGACCTTCTTAAAGGGCATTTAACGCTCAAACAATGAAATGTGAGAGTTAAGAAGGCAAAAAAGGGCTACCAGTGGTAACCCTTTTTTATGCTGCTATTTAATAGTTATTCACGGCGATGCTTGGTATGACTATCAGGCGCTTGAGCATTATCAGGTAACAGCGCTTTAATCGTTAAGTTTGCATGCTGTTTATCTAGATTGTCCTCTGGACGGCCAAACGTTTTTGCTGTCCAAGTTAATACTACGATAGAACCGCTCAATAGCATAATGGCCACAGAAATTGTCGCCAGCAGCCATAAATGGAAATAGTCTGAGACCGCCTGTACATCAACCACCAAATGTCGTGATAAAGCAGTAATCGCGATAAATATCAAAAACTGTACCGGCAGACGATGGGTTTTAAAATAAATACCTATCATGGCCAGCAGCTCAAGATAAATAAACAACATCAATATGTCTTTTAAATCCGCTGAGCCTTTTTGAACAATACCAACGAACTCTTTACCGGCGGTCCAAACGACAACCACACTGATTAGAAATAAAATAACGTAATGACAGACATCGACAAACTCTCTACCGATGCCTTGTAGTCGCTCATGAACACCTACGTTTTTTTTAGCCATGTTTAGGTCCTATCAACTGAGATGTGGTTGATTTAGCCTGAGTATATATTACCTCAGGCCCCTTATTTATCGGCAATCAGTATTCGTATGACTCTCTTTTTAGCCGATATTCAAACCGGCAGATTTTTCAGCAGCATCAACCGTTTGGCGAATGAGGGTATTAATGGTCATTGGACCCACGCCGCCCGGTACAGGCGTATAAGCACTGGCGATGTTTTCAACACCTTGCAACTCGATATCACCGACGCCGCCATTATCCGTTGGATGAAAGCCTGCATCGATAACCACAGCGCCCGCTTTGATCCACTCTGCTTTAATCAGTTCAGGCACGCCCACTGCCCCAACCACGATATCCGCACGCTTGATATGCGACTCTAAATCTTGCGTTCTTGAGTGGCAAATCGTTACGGTGCAGTTGGCATTCAATAGCATCATCGCCATTGGTTTACCCAAAATGGCACTGCGACCTACAACTACGGCCTCCTTACCAGCAAGCTCGATATTATGATGCTCTAATAAGTGCATGATGCCTTGCGGGGTACATGAACCATAAGCGCTCTGCTGCATCGCCATACGACCAAAGCCAAGGCAGGTCACACCATCGACGTCTTTTGCCAAGTCAATCTGCTCAAAGCAAGCACGCTCATCAATATGCGCAGGCACTGGATGTTGTAGCAAGATACCATGGACGTCTGGATTGCTATTAAGTTCATCTATTTTCGTCATCAGCTCTTCAGTGGTCGTCGCACTTGGCATCTCAACGCGTATAGAATCCATGCCGACACGTTTACAAGCATTACCTTTCATACGTACATAAGTCGCAGAAGCGGGATCGTCGCCGACCAATATCGTCGCTAAGCTTGGGGTGCGTCCTGTTTTATTCTTGATAGCGTCTACACGCGTACTCAGTTGCTGTTCTATTTGTTTAGCAAGTGCTTTACCGTCCAAAACGGTAGCAGATCCTTGGGCAGTTGACATAGTAACTCCAATAGAGGGTGCGATAAAAAAAGAAAGACAGCGCCCGCAACTATTTGCATGCCTGTCTTATGCTTGATCAATGTATGATTAAGACTGATATTGTACCTGTCTGAGCTAAAAAATCCTAGCGTGAGATAAGACTTGAATACTTATAAATTTCTATCACTCGCCAATCTAGCAATATCATGTCATTGCCAATGCAGCCTTTACCGTTTAATAAGAAAGTCCAATCACAAATAAAAGTTAATAGCCGCAACACCTTATAAATACTCAACACGTCTTAATAAGCGATATTCTCACATTACTGAATCATTGAAGCAAACACGCGATCGATTGCATCTACCGTTTGCGCGATTTCGGCAGTGGTTAAGGTAGGATGAACTAAAAACATTAAGCTGGTCTCTCCCAATTGTTTTGCTATTGGCAGTCTGTTTTCTGGACGCAAGCCTGTATCATCGAATGCTTTTTCTAAATATACCTCTGAGGCAGACCCTGAATAGCAAGGCACGCCTGACGCATTTATTTCTTCAATGATGCGATCACGTGTCCAGCCCTCAGCTAGGTTATGTGGTTGCACATAAACATACAATTTATAATAGGCATGGGTAGAGTTTGGAAACTGAGAGGCCTGATCTAATGTCGGCACCGATAGATAGCCTTTTTCTTCCCATTTAGCACATGACTCTAATATCACTTTAGCATTAGCACTGCGCTTCGCTATCCAGTCACTCATATGTGCCAATTGAATACGCCCAATCACGCCTTGAATCTCGGTCATGCGCCAGTTGGTGCCAAAGCTCTCATGTAGCCAATTATAGCCGGGCAGCTGCTCAGTCTCATAGACCGCCGCATAGCTTTTGCCATGGTCTTTATACGCCCACATTTTTCGCCATAGCTGCTCGTCATCGGTGGTGACCATGCCGCCCTCGCCGCCTGTGGTCATGATCTTATCTTGGCAAAAACTCCACGCGCCAATATGACCGATACTGCCAACGCTACGACCTTTGTAGCGTGCACCATGCGCTTGTGCGCAGTCTTCAATGACATATAAATGATGCTGATCTGCCAGTGCCATGATGCCATCCATATCACAGGGCCAACCTGCCAAATGCACACAGACGATGCCTTTGGTTTTGTCCGTCAATACCGCCGCTATCGACTCTGGCGTGATGTTCCCTGTCGCCTCATCAACATCCGCAAAAATGGGCGTCGCGCCTGCATTAACCACTGAGGAGATACTGGCAATAAAAGTGCGCGGCGTCACGATAACTTCATCACCCACACCTATACCAAGTGCCTGCAATGCCGCGTCCAATGCCAAAGTTCCGTTGCCCAATGCAATCGCGTATTTGCTACCCGCCCAGTCAGCGAATTCCTCTTCAAACTGACGGCATTCTTGCCCTGTCCAATAATTGACCTTGTTGGATAACAATACTTGACTGACCGCATCCGCTTCTTGCTGAGTAAAACTAGGCCAAGGTGAAAAAGGAGTATTTAGCATGCGTTCCTCATCAAAGCGTGTTTTTATCGACGCTATTACCTGTGAATTTACTCATGGTCGCTTCACCATCAGCACTAATGCCATCTTTGATAATGACTTTTTTTACTGTTTTAACCAAGATCATAATGTCTAACCATAATGACTGATGATCGACATACCATGTATCGAGCGTAAATTTTTCATGCCAACCAATCGTATTGCGACCATTAACTTGTGCGTATCCCGTAATACCCGGACGTACACGGTGGCGACGCGCTTGCTCATCATTATATAGCGGCAGATATTCCATCAATAATGGTCGCGGCCCCACCAAACTCATATCGCCTTTAATCACATTCCATAGTTCAGGCAGCTCATCGAGACTGCTATTACGCAAGGTCTTACCAAATGCCGTCAAACGCTCATCATCCTCTAAAGGATTACCCTCTGTATCGATAGCATCTTTCATCGAGCGAAACTTAATCATCTCAAACGGCTTGCCATTTAGACCAGGGCGAGTTTGTTTAAATATCACTGGTGAGCCTAAGTTTTTTTTGACTTTATAAGCCGTAATAGCATAAACAGGAGATAGTATTACCAAGGCCGCCGTGGCCGCCGTGATGTCAAATAGTCGCTTTATCATTTTGCAGCCCGCCTTTTGTCGTTTACGCGGTCATCCCTACTGCGTAAATAAAAACTTAAATAACTTTGCCACAATTGCTTGCGTTCAAAATTTGCAATGGCCCAGTCTCTTGCATCAGGATATCTCTTTTCAAATTCCTTATCAGTAGCAGCAGCACTGATCGCTTCGGCGACAGACGACATATCCTTAAAATTGAATTTTCGACCACTGATACCTTCTTTGACACTATCCTTTACACCAACGACATCATAGGCAAAAGTTGGAACGGCGCAACTTGCTGCTTCAATAGCGACACTGCCAAACCCTTCACGATAGCTCAAAAATAAATGTAAATCAGCACACTGAAAAACCTCGTGTACATTTGGATTGGATGGTATATACACACCTCTATTATCTTTGACAACTTTCTCAACGACTACTTTTCCTACGTCGTCTTCACAGTCTCCTATGAACATAAAGTAGACGTTTTCTGCTCTTAGTTTTTCGGATATATACTCAATATCTTTGAAGCCTTTATCATCACAAACTCGTCCTACCACGCAAATCACAAAGGTATTGTCAGGTATCTTGTACTTCTTTCTTAATGCCTCTTTTTCTAGCTGAGCCATAGGTTGCAGCAAATCAGTATCGATGCCGTTAAATGAGCCATTATCAATGACAGTTGCCTTACTTTTTTTGAGGATATTTTCTGCTAAGCATACGCTGAGCAAAGACTCAGAAACAAATAAAACCTCGTGAGATAAGCCAAAACTTAATATATCCAGACCCTGAAACACCCTCTTTTTTAAACCTGAAAAATTCTCATAGGCTCTACCCACGCTAAAAGCAATTCGTCTCTTTTGCAATGTAACAGCACTTGCGATACTCCCTAACAACAAGGCTTTAGGCGTTAAATAAACCACCACATCAAAACGATTCGATAGCATATAACGGGTTAAAAGCGCGAGTGACTGAGCATCTTTAAACAAAGAAGGCTTACGCTGAAAATTTAAATTAATCACCTTGCCTATTTTGCGCTCACGTAAAATATCTAACTGCTGTTTATCTCCACCGCAGATTAAGGTGATCTCAACATCCGCGTGATCTCTAATGTATTCAAGCTGATCACGATATAGCACATTAAATGACACCGCATCTGTCATTAGAAAGCATATCTTTAATGTCATTTCAGCACCTCAGTATTTTTTATATATTATTTTATCAGTGACGTTTTATAAACAATATTATTTAGCACAAATACTATTTACCACTGACTGATGATGATTTCTTAGCATGTCAGATATTGTTAATTTATTTCTTTTGTTGGCTATTTTTTGTAATAATCCTATCGAATCTAAAAAATTAACTGTTGTCAGTTTTGCTGATAATTTCAAAGAACCTAAATAACTGTTTCCTTTATATTCACAGTACGTTTTAAAACTGTCTTTGTATGATCTGGTTATTTTAGATAATGATAAATTCCCTTCTTCTCTATAATAGTATAATAAATCAGGCAATACCGCTAAATTTAAATCTTGATTTGAGATAGCTCTACACCACAAATCGTAATCTTCAGACCTTGGATAATTTTCATTATATTTATTTCGTTCGTACCAACTCTTTTTTGCCAAAACAGCAGCATGTACAATAGGGTAAGCCGCGGCTATTTCTTTAAATTCTGTATAAATTTGATCGACATGACGGCAACCATAAACTTTATTAAAATTATCAATAGACACGACACCTGTAGAAACCAAATCATAATCTGGGTTTTTTTCTAAAAAACTTAATTGAATCGCCAGCCTATCTGGATGAATGAGATCATCGGCATCCATGCGCGCTATATAATCATAGTTCGCTTCTTCAATAAGCTGATTTAATCGAGCAGGCAGTTTTTTATTTATACCATCAGCAATGACCTTTATTCTATGGTCAGCCTCTTCAAAACGCTTGGCGATGGCCAATGACGCATCAGTAGAGCCATCGTCGATCAATATAAGCTCCCATAACTCATGCGTTTGAGCCAATATGGATTTGATAGCATCTTCCAAGTACGCTTCAGCATTATAAATGGGAATACCAATAGATATATATGTCTGATTTTTCATTAGAAAACCTCAAATATCGGATTGATAATATACGGACTCAAGTTACTAAATCTCGATGTCGTCAAGACAAAATACATGAGAAAAATAATGATACTCGCTATATATAAATAAATATTATTCATTCTTTTTAAAATCATAGGCAGTATCAAAACTAATGTCCATGTAAAATACGCAAGCAGCCTTTGAGGACCTGAAGGACTGGTGCCCAACATCGCTAACGGTATGATAAAAACTACGCCTGACGCATAAAATGTTATTAGTTTTTGAAAATCCTTGTCTTTAATTTTATAAAGATAACTGACCAAGATGATTAAAACCATGATAGCTGTATAGAAACCAAGCGTTAGAAACCCGCCTGCTTCATCGGATGCTTTCGCATAGCCCTCATATCTATCATTAGTAGATGAAATATAAGTGACCAATACCCCACTTACTAATAGCGATCCTAAGAATGTTGCCAAAATCTTATATAAGGGCTTTATTCTTAAATTAACGATAAAATAAAATGGAATCATAAATAATGCGGTTACATGGAATAATGAAGCAATTGCACAAATCAACAGGTATGCAATAAATCGTTTTTCTAACAGATAAGGAATGGCCAATGTAAAGATCGCCATTGCCAATCCTTGCCGCAGTCCATTAAAAGAAAAAGTATAAACGCCTAATGTAATAAATAAAAATACGGAAAACCAATAATTGACGCTGTATTTTTTAATCACTCTAAGATAGCAATAGACAATAATTAAACTGGTAATAACAAGCAGCCAAAAGTAATGAGTGGTCATACGTAACAACGCATACTCTAATAACTGATAACCGAACTCAATGTCTTCGTTGAACCTAAAGTACTCGGCATTCAATTGACTGTTGAAATTTCTCGTATAGTTTCCTGTATCCGTACCGACTCGGTAGCTACGAAGGCCTGCAAACAAGGTCAATATAATTAGCGGCAGCCAAAAAGACGTACGATTGAGAGATTTTTTCTCCAGTACGATCCAAAAAATAACAAGGCTAAGAACCAGCAGGTATGGAAGCATTTAACCCTCTATAAAAGTAGATGTCGTCAATCTTATATAAATCGGATATGGTGGCAGGTTTACACCGTCTAGTATCTTTTGTACCGTCCAGTACCTATATACAGCCTTCCTAGCCACCTCGATTTTTTCTCATTCCGTCCAAACTACATTGAAACGACTATAAATAAGAAGCAACTACTCCGTCACATATTCAAGTACTTTTGCATTAGTATTTGCGCGTTGGTAGCAGCACTAAATCCGTATAAATTCAGCGCTGCGGTTATGTCTTTTTCATTGGGCTTTGGCTGTTTAGGCGCTAATAAGTAATCAACCCAATCCTTGGCTGAATGAATCGGTAAAAACTGTACTAATCCAAGTCCTAAATCTACTTCAGGCGATACTTGGTCAGAAACCAATGCCTTTAACCCAACTGTTTGGCTCTCGACCAAGACGACAGGGAAACCCTCGTGCAACGAAGGCATGATCATATAGTCGGCGCTGGCCATTAATTCTGTGATATCCGTACGCACCCCCAAAAACTTGACCGTATCTAGGAGTGAGTTATCTGCTACTTGTTGCCTGAGCCTCGCCTCCAATGAACCTTGTCCGACAATATATAAGGTAAAAGCGATCTGACGCTTTTTTAACTGCTCAGCGACCTCTAAAGAAAACTGATGGTTTTTAACCTCATTTAGACGACCAACTTGGATGATTTTTAGCCCCTCATCGCCAAATTCTTGGTCGATATATTGTCTTGATTGGTTAGCGACTGTCATCATCTGCTGTATGTCAATAGCATTGGGCAGTAGCCACACGTCTTTTATGCTGCCAAATAGGTAATGTGCCGCTTGTTCACCGCAACTCATTTTATCCGTGGCCAATTTACGATTGGTAATGAACGCCCACTGTTCATATATTTTTTTAACAATATTGGTTTTACCATTACTGGTGCTATGAGAATGTGAAATGCGATGCGGCACGCCAGCACCTTTAGCAGCCAGCAGATGAAAAGCATTGTTTAATAGCATATGAGCATGAATGATTTGATAGTCAGGATGTTGTTTGAGGAAGTTTTTAAGCTTCCACATACGCGCTAACGAATGATCCGCTAAAATCGGTATAATCCTACCGCCCAGCGCTATTATCTCAGCATCATAGTCACCGACCTCGTCAGTAAAAGTGATAAAATCAAACTGAATCTGGCTATAATCTATATGGCGATATAGATTCATAAGCATGGTCTCTGCCCCAGCCCGATCCATTTTTCCCACGATGTGTAGCACTCTCTGAATAGTCATCTCTTTACCTATTAAGAAGCCATAAAACCAAACGTATTTCTCAAAACTATTCTGGATCTGTTTTCTCTTGACCTTTAACCCTTGCTCTTTTGTCTAACGCTTGACGAAGCACCTGTAACATCAGCAAGGCAACTTGAGTCGGCATACGTACGATATTACTAATCATCATATTTCTTACGGTCAAATCGCTCTTATAGCCCTTTAGTCGTAACGTTTTATCTGCTTTTTTAGCTTGTGCCAATGCAGCTGCTAAATAGTCATTATCTATACGAGTAAGAATACTCCAATGACTTTGTTTAATTTTATTGGCGAGTGTTTTTTTAACCTCATCCGCTTGATAGTCCTCTACTAAACTGATGACTTCTGCATGGATAACGAAAAGGTCTAATAGCTTTTTATCTGTTGACCCTGTGATTGACGTGCCACGCTGTCTGTATAGATAAAAATCAATGGGCAGGTGATACTTAATATTAGTAGCTAAGCCAAGATGCCAATGAAAAGGCCAATCTTCGTAGTACAGACCCACTGGGAACTGTAACGAGGCCGACCGCACTGCGCTAGATTTAATAAATTTGAGCCATGCAAAATGCGGTAAGCTAAAATATGAACCGTCTATTTTGGTTGCCTCAAATGCTAAATTGCTAGCGGGATACGGCAGATCTGTCTCTGTAATGCCCTCTTTGAACGGTGTAAAGCCATACGTCACGACCTCTGCATTCGTGCTGAGCGCACAATCTACACACGCTGCCACCAAGCGGGGGTCTATAGTGTCATCAGAATCAACGAACATCATGTATTCGCCTATCGCAGACTTGATACCAGTATTACGTGCCGCAGAAAGACCACTGTTTTTATGATGCTGAATGACTTTGATGCGTTCATCTATGAGATGTGACGCGAGTGCTTGTTTTGAATCATCAGTGGAGCAATCTTCTACAACGATAATTTCAATATTCTGATAAGTCTGCTGCTTGATGGATGCCAAGCAAGCATCGATATATGACGCAACGTTATACACTGGTACGATGATACTCACTAATGGCGTTTCGATAGTCGTCATATCGCTACCAGCGCTTTTTTTAGGTCATCATACTCAGATATATCAACTGGCGACTCATCCATCGTACCGTGAGGCAGGGACAGAAGGCTATCGATGAATGTTGCAATATCAGCAATCTCTTCTAATTCTAAAAACACCAGCCTTGGATGACCGCCTAACCAGTCCAACTGCGTCTGTCTTATCTTATGATTGGCGTTCGGGAGTACCAAGCACGGCGTACCCGATAGCAAACATAAAATCATGCCATGCAGCCGGTCAGTCACGACCAATTTTGCAGCACGAAACTGGCTAAGCTTGTCCGTCAGTAATTTTGTGCAATGTGCCTCATCGAGTTGCGAACCACCAGCATGTGTGTCGGTCTTTTCAATCTGATAGCCAGTATCTGCTAAGGCTTTGTCTATCATGGCGTATTGCTCAGCTGATAATGCGGCTTCTTTGTCATCTCGTAAGCAGCGCAAAATACCTGAAGGCGCTAAGCAATCTGTCGTACCCAGCACTGTTGCATTAGCGCTCATCACAATATCTGGTACGAGACCAATATGCACATTACTGTACTCAGCAAAAAGCTCGATGAGTTTTGCCGCTGTTATCGACTCTCTGGCAAAAACATGTATATCTGGATGCTTGGCGTAAACTTTCACAATACGCTGCAAGGCACGTTTAGATTGAATAGAATCATTCCAATCTAGTGTCTGAGGAAAACAAACGATTCGATTGGCAGGAAATGACTTGATGACTAATTGGCGCAGCTCCTCAATATCAGGATACGTGCCACCCATATTACCGCCGCCGATGATAGTGACGATATCCGTCTCTTTGATTTGCTTTTTAATTGAATTGAGTACGAATCTGGTTTGACTGATAGCAACACTAACAACATCATAATCCTTCAGCACACGTTGCAAATACTGCTTTTGCGCGTGAGAAATAGCAATATCACCAATATTGCCATAGTCAGCGGCAAGAAAAATAAAGCACCGTTTACCAGGTGGTAACGGTAAACCTCTCGCTCCCATATAGGCGGCTAAGTGTTTTTTTAATCTGAGCGGAATGAGCTTTTTTATAGCAGCAATATTCATTTTTAATGCTCCCTTATTCGTTTCTCATTAACAGCTTCTTAACCCACATACGACGCCTTGAGCCAACAGGGAATAAAAAAGCCAACGGAGGACCTCGTTTAATAACTTTTTGAACCTGCTCTACCCACTTATCGTCTATACCTACAGCTATCATCTCGTCGCAAATACGTTCCCACTCCAAAACTACAAAACTACTAGATAATCTCATATTTTTAAGAATTTCTTTGTTAAGCGGAGAGCTAAAACAAGCAGGGTCGGATATACCAGCAACTAAGAAGTTAAGACGTGTTCTAACACATTTTTCACAGCGACCGCAGTTACGATCACTTTCAGCACCCTCCCAACAAACCCTTAGGTTGCTCACTCCGCTTGACCACTTTGAAATAATTTTAATTTTCTCTGATCGGTTAAAACCACACCCATCATGCATAATTTTAAATTCTCCAGAACTTAGCATAGGGTCTAGCATTGGATGATCTCCCATAGGCATAAACAACTCATCGTATGAAGGCCCACTTGCAATGAGACCAGTTCCTGCATACTTACTAAAAGCACATAAGACCGATGCAAGAGCGGAACCAAAGTAATTTTCCCAATTAATATCCCAAAGTTCACGTATATTAGTACGCACAATAAACAGGCTCAGCTGCAGATCTTTTAATGCATGATTTGCCAGACATTGGGCACCAGAGAATCCTTTTTTATCAGAAATTGAAATATCAAAACCATGTATAAAAATACCAGCTTTGAGTAACTGTGTGCCATACCTTACTTTACCTGTAGCATGGCGATAAGCGGAAAACTGAGCATCAGCGCCACCAGAAAATGCTAAAATAGCTCCCTCCACTCGTCCTTCTTTTTCTCTAACCCTTTCAACTTCTATATCCACTAAGAAAAACTGCTCTGGGCACCATTTCTTCCAGACATATTGCAGCTCAGTAAGATTAGCAAGTAACTCACTAGAGACACTACCATGGACAACAATATTAGCTTTCATTTGCATGGCTGGTAGTAATACAGCAAGCAAGTAAGAGTCACAGTTGTGGTCCTCTGGCAAAGATAGCTCAGTCGGATATAAAAACCATAGCTCTTTCTCGATAATTGTGTCGTTTCCTGTTGTCTGCTGGATCAAGCAAGACCGCTTCTGCGCACTATCTTCAATCTTTAGAACTTGAGGAAACAAATCAATCTTGAGCATAGTCATTCACCTTTTCTTTATACCAAGAAATTTGAAGCAGCATCAGTGTCATAACATACCAACGCTGCGAAAAACATGAAATCAAGATGCGAACACCTCGTGCTGGATGTCGTTGATAATAATGCGGCAAACAGTTTTGATAAACGAAAGACTCACGTATTTTTATTAACTCTGCTCGACGATTTTTTATGTCGATATACGCCAAATTATTCAGTAAATAGGGCAGCATATGCTCAACATAGCTACGAGCAAAGTCTGAGAGAAGCACTTGCTTTTCAGTAGAGCTGGTAGGCCAATCGTATGCTTTGACTCTAGCACTATAATGCGCTTCAATGGACTCTAAAAGATCAGGTTTATAATGTGAGCTTGTCAAAGAAGTCATACTTTCATAGTAATTATATGGACAATCTGGCACCACAGATAATTGGCTAGCCTTACTCAAACACTCGACATTGAAAATTGAATCTTCACCAAACTTGACATCGCAATTGAATCTCAAACCTTCTATTAAATTTCTACTATAGACCTTAGTACAAGCGTACCAATATATATTTCTGTGTTCGGTCCCTTTCAATTGTATCTTATTAATTTCTTGTCTAGAGTATTCAGCTAAATCGTTCTCTCTTTCGATGATTGAACCATCTAGCATTATGCGTTTATGACCAAACGCTAACATCTCGACATCTAGGTCAACAGCCTGCTCAAAGACAAAATCAAAATACCAATCATCAATGGTGTCATCTGCATCTATAAACGTGATGTAGTTACCCCTTGCAATATCAAGCCCAGTATTACGAGCGGCTGCCACGCCACTATTTTTTTGATATTTCACCGTGATCCATGGCCTAGCATTTGCCCAGCTATCCAATAGACGAGCCGTTTCATCTTTAGAGCCATCGTCAATGACTATTAGCTCAATGTCATGACTCTTTTTCGCAACGTCAATACTATTAATACAACGATCAATAGTGGCGGCAGCATTGAATGCGGCGATAATAACTGAAAACATAGTGAGCCTCTCAAGTTGAGACCTCTAATGCATATCCTTTGGGCCATTTAAAGCAGTCGAAAAACATAGCTACTGCTCTACTTCAGGGATATGAACAAGACGCCGAAAAGCGACATAAATGATAGATAAACTCAGCAGTACCCCAACGAATGAGAAAAGGGCAATGGCTATCATATCTGACTCAAAAACGTAAAAACCTACATACAGGGATGCGGCACGAAATATCACTGCAAACACTTCTCTAATCAAAAGAAATCGCTGTAAACGCAATGCTGGTAATGCTGCAGTACTCGCACCAGACACTAAACTAGTCAAAAGCCAAATAGACAACCACTGCGAATAACTACCTGCCAATGCCCAATCTGCACCGAATACTAAAGAAAAAAGGTAATCGCCAAAAACGAACACTGTACCGAATGGAACAATACCAACCACCAATAAAATCAACGTCACTTTTAATAAAAACTGATAAGCCTCAGGTGAGTTTGCTGTAATGGCACGCGTAATTTTAGGGTAGAAAACCTCTCCAACCGCCTGACCTAACAGCATCGCTGGGGCGCCAAGTACCAGGACAGCTAATGAATACTGTCCTGCAGAAGAGGCACTAAATAGTGATGCTAACAAGATAGTTGGCAACCCCACTGAAGCCGCATTCAAGATACTTTGTGGCATACGATATATCGCAAAATCACGCTGTGATATGGCAGCATGTCGAATACCCTCAGTGCCAAACCAATGACGGACATTTAATACACCTACTCTAGGTACACGAAGCATCTGCATAATAAAGTTTGTGAGCTGCCCTGCTATCGTCAATAAAATAAGCAACATACCAGAAGGCGCGAGCATACCGCCTATCAGCTTACTACTATCTGTCACAAACTTGCTTTCGACATAAGCCCGAGCTTTCGCCTTAAATAAGCCTACTCTAATAGCAGACTGATCAGCGACGGAAAGAAAAGCACCGACTAATAGCGTTAATGGTATGAGATATAGCATGTTTGGCGTACTTTCCATACCCATCCACCTTGCCAAATAAAACTTGCCCACATATATAACAATGAATGAGAAAACGGCTATCACCAGACTGAGTAATATAGACAATCGAGCAATTGCCGCTGCATCCTCATCACTGTCAGGCATCACGATTGCATTTGCATAGCCCATAGTGGCAATCGGAGTAATGATGCTGACGACAGCAGTAAAGGCAGCCGCAATACCGAAATCCTCAGGTCTATATAGTCTTGTGAGAAACGGCATAAAAATCATTGCGATGGCCTGTCCAGCAGCAATTCCGCCACCAACCATGACTACGTCTCGCACAAAATGACTGGTTTTCAACCTGTTTATTGTGCTCTGTATCAATAAACATACTTCAGAGCTCAT
Organism: Psychrobacter immobilis; assembly: GCF_904846185.1. Taxonomy (GTDB): domain Bacteria; phylum Pseudomonadota; class Gammaproteobacteria; order Pseudomonadales; family Moraxellaceae; genus Psychrobacter; species Psychrobacter immobilis_B. The sequence continues at coordinate 82,638 of NZ_CAJGZQ010000013.1, read as the reverse complement.
GACATATTGTCCAATTTAGTGCCTCACAGAACTTGTAAGGAAGTTACGATAGCGCGCTTCACTCTATTAACCAATTTCATCTGTCAGTGTGGTATCTACTTTCTCTACCTCAATATCATTCTCAGAGCCTTCTCGGTAGCCTTCGACAAAAAACTTAAACTGTGTTTTCAGCCAGACCACATCGTGCTGCTTTGCTTTTTCCACAAATTCAAATAAGATATTTTCGATATCTTGCAAAGGAAAGCTATGCTCCATTGCTTGCATAATTAATGGATGAAAAGTAGGCTCGATATTATCTTCACCAATGATTAACTCCTCGTAGAGCTTTTCACCCGGTCTCAATCCAGTAAATACGATTTCGATATCACCATTGGGATTGCTCTCGTCTTTTAGCTCACAACCTGTCAAACGAATCATACGTTTTGCCAGATCAACAATTTTGACGGGTGCACCCATATCAAGCACAAATACTTCTCCACCGAATGCCATCGCACCTGCCTGAATAACCAAACTGGCCGCTTCTGGAATCGTCATAAAATAGCGTGTGATGTCTGGATGAGTAATGGTGATCGGACCGCCTTGCTCAATCTGTTTGGTAAATAACGGCACCACAGAACCTGACGACCCTAGAACATTGCCAAAACGTACCATGCTAAAACAAGTCTGACTGTTACTTTGGCTCAATCCTTGACAGACCAACTCAGCCAAACGTTTGGACGCTCCCATCACATTGGTAGGCCGCACGGCTTTGTCAGTAGAAATCAGCACAAAAGTCTCAACGCGAGCCTGTATTGCAGCACGGGCACAATGGTAAGTGCCTTTGGTATTATTGATGGTACCCTCAAAGGGATTGGACTCAACAATAGGCACATGCTTATAGGCTGCAGCGTGATAAATCGTTTTTATATGGTTTTTTTCGAATATATTGATTAATTTTTTTTCGTTATTGACACTGCCAATAATGCTAATAATCTCAATATTTTGATAATCAGCATCCGCTTTTTTGAGGTTATCCAGTTCTTGATCTATAGTGTATAAAGCATACTCAGACTGTTCATATAGCACTAAGCATTTAGGCTTATTTTTGATAATTTGCCGACACAGCTCACTACCAATTGAGCCACCTGCCCCTGTCACAAGGACGTTTTTACCAGTGATGTTTTTTTGTAGCAACTCAGCGACAGGTTCGACCGTTTCTCGTTCGAGCACATCAAGTATGTCAACGGGTCTTATATGACTGACGGTTACTATCTCATCAGCCAGCTCTCGTAAGCTTGGCAAATCTTTTATCTTAACGGAGATACCTGACAGACTGTCCATAATCTGTTTTTTACGAGCACGGCTCATAGAGGGCATGGCCAAAATCACCTGCGCCACATTGAGTTTTTCTATCAACCATGGAAGCGCGTGAGCCGCATATATTTGTTTGCCATGCAGATAAGCCCCAATAAGCTGCTGATCATCATCGATATATGCCACTACATTGTACTGATGAGAATTTCTCAAACTTTCTAGCAACTCTCTACCAGCTTCTCCTGCACCATAAATAATCACGTTGTCACAACAGGCATTTGGACGACGGTTCTGACCTGTACCCTGTAGACGTTTCAGTAACGCGCGTATCATGAGCCTACTATTCCACAGCCAAATAAAAAATAGAAATAGAAATATAACTGGGGCTGAGCGCGGTATCGTCGCTGATGGACTCAAATAAATGATCACTTGATAAACAATAATAAGTAAAAAGAACAGTTGCAGCACACGACCCATCACTGCATCAAAAAAACCTCGAGAGGCACTTCGATAAAAACCAATAAGATATAAGCTAGCAACCGGCACGAATGCATAAAAAGCCAATGCGGCAAGACTGATATGAGAGGCCACATACCCTTGTCGTAGCATCAATGCCAATAATAAGCAAAAGCCCGACATGACAAAGTCTATACTAAATAAGAGGGTGCTTTTAGCAAGGCGTGGTAATGACAATAAATACAGAGCCATACGCTTCGACCATTGATTAAAACCACTGGACGATTGATAAGCATTGTTTGACTCTGTTTTTATAAACATAAGATCCACCCAATTAAGTTGGTTTGCTTATGAGCGACAACCACGCAAACTAGCGGTTATCTCCGTAGGCATAATGATAGTGATAGCTATATTTATCCATAAGACCCTGCTGTACATCATTGAGAATAATGCCATCTACTTGTACATTGGCTTTATTCATTTGCTTGATCGCATAAACCAGTTGCCCTTCTATTGAATGATTAAACTTCGTGACGATAAGCACTTTGTCGGCATGTTGCGCGAGTACCATAGCATCTGATGCCGCCAATATTGGGGGTGAGTCGATGACGATATAATCATATTGAGTTTTTAGCTCTGCCATTAAATGTTCGAATTTCTCTCCTATCAGCAATGAGGTAGGATTGTGCGACTGCCGTCCACGCGGTATAAAGTCAATCATATCCATACCAGTAGGGTGGATAAAGCTTTCAATCCCTAAGCTAGAAACCTCACTGTCTGATTGAGTACCATCCATCGGAGAAAAGTTCTTTTGATCCTGCAACAAATAATCGGCAAGTCCATCATGTTGGCTCATGTTAAACATTTTATGCAACTCACCTAAACGCATATCACCATCAATGACTAAGACTTTTTTATTGAGCTGGGCAAATACCTCTGCTAAATTGGCAGCGATAAACGACTTGCCGACACCTGGGCTCTCCCCAGTAATCAATATTACTTGCGCGGGCTGCCCGACCACTGTTCCCATTGGCATACCAAACATTAAATTGGTTCTTAAGCTTTTAATCGCTTCATAACTTAAACTACTGTGATCAACATGAGCGAGCATGCGAGGGGTGGTCTTCTTTTTATTCAACCTCGACAGTAAGGGTGAGCGTGGAATCGTTGCAATGACAGGGATGCCCGTGGTGGCCTCTAAATGCTCTGGATCTTTTACGACATTTCTAATAAGGTTCTTCAATAGCACCAGCATTACCCCAAGCATCATGCCTATGAATGTAGTCAGCATCATGATTTGTAGTTTGTTTGGTGCAATGGCATTAAAGGTGCTGGTCGGTGAATCGATAATACGGGCATAGCCGATTTGACCAGCCTTGACGATTTTAAGTTGCTCATAGTTTTTGAGCAGCGTCAGATAGATTTCTCGATTGATGGCGGTATCTTCTGACAGCTTTAAAAACTCTCGCTGTATTTCAGGGAGACCTGTAATGGTATTGTCTATCTCTCTTATTCTATTATTCAGCACTTTGAGCTGTTCATTAATTTGAATGACCAGTGGATGTTCTTCGGTGTAATAAGTAGTTAGGTCTGCTTTTTTGAGTCTAAGCTCATTGAGCTGCTCATCAATGCGCGACTTCTCATTCAATAACAATTCAGCTTCTTTACCCACATCAATCGTGCCATATTTTTTACGAAAGTCATTAAACAGTGCTTCAGAAGTCTCTAATTTTTCTTTTAATAGAGGTATCTGCGTTTCCATAAAGGCAAGTGTTTTGGTCGTTTCTTCAGAGCCACGAGATTGGTTTTGATCGACGTAGGATTGGACAATCTGATTGAGTATAGTCGTGATTTGCTCTTGGTTGGGACCCGTCATCGACAGCTGAATAATCCCCGTTTTTTGACCTTGTTCTTCAACAGATAAGGCGCTGTTGATAGCGTCAGTCGCGGCTTTTATCGTCTGCTTAGTAATATTAATTGGGTAACCATCAGCGGGTAACTCCATGACAGTGATATTAATTTGACCGTTCGACCCTTTGAACTGATGCGGCTGCCCAAGCTGACCTTTGAAGTCATCAAATCCATTGCTCAAAACAAATCCTGTAGCAGATTTTGTGAGCGTAAAGGGTTGATTCAAGTACGCTGGTGACACATCAAATTGGCGGACTTTTACTACACCACTTTCAGTATCAAGTGATACATCATCAGGTGTGTTTAACTGAGTGTGAGTACGATTGCTTTTTATCCTATCAAGATGACCAATGTTGGGATCTGTTAGCTTAATGCGCAGGTGCAATAGCTCAACCACTGGCTCCAATATCATACGTGATCTTATCAGCTCTGCTTCTGTCTCCGCTTTGCTGACTTCTGCACCGACCAAATCTGAGATACTCGCGCCAAGTGCCTCTATTCCTTGAGTATTTTCTTCAATCTGTATCAGCGCATCTGATTTATAGGTTGGATTCACGTAGCGAGTATACAAAAACCCTAGCAAAAGCCCCAATATCGCCATGAGAGCGATAATTTTCCAACCACGTAACAATACTAAAACCAGCGCCATTAAATCGATGTCGTCATTGTTTTTTTCGCCCGTAGACGTTGATAGGTCTTTTGAATCCATATTATTCATAACCATATACTCATCGCTCAATGTTGATCGTTTAATAGCATTCGCTGAACTTCAACCTTCTAATTGATGTCGCGTCGCTAATCTTGTCAGTCCATTGTTCAAGACTCTCGATAATATCTTTTCTACTCTTTTCAAATACTGAGTTATCCTGCTGATAAGGGTCAGCAATATCTTTATCAAGCCAATGCCCAATTCGAAAGACTTTTCCACGGCAATGCGGCCACTGACTTTCAATCCATTTGGTTTGACTGCTTGTCATCGTCAAAATTAAATCTGACTGACTGACTAACGTTTCATTAATTTGCTTGGCAATATGAGCACTGATGTCTATATCATGAATGGCCATCAATGCAACCGCTTTTGCATCAGCGGCGTGTCCTACGAGCGCTGACAAACCAGCGGATTCGATGTGCTTTTCTGGATAATATGCCGTTAATATGGCAGCGGCCGTCGGGCTGCGGCATATATTGCCAACACAAACAACCAAGATCTGATCAAACGCTCCCATCACTGACTCCTATATCCCTGAAATCACATTGATTGCTGATGTTGAAGGCAGTATGGCGCTGATAATACGATTCCAGCGCGCCAAGCCAGTTGGATCAACATAAAGAATGTCATTGGCTTGCATATCAAAACGACTGGCCAAGGCAAAACTTGTGATGCTCTGCATGTCGACATAATAAATATTGGTGTATTGATACTTTGGATTATCCCGAACGATATATACTTTGGCCGCATTGGCCGTATTAGAATTCAATCCATTTGACTCACCTAATACATGCGCTAGGCTCAGCCCTTGCTCAGGAATAGCAACGGGCTCAATTTTGCCAAATTCTCCCAATACATAGACCTTATTGCGGCTTTGGCTATTGACATGAATAGCATCGCCGTCTTGTAAGTATATTTGATTGGCAGACAGCCCCACTTGATTCAATGATTGGATACCGAGCTTGTAAATTTTGCCTTGACGGTTTAATACGATATGGTTTGAATCACCCGTATCAGTCGTACCACCCGCCATAGAAATAGCGCCATATACTGAGATGGGCACATCTGCGATAACAAACTCACCAGACTGCTTGACCTCACCATCCACAAAAAACTTACTACCACGGTAGTTGATGATTTTGACCTGAGGATCTGAGTATTTGAGATAGCGTTGAAGCTTACTTTGCAAAGTGGCAGTGAACTGCGGCACACTGAGACCGCTGGCTTTGACTCTCCCTATTAAGGGGAATTGTATAAACCCTTGCTGGTCAACGGTCAGACTAGACGTTGAGGCATTAATATCTGGATAACTGGTCAGGATAATATTGAGAACATCCCCTTTAGCAATGCCATAGCTGACACGCCCAGATGTTTTTACTAAATGATATAAATCTCGATCAAGGATGACGGCTTCTTTAGCTGGTAGATTAGCCAAACTCAAAGGTTGAATATAGAATTGTAGGCCGTTTTCTGCAGTGAATGTCCCTGACTCAGGTAATTTTCCAGACTGAAGTCCTGAATTTATTGTACAACTACTGAGCAATACTGTCAGCAATAAGCAAGACGCACTCGCTATTAAGGAGCGCTTTTGTACAGAAATGAAATATTTATAAACCATAACAGTTACTCATATTTATATTCGTGAATCAAAAATAAGTGCCTTGCTGCTATCAATATATTCATAAAAAAGGATGTATTTATTGAATATACACCTAAACTATACATAACGCAATATTTATAAACATTGATGTAAGAACAATTTTTTATTTCATCAATTTTACGTGAAACCCCTTTTATAAAAGGCTTATAGCTCATATTAATAAAATTAAAAATACAGACAATAATGAATCAGAAGATATATTAGAAGAGATAAGAAGTACTTCTTAGTACTTATGGACTCAAAAATAAAAATTTGGCATGGTTTTTACTGTTTAACTCATCTTAATTATATTTATAAAAACCACTGTTTTATTAACAGATAAATGTAAGCAATTATTAATAAATAAATACCTTTTTTAGAATGGCTAGATAAAATCTTATTTTAAAAATCTCGTTCAATTTACCAAACTTTTTTCTTATCGTTATATAACAATAACTTGATACAGTTTGTAGGAACTGGTTTACGTGCTAAAGTCATCAAAATAGCGTAGAATAGTCAATCCAATTTTTTACATTGAGAAATGTAAGCCCACCGACTCAAGGACATGATTATGAAAGATGAAAAATTACAGAAAGCCCTCGCCCGTATGGGTCTTGGCTCACGCCGTCAAATGGAAGAAGTCATCAAATCAGGGCGCGTTACTGTTAATAATGGCCCAGCGACCATTGGTGATCGCGTCGAACAAGGCGATGAGATTCGCGTTGACGGTCGTCAGATTAAATACACCTCTGAAAACGAGAAGCGTCGCCGTGTTATCGCTTACTACAAACCTGAAGGCGAAGTCTGCTCTGCTAAAGATCCAGAAGGCCGTCCAACCGTTTTTGAGCGTTTACCAAAACTGACTCATGATCGCTGGGTGATGGTTGGTCGCTTGGACATCAATTCAACTGGGCTATTATTGTTTACCAATGATGGTGAGATGGCGCATCGCTTGATGCATCCGTCTGGTGAAGTCACTCGTGAATATGCAGTCCGTGTATTGGGTGAAGTCACGCCTGAAATTGCACGTGCATTAACGGCTGGCGTTATGCTAGAAGATGGCATTGCAAAGTTTGAAGATATCAAAGAAGGCGGTGGTGAAGGCGTCAACAAGTGGTATCACGTCCAACTAAAAGAAGGTCGTAATCGCGAAGTACGTCGCTTGTTTGAATCGCAAGGCCTGAAAGTAAGCCGTCTACTACGCACGCTTTACGGTACGATTGCTCTACCAAAAGAGCTACGTACTGGTCGTTTCTTAGAACTCGACAGAAAAGACATCAATACGTTGACCGATCTAGTGAGCTTACGTCCTCGTTATGGTACGGGTCTGCATGGCGCAGCGAAAGAGAAACAAGAGCGTATCAGAAGCAAGCCGCTTAAAGCGCGTCGCGCTACTGACAGTCGTAGCGATAGCCGCAGTGGTAGCGACAATCGTAACAGCAGCGCGAAGCCTAAAAGTAGTGCTAGCCCTGCCAGCCGTGGTACGCGCAATACTCGTGACCGCAACGACAAGCGCTAATCTAGGTTTTTAATAGATCTTTTATAGACTAAGAATAGTGTACAAAAAAAGCTGCCAGTGATTATTCATCATTGGCAGCTTTTTTTTATGGCATTTATAGCAAGTCGTGATAAATATGACAATCTAGGCTTAGCTTAGCTATCGTGACTGTTGATATAGTTTTTCATTACTCGTAACTCCTGCAACTGATGCGTATCTATTTGCGCCAGTAACTTATCTAAACGCTGCTCAATATTATTTAACACGCTTTGTAATAACTCACTAGCTTCTGCCTTTTTTTCATTATCTGCATTGTCAGCGCTTATATTAACATTCGCTAGATGATGATGACTGGCAAGCATTTCAGGCAGCCTAGTGTGCAACATCTTATTCAATACAAACTGCTGTTCTGTTACCGCAGGCGTTTTATGCTGAGCTTGTAGTGATTTTTGATACACTTGATAGCGGGTAACTTTTTCATCGATACGTTTTAATTGGCGCAGCTGTAGCTCTGACAAATTTTTCAGGTGTTTTTTATTTAAGTTTAGTTGCTGCCAACTGAGTTTGGACAATGACAACGGTGCATCATAATCCTGATAAGTGAGTACACCTGGCGAAATACCAACCGCTTTGTGCAGCGCATGCCAGCCTTTTTTACCCAAATAAAAGGTGGTGACGGTCGTTACAATGCCAATGCCTATTAAGATGCTCATATACCCTTACTCTTCATCGTTTAATCAAACCACTTTGCCTTTACAATTTAATATTCTCAGCACTCACATTCTTACCAGTTGCGCCAGTTGGATTTTCAATCGCTTTAATTTCTATATTAGCACTATTGACACTACTAACATTGCTATCGAGCTTTTGAATATCTGTCGTAGTAGCAGGATTATTAAAGCGTTTTTGTAGATAGCGGTTAGTCGCCAGCAGCTTTTGACCATCTTGGTGATAAGAGGCATTCAATAAATCATCAAACTGAGTATTAATGGTACGTAATACATCTAATAGCGCTTCTTTTCCAGTCACATTAGAGTGCTTAATTTTGGTCGTGTCAGCGCGCGCGCCATCGCCCACATCTAGGTCATGCAAGCGGCGATAGTCAGTCACAGCAAGTGGCACATGCCTGTCCATTAGGTTTTGAATCATAATGTAGGTTTCATTGACCGTGTCTTTATCGTCTATCTTGCCATCATTATTGGTATCGCCATAAATGACCCGCAGCTTCTCCCCTTTTTCATTGATTTGGTCGAGTGCTGTTTTGACTTCAACAGGCAAGCTTTTTTCTGGGATATAACCCAATTGCGGCATCGCTTTGTACTCAAGCATTTTAGGCGCAGTCATTTTTTTGACACCACGATACCCCAGATATAACCCAGCTACCGGTAACACTCCATATAAAATGAACATGACAAACATCGCAGTAACTTGAGTCATTAGAGTATCCTAATTGTTGAATAAAATGGCTTGGTAAATTTCTTGTTATTTTAAACTTCTTATTATTCTAAATAAGATAGATAGTTATTATTAAACAAAAAAATAAGGCTCTATTAAAGCCCTATATTGTTATGCATTGCGTCGCTTGTGTGAAAACCATGTTAGGACGTGTCCCCAATTTAATCACAGCTCTGAATTATGTTAATTTTATAATGCCAATTAACAGCCATTAACTATTAGCCATTAACTTTTTGTCCGGCTTTTGACATAACGGTGCGTTGAAGCCAAACGATTCATTACCGTTTGATGCAGCTCATCTAACAATTCATCAAGCTCATAATCAATCTCTAAAAACAAATCCGTCAGCATGTCACCTGCCGTCATTTTTCCTTGGACCATACTGTTTTTGGTACGGTGCGGGCTAAAACGCTGTAATTGCTCGTAATGATGTAGGGCTTCTGGAATGCTCTCTGACACCAGCTTATCGATGACAAATTGGCGTTCATTATGCTGCTGTTGTTGCTGCTCATTGAGCTCACTGCTCCACTCACGATAGCGTTTTAACTTACCATTGATACGGTCTAGTATCGCAACCGCCTCGATGGGCATGGCGTTTAGGGTGGCTTCGTCGACCACATCAACAAGCTCAGTCATAATCGGGCAGCGTCCATGTTTGAGATACCATAAAGTATCGGGGTCAAAAGGTGGTCTATTGGTCGGGCGCATCTGAGCGCGATTGGACAGGTAGCGATCAGTCAATGGTGTCGGCGTTCTGATATCACTCACTTGCGCCAAAGCATCACAAATACGTTCGCTGCGCTCAGGCGGCGTCAGTACAGAACGCTGACTGACAGCTTGATCGTTTTTATCATTGTTTTTACTATTATTATCAGTCACCTCTATATCTTGACTGATAGCCATCTCCTGAGCATTTTTGGCTGCTAGCGTTGGCAGGTCATCTTGAGCTTGCCCAAATGACTTTAGCATTCTTGTCAGACTTACCACCATGACCTACCTTGCCCCTCGTCCCGTGCACGCTTATTGCGCTCGTATTGCATAGATTTATCCAATAGCGTATCTTAACAGCTTTTTACCGCTCTGCCAGTAAGCAAAATGTCAACACCTCTCATCCGCCCCCTGCTAAGCACACTATTATGAATGCGACCGACTACACCTCTGGATTCTTACTTGGGCTATCGCTCATCATCGCGATTGGCTCACAAAACGCCTTTGTACTCAAACAAGGACTCAAACGCGAGCACATATTTTTTGTCTGCTTATTTTGCGCGGTCAGTGATGCGCTATTAATCTCTGCTGGCGTTGGCGGTTTTGGCGCGGTGACGGCGCAATATCCGCAAGTGGTCAATATCGCAAAATTCGCTGGCGTCATATTCTTGCTAGGATATGGATTGCAGAGCTTATATGCCAGTGTGCGCGTCACACATGCACTCACCGTCGAGGGACAAGTCGTCACCAGCTTAAAAAAAGCCCTGTTATTATGTTTTGGCTTTACTTGGCTCAACCCACACGTCTATTTAGATACATTGGTACTCGTTGGCATGGTTTCAACGGGTGCTAGTAGTAAGCTGGCATTTGCAGTCGGTGCAGTCAGCGCCTCATTCTTTTTCTTTTTTGCGTTAGGTTATGGGGCGCGATTACTCAAACCATTATTTGCCAAACCAAAAGCGTGGAATATACTCGATGCTTTGGTAGGGATACTCATGTTGTATTTGGCGTGGCATTTGTACCAAAGTTAAAAACAACGATAAAGGCAAAAATAGGTGATAGGCTAAACCATTAACACAGCTCCTACATATAAGTATAAAAAAGCCAAACACCTTATATAAATGCGTTTGGCTTTTTGGAATCTGACACTTTTACTATTTACGATACTTTTTTACGCTTTTTAGGCTTAACGAAGGTTAAGTTCAAAAAATGCTCAAGCGAGTCATCAAGGACGTCCAACCAAGGCTCTGGCAACTCAGGCGATAGCGTGCCTGTTAACGTAGAGCGATACGCCTTTTCTCTAAAGGTCATGATATTATCGGCTTTATCTTTTTGCCATTCTTTTAAGATTTCACCCTGTTTTTCAACTGCAAATTCTGGATAATCGGTCGCATTGGTTAAATCACGAATATAAGCGGCTTGAAAGTCGATTGAATCGCTGACCGTCACGCACTTCGCATAAGTTGCCAACCACTTTTTCTCATCTGCTTCACGGTGTACCAATTCAGGCAATTCGATATCGCCCATCATCACATCACGTGCATACCATGCTTGAGCGTCAAACATATTAAAGGTGAAATACTGATCCTGCATACCTAAATAAATGAGCTTTGGGTTTGGCTGCCAGAAAATCCCTTTGTACAAGTTGGCTGGATATAAGCAGTTATGCGTTTGCAGACGTAACTCATCGGGCATAAAGGGGAAATGAAACAGGTAACCAGTACACATAATAATGGCATCAAATTTTTGACTAGTACCATCGGCGAAGTGCGCCACATCTTCTTCAAAATGGGTGACCAAAGGCACTTCTTTGATGCCCTCTGGCCAATCATAGCCGAGTGCTTGCGAGCGATAGCTGATAGTGACTGATTTGGTACCATACTTATAGCACTGCGTGCCAATGTCTTCAGCTGAATAACTACTGCCGATGAGCAAAATATCTTCGTCTTTGAACTCTAAGGCGTCACGAAAATCATGCGCGTGCAGAATGCGACCGGGGAAAGCTTCTAACCCTTCAAAGTAAGGCATGTTTGGCGTGGAAAAATGACCCGTCGCCACGACCACATAATCAAATTCTTCCACTTCTTGTTCATTGGTTTTATGATTCATCACCGTCACGGTGAATTTTTGCGTCTCATCATCGAATGATACCCAACGTACTGGGCATTCAAAGCGAATGTATTTTTGGATATCTTGTTTATCAATACGCCCCATAATGTAGTCTTTTAGGACTTCACGCGGTGGGTATGAGGGGATCGCTTCACCAAAATGCTCGTCAAACGAATAATCAGCAAATTCTAAGCACTCTTTGGGACCATTGGACCACAAATAACGGTACATACTACCGTGAACAGGCTCACCATTTCTGTCTAATCCTGTGCGCCAGCTATAGTTCCACATGCCACCAATAGCGTTTTGCTTTTCATAACAAACTATCTCAGGTAAGTCTGTTGCACCAGCCAATCGAGCCGCTTCGAAAGCGCGTAATTGTGCTAAACCACTTGGACCTGCACCTAAAATAGCAATTCTTTTATTACTCAAGACTAACTCCTATGATAATAGTTGTCTGTCCACTGTAACATATTTTTATGAATGGTGTTTTTTCGAATACTTTTGGTGATTAATTGGCCATAGCTTAAGACATGACTATTCTCCAAAAATGGCTTCTAACCGAATCTTTGGTGTTTAAATTTGATATGAGTTAGCACATGCTTTTCATTAGGGCGTATTAAATATGCATAAATCGGCACTGTCAGTGCTAGGGTTGAATACTGAACACGCCCATTAAGGAATAAATCAAAAAATTGACGGACAAACATAACGTAGCAGCGTCATTACACTAAATCAGGAAATAAAGTGCGTAAGCCATTAACGATAATTTCGATAGAAACTGCCGCCAATAACATCCCCATAATTCGGCTCATGATGTTCAATCCAGTATCACCCAGCAAGCGACTGATACGACCTGCCGCCATCAGTGCTAGATAACAAAACAGACTGATAAATAAACCAGCAATCAATATGGCAGATACTTGCAAAATACCAGATACTTGTGAAGAATAAATAATCACCGTCGAGATACCGCCCGGTCCAATCATCATTGGAATAGCGATAGGCACAACTGCTGCAGCCATAGTGGGCGGTGCGTCTTGTACATGGTCAACATCGAAGTTTTCTTGATCGGGCTTCACGGGATTACCGTCGCCATTCATCATATTAAGAGCAATCAAAAACACCAAGATACCACCTGCCAGCTGAAACGAGCCGATAGAAATACCAAGTGCTTTTAGTAATGTCTCGCCTGCTACCGTAAAAAAACTAATAGTGATAAAAATCGTCAAACAAGCAACACGCGCCACTTTGCGTCGATTATTCATCGAATAACCACGGGTCAAATCCAAAAATAACGTCAAAGCGCTAAAGGGATTAATCAGTACCATAAAGGCTAAGATTATCTTGATGATTTCAGTATTCACTGAGCGCTCGCTTGTCTATTAGTCAAATCGGGCAAAAAGATAAGGTCATCGTGCGAGTGCAACGATGACCCAATAGATGGTTAACAATAACTTTGTAGCTTATATTGTATCATAGGCAGATAAGCTAATTAAATCATTAACTTTGCTTACCTTTCTGGCAGCAGACTATCAACGAAAATAGAGGCTAAACATTGACCTATCAGCCACTATTTGGCGGGTAAATAACCTGATAAAGCTTAATCGCTAAAACAGGTATGTGAAGACAGCCATATTGAAAATTATGCGCTAAAATCAAGACCGATATCTAATGCCGTGGTACTGTGCGTCAAATAACCCATGGCAATAAAATCAACACCCGTTTTTGCTGCTGCTTGTACCGTTTCAGGAGTAATACCACCTGAAGCTTCTGTTCTCGCGCGACCTTTACACATCGTTACTGCCTGCGCTAGTATTTCAGGGGACATATTATCTAATAGCACCAAGCTCACACCAGCGTCTAGTGCCTGCGCTAATTGCGCTAAAGTATCCACTTCTACTTCGATAGGAATTAAATGCCCAGCGAAATCTTGGGCTTGTTTAATCGCAGTCTTTATATCACCAGCGATGGCAATATGATTGTCTTTGATTAAAATAGCATCGTCCAGTCCCAAACGATGGTTGCGCCCGCCGCCGCAGCGTACCGCGTACTTTTGTACAATGCGCAAACCTGGAATGGTCTTACGTGTACAAGTAATTTGCGCAGGATACTCTGCCACACTATCTACAATTTTTCTGGTATCTGTCGCAATGCCACTCAAGTGGGTCATAAAATTGAGCGCGGTACGTTCTGCTGTCAGTAAATGGCGCGCATTACCACGCACACTAGCCAAGACTGTACCCGCGCCAACCCATTCACCATCAGCAACTTGAGCCACAAACTCAATCTGAGGATCAACCATCGCAAACGATAAATGTGCCAAATCCATACCACATATCACGCCTGCTTGCCGCGCTTTAATCTCTAGCTTCGCTTGCATATCGGCTGGAATGGTGGCTTGTGATGTGACATCTCCGCGTCTGCCCAAATCCTCAGTTAGCGCAGCTTCAACCAAAGGTCTAAGCAATACGTCATCCAATGCTGGTTCTTTTTTGACTGTCATTTTTAACCCTTAAATAAACGTGGCGTTCATATATGCTTATGTAATTAAACTCAAAATGAGCATAAATATAGCGTAAAGTTAACAGCCTCGCAAGGAACCGTCATCATTTTGTGCAGCCGACAGGGTTTTATAATCATCAAAATAAAGATAGCAAGGTAGTATATTGATTCCTATTTACGCTTAGGCAACTTACTATCCATCAATAAGCTTTGTAGTTCAATATCATGACGAAAGCGATAAAGCTTGGCAGGGCGACCACGTTGAGCGCTACTACTCTGTCCTGTCTCCATCACAAGTTTTTGTGAGTCTAGCAAACGACGGAAATTTTGCTTGTGCAAGCGCACTCCTGAGAGCGCTTCTACGCTTTGTTGTAATTGTGACAAGGTAAATACATCTGGCATCAAGCCGAAAATAAGCGGTCGGTATTCAATTTTGGCACGCAGCCTTGAAATAGCCGTTGCAATCACTCGGCGATGATCATAATACATCGGCACCCCAATGAGCTGTGACCAGTTTTCAGGTAGCTTATTCTGATGGCTCGGTTGGTGAGCACTTTGATGAGTGCTTTGATAATTCATTGAATAGCTGGGTGGATAGTTTGGTGCTTCCGGTATCAGCCCCGCTTCATACAGCATCTCATAGCGCAGTAACACATGCTCAGCGACCCACTCTCTATTTTCATAATGCTCATAGGCTGTGTATTCATTATCCGCATTTTCACTTGTGGGCATATCACCTACTAAGAGCGCTTCACTTACACCCCAACATAGACCAATACGCTGACGGCGGCGCTGCTGAATGCCTGAATCTTTAGCGCTATCTGCCCAGCTCAATAATGCTGGCACAATATTATTCATAATGATGCTAGGTATGCCATCCAAATGATTTTCCCAAGGAAAGTAATCATACCAATCGCGCCACAATGCTTGGCTTTGTAGCTGCGGCGTTTGTGTCTCTTGCACCAGTCCCAAATAGCTCACGTAGACCAGTGCATGACCATCAACATTGCGCCTATTAGTATCGACAAAGGTGTATAGCTGCTCCAAATAACCAAGTGGTTGCTGTGTTTGCTCCTCAACCCATTGGCGCACACCCGCTTGCAATGAACGATGCAACGGCATCAATGGACCATTGGGTAACAGCTTTCCTTGATCAACGGTTAAGACCCGAGCGGTATGCTCAGTAATGGCGACTAGCACAGCCACGACTTCTGTGGTGCCACTACCTTGCTGATGCGCGTGTGAATAAGACAACGTCATGACTTTAGTGATTACCTTTTATTTTAATTATTAAATAAAGCTCAACTGCTAAGCTGTTGACCATTTGCTCAGTATAGCTTGAATCAACGATTATCATAGTTCGTGGTTGTAATTATATAAAGTGAGTCTTTATAAATCATAAATGTACAAATCATAAATGTACAAATCATAAATGTATAAAAAATACTTGTATTTATGCTCAAAATGAGCATAATTAAAACATCTGATTAGCCAGCGGTATTAATTGACTTATTTTTAGCGGCATATTGCTTGTCGTTACTGCCTAAAAGGTTTGCATCTATGAAAACTTATCCTTACGACGCGCCCATCATGAGTAATAACAATCGTATTGCCACTCAAATGAATATTGAATATGCCAAAGCTAAAATGCCAGCTGATCTGCCACGCGCTGAACGGCTTGCAGTTGAAGAAAATATCAAACAGCTATTAAATGCGAATAATGCAGTATTGGTCGCTCATTATTATGTCGACCCCTTTATTCAGGATTTGGCATTGGCAACGGGCGGTTGCGTGGGTGATTCGCTGGAGATGGCACGCTTTGGGCAAGCGCATAGCGCCCAGACCTTAGTGGTCGCTGGCGTCCGCTTTATGGGCGAGTCGGCGAAAATCTTAAGTATGGAAAAAACAGTACTGATGCCAGACCTAGAAGCCGAGTGTTCGCTTGATTTGGGCTGCCCTGCTGACGAGTTTTCCGCATTTTGTGATGCTCACCCTGAGCGTACGGTCGTCGTTTATGCCAATACCAGCGCCACCGTCAAAGCCCGTGCCGACTGGGTGGTGACGTCATCGGTTGGCATCGATATCATTCGCCATTTGCATGCTAATGGTGAAAAAATCATCTGGGGTCCTGATCGCCATTTAGGTAAATATATTGCTGCTGAGACTGGCGCAGATATGCTGCTTTGGCAAGGCTCGTGCCTCGTACATAATGAGTTTAAAGCGACCGAGCTAATGCAATTAAAAGAGGAGCATCCAAACGCCAAAGTATTAGTGCATCCTGAATCCCCTGATAGCGTGGTGGCGCTCGCCGATGTGGTAGGTTCGACCAGTAAGCTGCTGCAATCGACTTATGAGATGGATGCTGATACCTTTATCGTCGCTACCGATTTGGGCATCTTGCATGAGATGCAAAAACGCTCACCGAATAAGCGTTTCTTAGCTGCACCTACTGCAGGTGAAAGCGCCAGTTGTAAGAGTTGCGCGTTTTGCCCATGGATGGCAATGAATGGTCTAAAAGATATTGAACAGTGCTTGACGCAGCGCAGCGGTGAAGTTTTGATGACGCCTGAGCTGGCAGTCGCGGCTAGAAAACCCTTGCAACGCATGCTTGATTTTGCCGAATCACAAAAACAGCGTGTGACAGCGAGCGGCGATATTGTCAAAGACCGCGAGCTATTCGCCAATGTCGGGGCTGCCTAATATGAGTGCGGCATTGACAGCGGAATCATTAGGTCTCGATAGCCCTGCTGCTATGGTACAAAATGACGTACTTATCATTGGCGCGGGATTAGCAGGCTTAAGTACGGCTCTAGCATTACCAAAATCGCTAAACATTACCGTATTGAGCAAAGCCGCCTTGGAAGTCTGTTCCAGTCATTATGCCCAAGGTGGTATCGCGGCAAGCTTGGATAAAGAGGACTCTGTCGCTGACCATATCGCCGATACCCTAATCGCTGGCGCAGGGTTATGCGAAGCTGACAATACCAGCAGCATTTTAAGTGCCGGGCAACAGGCCGTCCAATGGCTATGTGAGCAAGGTGTGCCTTTTACCCAAATACCGCAAGAAGATAATGCAAAACCTGTCACCAAACTACAGACTGAACTACAAACTGCCGACTTACATTTAACCAAAGAAGGCGGTCATGGCTGTCGGCGAGTTGCACATGCCGATGATGCCACTGGTCGGCATATTATGGAAGCCTTGACTATAAAGGCTCAAAACGCTGCCAATATCACTATTTTGCCTTATCATGAAGCGCTGAGCCTTTTAACAGACAGTGCCAATCCAAATAAGCCATGCCAAGGGGCGCAAGTTTTTGATCATAATAATCAACGACAACTGACTTTTTATAGTCGCGCAGTCGTACTGGCTAGTGGTGGCATGGGTCAATTATTTAAGCGTGCCAGTGCACCCAACGTCTGTGTCGGCGATGGTGTGATGATGGCATGGCAAGCAGGCTGCCGCTTAGCAAATTTAGAATTTATCCAATTTCATCCGACGGGCTTAGCAGTGGCAGACAGTGGTTTTTTAATATCGGAAGCACTACGCGGTGAAGGTGGCCGGCTGACCTGTCCGCAAACTGGCAAACGCTTTATGTTGGAAACTGATGAACGGGCAGAATTGGCACCACGCGATATAGTCGCTCGCGCCATCGCTGAGCAGATCAGTAATAACGGACTTGGCTACGTACATTTAGATGTCAGTCATTTGCCAGACCAATTTTTACGGGAGCATTTCCCACAGATTTATCAAACATTATTCAACCTCGGCATTGATATGACTAGGGAACCTATCCCCGTTGCCCCGACTGCGCATTACAGTTGCGGTGGCGTGGTTACTGACGCCAATGGTGTAACCGATGTGACAGGGCTTTATGCAGCTGGCGAAGTTGCCTATACAGGTTTGCATGGTGCGAATCGCTTAGCAAGTAATTCACTTTTAGAATGCGTAGTCGTTGGGCGCAATATCGCTGCTGACTTACCGCGATATTTAAAAGCATTAGAAAATCTAAATCACGTTACCAGTTATGATCACTCAGAGTTATTAGCAACTGCCATTTGGACAGCACCAACGCTTAAAGATAGTCAGCGCATTACTTTGCCATCGTCTACTGAATATGAAAGCTATACTAATGATAACGTCAATATAAATGCTGACACCACTGGAATAACCGCAGAACTGAAAGCTTTGATGACCTCCCATATGGGCATTACTCGTGATGCTCAGCAGTTAGAACAAGCACTTTTACAAATACAGCAATGGCAACAACAGCTTAACTGTTACGACTCTAATCAACTAAGCATCTATAATAAAGACAACGCTACTATTTTGAATGAGCTGACACTATTTCAATTAGCACGACAATTACAATTAGCCACATTGGTTATTCAATCTGCTTATCAGCGTCATGAGAGCCGCGGTGGTCACTATCGTCAAGACTATCCACATTTGGCATCCACACCTCGAACCAGTGTGATTGCACCCTTATCGAAGTTGAGAGAAGCTGACAAAACAGGCAGCAAAGAGGGTGGCATTGATTGGCTGCTTCAGCCTATAATCGATGACACAGAGGCTAGAGTGGTAAATACAGTTGCTAACATCTAACAGCAATTGGAGGCCGCCATTTTAGCCATGAAAAACGGTAACTTGCCGTTCTTTATTGACCTTGAATTGCTAAAAATATGGCTACTGATTTGCAGTTTGTGATCGGACTTATGATGGTCGTCAGTGTGACTTGGGGCATGCTTGCCCTACCTCGCTTACGTCAGCGCTTACCGAAAATCTATTTAATCGCGCGCTCATGGTGGCTCATGTTAGCGGCGCTTTGCGCGTGTTACGTTATCGCTAAGGTAACGAATAATAGCCAACCCATGCAGCCTCCTACCTACCCTTATCAGTGGCTACTCATCGCTTTTTTTGTTTTAATTGGTTTGCGTGGCTGCTATGAGATTAAACGTTTGTGGTGCTTACATAGCAAGTCGGGGCTGATTAAAAAGCTGCAAGCACGTGGTTTACAGCCCATGACCATACCTTTTAGCCAAAATCCTGCTCATTCCTCTCAAACTTATACGCGTCTAAATCTGTTAGACCTAGTCTTTAGCTTTGTTTTTATCGCCCTGATTGTCAGCCTCATTGCTTTACAGCAACTGGTCTGGCAGCGCGAGCAGTATGGCGTTTTATTTTTTGTGTTATTCGCCAGTCAATTTAATGATATTGCCCAGTATTTATGCGGACGATTGCTTGGTCACAAGCTATTTAAGCGTGGTCTTGCCCCAATTATTAGCCCGAATAAAAGTATCGAAGGCGCTCTTTTCGGCAGTATGCTAGCGGCGATATTGGCAACGCTATTAGGCATTTGGCTCACGCCTTTTAACTGGTGGATTTGCTTATTAGCCGCTTACGGGTTAGCGGTCAGTGGTATCGCTGGAGATTTATTAGAATCCGCCTTTAAACGTCAGCACGGGGTGAAAGACACAGGTACGATGCTCGCCGGACATGGCGGCGTATTAGACAGAGTAGATAGCTTGCTCATTGGCGTGCCGCTATTTACCTTGTTTTATTGGCTGCTTGGGTAAGCTGGTATAGTCGATCTACTTTTAAAAGAATATAGTGCTACTGGGATTAATTATTCGCAGCCTCTGTCGGCGTATGCACAGCAAGCAAGAAAAATTGCTACCAGTAGCACGTTATAATAGTTGTATTTCCTTTATTTAGTATATCCAGTAGGTTTATCCAATCTACTACGCAATATCAAATTTAGTAATGGCTTTGGTAAATGGTTTAGCGCCCGAGTAATATAACGCATGGAGCGCGGAAATACTGCCAGCTCAACATCATCATCAATGGCTTGCATAACATTCTCAACCGCCGTTTGCGTACTGATGACGAATGGCTTATGACTGGCATCGCCGTCATTCAAATCGCGTAATGCTTGAGTATTTATATAGCCTGAGGCGATGCAGTTGACTTGGATATGGTACGGCACAAGTGCCGCTCGATAAGCGCTGGCAGTCGCAATCATGGCGCGTTTGCTTTTGGCATAAAGACTGGCATAAGGATACTCCATAGTACCGGCGATAGAAGCGATACAAATCAGGCTGAGTTTGTTGCTTTTATTAAAATCCAATGAATAACTTTGCTGTTTTAATTGCTCACTTGCCCACCTAAAAACTTGTTCGAACGCTTGCAGATTAATTGCTAGCATTTTATCGCTGTCAGCTTGACTTAGATGATGGACACGCTCATTGGTGTAACTACCAGCGCTATAAATCAGTCTTTGAAAACTGATATCAGATAAAATCTCTAACAACGTTTGTGTTTGCGCGCTATCGGTTAAATCACAGCAGTGAGTGACAATATTAGGATGCTGACTATTGATATGGGCTATCTTCTCTACGCTATGACCAACCACGCTCACTTGCCAGCCAAGCGCCTGATGATGCAATGCTAATGCCAAGCCAAGACCGCTCGTACCGCCAAAAACGACAATATGTGATGGCTTATGAGCTGAAGTCGACTGTGTGATGTTTTTCATTTTAGAGTTCATAGACCATGCTGCTGTATATAGTCAGCCGTAAGCTGATACCCATACTGCCATTGCGCCTGCATTTGCTGCACAAAACCATCATAGTCACCGTGAATAAGCTCAACGGTCATTTGCTTTATATTAAAACGCTTTTGTACATGCTGTCCTGCCAACTTCTGACTATTATCTGCAAAGGGCAACCAGTGTAGCTGATTCACTCGTTGATAAGTTTCAGCAGAATCGGCGAGCGACTGTATTTCCGCTGACTCATAACCATGCACCTGTGCCAAGCGCTCATTTGGGTCAAAACCAAAAACACGCTGAATCGCAGGTGCAGCAAGATAAGAATCATAACCTGCCTTGGTCTCTGCAAATACCGTCTGTCCCAGTTGACATGCTAGCTCAATAGGAGTGAGATTAATAACGCCACCCAAACACCAGCCGAGCGTTACAATATGCATGGGCGGTAGATAATACATATCTGCCATAGAAACACGAACCGCTGAATTAAATTCCCACTGCTTTACGATATTTACTGACTGATGGATACGCCTATCGGCAAACGTATGCACTGGTGAGTTAAGCATTTGCTCAAAGTGCTCTGATGCTGCCAAACGCGGTGGCGCAAATAATAACTCTTGTAGTTTAAACTCATCGTAAACAGAACTATCAGCAGTAGGCGTTTGATTGCTGGGTTGATTGGGCGCTTGATACAGTCGACTGGCGATAATGACTATCTCTGGCGCGGTAGGGTTATATAGATTACTGTGATTAGGAGAAAAATGAGACAATTCATCTAGCCACTGCCCTTCGTTATTTATCCGAAACATCGCTAAATGCTGCAACTCACTTAATAGTCGATCGTAGCTATCTGCTTGCTGCTGTTTTTGGCGGTTAGAAACCTGCCGTGACAAGCGCCAGCGTTTAAGCGCCTGCGTCATATAACGTATCTTTAATCGCCTATTGGTTTCGTCTGGCGCGACATGTCTGATTGCTGTAATGGCACGGTACAACTCACGGCTGCACATGAGCTCCTGCAAATCCTTGGGGTCAGGCGCTAGATTGACCAAATAAGCCGACAGACTGCCACCGCAAGTGCCGACGATGATATCTGGCGTCAAATCATGAGCAACCAATGCCGCATAACTGCCCAAATAATAGCCAAAACGTGCGCCGCCCCCTGAAAAAAGCTGCACACGCTCATAAGGCTTGGCATGCGTATTATTCATGATTGGTTGAGGTGACTTTAATTGCCAATGACACGGTAAAGATACCAAAACGATCGATACGCATGGCGACTTTCTTAAAGCCAGCATTCTCAACCAATTGATCCATTTCCGCTTGT
This sequence comes from Psychrobacter immobilis, assembly GCF_904846185.1. Taxonomy (GTDB): domain Bacteria; phylum Pseudomonadota; class Gammaproteobacteria; order Pseudomonadales; family Moraxellaceae; genus Psychrobacter; species Psychrobacter immobilis_B. Next base: position 60,483 of record NZ_CAJGZQ010000013.1, on the reverse strand, counting down.
GAGCGACAGCGCATCACCCAACTACTGCCGCGATGATTGTTTAAGGTTTTGCTAATGAATTCCTGTTCAGGATGCCACGGCTGATTGGTATAAAGTAAATAACCATCAGATTTTAAACTGTCATAAATGCCTGCTAATGCCGTCGCTGGTAGTGTATTGTCAGAAAATAATTCAAACACGCCAGAAGCAATGGCGATATCAAATTTTTTATCGTCAAGGCCTTTAGTATTGTCACTTTCCTTCTGTAAATAAGAATAACTGGCAGGGTCAAACGCATCTTTTTGACAAGTCATCACGCGATCAGCAATCTCTAACTGCTCCGCCTTTGCCTGTAAGGCTTGGATATTATGCTGCTCATAATCGCGTAGCTCAGCGTGCAAGTTAGTAAACTCTGTCAACAAATCAAACGCATAAAAACCATGCCCACTGGCAATATCGAGTAGTTTTGGTTGGTATGGTTTAGTACTGCTCTGATTTTTGTCTTCAATATCTGCCAGAGCTTCACGTGCCAGCTCCAATATATGCTCACGGCGGATACGAATTCCTTGCCAACCAATATTGCTCAAGTAAAACTTATCGACTGCTTGACCAAATTTATTTTGACCACTGGGCTGATTATAATAAACGTGATCGAGCGAGTGCCCCGAATCAAACCCATGCTCCAGTCCTGTGGCAATCGCGTCGCTGACATGACCAAATTTTTGCATGGCAAATCGAGTAATGGCAAAGCTCGGATTAAAAGGCTTAATCGCTAAACGGTCAACCTTATCTTTACTGGCACTATTCATATGCGCCAAGCTCAAATCAGGCGCTTTAATGTCCTTACTGAATACTTGCTCAGCGAAATTAATACAATCCGCAAAGACGTCTGCCTTATTGGTCTCATGAAAAATCGCATGATAGCTGTCTGGATATAATTGCCAGCGTTTATCAGTCGTATTAATCGCCTCATAAAAATCGCGCTCTGCCTGCTTATCGACCACGTAATCCTTGCCTGCACATAATACAAACGTCGGTACGGTGATAGCACCCGCATCATCGAGCAAGCGTTGACCCGTTGCATGAGTATCGATGAGTAAATCGGTCGAGATACTGTTTGAGATGAGCGGGTCGGCATTATAAGCTTGCTGCGCGTCTTTATCATGGGTTAAGACTTGCGCTTTGACGTAACTGCTCACGCGTGACATCAGTCCAAGCGCGCGAGCCACCTTTAGCGACGGTATGGCAAATGGCATGTATAAGCGAATACTCAACGCTGGTGTACCCAATATCATGCCGCGAATATTTGGAGCATAATCATGTACCCATGCTGCTGCGAGTACCGCGCCGATACTACTGGCGACGATTAAGGTATCCTCGATAGCAATGCCCGTTTTACCGATAACCAATTGCACAAAGCCGTCTAGATCGCGCTCAAGCTCGGTGACGCTTTCGGCATGATCCTTGATACCACCCGAGCGCCCATTACCACGCGCATCCCAAGCGAATACTTGATAGCCTGCTGCCGCAAACTGTTGCCCAAGTTCTGCTAGTCGTCCCGAATGCTCGTGACCACGATGTAACAGAATGACTTGACGCAGAGGCTGACTGGCTTTTTTTATACCCTCTAAAGGCATCGTCAGCCAATAACGGTAATAAATCGCCGTGCCATCGTAAGCATTGTAGCAACTTTCACCGCTTATCAATTTGGAAGACGATAAATTGAGCGTATCGCTAACCTGCTCCACTTTTTCATGACTATCGAGAGGGGTGGTCGGCATTGTCTTAGGCTCCAAAAAGGAAGTTTTAATAGCAGAATTTGATAAAGGGACATTTAATAAAGAATAATTTGATGAAACAGCATCGAAAAATAGCGTATTGGGTTGACCAACATTCTCTTGGCAACCAAGAAGAAAAACTGATTTGTGCGATGACTCTGGTATTAACTTAAGAGTTTCTGAGTGATTTGAGCGAAGCGCGGGTGGTTTACGTATCAAGTATAAATCTGCCATATAACGCAGGCGATTCAAGCAGGTTTTTAATAGTAGTGCCTCTGTGAGTATAAATAATTGCCCTACTCTGATATGAGATAACGCGCTCGGTGCTTTAATTGCCATAACAGTGCCAAGCACGCCGAGCACAAAAGCACGATCGCTTTTGCCTAGAGGTCCTTGGTTTGCTCTAATGTCTAACATCGTATTACTGGTGATACCTAGTAACTCGGTGCTGATACTAAGCGCAATCAGACCGACAATATGACGCTGATGGATTGATATACGGTTTGGTAAATTGACTGCCGACGCTTGTAAGTTACCATTAGCAACATGCGGAGCTAAACTTGCGATAAGCGCCGTATCAGCCACGATATCACCCACTTCATTAAGCACTGCACCAAGCCTTGAGGCTTGCCCATGCTCACGCGCCATCATGCCATCGATAGCATTGAGCGCCATACGCACAAACAGTGATGAAGGTAACAGCAACCATAATGCCTGCTGCTCAGTTGCGGGTTTGGCAATGACATAAGCCGTACCAAGGCTCAGTAATACGGCTGACACCGTCACTTGATTGGCAGTCACCTTTTGCTCGACCAACGCATCACTTATTGGGCGCAGCTGATCTTGAAACTGAGACTTGAGCTGATATAGCGACATGAGGCAAGCCAAATATAGTAAGTCTATTAATGTAGCAACAAAAGTTGGTCAGGTAAATACTTAAGCGTTGTTAGCAGTCAAATTATCATGAATGAAATCCTGACTTACGGCTTAGTGATTCACGATTTTATCTTAACGCTCAATAGTTGGTCGTTAAACAGTCGGCTTTTACAAGGAATCTTAGCCGCTCATGGCAGCATTGATCGTTTCATGTGATACAATTTCCAGCTTCTTAAAAACGCCTTTGAAAATGCCGCGAGCCAATCACCATGCAAAGCCTAGTTACCCTTGTTCTGGTATTAATGCCAATGTTTATTGGCTTTGCCATTCCTTCTCATCCAACCATGACAAAGCTTGCAGATAAAGGCTTATCTTATCTGGTATTTATCATCTTAGCGCTGATTGGTATCGAGCTGTCACAAGTTGAAGGACTTGGCAGTCAGATAGGCGAAATTGCCCTTTATGTGACTATATTATCGATATTGACAATTGGCAGTGGTTTGTTTGCCCTGATGTTATTTGACCGACTGCGTCCATGGCATGCCAAAAAACCCAGCGTAAAATCTAAAGAACATCGCGTGAGTATCCGTGGTAGCCTCGCTCAAGTCGTTTGTGTGGTCATTGGTATGGTGATTGGTTATTTCTTACCAGACAATTATATGCCGCCTGAAAATACGATGACAGTGATGCTGATGATATTAATTTTGTTGGTCGGCATTGGCTTAAAAGGCTCAGGTATTACGCTAAAAGAAGTGCTGCTGAATAAGCGCGGCGTTGAGATGAGTATCATCTTTACACTAGCTGTATTGGTTGGTGGCTTGATATTTGCGCTGATGTTCAGTGAGGTATCGTGGACCAAAGGCTTGGCACTGGCATCAGGGTTTGGTTGGTACTCGCTATCAGCAATCGTCATGACCGATGCTTATGGCGCGGTTTGGGGCAGTGTCGCGCTATTTAATGACTTGGTGCGTGAGTTTTTTGCATTGATATTTATTCCCGTGTTTATACGTAAATATCCATCAGCAGCCGTAGGACTTGGCGGCGCGACCAGTTTGGATTTTACCCTGCCAATTATTCAACAATCAGGTGGTCTAAAGGTCGTGCCATTGGCGATTAGTTTTGGCTTTATTATTAATATTGTCTCGCCAGTTCTGATGGTGGTGTTTTCGGCGTTGGGGTAAGAATAATATTTGACGGTTGAAGAAAATCAGTCGTTATTATTCGAACAGTTCACAGTGCTTGGCATATTCACCATATTTTTGCATATCAGAATCATATTCAAGATTCATCAAATCATGAACTTCACTACTCGCCATTAAAGTTGCGCGGCGTTGTTTTGCCTCAATATTTTTAAGAGTGAGCTTTTCAAAACTTGGATCTATAAACGCTGTATCTGTAACTATAATCTTATTTGAGCACTCATAAGTACGGATACGCTCAGCATCGATATTATATTACAACACTAAATTATTATTAATAATTAGCGCGCGATTGCGTGATAAAGAATCGAAACCAAAAGTCGCTAAAGCATCTTTATCTATTTCACTTGTCGCTGCATGACCGAAAATAAAAACATTGGCTTTTGGGCGATCATTAAGATTTTCTGCTATTTTCACAAATACTGCATCATAGATATCAGATAGCTGACTGCTCATTTGCGAGAAAAACCCATTGAACTCCATTTCAAGTGCCTCGCCTCCCTCAATTATTATTTCACAGCCTTTAGCATCAATTACTACATTGGGTCGCGTTTCAGGGCATTCGTCTATAGCATCAAGCACACCATCGCCATCTAAATCGCTATCTGCCTGCATCGTTCTGATATTTTCATCTTTAGGTAGCTTTTTAGACGGCGCAGTTGTATTAGTTTGACAACCAGCTAAAGCAATAGATGCTATTAATAATAAAACGCTATAAAGTCTCATCAGTAGCCTTCTTCTATATAATTAAATACTACTTTAGCATTCATAAAAAATTAATTAAAAAAAGTATAACCTAAGCCATCTCTAGATTTTTTTCCACCTGACACGCCTTATCATGCCACTGGATAAACTCATCAATATGAGAAGGTGCTCCACTGCCACTTTCCCTAGCAACCTCTTTACCAATCATACTATCGACATAATGACAAGCACGATAGCCTTGGGTAAAACGATCATAGTCAACAATCCACTGTTTACGCGCTTTTAACTCATCTTGACGTTGCTCAATGCTATTGTCCACATCGGTATTATCAGAGCCAAACCAAAAGTCCTTAGCAGGGATATCTTTAGCCAACTTATTATTTTCAACCTCACTCAAACGCCACGGCTTGGCAGTGAGCCGCGCTCGAAAGCACTGCTGCGCTTGGCATAGACGAACATAATTGGCATCTGCATGGAAATACTCAAACCACTCCGTGACCACGTTATCACTTGGCGATACAACATCGTGAGTCGCAATAATACGAAAGCCTGCAGGTGTTTGATATAAACGAAAGCATTCGGTAGGATGATTCGCAACACGTTTTTTGATTAAATCCGTCATATAGGGCAGTAGTGAGGCGGCATCATCGGCATATTTTTGCGCGCGGGTTTTGTCTCTGACGTTGGCTTTTTGCCACAAATAAGCAGTCGCACCAAACATAACGACTAACAGCCATAACCATGATAGTCCTAGCCAAGCGATGACACTGGCAATAATTATAAAAACAACAACAAAAAGCCAAATTTTAATTTTGCTGGCGGGATTGCTTTGATTAACGAGGAAGGCAGACATAAAGCCATGATGGTTATAATCATCAGGATAGTTATGACGTAATAAATCATCATTATCGACATCGATAATGGCAATATTATCGACGTTGGCGACTTGTGCGCCATAGCTGTTGCGCGTGACAATGAGCTTCGTTACTGCTGCACTATTATTAGATAATTCATTTTCTGGAAAATCATGCTCATAAATAATCTTTTCACGAATAGGAATGCTATTGCCTTCGTTATACTCTTCCTTGCGCTCACGACGTAAGATATCTTCACCTGCCAGCCATCGCTCATGGGCGTCATCTACTCGCGCTTTAGCATGGGATAGCGCTTCCATTTGGCTGACATCCGACCAACCGTAACGTTTGATAGTGGCTTGCTTGGAAGGGTTACTAGACGTTTCTAGCGATTCAAAGCGCTGTTTGTGTTGCGCCCAGTATTTAGGGATAAGCATGAGATTTGCCTTCGAGTAGTTATTTTTATCTTATGGTTATTTATTAATAAATGACAAAAACTAAAACTCGATACACCTGTTTGAGCCTAGGTCATTTTGATGATAATTAGCTTTGTGGTTTTTTAAATCAGTTACTAAGCTATAAACTCTACGATTCATAGATCTGCCTTCCTCGGTATCAGAAGGTGCAATAGAACCTTTAATACCGCAATCGAGAGTAGTCAGACGACTAGACTCGATTTTGTGATTTAAAACTAGGTAGTTTTTAACAATGAGTGCTCTATTCTTAGCTAGTGAGTTTGATTGCAACATTGAGGTAGAAGCTTTATTGACCTCATCCTTCGAGACATGAGCTTCAATTTTCATAGTAGCCGTATCATAGTTATTCATTTGTTCTGCTACTCTATCAAGCTCATCATGATACTGTGGCAGTAATTCACTGCTGTCCTTGGTAAAAAAAGCACGATACTCCATCATTGGAGGCATACCAATAAGACTTGTAATCTCAGGACAACCTCTTTCGTCCACTACCACGTTCTCTGTCGTATTTGGGCATTGATCTAAATCATCAGGCACGCTGTCGCCGTCGCTATCTAAATTAATCAGAATAATTGGCAAATTAATAGTTTGAGCTTTTTGGTTAGACAAGTCATGTGTTTGACATGCGGATAGCGTTAAGACGCTGATTAAAACAACAAGTATACTTCTCAATAGCGTATTCATAAATTATTTCTTCTAAAGCTGCTGACAGACTTCTTTATAATGCTTCAAAGAATGCTGCTCATCAGGGTAATTCCTAGAATATGCTTTATCAGCTTCTATTACCGCCCCAAAAACTCTTTGATTCAACAATGACATTTCAGCAGCATGCTTTTCAGTTTCAATATTAGCACCTTCATTATTAACACCAAGCTGAATTTTATCCCTGCAATCAAACGCCAAAATTTTATCAGCAACAATCCCTTGCTCTACTAAATAATCTTTGACTAATTTCACGCGATTACTCGCTAAGCGTCTATTATTAGGCGTGGCGTTAGTGGCTTGACGGTTTTCAGCTTCAGCTTTGGAGATATGGCCTGATAAAATGGTAACTAAGTCAGGATTGTTACGCGTTTTTTCAGCGACCTTTTGTACTTCAGTTAAATAAGCTTCGTTGGTTAGGGTAATACTATCTGAGGTGAAATAGACTCGAATATCCATTACTAGTGACCCAATCAAATTGACCGCCACTGGACAACCATAGGGATCAACCTTGACCCCTTCAGCAGTGTTAGGACAGTTATCAATTTCATCGGGCACGCCGTCATTGTCTGTATCTGCAAGTGGTTCTATCAATACTTTAGGTGTGTTGTCTGCCTTTTTATCTATTGTATTATTTTTAGGTGTAGATTGGCAGGAGGCTAAAATAAAACTAGCTATTACGATGGCTATCGCCATCCATGACTGAGTCTTCATACGCCATCCTTAGTTTAGTTAAAAAGTTCAATTAATAATTTTAGTCAAAACCCTAAACCCCACTCGCCTGCTTAGCAAACAGTCTCATCAATGGCTTAATTTTGCTAACGCGGTACATACCTTCGCTACGGATTTGTTGAATAGGACGCATCTGTGCAAGTGACCCTGCAAATAGCCAATTAAGCGCGGAAAAGCTGTGCATCATTAGACTGTTATGCGGACGGCGCAAACGCTCGTAGCTACGCAACGTTTGATTGCTGCCCCAACTGGTTCTACCACTACGTTCAAAATCATGTGCCAATTGCTCGCTTAAAGTCTGTACATCGAGCATGCCCAGATTCAACCCTTGACCCGCCAGTGGATGGACGCCATGCGCTGCATCACCGATCAAGACTAAATTGTCCGCGACGTAGCTTTTTGCTTGTTGCGCGGTCAGTGGAAAGCTAGCGATTGACTCAATCTGAGTGATAGCACCTAGCTCATAGTTACTGGCAGCAGCCAATTTATCAGCAATGACGCGCGCGTCCTCCTCTATCAACGCCAATGCTTGATTGCGCGGCAATGTCCATACGATCGACTGCCAATGTTGTGGGTTGGCTTTATCTGCATCAGTAATATCAGCGAGCGGCAATAACGCTAGCGTACCTGTGGGCAGCATTGCTTGGCGCGCAGTCGCTTGATGCGGTTTTTCGGTGTGAATCGCACAGCAAATAGCGGTTTGATTATAATCGAGTGTGTCCAGCCCAATCGCCGCTTGTTGGCGTACAAATGAGCCACGACCATCGGCACCAACCAGCAGCATCGCATCGATAGCAGTCTGATTGTCTAACGTCACACGGTAGCCTTGCTCTGCACCTAACCAATCCATGTTTGTAACTTTTTGCCCCGCGATAATGGTTAGATAGTCACTGACATCATCTTCATACAGGCGTTGCCACAATGCATGTTCAATGACAGCAGGCTCGACCATGCTACCGAGCATTTGCGGTAAATGACTGTTAGGATGATTATCAACACTGTCACCAAATAATAGCTCGCCCATGCCGTTTAGTTGCCACACCTGCATTTGCGAGTAGTCCGCTTTACGCTCAGAGGCAGCAATCTTTTGCCAAGCACCCACGTCGTTAAGCAAATTAATACTGGCAAGACTCAAGGCATAAACGCGCGCATCCCGTTTGCCAAGCACCTGTTGCCATTCTGAGTCACTACGTGCAGGACGGGCATCAATTAACGTCACGGGCATTTTTGCTTGCCCCAACTTTAAAGCAAGCGTTGCCCCAACAATACCGCTACCGATAATCAGCGTATGATTATTCTTCATAAGTTATTCCTACAGTTAAGTGCAATCGTATAGAACATTGGTCTAGACCGTTAATATACCGTGATATAGCAAACTAAGACTTTAATCCCATCGCGTAGTTAGCGACTAGTGGCTTAATATTTGGCAGTTTATCAAAGGCAACCAAGGCCACATTCCTTGCCAACTTGATGGCTGGATTAGGATGGGTAAAACCATGTACCACGGCATCACAGAAGCGAATGACGCGTTTTTGATCGCTTAGACGTGCTTTCTCATAGCGTTTTAACAGTTGCGTATCGCCGATGTCTTCGCCCTTTAGCACTTGCACGCTCATCATTTGTGCCAGCACATGGGCATCGCGCATACAAAGGTTAAAACCTTGACCAGCGACAGGGTGCAAGGTATGAGCAGCATTACCCATGATGACACAGCGACCCTCTACTTGCTTGTCTGCCAGCACGCGTGTCAGTGGATAAGCGCCGCGGCGACCAGCAGCGACAAACGTGCCCGCACGCTCACCAAAGGCTTGCTGCAATGTCGCCAAGAAATGCGCATCGTCTGCTAAGTATTTATTTTCTTCCCCTTTTGGACATACCCAAACTACCGAACGTCTATAGCCTGTCTGATAGTCATCATTGCCATCACCGTCTGGATCTGTCAATGGCAAGACTGCCAGTGGCCCTGCCGGACTAAAACGCTCAATCGCCACATGTGCGTGTGGCTTGTCAGTTTCTACCACACCGACGATAGCGGTTTGCTGATAATCATAAGTTGTCGTGCCAATATTTAATAATTGGCGTACCGTCGAATCGCGACCATCACAAGCGACCAGAACGCTGGCCTGCAATTGCTGCTCATGTTCCTCTTCACCATAATAGTTAAAACTGAGCGTCACCCCATCCGCTTGTTGGGTCACGGCGCTGACACTGGCATTATCGATCAAAGTGATTAATGGCTCTTGCTGCGCGGCTAATAAAAGCTTACGTCCGAGCCACGCATTTTCCATCACTTGTCCAAATGACTCGACCCGCTCTTCAACTTTGTTTAACTGGGCGCGTCCAAAGCTGCCTTGCTCACTAATCTGCACCGCATCGATACGACAAGCATGACTTTGCAACTCATCCCATAACCCAATTTCTTGATAGATCTGTACCGTACGACGTGACAGTGCTGTATTGCGGCTGTCTAAATAATGGCTGCGATTGCTGTCATCATTTGGACTGATGGTTGGGTAGCTATTTTTTTCTAATAACGTGCTAGCAATACCGTGATGCGCTAGTAACAGTGCAAAGGACAATCCCACATGACCACCACCAGCGATGAGTACTTGCTGCTCAGTAGCTGCCTTGTTATGTTCAAACTTTTTTTTAGCATTCGATAAATTTACATCAGTATTTTGCATTATTATTCCTAATTTTCATGTCTATTTTACGCTGTTGGGCGCACGCACTATAAGCGATGAATAATCGCTAGAATTATTTTAATTTTTTAGGCCGTATTGAACATTCATACATAGGTGGAGCCTTAGTCGAATGCGTAATACGCCCTAACCTTCGTCAGCCTTCATCATTTTATTCATCTTTTAAACTCAGCGATAAAGCACTACGACATCATCCATAGATTACCACAAATCACTCATCATTCTGTGGCCTTAACAGTAGCCAAAACGTATAACTGAAACGCTTGATTTCGTCACGCTCTAAACGTTATTTACAATACTGTAACCCGCTCAAAAATGGACATAAAAATATCAATGTCGAAAAGCGGTTGCAATCGTCGTACAAAAACAGTGGCATCTGTTCGACGTATGGCTTGAAATTTAAAATCTATCGACCATAATAAAGGCAAGACCGTTACTTATCATCACTCCTAAAACGAATAATAATTCTACCGTCATTTCTATCTCTATAACGTAAAGCTAATACCATAACGACCGACTATTTTATCTCTTAAACCCGTAATGCCATCAAAACCAAATCATAGCGTTGGGGTACATAATAAAAGGATAATCGCTTGACTGATTCCATGAGCCGCCGTATAAAGTTTGAATCATTGACACCATCACAGCTCAAAACCGTGCTTGGTGAATACAACAACCACATGAAATATATCCAACAACGCCTCGATATCAAAATCATGCAGCGTCAAGGTGACTTCTGCTTGAGTGGCGACATATCAAATGTCGAGCGCGGTGAACGTATTATTTATAAACTGGTAGATGAGGCACAGAATACCAAGGACATTAGCGCAGCGGAGCTACATCTTATTATCCAATCGAGCATTTCTCGTGATGAAGATATGGAAGCAGATGAGCAAGAATCCAAGGATAATGCAGACGCTGAGGCCGACTTAGAATCAGCTCACGAGTTTACGCCAGTTAGCTTACGCACGCGTAAAGGTCGTATCATTCCTCGCGGTGGCAATCAGCAGACCTACGTCCAAAACGTACTGAACTCTGATGTCTCATTCGGTATTGGCCCTGCTGGTACGGGTAAGACCTATTTAGCCGTGGCTTGCGCCGTGGATATGCTTGAGCGTAACGAAATCGAGCGTATTTTACTGGTGCGTCCTGCCGTAGAAGCGGGCGAAAAACTGGGCTTTCTGCCAGGTGACTTGACGCAAAAAATCGATCCCTACTTGCGTCCATTATATGATGCGCTATATGAGATGATCGGCGTTGAAAAAGTGGGCAAGCTGATTGAAAAACAAGTCATCGAAATCGCACCCCTTGCCTATATGCGCGGTCGTACGTTAAACAACTCGTTTGTCATCTTAGATGAAGCGCAAAACACCACGCCTGAACAGATGAAAATGTTTTTGACCCGTTTGGGTTTCGGTTCACGAGCAGTAATTACAGGTGATATTACACAGGTCGATTTGCCACGTGGTCATAAGTCAGGCTTAGCGCAAGCAATGGAAATCTTAAGTGGTATTGAAGAAATTCATATCACCAAGTTTGATTCAAAAGATGTGGTACGTCATCAATTGGTACAGAAAATTGTAGAAGCCTACGATGTTTATGATGAAGAACAAGTAGCGTTAGAAGAAAAGCGTAAGTTTGAGCGCAGAAAAGAGCAAGAGCGTAAACAAGTTATCGCTAATGCTGCAGCCAAGCTATAAACGGTCTAGCCTGCTACTTAATGTTATAAAAATGCAAAGCCGGATTACTGTCAGTAATCCGGCTTTTTACGACGAGAGCTTTTCAGATTTACTCATAAGTTATATCAGATGATAAAGCACACCATCTTACAATAAAGTAAAAGGATAATGGCATGAGCCAAGAGAAGGGTAACAACAGTTTTGACAACCATGATGCAAATGAGCGTGCTGGCGATGATGCCAGTTTGGCAGCACTTGATATCAGTGCCACCAGTAGTATTGATGATGACATACTGGACACTTTTTATGATCGTAAGCACTTACAGTCTGTGATGATGGCAGCGTTGGATTATATCGATGGGCGCATTAAAGAAGGTCTAACGCTACCCTATTTTGTAGATATCGACCCTGAGCTATGGCAAGAAAAATCTAAAGTATTAGACATATACATTACCGATGAAATTGAGGGTCAGGCATTAAATCTGGAAGCACGCGGTAAGGATTATGCGACCAATATTTTATCTTATCCAAGTGATCTGCCAGCCGCAATTATTGAGCTGATGCCAACGCTACCCCTCGGTGAGCTGGTCATCTGTCATGGCGTCATAGTACGTGAAGCCGCAGAACAAGAAAAGACAACCGCACAGCACATTAGCCATTTACTGATACATGGTGTGCTGCACTTATTGGGTTTTGATCATGAGCTTGGACAAGCCGAGCAAGATGAGATGGAGCGGTTTGAAATTGAGATTTTAGCAGGTCTCAGCCTTCCAAACCCTTATACTTAGTTCGAATTTTTAGCGACTAGTCTTTGGTCATCGGTAGCTTTTGTGCTTGACTCATCTGATTAATCATCTGATTAATCATCTGATCCAGTCCTTTAACATGGACATTACGCTGCGGGAATGGAATGTCGATTTTTTCATCATCTAAGGCGTATTTGAATTGCTCAAGCAAATCACACTGCATCGTCCACCAGTCAGCATTGGTTGTCCAAATATTGAGCGTCAAGTCTACTGAGTTATCACCCAAATTGGTGACGCGTACGATAGGTTCAGGGTCAGTAAAGGCCAACGGATTATTTTTTGCCAAATTCAGCATCACGTTTTTGGCAGTTTTGATATCGGCATCATAGCCAATACCGACCGTGATATCGACACGGCGGTTGGGTAGCGCGGTATAGTTCGTCACGGCTGAAGTCGTAATATCACTATTTGGGATAATGATATCGTGATTGTTTATCGTCGTTAGGTGGGTATTGACCAAAGTGATTTCTGTTACGGTCCCTGTGTAGCTGCTGATTTGCACATAATCACCGCGCACAAAGGGACGAAAGGTCACAATCATGATGCCAGCGGCAAAATTAGACAACTGATCTTTTAGTGACAGACCAATGGCTACTGCAGCACCGCCCAATATAGCGACGACTGAGGTGGTCTGTACGCCAACCTTGCTCAAGGCAGCTAATGCAACCACGACCAGTAACACTCCATAGATTAGACGACCTAAAAAGTTCGCAACGGTGTCATCTAAGCGACTACGCAACATCATTTTGTGAGCAACGGTGACTGCCTTTTTGGCAAGCCAGCGACCTACGACGAATATTAATATCGCTAACGCAACTTTAATGACCAAGCTTAATGCGTTACTGGTTAAGTTGGCAACATCTATTGTAAAACCTAAAAATTCCATACTGACTCTTTATTTTATAGCGGTGTGTGGTATTCGTTTGTTATAAATATTGGTATCTTATCTGTTTGCAGCGTAGCTAACGCTCATCATTTGTATATTCAACACGCCCTAATAAGTAACATCCACTTTATCGCTGTAACGATAGGTACGTATCAAACGCAGCTCAACAATATCTTCCATGTCTTTGGTGAATTTACCAAAGGGCGCTGCTTGGCGCACCGATTGCTTTGCTGCTTCATCTAGTAATGTGGAGTTGGAGCTTTCAAGCAGACGTATGGCTTTAATATTACCATCACTACTGATGATGACCATAAGGCGCACTTCGCCCGTGATACCTTGTGCCCGTGCCTGCATGGGATAATGCAAATTCCCAATGCGTTCGACATGTTCACGGAAAGTATTAATATAATCAGCCGCGGCACCACGCGTCGTCGAGTTGCTATCGACCGTTACGACTTTTGATTTGGTTGCATAAACTTGCTGACGTTGAGACAGCTGTGTCTCTAAAGTAGCAATTTGTTTGCGCAGACGCTCTTCTTGCGCCATCATATCATCTTGTGCTTGCTTGCTATCATTATCAGACTCCACGCTCGCTTGACGCCAGCTTAAGGTGGTACGCAGATAGCTTTCTTGATAATGCTGCTGGCGGACTTGACGCTGCAGGCTAATCACATCTTGCGTCTCACTTATTTGCTCAGCAGACAATGGGCTGATTTGGTCGTTCTCTTGTCTTAATTGCTCCTCCACTGTGCCGCCACCTTCTTGGGAAGCATTAGCAATAAAGTGAGCGTCTTCATTTGGCTGCATATTGTCAGTTAGCGCTTTTGCCACATCTTGCATCATTGCTGCAGGATCTTTGCCCATCGAAAAGCCAATACCAAAAATAATAATGGCGTGTACGGCCACAGCGATAACGATGGCCACTGGTAAACTAACATCCCGCTTAGGTGCTTGCGCGGAAAAATGATAGCTTTGTGAATCTTTGATATAGGCCACAATGGGTCTCAGCTTATGAATATGAGCTTATAAATACAAGACAGCAAGTAATAAGCGTTATGATAATGGGCAGGATTTATACTGGCGCTATCATAACATGACATAGAATTCTGTCGCTAGCACAACCGTTGCCGACTCATTTTAATCCGCTCACACATTACTTATCTCCCTTGGTCAATTTATTGACGAGCGGAACCAGCAAAAATGATATAACACTAATGCGGGTATGTCATCGCTAGACCGTATTTTGAACATATAAGCATTGCCAATTAAATGATTTGCGACAAAACCCATGTGTCCATTTTGAAGCCATCATATTTGTTATATACTGTTTTATAATTTTTGTGTCATTAGGGCGGGTTAAATAGGCGTAAATAGACAGGGCTGATTATTGCTGATTTGGCAAAAACGCATGTAATGACCACTCGCCAGCTTTCATTAAAGAACAGTCTGTCTGTCATTTTTTAATCAGTCGCTCTTTATGCCATTGAGTCAGCTACCTCCCCTATAATTATAAGGATAATAAGTTTGAGTGATTTTGATAACAGGGATAATTCAGACAATTTTGATGAATTTTTTGAAAATATGGGCTATCGTTTCGACGAATCATTTAGCGATGGTTGGGAGCGCCTTACCCAATCAATCAAACAGATATATCATAGAACGACTGATAAATTCGAAGATGAGTTGTCGCTGCCAGTAGCACAGATCTATGTCAATGATGCGCTGCAGAAGTTCGTCACTGATAATGTGAAAGCCATCTTAGAGCTACGTGTTGAGATGCATGATGACTGGTTCCGCTTATACTGTACGGTCGATGCTGGTGGCATTTATGCAGAGGTGGCGAGTAATTTTAGTTTGATTCATGTACAGCTTGATCGTAACGTCCAGCGATTTGTCTTTGGTCAACAGACTTATACTGATGTGCTAAATCTACGTTGTGAGTCGTTTATTAAGCGCCAAGGTATCAAACTGTTTATTTGGTTTTATCACACTATTCTGAAAAAAGACCCATTAGGCTTTATTCTCTCTTATATCAATATCGCCCGTGCAAAAGACGAGGTTATCTACCTTGATATCAATCGTTGGTTAAAAAAGAACAAAAAAATCATGAGCACTTTGCATAAAGTTCAAGTCAACTATGGCGAGCTTGAAGAAGAGCAAATGATTTTGAAAACTCAAATCAATTATCGTGATTTATTGGCTGCCAGCAGTAACGAAGATATCATCGGCGATGATGATGAGCCTGAGTTGATGCAAGGCCCTATTAACCCAATAGATGATGCGACCGAACCGAGTCAGGTATAAATCTCTCAGTATACAAATGACGTTTTTTAGTTAGCAAAAAAGCGCTGACACTTAGAGACTATTTTTGTCTTTTAGCGTCAGCGCTTTTTATCAAGCAAATTTTCAATGGTTTCTAGAGCACGCCGTCATCAATCATGCAACTACCAGTAATTTTCTACCGCAATATTGCCCTCGCCGCGACGATTCATCACCAAACCTAAAGTCTTGAGCGCTTCTTTGGTATCTTCCACCATGTCTGGATTGCCACATAACATGACGTGCGTGCTATCAATATCTAAGGCTATCCCTGCGCGCGCTTGCAGCGTACCATCTAGCAGCAGCTTGGGCAGACGCTCTGTCAGTGCGCCTTCGACAGGTTCACGGGTAACGATGGGAATAAAGATTAGTTTTGCAGGATTGTCAACTAGAGAACCAAAGTCTTCTTGCAAACTTTCAATCTTGTCGATATAGGCAAGCTCTTCTATCGAGCGCGCACTATAAGCCAATATGATGTGCTCGTAATCTTCCCACGTCTGCAAATCTTGCAGCATTGATAAAAATGGTGCCAAGCCCGTTCCAGTCGCGAGCAGCCATAAATCTTTTGGTAAAGGCTTTTGATAACGTGCTAACGTCAAGAAACCAAACGGCATGGTATTAAGCAGCAACTCATCGCCCACTTCTAGGTGCTGCAACTGCGACGTAAATGCACCATCGGGGATGACAATAGAGAAAAATTCTAATACTTCATCAAAAGGTGAAGAGACGATGGAATAAGCCCGAAAGATGTCTTCATTCAATGCAGCATCAGGTACATCGTTAACGGTGTCGCCTTGTTGCTGCTGGTAATATTTTAATTGACTGGGATTGACGCCCAAACGCACAAATTGACCCGCAGTAAACTTAAAGCTATCGGGACGGCTGACAGTGAAGCTAAATAGGTTTGGTGTCCACGTGGTCTTACTAAGCACAGTTACTGTCTGAATATTATCACTCATAAGAATTATCGACTCACTTTTTAGTAATCATTATTTTTATCAAAACTTTGAACGACACAAAATAAAAGATGCGCCAAGCTTATCATAAAGCTGGCGCATCTTGGGTTTCTGACCGTAATAACAGATAAGCAGCGGTATCAGCATACCCCTACTTACCCTTTTGCTATTTACCAAATACGTGCCAGGCTTGCCCATTCAATCATGCTGTTTGGCAAGATACCAAAGAAGATAATCATCGCAGTCACCGCAATAACCATGATTCCGCCAGTACGCATCGCCCATTGGCTAGAAACGTCAAACTCAATGAACTGTTTAGGACGTTTAAAGAGGGTGAGCATCACGCGCAAGTAATAGAATAAGCCGATCGCACTACCCAAGATAATCATCGCTGCCAAGAACCAATTAGTTCCTTGTACCGCTGCCAATATCGCAAATAGCTTGGTAATAAAGCCTGCCGTCAACGGAATACCCGCCAATGACAACATCATAATAGTCATAACCGCAGTCAATACGGGACGACGCCAGAATAGCCCTTGATAATGGGTCAGCTCATCAGCCTCACCAGATAAACGATAAGGGCTCGACATCAAGGTCACAACACCAAAGGCACCGATAGAGGTTAATGCATAAACAGCCATATACATACTAGAGATACTATCCGCTGCCGCGCCGATACTGACGATGACAATCAACACATAACCCATATGGGCAATGGATGAATAACCCAATAGGCGTTTGAGGCTGGTTTGACGTACTGCTAATAAATTACCGATCAAAATAGATAAAGTTGCCATGACCATTAACAGCATTTGCACCGATGGCAATGCCAATAAAGACGTATCGATTAAGAAACGAACCGCCAAGCCCATCATAGCTACTTTTGATACCGATGCTAAAAAGGTAGCGATTGGTGCTGGAGCGCCTTCGTATACATCTGGTGTCCACATATGAAACGGCGCAGCAGAGAGTTTGAAGGCGATACCAAACATCATCATCGCCGCACCAAGTATCAGTAGTGGCGACTCAAAAACATCACCTAATACCATACTGATTGGCTTAAAGGCGAGCGAGCCTACTTCGGCATAGATAAATGCCATACCCATGAGCAATGTCGCCGATGCCGTCGCTGATAGCACCAAGTATTTCAGCCCTGACTCGAGTGAGCGGTTGCGCATATAGGTATATGACAGCATGCCGTATAGCGGTATAGACAGCATCTCTAAGCTCATAAAGAATGACGCTAAATGCTGAGCACTGACCATCAGCAAAGCACCAATTGTCGATAGCAACATGAGCAAGTATAGCTCTTCTTTATTATCCTTGAGATTGGCTAAATACGCATAAGACAACGTACAGCAAGCCAATGCACAGATAAAGATAATCACCATATTAAACTGAGCAAAGTTATCAATAACGAATAACTGCTCAGCGTTTGGTACGAGATTACCGCTATTCACCATACCAGTCATTTGCCCAATGAGGGTAAACAGACCAATATTTAAGCCGACGACCGTTATCGTACCAGTCACCATATGTGAGCGTTTAATTGCGATGGCAATCATGACCACCAATACCGTCATAACGACGGCAATGATTGGCGCATAAGGCAACAATCCCATCAAATCATTCATCGTAATATCATTCATGACTTAACGTGCCTCCATTGCATCAAGCAGTTGCGACGCATCTACTTGTGTGACTTGACTGTATATATAAGCGTTATTGATCCACTGCATCGCATGACTTGAAGTATCAAGGAACGGCTGTGGATATAGACCAAGCCATACCAAACCTGCAGCGAGCATCAATAACAATGACAACTCACGCTTGCCCAAATCTTTTAATGGACGCGTAGGCAAACCATGTGCTTTGGTTTCTTGCATGGCGACTGCTTCGATGTTGTTTTTGCCAAATAATGCACGGTGAATCAAAATAAGCGAGTATAGCCCTGCTAGTACCAGACTGAATGTTGCAAAGACCACAAATACGGGATACTGAGCAAAAGCACCAAATAAAATCATGAACTCGCCGATGAAGTTACCTGTCCCCGGAATACCGAGCAACGCGGCACAGAAGAACATCAGTATCGGTGCGTAGTAACGGAACTGACCCCACATACCACCCATCAAGGTTAAATCACGCGTATGTAGACGCTCATATAACTGCCCTGCCATGATGAATAGCGCTGCTGAGCTTAAGCCGTGCGCTAACATCTGAATCATCAGACCTTGCAAGCTGAGTAAGGTTCCAGCATAAATTGCTAATACCACAAAGCCCATGTGCGAGATACTGGTATAAGCCAGCAAACGCTTCATATCAGTCTGCATAAAGGCTAGCCATGCACCATAGAAAATACCAATGGTACCTAAGGTCATCGCAATCGGTGCAAAATCTTGTGATGCTGCTGGGAATAACGGTAAGACAAAACGAATCAAACCATAAGCGGCGGTTTTAATCAAAACCCCTGCCAAATCCACCGAACCTGCTGTTGGTGCTTGTGCATGCGCATCTGGCAACCAGCCGTGGAACGGAATAATCGGCAGCTTAACGGCAAAGCCAATAAAGAAGCACAGCATGATCGGATATTCCCAGCCGCCAAGTGACGTACCGAGCAAATCATTGTAATTAAAGCTGACCACCCCTTTTTGAGCGTAGCTGATAATTACCAATATCAAAATACCGACCAGCATAATAAGCCCAGACGCTTGGGTATAAATAAAGAACTTAGTCGCTGCGTATTCCTTGGTTTTGCCAACCACATCATGACCCCAAATAGCGATCAAGAAGTAGATAGGAACCAGCATCATCTCCCAAAAGAAGAAGAACAAGAACAGATCAATAGCTAAGAACACACCAATGACGCCGCCCAAACTCCACAAAAGGTTGAGATGGAAAAAGCCGACTCGACGCTGAATCTCATTCCACGAACAAGCCACAGCAGCAATACCGAGCAATCCTGTTAACGCCACCATCATCAGTGACAAGCCATCCATCGCTAAATGGAAGCTAATACCAAAAGTCGGTATCCATGGCACACTAAATTCAGCGACCCAAGGCACAGCAGCGTCTGGCGCAATCACTTGCTTACTCATGCCGCTAAAGTCGCCGTATTGCCACAGCACTAGCGACAATACAAAGGTCAACGTCATACCGATTAGAGCAATCCAGCGCGGCAGACGTTTATTAAATCGCTCGACCAACCAACATAACAACCCGGCAATAAAGGGAATTGCAATTAATGCTGGTAGCATCCACGTTTGTTGTAACTCAATCATCTTATACCACCGTCATCATTACCAGCACTAGTAATACAGCCATGCCCAAGCCAAAGCTTGCAGCGTAACCTCGAAGTGACCCAGTTTGCGTCGCAGATAATACCTTATTACCAGCAGATGCCAGCTTAGGCAAAACGAGCCACGCTTTATCGATAGGGTCGGCTTTAAATAAGCGGCCGATGAACAAAAAGGGTTTTACAAAAATTATATCGTATAGCGCATCAAAACCTAGACCATGATAACACCAGTGATATAGCGCCCCACCAACACGTGAGCGCTTAAAGCGGGTGAGCATTCGACCTTTATCCACCACATATAATAGCGCCGCTATTATTAGACCAGCCAGCATCGCACCCATGGCGATAAACTCAGCCGTATGCTTACCATGCGCTTGACCAGCGACTTCCAATAAATGCCCAACACTCTCTGGCAAGACGCCTTGTAATGGCGGGGTAATAAATGCGCCCACTGCCGTTGATAATACGAGCAACACACTAAGTGGTAGCCAATATGACACACCTGATAATTTGTGTGCATGCGTCTTTTCTTCACCAAAGAAGATAATCCAAATCATACGGAAAGTATAAAGTGCGGTTAAGAAAGCACCGAATACACCCATATAGAATAAAACCATGTGACCAGTTGCATAACTCTCCCAAAGAATCGCTTCTTTAGAATAAAAGCCAACGGTAACCCAAGGTATCGCTGCCAATGCACCGCCACCGACGATATAACACCAGAATACCAACGGTATCTTTTTACGTAGACCACCCATCTTAAAGATGTTTTGCTCATGGTGTACCGCAAGAATGACTGCACCTGATGATAAGAATAACAAGGCTTTAAAGAAAGCATGGGTCATCAAATGGAAGATTGCGCCTTGCCACGCACCAACGCCGAGTGCTAAGAACATATAGCCAATTTGGCTCATGGTTGAGTATGCAAGAATACGTTTGATGTCGGTTTGTGCCAGTGCACAGAATCCAGCAACGACCAACGTCAACGCCCCTACGCCGCCGACCCAATATAATAAAATACCAGGCGTCAGCTCAAATAATGGATGTAAGCGAGCGATTAAATAAACCCCTGCCGTGACCATCGTTGCCGCGTGAATGAGCGCTGATACTGGCGTCGGACCTGCCATCGCATCAGCCAGCCATGTATGTAATGGCAGCTGTGCTGATTTACCCATCGCGCCGCCAACCAACATCATGGTGGTCAACATCATCGTTGGATTGTTGATATCAAACACTTCTGGTGCACGAGTAATAATTTCTTGAATATTAAGCGTACCGAATTCGCGGAATAATAAAAACAGACCGAAGGCTAAGAATACATCACCCACGCGCGTCACCGTAAAGGCTTTCATCGCTGCAAGACCATTGGCGCGGTCATGGTAATAAAAACCGATCAGTAAGTACGAACAGATACCAACGCCTTCCCAGCCAAGATAAAGCAAGAACAAGTTATCTGCTAATACTAGCAATAACATGCTGGCGACGAACAAATTCATATAGCTAAAGAAACGGGCAAATCCAGTGTCGCCTTTCATATACCAAGCAGCAAAAAGATGGATTAAAAAGCCAATCCCAGTGATGACACCCGTCATCGTCAGTGCCAAACCATCAAAGCTCAGACCGAAACTTGGAGCAAAATCTCCGACTTGGAACCATGTCCAAAGCGGAATCTCTATGACTGTTCCTGCTGGATTATTGGTCAAAAAAGTATAACTAACGATTAGCGTGCATAGTGCTGATAACAGCATACTACCGACACCGACAATCGCTGCCACCTGCTCTGTTAGCTTGTCGCGCATAAAGGCTAAAATCAAAAAGCCAACGAGCGGGAATATAAAGGTTAATGGTAATAAACTCATGACATCATCCTTTCATCTCATTGGCGCTGTCGACATCGAGATGCCCACGCTGATGATAAAACCGCAATAATATTGCCAAACCAATGGCGGCCTCTGCTGCTGCCAAGGTCAAAATAAAGATAAACATAATCTGTCCATCTGGATCAACCCAACGACTACCTGCCACCACAAATGCTAATGCTGTTGCATTCATCATGATCTCAAGGCTCATTAGCATAAATAGGAAGTTACGTCGTACCATGACGCCGCACAGACCAATGGCAAATAAGATACCTGCCAAAATCAGTCCATGGCTCATGGGTATCATGCCCAGTACATTCTGCGCCTCAGCAACAGGCTGTACTAAGCCCGCTACCTCGTGGGCAAACGGCACGTTTGACACATCTTGTGCCACGCTCGCTGCTAGTACCATTAGTCTGACTCCTTGCGCGTGACTTTATTCACACCCAGCTGCGTACCTGCATTCATACTTACATAGTCATGCGGGTCAACATCTTTATATTCGTAAGGTTCTGCCATTTTCGCCGCGTCAGCATCTATAGGCATGCCATGATTATCGTAGTGTTTGATACTCGCAACATTAGCATTAGATCCTTGACTATCATTACTGTGGTTTGCATTAACAGTAACCTCATCAGCGATAGACTCTTTACCCAAATGATACGCGGCGACCAAGGCTGCCAATAGTAGCAATGCAGCCACTTCTATCAACATCACATATTTAGTAAATAGTACCGTACCCACTGCTTTGGCAGATATTGTCGAGCCACCAATCATTGCCGCTTCGTCATGACCCATACCAATCATCGCATACAGCACAACCGCGATAATAATCGTTAACCCTGTCGGTAGCGCCCAAGTGCCCGCATCAAGCCAGCGCTCTTCACGCTCATCATTGCTCATGCCCAAGTTCAGCATCATGATGACAAAGACGAACAGCACCATAATGGCGCCGGCATAGACAACTATCTCTAACGCACCAGCAAATGGCGCGCCTAGCACGAAAAATATCCCTGCGATTGCCAGTAATGACACAATCATCGATAAAATAGCATGCACTGGATTGGCCTGAGTCACGACGCGCAGACTGGCAAATATGGCCACTGCTGCAAGCGAATAAAACCCAGCCAGTTCAGGATGGTTCAAAATATTCATCATGGTAGCAAGCTCCTTAGATCAATCGGTGCAGCTTCGTTTTGTGCTGCGCCTTTTGGTTTGTCCGCTACCGCCATACCCGTCACACGATAATAGTTATAATCAGGATATTTACCCGGCCCTGAAATGAGCAAATGCTCTTTTTCATAGACCAAATCTTGGCGCTTATATTCACCCAGCTCAAAATCTGGGGTCATTTGAATGGCTGTCGTGGGACAGGCTTCTTCACACAGTCCACAAAAAATACAGCGCGAAAAGTTAATTCGAAAAAACTCTGGATACCAACGACCGTCTTCACGTTCCGCTTTTTGTAAGGAGATACACCCTACCGGGCAGGCCACCGCACACAAGTTACAAGCCACACAGCGCTCGTCTCCATCAGGGTCACGCGTTAGGACAATACGTCCACGAAAACGCGGTGGCACAGGTACCGGCACCTCAGGATAAAGGATGGTGTCACGCGGTCTGAGCGCATGACTATTGACCATCCACATGCTGCGGACAATGGTAAATAGTCCAATGACGGTCTTTTTTATGGTAGTAAACATGGGATTATTATCCTTATCAGCTTTACCCTAGTTCATCAATGATGGCTAGTGATGATTACAACGTTGGGGAAAAGATCAAAATGACCGCAGCAGTAACCAACAGATTAATCAGCGTTACTGGCAGACAAACTTTCCAGCCAAAGTTCATCACTTGATCATAACGCGGACGCATGAGTGAGCCTCGAGCCAAAATAAACATGGTCATAAAGAACAGCGTTTTAATCATGAACCAAAAAGCTGGTGGAATAAATGGAATATCTAAGTTAAAAGGTGCCAACCAACCACCAAAGAATAAGCACGTCATCAAGGCAGAAATCAGTACAACGTTGACATATTCGCCAATAAAGAACATACCGAACTTCATGCCAGAATATTCAACATGATAGCCTTCAGCCAGCTCTTGTTCTGCTTCTGGCTGATCAAATGGATGTCTATGGGTAACAGCAACACCCGCAACGACAAAGGTCAAAAAGCCAAAAAACTGCGGAATGATATACCAGCCGTCGATTTGCGCCTCAACAATGGCGCGCAAGTTAAATGAGCCTGTCAATGCAACCACGCCCATCAGTGATAAGCCCAAGAAGACTTCATAACTGATCGTTTGTGCAGCAGAGCGCAAACCACCCAGTAGCGAGAATTTATTGGCAGATGCCCAACCACCGAACATCACTGCATAGACGGCAATACCTGCCATCGCAAAGAAGAACAGAATACCGATGTCCCAATCAGCCACGCCAAGCGTTGGCGAGATAGGAATAATGGCAAATGAGGCCAATGCGGTAAACATGGCGACCGCAGGTGCCAAGGTAAACATAAACTTATCGGTAAAGTTCGGCGTCCAATCTTCTTTAAAGAAGATTTTGAGCATATCAGCAACCAGCTGCAACGAACCAAAGGGTCCGACGCGGTTTGGACCGTAACGATCCTGCCACAAAGCTAGCATACGGCGCTCATAGACAATCATCATAGCGGCAACCATAACCACGACCAAGAAGATGACCAATGATTGCCCGACCATAAATAAAATGGACCAAGCATCAAAGCTCATGCTACCAGCCAAGAAGCTTGGCACATCAGGGATAATACGGGTAACTTGCATATTACACCTCCTGTGTGGTGGTCGGTGCTGTGTTCATTTGCGCAGCATCGTTATTGTTCATCATATCGTTAGCCATGCTACCCATCATCGTTACTGGTGCATCCACTTTGCGAACCGACGCTGGCATCGATGGGTGAATGATACTCACCTGCCCAACTGGGTAACCGATACAGCCTTCTGCTAAATAACCGACTATCTGTACTGGCAAGGTGATTTGTTGCTTATCGATTTCAATCGCTAAGTAATCGCCATTAGCGATGTTCCAGTCCTTAGCATCATCCATTCCGATACGCCATGCAGCAACAGGCAGTTGCTCCGCAACCACTGGGCTACGTGACGCCATCATAGAGCTGGCATAAATATTATTGATAGGCACCAGTTTGGCTTGGCCTTGCTGCATATCCGTCGTCGTCACAGACATGGCATCTGGTGCAACATATTGACGTGTTTCTAAACGTGCTAGCTGATCGAACATGCGCACACCTGGGTCGCCATTTTTTAGATGACCACCGACCTTGTCTTGGTATTTATTCCACGCTTGCGGTGAGTTCCAACCTGCCGCATTGGCAAAAGGAATCATCGAGCTTGGCGTTTCTTTACCACTATAACCTTCCATTGAGAAAGTCAAACCGGTGTCTAAATCTTTTGGTTGCATCGGCTCATGTACGGATATCGGCGCACGCATTGCGGTACGACCTGAATAGCGACGCGGCTGACGAGCAATTTTAAGACCTGTCATACGGTAATCGGCATCAGGAGCAGCATTTTTAATGCCAGCAAGCTTAGGATGCGTGGCGATCAATGCATTGATAACGTCATCTAGCTGCGTCCAGTCGACATCACGATCTTCGATGCTGCTATGCACGGCATGTAACCAACGCCAGCCTTCTTTAATACTGCTCATCGGATGATAGTATTCGTTGTCGTAAACTTGGAAGAAGCGCTGTGCACGACCTTCAGCTGATATCAGCGTACCATCCGCTTCAGCAAAGCTCGCAGCTGGCAAGACAATATCGACATCTTTATGCCAATCAAGCAACTGATGATCTAGCGCAATGACGGTTTTGTCGGCTAATAGTTGAGTCAACTTACTGGCATCAATGGCATCAGTCAGCTGATTTTCAGCGACAATCACCACATCGAAATCAGTCGCCAGTAGCTCTTCGACTGATTGACCGCCAAGCATGCAAACACCCATGCTATTGGCATCGGTAACCGTTAGGTAAATACCTGCTTGTGCCTGATATTTATTATTTACTTCTTTCAGTTCAAGTTTTTTAGCAGGAGCGCGTTCTACATTGTCTTGCGTTTCTGTATCAACACCAGTTTCAGGTTTGTTTGGTTTAGCGGATAGCTCTTTATCTTCTATTTGCGCTTGCTCATCACGGACTTGAGCATTATACGTGTCCACTTGCTGCTGCTCAGTCGCTTTGATTGCCGCGCGTTTTTGGGTCAACGCTTGGGTAATCTGTGCTGCTGCTTCTATCAATGCGGTAGAAGACAAGCTACTACCCGAAACAACTAAAGGCTTATCAGCTTGAATCAAGTCATAAGCGATTTGCTGCGCCAATGCTTGCATACCGTCAGTTTCAGTACTTGTATCAGCATCTTGTTCAGCTGCTTGTGGATCTGCTATGTCTGCTAAATCATCAGCGAAATTAGCAATCTCATCAGCAACCTTGAAGCCAAGCTTAGTGATGTCTTCAGGCGTTGCAACCACACTCACTTTACTGATGTCTTCTAGCTTAGTTTGCACCACGTCGATGACATAAACTGGGCTTAACGCATCTTGAGCAATACGTTTAACCGGTTCTGCAAGCCAAGACTGCGTTTGCAATGCCGCTGCCATTTTCAGGCCTTCGTTTTTTGCGGCTTGACGTACTGACAGCGCGACACGTGATGAGGTTTGAGTGATATCTTCACCCAATACCAATACCGCATCATAACTTTCGATATCAGTCATGCTTGGGTTATAAATGCCATCAGTACTCAATACTTCGATGCATTTATTAACCAATGCTTGCTGCTGATGATTGAGACCTGTTGAAAACTTATCAAAGCCAACCAGATTTTTTAGTGCAAAGTTGGTTTCTAAACTGGCACGCGGTGAGCCAATACCGATGACTTTTTTGTCTTTGATACGTTTGATGGTTTCATCAAGTGCGTAGTCAATATTGATTTTGACATGCTTATCATTGATACGTTCAAGCGCTTGGGTTGGACGATCATCACGATTGACATAGCCGTAACCAAAGCGGCCACGGTCACATAAGAAATAGCGGTTCACTTCACCGTTGTAGCGGTTTTCGATACGGCGCAATTCACCATAACGCTCACCCGGTGAGATATTACAACCTGCTGAGCAGCCATGACAGATGCTTGGCGCATACTGCATGTCCCATTTACGGTTGTAGCGCTCAGAATGTGTTTTATCGGTAAACACACCCGTTGGGCATACTTCCGTTAAGTTGCCTGAGAATTCGCTTTCGAACTGGCCATCTTTATCACGGCCAAAATAAACACGGTTGTTTGAGCCATAAACACCCAAATCTTCACCGCCCGCATAGTCTTTATAAAAACGGACACAGCGATAGCAAGCGATACAGCGGTTCATCTCATGCGCGATGAATGGGCCAAGTTCTTGGTTATGATGCGTGCGTTTGGTAAAGCGATAACGACGACGGCTATGACCTGACATATACGTCATGTCTTGCAGATGGCAATGTCCGCCCTCTTCACAGGTTGGACAGTCATGTGGATGGTTGGTCATCAGTAGCTCAACCATCGACTTGCGGAATGCTTTGGCTTCATCGTCAGTAACAGAGATATACATGTCATCGCCCGGAGCGACCATACATGACATCACAAGACGACCACGACCTGCTTCCATGTCTTCTTTATTTTGAAATTGCTTGACCGCGCACTGACGGCACGAGCCTACTGAGCCAAGGGCTGGATGATAACAAAAATACGGCACATCAATGCCGAGTGATAAGCAGGCTTGTAGCAAGTTATCTGCGCTATCTACTTCGACAGTGGTTCCATCAATATGTATGACTGCCATGCCGCTCTCCTTATTTCACTTCTGGCTGTTGATTGGCTGCCGCATCAATGACATCGACACCAACCGCCTGCGCGATTTTTTGATCAAACTCTGGACGGAAATATTTAATCGCACTCATCAGTGGTTCCATCGCACCCGGCGCATGTGCACAGAATGTTTTACCAATCCATAAGTCACGCGTAAGGCCTTCTAGTTTTTCGACATCGCCGACTTGCCCTTCACCATCATTGATAGCGGTAAGCAATTTGACACCCCACGGCAGACCATCACGGCATGGCGTACACCAACCGCAGGATTCGCGCTGAAAGAAAATTTCGAGATTGCGAACGAGCGGTACCATATCTTGTGCTTCATCAACGACCATAATTAGCCCAGTACCCATACGGCTACCTGCTTTTTGAATGGTGTCAAAATCCACCACCACATCTAAATGCTCAGTGGTTAAAAAGTCAGTAGAGGCACCGCCCGGTAGCCAAGCTTTCAGTGTTTTACCTTCTTGCATACCACCCGCTAAATCTTCAATGATTTCGCGTGCCGTATAACCAAACGGTAACTCCCACAGACCTGGGTCATTGACTAAACCTGAGCAGCCAAACAGTTTGGTACCCGGTGTCTGGCTCTTGCCTTTGATGTTAGATAATGACTGATACCATTCAACACCATGGTTTAGGATGGCTGGCATGTTACACAAGGTTTCAACGTTGTTGACGACGGTTGGACGACCCCATGCACCAGAAATTTGTGGAAACGGTGGTTTGGTACGTGGATTAGCACGGCGACCTTCTAAGCCATTAATCAATGCGGTTTCTTCACCGCAAATATAACGTCCAGCGCCAGTATGCACATGCAGATTAAAACTAAAATCTGAGCCTAAAATATTCTTGCCCATGAGATTATTAGCCAAGCATTCTTCGATAGCCGCGACCAAACGCTGGGCAGCTAAAATGTATTCACCGCGGATAAAGATATAACCGTCAGTCGCACCAATCGCATGTGCGGTAATCAACATACCTTCAATCAGCTGAAACGGTAGACGCTCCATCAATAGACGATCTTTAAACGTGCCCGGTTCCATCTCATCGGCATTACAAATGAGATAACGAGGTAAACCATCTGGTGGTGACATGAAAGTCCACTTCAAACCAGCATTAAAACCTGCACCGCCGCGACCTCTGACGTTGGCAGCTTTAATCATATTGCCGACTTCTTTAGGCGATTGACTCAAAGCTTGCTTTAAGCCATCAAAGCCTTTTAACGACTCATAGGTGGTCAAATCTAGTACGGCATCATGATGTGCTAGACGCCATGTTAACGGTTTGGTTTCGCTAGTCGCTGTGGCTTTATCACCATAAATTGGAATGCGCTGCTCATTGAGCTGGCTTGGCGCTTTGCCTTGACTACGTTGAGCAATCTGCTCTGAAAGCGTTAATCTCATGCGTATAGCTCCAATAATTGCGTGACTTCTTCGGGCTGGACAGGACCATAGGTGTCTTCGTCAATCAACACAGCAGGGCCTTTGTCACAGTTACCTAAGCAGCAAATTGGCAATAGCGTAAAGCGACCATCAGCCGTCGTCTGACCATACTCAATACCCAGCTGTGATCTGATCTCAGCAGACAAGGCTTCATAACCTGTCAAATAACAAGCCACTGAATCACAGATGAGAATCACGTGACGACCGACAGGCTGACGATAAATACGGTTAAAGAAAGTAGCAACCCCGTCCATATCTGACATCGGAATGTCTAGAATATTGGCAATGGCATTCACTTGTGCGTCATCGACCCAACCGTTGCGCTTTTGCACGATTTTTAGCGCGTCTAGCGAAGCAGCACGCGCTTGTGGGTAATGGTGCATAAACTCATGAATGGCCGCAATTTCCTCGCTAGTGAGGATGCTTGCCACATCTACTTTTGGCATTTTGTCGGAAACAATTTTCATAGTCTTCTATCTGTCCTCACTCATCACGCTTTATCAGCTAATAGCGACAGTCTTATAAGTGTCGCTATATGGCAAGATATCAGCATTTTGGTGTGCCATTTGGCAATGATATATTGATAAACGTATTTCTTTAATAACGATAATTTTCTGATCAAAGCATTAGACTAAAGTATTAGCGATCACGGTACTAACGATCACAGTCAGCCATTACAATATCAATCGATGCCAAATACATAATGGCATCAGAGACGAGCGAGCCATTAATCACCGATGGCATCTGCTGCAAATGCGCAAATGTCGGCGTACGAATACGGGTACGATAGCTCATCGTCGCCTTATCTGAGGTGATGTAATAGCTGTTCAACCCTTTGGTCGCTTCTACAATCGTCGTACACTCGCCCGCTGGCATCACAGGACCCCAAGATACTGAGATAAAGTGATTAATCAAGGTCTCAATATCGTTTAACGTACGGTCTTTCGGCGGTGGTACCGCGAGTGGATGATCCGCTTTATAAGGGCCTTGTGGCATGTTATCCATGCACTGGCGAATAATACGTAATGACTGACGCATCTCTTCGACTTTGACCATACAGCGATCATACGCATCGCCGTTGTAGCCAACTGGCACTTCAAAATCGTAATTTTCATAGCCCATGTATGGACGCGCTTTACGCAGATCAAAGTCAACGCCTGTCGCACGCAGACCTGCACCCGTCACACCCCAAGCCAATGCTTGCTTGGCATTGTACTGAGCAACACCTTGGGTACGGCCTTTGAGTACGCTGTTTTGCAATGCCGCTTTGACATATTCGTCCAAGCGTTTTGGCATCCAATCTAAGAATTCGCGAACCAAACGCTGCCAACCACGTGGCAGATCAGCAGCCGTACCACCGATACGGAACCAAGCGGGATGCATACGATAGCCAGTCACGGCTTCGATGACGTCATAGGCTTTTTGGCGATCGGTAAACATATAGAATACCGGGGTCATGCCGCCCGCATCCTGAATAAACGTACCGACGAACAGTAAGTTATTGGTGATACGGAAAAACTCACTCATCATCACACGAATGGTTTCAGCGCGCGGTGGAATCTTAATTCCTGCAAGCTTTTCGACCGACATGATGTACGGTAGCTCATTCATCACACCGCCGAGATAATCGATACGGTCGGTATAAGGAATAAATGAGTGCCAAGTTTGACGCTCCGCCATCTTTTCTGCACCGCGATGGTGATAGCCGATATCAGGGATACAATCGACGACTTCTTCGCCATCAAGCTGTAAGACTAAACGGAATGCACCGTGAGCAGATGGATGGTTAGGACCGATGTTCAAGAACATAAAATCTTCATCACGGCCTGAACGCTTCATGCCCCACTCTTCTGGGACAAAACGCAGGTTTTCTTGCTCGTATTGCTGCTTGGCGGTGTTCAAGAAATACGGGGTAAATTCAGTCGCACGCGCATGATACTCTTTACGCAGTGGATGACCTTCCCAGTATTTTGGTAATAAAATACGGGTCAAATGCGGATGACCGGTAAAGACAATACCGAACATGTCCCACACTTCACGCTCATACCAGTTGGCGTTTGGCCAAATATTGGTGGCACTCGGCACATTGACATCGTCTTCACTCAGCGCGACTTTAATACGTACGTCACTATTACGCTCAAGCGACATCAAGTGATAAAACACCGTAAAATCACTGTCAGGCAAACCTTGGCGATGTTGGCGTAAGCGCTCATCTATCGCTGACAAGTCAAATAGCATGACGTAAGGCTTAGGCAATTTACGCAGGTATAGAAGAATATCCAGCAAATCAGCACGTGCCACCCAAACCGTTGGAATCTCATCCACAGTGTGCTGCACGACAAACTTACCGGCATACTTCTGCTCCAGCTCGGTGATAACCGCTGGAACAGGCTTAATGTTAGGATCCATGTTATTAGGATCAATGTTTTCGACTACCGTGACCATGAATGATGTATTCCTTCATTAATCATCATTGAGCTATGTTGAGCCTAACCGAGCTATATTAATCATAACTGAACCATGTTAATCATAACTGAACTACGCTAAACATAAGCGAACTACGATGAATATATGCGTACTGAGCACTTTTACGGATTATGTATGATTGAGCCAAACTAAAACATGATATAGCCAAATAATTTATGCCTAAATTCTGTTTCTCACATGCAGTTTGGCTACAGGCTCGTTGATTAAATACTGTCTGGGCTACGCAAGTTTTTCACAGCGATACGATCTGCTTGCTTACGGTCAC
This sequence comes from Psychrobacter immobilis, assembly GCF_904846185.1. Lineage (GTDB taxonomy): Bacteria > Pseudomonadota > Gammaproteobacteria > Pseudomonadales > Moraxellaceae > Psychrobacter > Psychrobacter immobilis_B. The sequence goes on along the minus strand of NZ_CAJGZQ010000013.1, from coordinate 28,588 downwards.
GCTCAGGCGTCATTTGTGGCTGATAGATACCCTGATCATTGACATGAATACCTAGCGGGCGACGCTCTTTAGTAATCGACTCTTGCAGCAACATCAAGCCTTGGATCAACGCTTCTGGACGCGGCGGACAACCGGGCACATAGACATCAACAGGGATAATTTTATCCACGCCTTGCACGACCGAATAGATATCATACATACCGCCAGAGTTGGCACAGGCACCCATCGAGATAACCCATTTTGGCTCAAGCATTTGCTCATAAAGACGTTGAATAACAGGTGCCATTTTGACAAAACACGTACCGGCGACGATCATGACATCTGCCTGACGAGGCGAGGCACGAATAACCTCAGCACCAAAGCGTGATAAGTCATGAACAGCGGTTAAGGTAGTGGCATATTCGACGTAACAGCAAGAGGTACCAAAGTTAAATGGCCATAGTGAGTGCTTGCGCCCCCAGTTTGCTGTTGAATGGACGAGGTCTTCGAGACGACCCATAAAGACGTTTTTATTCACTTCGTCTTCGATAGGGTCATTGACCGTTTGACTGGTCTGTGCAGGGTAGACATCTGCATCAGGGTTGGCTTTTGTTAATGTGTATTTCATAACATACAACCTTTATATTAGGCGAAGCGCAGCAATCATCTTGCTTCCGCTATCGCCTTAACTTCTATTATTAATAGGCGACCATTTTGCAGTAACGTGCCACAAGACCGTCAAAAGCGATTAGCGTTTGACTTTGTCTTGTTGCGCAGATGTGGCAAAATCCATGGAAGTCACATTACCAGTAGTATTAATATGATCGATATTTTGCAAGTGACGACGGTTGGTCTCGATATTGTTCGAGACATTAATCTGCCCTGAAGACTGGGCTGGTATCTTGCCAGTTGGATCGACCATCAGCTCATCGACTCCATCAAACTGCGTAATATCTGCCAAATTAAAACCTGCTGGAGCTGCATATAGACGTGGTTGCTTGCGGCGCTTGTCCGATGGTGCCCAATTCATCGCACCCAGACTGAGCTCGTATACCAAGCCTATAATCAAGATGGTAATGAATATCGCGGCAGCAGCGAAGCCCAGCCAGCCTGCTTCACGTACTGAAACGGCATAAGCGTATAAATATAGCGCTTCTAAATCAAAGATAACGAAGAAGATTGCCACCAAATAGAATTTGGCAGACAAACGAATACGGGCGTTGCCAGCTCCGACAACACCCGCTTCAAATACTTCTTCTTTTTGTGAGCCCTGAGAGCGACCGCCAAGCAAACGCGGCACAACCAGCATAAAGACCACTAGCCCAATGGCGGCTAAGATAAAAGCAATGGCTGACCAATTAAAAGCAGACATGATAATACGTGCTCCTCACCCAATCGAGTGTCAAGCGCAGCGCACATACTCACAAACTATAGAGTGGTAATAGCGACTGGCATAACGCAGACGAAAACACAAAGTAACTGCCATTGGGTCTTAATAACTCAATGACTCAATGGCTCATATAGATACTGTGCTGGTAATAACCAATTATCAAGCTTATTGACGACGATGTCAGACATGACCAACTATAGATACTCCGATATATAACGGAGAAAGGCTGGTCGCCTAACGCATCTTCTAACAACGTAAGATCAACGTATTAAATCAATATCATATTCGATAGTTTATTTAATTGATTTAATAGCTCATTACACGTGGTCAACAATGACGAGACAACTGGCATAAATTATTTACGTACTATACGCATATCAGTGCCTAAAAGCTAGTTTTTAACTGTATTGAACGGTCACTTTATAGGTGAAAGAAACATGTTTTTTTTGCCATAAATTATGATATAGACGTTACCTTATATTAAGCCCAAATCCACATTTTTGAATGGACGCTAGTATATATAGTATAAGTCACGAAAAATTAACGCTTTTTTACTGGGTGCCGATCCTTGAACTCCTCCCCAATGTGACGGTTTTTGCTTTATAATAACCCGCCTAATTGCATGGTAGTATCAGCGGCTGTTTTAACGATGGCGCTCTTGATTAATTGTCACAAAATATTAATGGTCATGAGCGTGATTAGCGGATAGGTTGATTAACCTTATCGACGCCATGTTTTGATATCGAGATGATGCAACAAGCTATAATGCTATGTTGCGCTATCGATCTGCCTCATACGTGCCTTTTTTATCTCACTGAGCAACGCTTGATATCAACACTCGCCTTTTTTGCTTTCTTTTTGCTTTTGTCTTACAGGTCACCTTATGAGTCAACTTAATCCCAAACAACAAGAAGCGATGCTTTACGTATCCGGTCCATTGCTTGTGCTAGCAGGTGCCGGCTCCGGTAAGACATCGGTGATTACCCGCAAGATTGCGTATCTAATCGAAGAATGCAATATGCCAGCCGAGCGCATTACCGCGGTGACTTTTACCAATAAAGCGGCGCGCGAGATGAAAGCCCGTGTCAGTAAATTGCTGCCGAGTGAAAAAACTCGCGGGCTGACGGTGTCTACCTTTCACCAATTTGGGCTACAGTTTTTACGTTATGAGCTGATTCATACCCCGCTCAAAGGTAACTTCTCCATTATGGACAGCGACGACAGTAAGCGTTTGCTGATGGAGCTGATGATGCGCGACAATTTAAGCGGCGCTGAAAGTCGTGAATTGGTCGGCAAAGCCATTAAAATGATTTCTGACTGGAAAAACGATCTGATTGAACCAGATAAGGCGATGGAAACCTTAGACGATCCAGAAGACATGATTTTTGCGACCCTCTATGCCTTATATGAGCGCAATTTGCGTGCTTATAACGCCGTTGATTTCGATGATTTGATTGTCCTGCCGACCAAGATATTACGTGAAAACAGAGAGCTGCGCGATAAATGGCAAAACCGTATTCGTTACTTGCTCGTCGATGAATATCAAGATACCAACACCGCCCAGTATGAGATGATTAAATACTTAGTCGGACCGCAAGGGCGTTTTACTGTCGTGGGCGATGACGATCAATCTATCTATGCGTGGCGCGGTGCAAAACCAGAAAACATGGCGCTACTTAAAGAAGATTTCCCAAAACTCAAAATCGTCATGCTTGAGCAAAACTATCGCTCGACCACGCGTATTTTGACCTCTGCCAATGCCGTTATTACCAATAACGAGCATTTATTTGAAAAGAAACTCTGGTCAGATAAAGGTCAAGGCGAAAAAATTCGCATTATTAACTGTCGTAACGATGATGATGAGTCTGAGCGTGTGGCAAAAGAGATTGTCACTCATAAACTGCGTTTCGGTAATGAGTGGGAGCAGTATGCGGTTCTATATCGTAGTAACTTTCAGGCGCGCATGCTAGAGGCGCAGTTGCGTCAATTGCAAGTGCCTTATAAGTTGTCGGGTGGTCAGTCGTTCTTTGCGCGTAGTGAAATTAAAGACATCATGGGCTATCTGCGTTTGATTCTGAACCCTGAAGATGACAGTGCATTTTTGCGCATTATTAATACGCCTAAGCGCGGTATGGGACCAGCAACGCTAGAAAAGTTAGGCTTATTTTCACAAGAGCATAGCATCTCGCTACTCGCTTCTTGTACGCATGCAGGGCTTGCGCATGTTTTACCGTCGAAGGCTTATGGTACGATAAAGGAGTTCGGTGAGTTTATTGAACATTATACGCGTGAGCTGGATCAGCATCCTGACCCTGTGCCTATCGTTCGTCAAATGATTGATGAAACGGGTTATATCGACTTTGTGCGTAGCGACGCCAAAACCCCACAACAAGAAAAAAACCGTATCGATAATATTGATATGCTCTACACTAGTATTCAATCGCTGATTAATCGCGCTGAAGAAGACGAAGATCGCACCATTGATACCATCATTCGTAAGCTGGTGTTGCTGGATATGCTCGAGCAACAGCAAGAAGAAGAAAATACCAACAAGGTTAACTTGATGACCTTGCATGCAGCAAAAGGTTTGGAATTTGATTTTGTGTATATCATGGGGCTTGAGGAAGAAATGCTACCGCACCGCAATTCTATCCTAAGCGAGACGGTCGAAGAAGAACGGCGCTTGATGTATGTCGGCATTACTCGTGCGCGTCGAGAGCTGACATTGACGCTAGCGACTCAGCGCCGTGCGGGCGGTCAGATGCGTGTCACTTCTGAATCGCGCTTTTTAGATGAGTTACCAGAAGAGCATATCGACTGGCCAGCCAAGGCAAAAAAGAAAAAAGCGACTAAAGACCCTGAAGCCGTTGCTGATGAATACTTGGCTAATATTCGCGCTTTATTGGGTAATCGTTAGCGTTTGGCTCAGCGCTTGAGAGCATCACCAGTTAGCGACATGAGAAATTAGCACTTATTCGACATTTTAGTGTTTGTTATTATTTATACTTTTTAAAAACTTTGGAACCTTTATGCCTACCCCTATGCCTGATCAGGAACGACCATCTACGCTACAGGGAGATTATAATCCGGCAGAGTATAGCGGCGAATATAAGCTTCTATACCTGCAAAGTTTGGTTGCTGACAAGGCTTACGAGGCGATTACTGAGTTTTTAGAAAAGCAGTCCAAATATGAGATTGCGAGCCTATTAGAATCGTTCCCTAGCCAAAATCGCTTATTGATTTGGGCACAAGTACCAGAAAACATCAAAGGCGAAGTGCTTGCCGAGTTAGAGTTTGATACACGCCAGCCGCTGTTAGAAAACGTCTCATCGAAAGATATTTCCTTATTTACTCAAGACCTTGATGCGCAAGACATCTCTGAGATTTTAGATACTGTCACCGAAAGTGTGCGTACCTCGGTCATGGCAACCTTGGATGAAGACATCCGAGTGCAGGTCAACAAGCTTGACACCTATGCTGACTGGGAAGTCGGTCGTTATATGGATCCTGACCTCATTCAGATCAGGGATGATATCACCCTTGCAGAAGTACAAAACTGGCTACGAGAAAATGACGATTTGCTCGATGATGAAAGCCAAGAGCTGCTGGTCGTCGATCAAAGCCAACAATTACTCGGGCTGCTCAGTCTGGTCGATTTGATTAAACATGATCAAACTACCTTAGTCTCAGAATTGATTGATAACGCCATTACTATTAACGATCGCTTAGACATTCAAGATGCCGCAGCGATTTTTCGCTCAGAGGATATTCGTTTTGCCCCCGTTATTAATAGCCATGGTGAGTTGGTCGGTCAGTTAAATGGCGAGGACATCATGGAAATTATCCAAGATGATGTCGATAGCACCATGAAAAATCTCGCAGGTGTCAGCCAAGATGAAGAGCTGTTTGCGCCTATTTTAACCAGTGCCAAAAGCCGCAGTATTTGGCTAGGCATTAACCTGTGTACCGCCTTATTGGCGGCGGCTGTGATTGGTCAGTTCGAGGCGGTACTGGCAAAAGTGGTGGCGCTGGCGATACTCATGCCTGTGGTTGCGAGTATGGGCGGTATTGCTGGGTCTCAGACATTAACTGTGGTTATTCGTGGTATGGCGATGGGTCAAATCGGTGGTTCCAACCGTTTGTGGTTATTAAATAAAGAGCTGTGGGTTGGCGCGATAAACGGTATCATATGGGCGATAATCATGGCGATTATTGCCCAACTATGGTTTCATGACATTAAAATCAGTGCCGTCATTGGTTTTGCCATTGCCATTAATATGACCGCCGCCAATGTGTCAGGCATTAGTATTCCACTGCTCCTAAAACGCATGAATATTGACCCTGCCCTATCCGCCTCGGTTATCTTAACCACCGTGACGGATATCGTCGGCTTTATGTCATTCTTGGGTTTGGCGAGTGTGTTGATACTATAATCACATAGCCAACGTTAATACTATATTATTTAGAAACAATATTATTTAGAAACTATCCAACCGTTAAGTGAGTGCGTTATGCAAGCTGTACAAGTTAAAGTATTAAACCCTAAAATTACTGAAGATAAAGCGTTCTCGTTACCGACACGCGCCACTGATGGCAGCGCTGGTATCGACTTGCGCGCTTGTATTGATGAGCCATTGACGATTAAAGCAGGTGCCACACATTTAATTGGTACTGGTTTGGCGGTTTATATCCAAGACCCTAACTTTGCAGGGATGATTTTACCGCGCTCAGGTCTTGGTCATAAGCACGGTATCGTCTTGGGTAATTTGGTTGGCTTAATTGATGCCGATTATCAAGGTGAGCTGATGGTCAGTATTTGGAATCGTAGTAATGAAGACTTTGTGTTGAATCCTGCGGAACGTATGGCACAATATGTCGTCGTACCCGTTGCCCGCCCTGAGTTTGAAGTGGTATCAGAATTTAGTGATACCAGTGCACGCGGTGCAGGCGGCTTTGGACATTCAGGCCGCCAGTAATCAGTTATCATTACTGATTTGCCATGTTAATTATCTTTTAGTCATCACAAAATCACCATCACGTGAATCACGCCATAAGGAGAGTAAGCGATGCCGTCTTTTGCTGCGCAGCAATGCTTATTTCGTGCTTATGATATTCGTGGTTCACGCCAGCATTTTACGACGGATTTTATCCAAGCATTAGGCAAGGCATTTGCTCAGCTTTATAGTGCCACAGATTGCGACTCAACCGCAGCTCCTGCCAAAGCCTGCCTGCCAAAACCAAGTATTGACCGCAAAAAAACCATCATTGTGCTTGGTTATGATGTGCGTCTCGGTAGTGATATTATCGCTCAGAGATTGGCTAATACACTGACTGAATATGGCTTACAGGTTATCCAGCTGGGGTTAATTACTACCCCCATGATGGTTTTTTGGGCAGAGCAATACTCGGGTCATGGCATTATCGTTACCGCCAGTCATTCTGCTAAAGATATTTTAGGTATCAAATGGCTGGTCAATCATCAATCTCCGAGTCATGCAGAGATTCAGTTGCTTTGGCAAAAAACACGGGCTAACTATGCCTGCCACCTCAATCACGCTCAAGCACAGATTGATGCTCAAAATACGCTGAAAAATACAACTGCTAAATCTATTTGTAATCAGCCGTTTAATTTATCTGATACACAAGTCGTGACGACTTATATTGAGGCTATCGCGCAAGTTTTTAAGCAAATCCATCCCTGTAATACACAACACTCCAAAGATAACCAACAACCATCTGAAACCCTTGATGTGGTGGTAGTCATAGACTGCATGCATGGGGCGACCAGTAATATCGCCCAGCGTTTATTTGAGCATTTTTGCCAGCAGGTCATCATGATTAATGACCTCGCAGATGGCAGTTTTCCCTCTGGCAATCCTGATCCCACTGAACCCCACCGTCTTAAACAATTACAGCGAAGTGTGCGTCAACATCAAGCAGATATAGGTATCGCTTTTGATGGCGATGGCGATCGCTTAATGATCGTCGATAATAGCGGTAAAGTTGTCACGCCCGATCACTTGCTATATTTATTAGCACAAGTGGCACTGACCGAACACCCTGAAACGCTGTGTTATAAAAGCCCAGTCCATTCACAACTGCCTTTTCAAATCCTTTTTGATATCAAATGCTCCCATCATCTACCGAACCTCTTGTCTGAGCTTGGCGCAACACCTGTGCTCAGTAAAACGGGCAGCAGCTTTATGCGCCGACAGATGCAGCAGTCTGCTGGTCAAATTGTCTTTGCGGGTGAATTGTCAGGGCATTTCATATTTAACGATAGCCGCTTTATTATCTATGATGATGCCATGTACGCGGCCTTGCGATTGCTGCATTGGCTAGCGGCTTACGATGCTCACGGTAAAAAATCTCTGACTGATATTACAGAGCAATTGCCTGCTATGGTCAGTACAGCGGATCATTATTTGCCGATGCCTAAAACCCTTAAAAAAGACGATGCTATCGTCGAACAGCTGACCAAATTTTGTCAGTATTTACGCCAACTCGTAGAAGCGACTGTAGCAAAAGATTCTGGTGATCATTGGATAGCTACTAGCCAGCCATCGCTTTGCCGTTGTTCGATGAGTCGGCAATATATGACGTCCAAGCAAGCCAAATGCTTATTGCCAGTGGGGACGAAGCTGAGCTGTATTGATGGCGTGCGTTTGGATTTCGACCATGGTTTTGGGGTGCTCCGCCAATCAAACACCAGTCACAATCTTACCGCACGCTTTGCTGGTGATAGCATAGAAGACTTACGCGACATCCAAGCAAAATTTGCCGCTTTATGTCGCCCATTTGATAAAAAACTGGCGGAACAAATTGTCGCTATTCCTGCCGAATAGTTTTGAGCAAAACAGTTACCGTCAAAGTAGTTGCTGTCAAATAAAAATATGACTTTTTAATACCATAACTTAGGAGTTTATAATGACGCTTAATTTAGATGATGCCAAAAACACTGCTGAAGTATTGACCACAGCGCTACCTTATATCCAGCGCTTTGTCGATAAGCTTATCGTGGTCAAATACGGCGGCAATGCGATGACGGATCCTGCGCTTGAAAGCTCATTTGCCCGCGACATCGTCTTGTTAAAAACCGTTGGCATTCATCCCGTGGTCGTACATGGCGGTGGTCCACAAGTGGATAATTTATTAAAAGAGTTGGGGCGTCAGTCAGACCGTATCGATGGTATGCGCGTCACCGATAAAAGCACCATGGATATCGTCGAGATGGTCTTAGGTGGTAGCGTCAACAAATCTATTGTTAGCTTAATCAACAAGCACGGTGGCCGCGCCATTGGTCTGACGGGTAAAGATGCCAATTTAATCCTAGCCAAAAAACTGATGATGGAAAAAATTGGCGCAGATGGAATTGCTGTGCCTGTCGATTTAGGGTTTGTCGGTGATGTGGTCAGTGTCAACAAAGACGTGATTAACATGCTCATTGCCTCTGACTTCATTCCCGTCATCGCGCCGCTTGGGGTCGATAGCGAAGGCAATACGTACAATATCAATGCCGACTTGGTTGCAGGTAAAGTAGCGGAATTTTTACAAGCTGAAAAGCTCATGCTTCTAACCAATATCAAAGGTGTGCTGGGTCGTGACGGCGAAGTCGTGACTGGACTCACGCCAAAGAAAGTCGACAGCCTCATTGAAGATGGCACTATCTCAGGCGGTATGATTCCCAAAATCCAATGTGCACTTGATGCGGTACGTAGCGGCGTAAAAAGCGCGGTGATCGTCGATGGTCGTGTGCCTCATGCCACACTGTTAGAGATTTTCACCAACGAAGGGGTTGGTACATTAATCAGTCGTGATTTAGGCTCATCATTGGCCGAGTAGCAGGAGTAAATCATGGCATTGTGGCTCTGGTGTCTACTTTTTATCTTAGAAAGCTTGTATTGCTGGTGGATTATTGGCTATGGTGGCGCAAAATGGATAGAAGGGTGGAAGTCATTTTTCCTCATTGAGTGGTTTGCACTAGATTGGAATGCCGAACAAATTCGCTTTTACGTCTTGCTTATATGGCTCGCAAGTGTGATTTGGTTTATTTTAGGTGTTATAAAGCCTGAGCTAAGAGGTTCTTAGCTCAGGCTTTATTAATGGTAGCCGTATTCTTTTACGAAAAAACTTTATCAAACTCGGCTTCGTCAAAGCCGCATAATAATAATGGCTTATTTTTATCTACCCGCTCACCTTCAACTATCGGACGCTTAATCATACTGGTATTTTCTACGAGCAAATCAATTGCGTTATCTAGACTAGCATCAGCCGCTTGCTTTTGACTGTCGTCTAGTTTGCGCCATGTCGTACCGCGCTTATTGAGCACTTTATCAATGCCTAATTCATCTACCCAACGCTTAACGCTATCTTTATCGATACCTTGTTTTTTATAATCATGAAATTCATAACTGACACCTAGCTCGTCTAGTTTGGTAAAGGCTTTTTTCATGGTGCTGCAAGATTTGATACCGTAAATAGTGATGGTCATAAAAACTCCAAATCAATGATCATTATTTTGTTTATTATACCTAAGCCTATGGGTATTTGGTTTATGATAACCAAAACATTAAAAACCCACTCAAATTTTCGAATTTGTATTCTTCGTCATGCGCAAACGCCCTATCATATCGTCGCAATTTTCGCCAAATTACGCTATGCTATGGCATTGTGAAATTTCACCCAATTTATTCGTATTAATCAATCTCGAGCCAACTATGAGCAATACTGTGACATCTGACCAAGCTGAAAACAATCATTATAACCCACAAGCGATAGAAGCGGCGCAGCAAGCCAAATGGGCAACTGACAAGCGCTTTGAAGTGAGCAATGAGCCAAGCGATAAGCCAAGTCGCTATATGCTGTCGATGTTCCCTTATCCAAGCGGTAAGCTGCATATGGGTCACGTGCGTAACTATACGATTTCTGATGTACTGAGCCGTTATTATCGCCTCAAGGGCTATGAAGTCATGCAGCCTATGGGCTGGGATGGCTTTGGCTTACCAGCAGAAAACGCGGCAATTGCCAATCAGACGCCACCTGCCAAATGGACCTTTGCCAATATTGACAGCATGCGCGCGCAGCTTAAACTGCTTGGCTTATCAATCGACTGGTCACGTGAATTTGCTACTTGCAGCCCTGAGTATTATCAGTGGGAACAGTGGTTGTTTTTGCAGTTGTACAAAAAAGGCTTGGTCTACAAAAAACTGTCGACCGTCAACTGGGATCCTGTTGATAATACCGTCTTAGCCAACGAGCAAGTCATCGATGGTAAAGGCTGGCGTAGTGGCGCTGCGGTCGAAAAGCGCGACATTCCGATGTATTACTTTAATATCACTGATTATGCTGACGAATTACTTGATGACTTAGACCAATTAGAAGGTCACTGGCCATCAGAAGTATTGACCATGCAGCGCAACTGGATTGGTCGTAGCGCAGGCATGGAAGTACACTTCCCTTATGAGCTTGCTGGCGAGACCAATACCTTAGATGTGTTCACTACTCGCCCTGATACTTTGATGGGTGTGACTTATGTGGCAGTCGCGGCCGAACATCCGCTAGCGCAGTATGCGGCTGAGCATGATGAAGCGATTGCGCAATTCTGTGCGCTTTGCAAAAAAGGCTCAGTTGCAGAAGCAGACCTAGCTAAAGCTGAAAAAATCGGCATGGCTACTGGTCTTACGGTCACGCACCCACTCACTGGCGAAGAAGTGCCAGTATGGGTTGCCAACTATGTGCTTATGAGCTACGGCTCAGGCGCGGTGATGGCTGTCCCTGCTCATGATGAGCGTGATTATGAATTTGCGATTAAATACAGCTTACCCATTAAACAAGTCATCGATATCCCTGTCGGCTATTTCGATGCGTTGGAAGCAGATGCAAAGGCGAACGATACTGAGATTAATCGTGCTTATACCGAACGCAATACTTTGGTCAATTCAGGTGAATTTGATGGGTTAGACTTTGAGCAAGCATTTGAAGCGATGCTGACCAAACTAGAACCACAAGAGCTTGCTAAGAAAAAAATCCAATACCGTCTCCGTGATTGGGGTGTCTCTCGCCAGCGTTATTGGGGCTGCCCTATCCCAATGGTAAACTGTGAGCATTGCGGCACCGTACCTGTCGAAGAGCAAGATTTGCCCGTTGTCTTGCCGACTGATGTCGTTCCTGATGGTCGCGGAAATCCGTTAAAAAACATTCCAGAATTTGTCAATACGACATGTCCTAAATGCGGTAATCCTGCTGAGCGCGAAACCGATACCTTTGATACCTTTGTGGAGTCAAGCTGGTACTATGCACGCTTTGCAAGCCCAAATGATGCGCAAAGCATGGTCAACAAATCTGCCGCCAATAAGTGGCTGCCTGTCGATCAATACATCGGCGGTGTTGAGCACGCGGTGATGCATCTACTTTATGCACGCTTCTTCCATAAACTGATGCGTGATGAAGACTTGGTGTCAGGAAATGAGCCATTTGCTAATTTGATGACGCAAGGCATGGTATTGGCAGGGACATTCTATCGCCTAAATGAGGATGGCAGTACCACCTACTACTTTGCAGAAGACATTGATATCGACTATGACGAACGAGGTCAACCGATTAAAGCCATCTTAAAATCTGATGGGCAGCCGGTGACCATTGGCAAAATTGAAAAAATGTCTAAGTCAAAAAACAACGGTGTCGATCCGCAAATTACCATCGATAAATATGGCGCTGATACCGTTCGTCTTTATACGCTCTTTACCGCGCCTGCGGATCAAACGCTAGAATGGTCAGATGATGCGCTCAAAGGCCCTTATAACTTCGTTAAAAAAGTATGGCGTATTGCTACTGAACACATGCAAGCGCTTACTGCTGCGAATCTAAGTATCGAGACGCTGAACAATGAAGCTTTGAGCACTGATGGCTTAAGCAAAGAAGCCAAAAACTTACGCCGTAAAACTCATGAAACCATTGCTAAAATTGATAGTGATTTGGGTGATCGTTTGGCATTGAACACGCCTGTATCAAGTTTGATGGAGCTTGCCAACGAGCTGACTGGCTTTAAGGCCAATAACAAGCAAGACCTACAGGTACAGCATGAGGCATTGACGGATCTGCTGATTATGCTATCCGTATATGCGCCGCACATTGGTGAACATTTACTTGAGCAATTGGGTTTAAATACCATTACCTTGAATTATCCAGAAGTTGATAAAAATGCTCTGGTACAAGATATGATCACGATGGTGGTACAGGTCAATGGTAAAATGCGCGGTAAAATGGACGTAGCCCCAAATAGCGATCCAGAACAGCTAAAAGCACAAGCACGTTCAATGGAAAGTGTGGCAAAATTCTTGACTGGCGACATCAAAAAAGAAATCGTCGTCCCTAATAAGCTGGTAAACATCGTGGTGGTAGGCTAGATTTTTTAGGCTCAGTACTTTTTATTAGTTTAATGATTAGTCTGAGCCTTTTCATAATATTAGGATAGCGATTATGTCGTATAAATATCGAGCAGGTCAGTCACCCAAAGGCAGCTTAAGCAAAAAAGACGCTTTTGCCAAAAAATCAAGCGGACAAAAACTGGCGGCGGCTTTTCTGACTGCCCTGCCAATGTTTACGCTACTAAGTGCAACGGCAGCTATTAGTGGCTGCGGCTTTCAACTGCGTGGCTATGATGCGCCGATGCTGCTTGATGTCGCCAAAACAGCCGTGATTCTCGAAGACAATCGCACCTCATTTCCGCTTAAGCTGCCATTGACAAGACGCCTAAAAACTTTAGGTGTTGATGTCATTGACAACATGACAGCAGCTGATGTTGCGAACAATAACAAACAAGCAAGTGCTGCACCCATTGCCGCTATCACCATCAGTAACGTCCGTTTTAAGCGTTATGAGCTGGTCGGTGTCTTGACAGAGATACGCTTGGTACTTTCAGCAGATGTCAGCTATCAGACCATGGAAAATGGCAAACCAATTACGCTAAGCAACCCTATCCAAGTCGAGCGTAGCTATCAATATAATGAAGCGTCGGTGAGCACTGATGATCAGCAAGGCGATCAAATTCGTGACTGGCTCTATGACAGTTTAGCACGCCGAATTACTGATCAATATGTCGCCATCTCCCTACCAAAGGTCAGCTCTTCTGGAGTCAGACAATCTGTGCAAAGCGGTAATGGCTCAACATCGATCGCGGTGGTGGTGCCAAACCCATAGTTTATAATGCGCAACACATTCCACGTTTATTTTCATCAATCTGTGTACTTATTACCCTATGCAAGATACCTTTATACAAGCCTACCCAAAGCTACTACAGCCTTCCGTTGCAGTCGCGGGCTTGTGGCTGGCGCATGGTGATGAGCCACTACTCAGTCAATGGCTCATCGATGCCTTACGCCCACATTGGCGCGCGCAGAATTACGCGATCAAGCGTATTGAGCTGATATCGGTCAAGAGCTGGCAAGAAGTATTGTCAGAGCTTGGTAGCCAGTCTTTATTTGATGATGCCAGTGCACTCATCGTGACGGGTAACCATAAGCCTGACAAGGCGGTCATCACTGAGCTTGAGCGCTTTGCCGTTGAAGCTCAAACAGGGACACACAGTCATAGTTTATTATGGCTCACGCCCAAGCAAGACAAACGAGCGCAAAGCAGCAAGTGGTTTACGCCATTTGCTCAATATGGTCATATCATTGATTGCAATTTATATAATGAGCAGCAACGACAGCAGCTATTACAAATACAAGCTCAGCAGTTTGGCTTACGGCTGTCTCAAGAGGCGTGGCAGCTGCTTATGTCGCATACTGAGCACCATCTGCTAAGCGCTTATCAGACCTTATGGCGGCTCTCCTACTTATTTGCGCCGCAGTTAGTCGCTAAGAATATTGAGGCTAGTCAACAGGCTGATCACTCTACACAACTGCCAAACAATGTTGCCTTAGACATTAAGGATCTACAAGCTGCGTTGGTCAGTGATGCACAATTTAGCGTCTTTGATTTATCGGATGCCATGCTTGCCGGTAACAGCACGCAAGTCGCTAAAATCATGTTTCAGCTCAAAGCCACCGACGAGCCAACCACCTTGGTATTATGGGCGATTAGTAAAGACATGCGGCAAATTATGCAGTTGATGGATGGGCAAGATCCACAAGCGCTTGGTATCTGGCGTAGTAAACAAGGGTTGTACCAGCAAGCTTGCCGTCGCCAGTCAAAAACGCAAACGGCTGAATGGCCTGTCCTGCTTTATAAATGTGACCAAGCCATCAAAGGACTCGTGCGTCAGCCAGCGTGGGAGTTATTATTGCAGGCAGCACTTGAGTTGTCAGGTAAGCAGCTGTTTACTGCACGATAAATAGCAATTGTTCTTAGTATACGTCAACGTCTTCATTACTGGCGTAGTCGATTTTTAATCCCCTCCTATTATGATGGCATCCTATCTAAAATTTAATTTTGATAACTTTCAGCGCAGTGCTTGGTCTCCCTCCATAAAAACCACCTTAACCTTTCTTAAACTAATTACCATTCCCTTTTGGACTTCAAGCCTCTACTATATGTACACTTGATTTCATTGTGACTGGATTGTTGTTATGCGCAAAATAAGCAAAAAATCTGCTATTAAATGGGGGGTTATCGCCTTAGTTGTCATAGCATTATTGGCTTTGGCCTATCATTTCTTAAAACCAAAAGATATCACGCCCAATTACTTAACGGCTACCGCTGAAATTGGTGATATTGAAAACAATGTCATGGCTTCTGGCAAAGTTAAAGCGCTAAATACCGTTGATGTCGGCGCGCAAGTATCTGGTGAAGTAAAACGCCTCTACGTTGAGGTTGGTGATGAAGTGCAGCAAGGTGACCTCATTGCCCAGATTGATCAAGTCACTCAGAATAATAACTTGAGTAACGAGCAAGCCACCTTAGAGCAAAGCGTAGCTGCTATTGAAAGCGCTCAAGCAGAAGCACTAAGTCGCCAAGCTGGACTCAAAAGTGCGCAAGCCGATCTTGCAAGTCGTCAAGCTGAATTAAGACAAGCACAAGCAGATTTTTCACGCCTGCAAGGACTACTCGCTATCGATGCGATATCACAACAGGATTACGATACACAGGCAACAAAAGTTCAAACAGCGCAGGCAGCGGTCGCCAATGCACGCGCTGCTATTGATACGGCACAAGCCGCCATTGCAACAGCCACTGCAAACATTAATAGCCAACAAGCAGCATTACGAAAGTCTCAAACCAATGTCGCAACGGCTCAAGAAGACCTTAGCTATACAACGATTCGCGCGCCAATATCAGGTACTGTCGTCTCAGTGACCACAGAGCAAGGCACGACGGTCAATGCCAATCAAACAGCCCCGACCATCGTAACTTTAGCAGATTTGTCTACTGTTAGAATCAACGCTCAAATCTCTGAGGCTGATGTCATTAATGTCAAAGCAGGCATGCCCGTTTACTTTAATATCATTGGTAATCCTGACCAAAAGTTTGACTCCGTACTCAGAGCAATTGAGCCTGCCCCTGAAATGATTAGTGAAACCAGCTCTACCGACTCTGCTATCTATTATGTCGGCTACATCGAAGTGCCTAATACTGACCGTCGCCTTCGTATTGATATGACTGCGCAAGTTTATATCATCATCAACGAAGCAAAGAATGCTTTATTGATTCCCTCTGCTGCACTGCAAGCTGGCAAAAATGCTAGTAAATCGCCCCGCAATGCCGATATAGCCAAGACCGACAGTGAAACTCAAAAAAAGGTACAAAAGAGTAATCAAGACGATACTCAAAAAAATGCCACTACCGCTACCGTCCGAGTCTTACAAGCAGATGGTAATGTGGTTGAGCAAACGGTCACAGTTGGTATCAATAACCGAGTCAACGCTCAGATTTTGAGCGGTTTGAATGAGGGTGATGAGGTGATACTAAGCGAAGAAGGTCCGAAGAAACAAAGTAAAGGCGGTGGTGGACGTCCATTCTAATAAATCAGACATGCTAAAAAATAGCTTTAGATTACAAAAAACGCTTCTGATATTGACTGATATAGGCAACCACATAAATGGATACTAAAAACCCCATTGTAAATACGGCAGCAGATGCCCCTTTGATGCAAGTCAAAGGGCTGATTAAAGAGTTCAATGCTGGTGAGCAAACCATTCGTGTGCTACACGATATTGATTTAACCATCAATCAAGGCGAAATGGTTGCCATCATCGGTCAGTCTGGTTCAGGCAAGTCCACTTTAATGAATATTTTGGGCTGCTTAGATAAAGCAAGCGCGGGCGATTACCAAATATTTGGGAAATCGGTCAGTCAGCTTGATGCTGATGAGCTGGCTGAACTACGCCGCGAGCATTTTGGCTTTATTTTTCAGCGATATCATTTATTAGGTGATATCAATGCACGAGACAATGTCGCTGTTCCAGCGGTTTATGCAGGTATGGATGGACACACACGCAGCGAGCGAGCCATAAAGCTCCTGTCGGATCTAGGATTAGGAGATAAAACCACCAATCGACCAAACCAGCTCTCAGGTGGTCAGCAGCAGCGCGTTTCTATCGCTCGTGCGCTAATGAATGGCGGTGATATCATCTTGGCCGATGAGCCAACTGGCGCGCTAGACAGCAAGTCTGGTGAAGATGTGATGCAAATTTTGTATGATCTAAAAGCCAAAGGTCATACTATTATCATGGTCACTCATGACCCTAAGCTCGCAGCGCAGGCCGAACGTGTCATTGAACTCAAAGATGGCCATATTATCGCTGATTACAAGACCGAACACTATCATCCAACCCATATCCAACCTGAGCCGATTTTAGACAATAATCGTAAAGGGGCTTTTAGTGGCTTTATTGATCGCTTGTTTGAAGCATTCAAAATGTCACTACTGGCGATGCGTGCTCATAAGATGCGCACATTATTGACCATGCTTGGCATTATCATTGGTATCGCCTCAGTGGTCTCAGTGGTCGGGCTTGGCAAAGGCTCTCAAGAACAAATTTTATCAAATATTAGCTCACTGGGTACCAACACCATCACCGTTATTGACGGCTACCCTTACGGCGACCCAAGGCGAAGTTTTGGCGATGACAACTTAACACCTGATGACGCGCAAGCAGTCGCCGACCAGCCCTACGTCATTAGTGTCAGTCCACAGCTTGATAGCAATATGAATGTGCGCTATCGCAATATACAAGAAGCTGCCAGTATCAGCGGCGTCGGTGAAGATTATCTGGATGTGAGTGGAGAGAAACTCGCTCAAGGTCAAGGCTTCGATGAACAAAGCATCTCACTCCGTACTCAAGACATCATTATCGATGATAACGCCCTGCAAACTTTCTTCCCTGACAATCCCAACCCTATCGGTGAAGTAGTACTGATTGGCAGTGTTCCTGGACGTGTCATCGGTGTACTTGAGCCTAACAGTAGTGGCTTTAGTAGAAATACGGATACACCAACGTTTTACATGCCTTATACCACTATGATGTCACGTCTCATAGGCAGCACCTATATCGAAAGCTTTGTTGCACTTATCGATAATAATATATCGTCTGCTGCCGCTGAAGCCGCTATTTCCAGTCTAATGACAAGCCGACACGGCACTGACGATTTTCGTATACGAAACTCAGATTCTATCCGTGAGACTATCGAATCGACGACTGGTGCATTGACCCTACTGATATCCTCAATTGCCATTATCTCTTTGATTGTTGGTGGCATCGGAGTGATGAATATTATGTTGGTATCAGTGACCGAACGTACTAATGAGATAGGCGTACGCATGGCAGTAGGTGCCCGCCAAAATGATATTATGCAACAGTTTCTCATTGAAGCCATACTGGTTTGTATTTTAGGTGGTCTGCTAGGTATTGGATTGGCATTTGCCATTGGCGAGCTGATTAACCGAGTGGGCGGTGATAGCTTCCAAGTTATCTACTCACCAACCTCTATTATTGCTGCATTTATATGTTCAACACTGATTGGTGTCGTATTTGGATTCT
This sequence comes from Psychrobacter immobilis, assembly GCF_904846185.1. GTDB lineage: Bacteria > Pseudomonadota > Gammaproteobacteria > Pseudomonadales > Moraxellaceae > Psychrobacter > Psychrobacter immobilis_B. Next base: position 10,240 of record NZ_CAJGZQ010000013.1, on the reverse strand, counting down.
TGCCAGCGCGTAATGCTGCTAAATTAGATCCTGTTGAAGCACTGTCTAGGGACTAAAACGTCGCGACTGACGTTTTAAATAGGCATTTACTGCCATGAAACAGCCACCAATAAGCCAAATTATATAAAAAAACGCATTTTTTCGCATTAATTGCACTTTTTTTATATTACGGGGTTGTAATTGTCCTGATAGTGTATATAATGTGCTCTCACGTTTAGGGATAGAAATTCTTTAAACGTTGAAACAAACTTAATGCCTCTTTTAATGTTGATTTACCTAATATTAAAAATTAAGTTTAAAGACATTTTTTAGATGTCTAGTTTTAATAAGTTTGCCTTCAAGGAAACTTATCTTGTAGTAGATATAAACCTAGTAAAGGTATAGAGTTTTTAGAATTTACGAAAATGTAAACTCTCTTGTACTCAGATGAAGTAATATTTCATTTTATCTTCGCTCAGGGCCGATAGCTCAGTTGGTAGAGCAGTTGACTTTTAATCAATTGGTCCCGCGTTCGAGTCGCGGTCGGCCCACCATATTTAGTATTATGCTTGTTATGTACATTGCCCTATCAGGTATTGGCATAATAAGTAACAAAGTTTAAGAAGCTTTCCTTTAGAAAACTTCACCGAATTTACGAAGTTGTAAATTCACTTGCAGAGTTAAAAAAAGCCATGCTTTTTTATACACTCTTCAGGGCCGATAGCTCAGTTGGTAGAGCAGTTGACTTTTAATCAATTGGTCCCGCGTTCGAGTCGCGGTCGGCCCACCATATTTAGAAAGCCCAGTCATTATATTAATAATGACTGGGCTTTTTTTTGCTTAAAATTTCACTTTATTTTTTACGGTTTCGTTTAAAAATAGTGAAGTCAGTGTCTTTTCGCCACAGTAGCTTATGCTTAATCGTGTCTTTGATCGTCCGTGGATGCTTAGGTGCTTGCGTAATCAGCATATCAAACGTTTCTGCGTCGATTGCTAGCTCACGCCCATGTGCCATCATAACCATAGAAGGTTTTAACGCCTTTATTCTTTGTAGTGACTGAATATAGACTTTAGGATCATAAATAGGAAAAGGCGCCACAAACTTATGACGCAGTTTGATAATGAGATCGGCCGTATAGACTTGCCGACTTGGTACATGAAATAGAGACAAGTCACGATCTGTATGTCCGGGTGTTTCCAGTACTTGCCATTCATCAAATTTCGGCACACTATCCCCATCTTTAACGATAATATCAGGCGTAAGATGGGCAGGATAACACAGGTTCTTAAGGGAGCGACCTTGACGTCTCGCCACATAATGCGCAAGGTTTATATCCACAAAATGCATGGCATGCCCACCGATACCGCTATACCATTGACGCTTTTTTTCTGCTGAAACAATGATACAGCCCGTCTCTTTTCTGAATTGATGAGCGCCACCTGCATGATCAGGATGCATATGAGTGACCACGACGACTTTTAGATCCGTTATTGGTCGTTGCAACATTGTCTTAATATAGTCTAATACCATCGGCACATCAGGGCGACACGCCCCATCTAGCAGCATAATTTTATCTGGATATACCGCAAGATAAGTACTTTGGATATATCCTTCTAAACGTACAATTTCACATAAACTCATTTGCATTCCCTGCTACATGATTGCTCACTGTTATAGTATCCCTACTATAGGAGGCGCTTTTAACGCGCCTTAATAGAATTTAGTATAACGCCCGCCATTTAACTTGTAATGACTTTGAGTGAACGCTTGTGGCTATAAATTGCTTTCTTATAAAACTTACAATAAAAGAACCCAGCGCTAAGGCTGAGTTTTCGTTAAATCGGTAAAATTCTAAAAGTATCAGAAGTTTAAACTTAATACTACCTTATGCCAAATCACGAACCTTTGGCTCACGTTCCCACAGACGAGATTTGGCATTCTCAATAAAAGTATCCAATTCAGCCAGTGGCGTGACAAAGGCATCTTTTTCGATAGGTAGCTTACTTAAGATGAACTCATCGGTCGCCCCGCAATAAGCGATGGCTTTGCAATGACCATACGCATCATTGAACCAATCTAGTGCTGAGCTGTCTTTTGCTAACTTTTTAGCTTGGTCTGGCATAATGATACTAACGACCGCATCAAACATCACTGATGGACCGCCAGCGAGACGCTCATCTGCTTGTATGCGAGTGTCGTCATCTAAGACAACTTCTTTATTGGGCGCAACGATTTTCACGCTAGCACCCTGCATTTTTGCCGCCTCTTCGAACTTTTTGATTTCACTATGCTTTGAGCCTTCAGCGACCAAGATACCAATCAAACGCCCTTGTAAACTTTTCGGCGTTAGACCAATGGTTTGTACTGCTTTCGATGTCGCCATATCCTGTACAGGAGCAGCGGCATCAGCAGGCTCTGGCAGTTCCATACCTAGCGCTGTTGCCACACGATTTGCCAAGTCTTCATCGATATGCGGCAGATGGCTCAGCATACGCGTACGTACATGCGCCGTATCTACTTTACCTAGCTCAAAGGCATAGGCAGAAGCAATGTGCGCTTGCTCAGCTGGCGTCTGGCTACGATAGAACATCCGCGGTTGACTATAATGATCGGCAAAGCTCTCTGCGCGCACGCGACCTTTCACACCATCATCCAACTGCTCATGGAATGATTCAAAGCCACGTTTGGCACTTTCGCGCGGTCTAGTCAGATCTAAGCTTTGCGGTTCATAGAGCACACGAGTCTTAGGTACTTGCATCTGCATATGACCATCTTGCTGATTATTGGCAAACGGACATTTCGGCGCATTGATTGGAATTTGGGCAAAGTTAGGCGAACCTAAACGTGATAACTGCGTGTCTAGATAACTGAACAAACGACCTTGTAATAATGGATCGTTACTGAAATCAATGCCCGGTGGCAGATGCGATGGGCAGAACGCCACTTGCTCGGTTTCTGCAAAGAAATTATCCGGATAAAGGTTTAGCACCATTTTACCAATGATTTTAACGGGCACCATCTCTTCTGGAATCAATTTAGTGGCATCTAAATGATCAAACGGGAATTTATCAGCTTCTTCTTCAGTAAATAACTGTACGCCAAACTCCCATTCAGGATAGTCGCCATTATTAATGGCTTCAAACAAATCACGACGATGATAATCAGGGTCAGCGCCTGAGATTTTTACCGCCTCATCCCACGTGGTTGACTGTACACCGAGTATAGGTTTCCAATGGAAACGGACAAAGGTGCTCTTGCCTTCTTTGTTGATTAAGCGATAGCTGTGAATACCAAAGCCTTCCATCATACGTAAACTGCGTGGTAGTGCACGATCACTCATCAGCCAAATTAAATTATGCATGGTCTCAGGACTTAATGACACAAAGTCCCAAAAAGTATCGTGCGCCGAAGCGGCTTGCGGAAATCCACGATCAGGCTCTGGTTTGACCGCATGAATCAAATCTGGAAACTTCATCGCATCTTGAATAAAGAAAATTGGCATGTTGTTACCAACGATGTCCCAATTGCCTTCTTCGGTATAAATCTTCACAGCAAAACCACGCACATCACGTGGCGTATCTTTTGAGCCTTTGTTACCAGCAACCGTAGAAAAACGGGTAAATAAAGGCGTCTGCTTATCCGTCTCGGTCAAAATTTTCGCCGTGGTATATTCTTCTAATGATTCTGTCAGCTCAAAATAACCGTGAGCAGCACTACCACGCGCATGAACGATACGCTCAGGAATACGCTCATGGTCAAAATGATGAATTTTTTCTCGTAATACAAAGTCCTCTAATAAGGTTGGCCCACGTGCGCCTGCTTTTAGAGAGTTTTGATTATCAGAGATGACGACACCTTGTTGGGTCGTTAGCACTTTAGCGTCATCCCCTGCGCGCTGGTGAGTCTCACCGCCATTGCCACGTTCCGTATTCATATCTTTAGCGGGGTCAGTATGATCAATATTATTTTTCATTATGCATCCTAGCTAGTAATTAAAAGTAGGCTCTATTTCTTTAGAACCTTTGTATAGAGCTGTCTTTAATATTAGCCAAAAAATATGACTAATTCATGGCACTCCTTGTTGATATTTGGTTAAAGTTTGCAGCCGTGATAAAGCCGTAATTTCAGCGTATTTAAATAGAGCTTTAACGTTGACGATAGATTCTTGTCATGTGGTGATTTTTTAAGGTATGCTCTTAGGAAGCATTAAAACAGTTGATAAATAAAATGGGCATGGTTTTAGCCAACTATTTATCTTTTTTATACAATTATAAGGCGACCTACCATGTTATCAACTTTAAAGACTACGTCCAAAAAACCTTATCACTCATTGCTAATGGGTGCGTCAATCGGACTAATGGCACTCACTTTTAGCCAAACAGCTGCCGCTATTACGACCAAAAATATTACCTATACCGTGGATGATCAAGCATACGAAGGCTATTACGCCAAAGCCGACAAAGCTAATGCGCCTTTTATCCTACTCATTCATGATTGGGATGGATTGACAGACTATGAGCGCAAACGTGCTGACATGTTAGCCACTGAGGGCTACAACGTATTGGCGGCAGACATGTTCGGGCAAGGCGTTCGTCCTACTTCTATTGAAGAAAACAAACGCTTAACTGGGGAGTTATACGATGATCGCAATAAAATGCGCCGCATACTTCAAGGTGCGTTGAATGCTGGACGACTACAAGGTAATGATGTGCGTAAAGGCACTACCATGGGATATTGTTTTGGCGGTACCGTTGCTCTGGAGCTGGCGCGCTCAGGATTTGAGCAAAAAGCATTTGTACCCTTCCATGGTGCCTTTGATATTCCAACGGGTCAAAGTTATGACAAGACAACTGGAGAAATCTTAGTATTCCATGGCTCTGCTGATGAATCTGTCTCTCTAGAGAGCTTCGCCACTTTGGGTAAGACGCTAGAAGCCGCCAACGTACCGCATGAGATGGTGACATACAGTGGTGCACCACATGCCTTTAGCGTGTTCGGCAGTGATAGATATGATGCACGTGCAGATGAGCGCTCTTGGAAACGCTATTTGGATTTTTTAGCAAATGAATATAAATAACTTTAATTTATATCCTATAAGAACAGCGACCCTTAATTATTAACCAGCCTATCTCATTGATAAATGAGTCGATTAAAAGCCAAGGAAGCCAATTATGTTATTGAAGAACGACGTATTGCGTGCGCGTGTTAGATTGTTAGGCGCATTTTTAGGTGAGGCCATTTCTCGCCAATCTGGGGAGGATACCCTACGTACTATCGAAACATTGCGCAAAGGCTTTATTCAGGAGCGCCGCGAGCATAATCCAGCACACAAACAGCAGCTGATCGATCTTATTGCCTCATTAGACAATCAAACCTTAAAAAACGTCATTCGCGCATTCTCTATTTACTTTTTCCTCGCCAATTTAACGGAAGAAAACTATCTGCGTGAGCAACGCCGTACTATGCGTGCCCAGTCCAATCAAAGCTGGGAAGGATCCTTTCGCCGCACCTTGTTAGAATGCCGTGAGCGGCAAATCGAACCTGCGCAAATCAAAGAGCTTATTGATCACCTTAAATTTATTCCTGTTTTTACGGCTCATCCTACCGAAGCCCGTAGACGCACCACCATGAATATCTTGCAGACCCTCTATGAGCATACCGATGCCATGAGCGACTATCCCGAAGGCAGTCTAGCCTTTATGCAAGCCAAGCAAAAAACAGCAGAAACCATTGACTTGCTGTGGTCATCAGACGAAGTTCGCAGCCGAAAACCTTTGGTTTATGATGAAATAAACAACGGCTTACACTATTTTGATGCCAGCTTATTCACTGCCATTCCCAAAGTATATCGTAATATAAAAGACGCTATCGTCGATATCTATCCTGAGTTAATCGACTACCCTTTACCCGCCTTTGTCAGTTTTGGCTCTTGGATTGGCGGCGATAGAGATGGCAATCCATTCGTTACCCATGAAACCACTGAAATGGCGGTATTGATGCATGCTAATACCGTGCTACGCCATTACCAAGTATTGGTCAGAAAATTGCGTCGTGAGCTGATTCATAGCGATACTATCGTCGATATCGCGCCAGAGATTTATACTCGTATCAAAGACTACAGCACACTCGATCAAAAAGTCTTTTGCTACAATCCTGATGATTACAATAATGAACCGTACCGAAGATTGCTGTCCATTATTCTGGCTAAAATAAAAGCGACCAACCAGCATATCCAAAGCCAAGGCACAGATAAAGAGGCTGCACAAGAGGCTTACTCAACACCGACAGCCTTGTTAGATGATTTACGCCTTATTCGCAAAAGCGTTAATACTCATGACAAAGCGCATGGCGAAGGCTTACTACTTGATACTATTCGCCTAGTCAAAACCTGTGGATTCCATTTAGCCTCGCTAGATATTCGCCAAGATTCAGGATATCACGGCGAAGTCATTGCAGATATTTTTGCTAGCGCCTCGAATCTACCCGACTATCGCACCCTCAGCGAAACAGAGCGCCAACAATGGCTAACCCGTTTGCTAGAAAAGCCAGGTGCACCGCTGATTTATACCGACAACTTAAGCGCGCAAACACACGAACAGCTTGCTCTGATGAATTCTGTCGCTAAACTGCGTAAACTGGTTGGCGACGATACTTTTGGTAGCTATGTAATTTCGATGACCAACAACGCCAGTCAGCTATTAGAGGTACTGCTACTGATGCGTTTTGCAGGCTTATCGGGTATTGATAAGAACGGGCATTTATTTTCTGCCCTACCAGTTGCGCCACTGTTTGAAACTATCGAAGATTTAAAAAATATCGATAAGATTATGCCAATGGTGTTGGACAATCCGCTATATCGGGAGTTACTTGAGCACTCAGGAAACATTCAAGAGATTATGCTTGGCTACTCAGACTCCTCTAAAGACGGCGGCATTATTACTTCCGCTTGGCAGTTATATAGTGCCCAGCAAACCATCACCGATATCGCCAATCAATATGGTATCACCACCCGCCTGTTCCATGGTCGTGGTGGTTCCGTCAGTCGTGGTGGTGGCTCAACCCATCAAGCCATCGCTGCTCAGCCTGCTGGCACTTTACATGGACAGATCAAGTTCACCGAACAAGGCGAAGTACTTTACGCCAAGTATGCCAATCCAGATACTGCCGTGTTTGAATTAACCATGGGAATCACGGGGGCGCTAAAAGCCAGCTCGTCACGATTTGTCGAACAACCCAAACAGCTAGATAGCTATGAAGCGTTGTTTGCTGACTTGGCAGATGCAGGCGAACAGCAATATCGAGAGCTGACGGATAATACAGAGGGCTTCTATCAGTTTTATTCTGAGGCCACGCCAGTACAAGAGATTTCATTGCTCAATATTGGCTCGCGTCCTGCTCACCGTAAAAAAGGACTGCCGAGCAAATCGACGATTCGGGCGATACCGTGGGTATTTGGCTGGTCATTGGCACGCTTTACCCTTCCCGCTTGGTATGGCGTGGGCAGTGCTTTAGATAGCGTCAAAAAAGACGAAGCGTTAATGAAGGAGATGAATAAAAACTGGCCATTTTTCAATGTCTTTATCAGTAATATTGAAATGGCTTTTACAAAATCCGAGATGAATATCGCCCGTGCATACAGTCAACTGTGTAAAGACGAAAGCTTACGTGAGCAAGTCATGCAGGCAGTGATTGATGAGCATGAACTGACGCACGCAGGTCTCAACTCCTTGCTAGAACAAGCGTCTTTACTCTCAAACCAACAAGAATTGGCTCAGTCATTAGAATGGCGTAACGCCTATTTAGACCCCATCAACTATATCCAGATTGAGCTACTCAAGCGTATGCGCCAGCCTGATAACGCTAGTGATGATAAATTGGAAAATAACGAGAGACTGGCTGTCGAAGATGCATTAATTCGTAGCATCAATGCTTTGGCAGCAGGGCTACGCAATACGGGTTAGTATTTATAAATAGGTTGGTCTTTACGGATTCAAACTTATATAAAGCTGAGTTGATTCATGGTGTTATAACAGTGGATCAACTCAGCTTTTTACGTTAATAGAGTTTTTTGAATACCAATATTTGATTGTTAGATGGCATCTCATAACGCTTACTTAACGTTAAATGATGTGTATTTGCCAAATCTATAACGTCTTCTAAATGACGGATGCCACTGTTAGCATCGCGCTGGCGCAAGCTATGGTCAAACTGACGATTGCTTGCGCTGCTATAACTGCCATTTTCGTTAAAGGGTCCATAAACGATGAATTTACCATTTAAAGGTAGCATATCACCGACCAATTGGAATAATTTAGCCACTAAAGTCCACGACATAATATGCAAGCTATTGGCGGTAAATACTGCATCATAAGGCGCATCGGCAACCTCATTGACTGGCACTGAGTTACACGATACATCAAAAGGGAGCGGTGCATATAAATTAGGGGCAGGATAAGCAGCACGCCAAGCATTGATGGTGGCATGATGCGCTGATACGTCACTGGTTTGCCAGTGTAAATGCGTCAAACGTGGCGCAAAATAGACACTATGCTGCCCCGTACCTGACCCAACCTCTAACACATGAATAGAACATTGCAACTCTTGCTGTAAAACTTCTAGAATCGGCTGCTTATTATTTTCACACGCTTGAGAAAATGCTATTCCAGTAGGAGCAATCGATTGGCTATTATCTAAATCATCATTCAACACTGCTAATATCCTTTATCCTTATATATCTTCATTACTGTAGCTTTGATATTAATAATGGCGACAAGCAAAGCGTCGAAAAAACTAATAAATACCCGCTTCTACCCCAGCTGCCATTGTCATCGCTAACTCTTCGACTTGCTCAGTAAAATTTTCTTGCCAATCGCCTTGTAAAATCAGCGCCTCTTGAATCCATGACCAGCGTAATCCCGTGGTAATGGTTCTGATAGCAAGCTTAGTACCTGTCCCATCATGCCCTGCGCGAATATATACCGCAAATGGCATGCCCTGCTTCTTCTCTAACACCGGATAATAACAGCGATCAAAGAAGTCTTTGGTCAGCCCTGCCATATAAGCCAAGTTCTCAGTCGTTCCTAATAATACTGCATCTGCCGCTAATACATCTTCGGGCTGGGTATCTTGTGGTAACTTTAATATGACATTGATATCTAAATCAGGATGACTAGCGCCATCATACGCCGCATGAGCCATTTTTTTGGTATTAGGCGATGGCGCATGCGCGACAATAAGTAAGGTTTTGCTAGCCATATTAATCACCTTTACAGAGGCTATTAACTTTTGGAATTAGTAGTTTTTGGAATCAACAACTCTTAGGATTAATAGTTCTTAGAATTAATAGTTACCTTTTGAATGATATCAGGATGGATGCTTTTAGCAACCGGACAAGTCAGCGCAGTGTTATAAAATATTTTTTGTGTTTTATCATCTAGCTTTTGATTAAAAGTAATCGCAACATGTACTTCACTTACCCGTCTTGGATCAGCAGACATTACTTTTGTCACTTCAGCCGTAGTACCTGCAATATCAATTTCCATATCACGAGCTTTAATACCAATAATGGTCAACATACAACTGGCTAAGCTCGTCGCCAATAAATCAGTCGGTGAAAATGCTTCGCCTTTACCATGATTATCGACAGGCGCATCAGTGATAATTTCATTGTTTGACTGCAAGTGAATGGCAGTAGTGCGCAAGTCGCCTTGGTAGGTTACTTTTGAGGTTGTCATAGGTTTTTCCTTAATAGTTGTTATTGTTATATTATCACTCTTTAAAAAGCTTTAAATAGTCCTCTAATGGATAGTAGGCACTTTAAATTCTTTATTAAAAATATGAGACTTCAATTTTAGAAAAAGGATTTGTGTATAACGCATCTTTAAGCGGCATGGAATATTTGATTATGATGTAAAGTGAAGGGAAACCTAATCGAATATTTTTCCCATTTAAAAGTTGCCTTAGTCATTTTCAAAATGAGCTGTAATTACAGACTCAGCACATGAAATGTTTTTACTGTATTGATGCCGTAAAAAAGCACTAAATTTACGAGATTTCACATCTAACTCTAAGCCATTTAGCTTTTTGTTTTCAAGAAAAATATGAAGTTCATAATTTGCAATATCTTCTTCGTAGATATAGTCAGTCTTTTATAAATAAGATACAATACTTTTAAAATAAGCGACACGGCAGAAGAATACATGACCTATTCAGCAGACTTTCGAGCGCAAGTGATCAAAAGTGTCCAAAACAAAGACATGA
>NZ_CAJGZQ010000012.1 GCF_904846185.1 Psychrobacter immobilis | reverse complement strand
GTTCGTGTTGAGAATATGTTCGCAAGGCTCAAACACTTTCGTAGTATCGCCACTCGCTATGAAAAGTTAGCTCGTAATTTTAAGTCAATGCTTTATCTGGCGTGTACTATCGTTCATTGTAAGATGAATTGAAGACACGCCCTAACGAGTGCCAATTTGCCATTGCTGATGAAGCACAGCAAGCACGTTTTCGGGTCAGTGCCTTTATACAGCGTGATATGGCAGGGATGATTTTACGGAAAATTGAGAATAAAATTCCGACTGTCGAAGAGCTACGTTTGCCGCCCGCGTTAAAAGAGCTGGCAATGAAAAAACGCGGTATCATTCTGCTAGTGGGTGCGACAGGTACAGGTAAATCAACGACCCTTGCTTCTATGATCGGACACCGTAATCAAAACTCGCATGGTCACATCATTACCATCGAAGATCCTATCGAGTTTGTTCATAAACATCGTGGTTGTATTATTACCCAGCGTGAAGTTGGTATCGATACCCATTCATTTGAGGCAGGACTAAAAAACACGTTACGCCAAGCACCTGATGTTATTTTGATTGGTGAGATTCGTAACCGTGAAGTCATGAGCTACGCGATCCAGTACGCGGAAACAGGCCATCTAGTGTTTGCAACCTTACACGCCAACAACGCCAACCAAGCGATTGACCGTATCATTCACTTTTTTGAAACCAGTCGCCACAATCAGTTATTTATGGATTTGTCGCTCAACTTGCAAGCCATTATCGCGCAGCAGCTCATCCCAACCCCTGATGGTAAAGGACGCCGTGCGGCTATTGAGATTTTATTGAACTCACAGCTGATTAGTGACTATATCCGTAAAGGCGAGGTTCATGAAATCAAAGATGTCATGACACGATCGCGGGATAGCGGCATGCAAACCTTTGATCAGGCTCTTTTTGACTTATATGAGCAAGGAGAAATCACCTATAAAGAAGCCATTCTTCATGCTGACTCTCCTAATGATTTGCGCCTAAAAATCAAACTCAGCAGTAAGAACGGCACCGCCAATCTGGATGAAGGTGCGGATAACTTATCATTAGATATCAGTTAAGCATGGCTTTTGAGCATTGTTATTCGTTTTTGCCATAAAAACTTATAAGAAAGCCCTCATATTATTATGAGGGCTTTCTTATTTTATATATGGCGATAACGCACTAAAAATAATATCAAATATAGAGCATGCTCACCAATTAAAAAAATTACTTGATGCTATCCCGACACTCTTGGTCATTACAAATACCGTATAGCACCAATGAATGACCTGATAACTTAAATCCGTGCTTTTCTGCGACTTTAAGTTGCTCTTCTTCGATGACTTCGTTATGAAACTCTATAATCTTGCCACAAACGTCACAAACCAAATGGTCATGATGGCCTTCTTGGGTAATTTCAAACACCGATAAATTATTTTCGAAGTTATGACGCTCGACGATACCAGCTTGCTCAAACTGCGTCAGTACTCGGTAGACAGTCGCTAAACCCACATCCTCACCTTGCTCTATCAGTGCCTTATAAACCTCCTCAGCACTCATATGATGCAACTCTGCACTCTCCAGTAGCTCTAAAATCTTGATGCGAGGTAACGTGACTTTTAATCCCGCTTTACGTAAATCTTGATTGGTAAAAGAAGCCATAATATCCCTTCTGACTGTGACAGTCTTAGCAAATAAAGAACCAAAAATATGAGATAAATAATCGTTAATGATTATTTTTTATAGTATATGAAACATTTTAATAACAGCAGACTGGCTGATTTGACCTCATTTCCAAGCCTGTTATTTTCTATAATAATCCTAACGCAAGTCTATGAATTTAAAATATAAATAATAAAATGCCTCAGGTAGCATTTGGTAAATAATGTCGTAAGTGGTAGGAAATTGCAAGTAAATGACGTATCATTTGTCCAAGATTGTCGGCCAGACTAGCATTAACAACCTCTGGCTGCGCCTAATTCATTTCTTATGAGTCATCTTACCATGATAAAGACATTAACTTTTCGTCCGTTAAGCCCTACAAGCGTATTACGCAAGATTGTCATAACCAGTATGCTTAGCGCTACTGTCGCTATGTCTGGCTGCTCATTATTGAGTGTTTATAAGATTGATTTGCCACAAGGCACTGCCATCACTCAAGCGCAAGCGCAAAAACTGCAAGTGGGTATGAATCAAAACCAAGTCCTTTATATCCTTGGTAGCCCAGCTATTAGAGACACCTTAGAACCTAAGCGTTGGGATTATATTTACGATTACAAAGCAGGGACAGAAGGTAGCCGCAAAGGTATTGCTGATGTCAAAAATGCCAGTCAGCACTTAATTATCTACTTTGATAATAATGGTTTGGTCAATCGTATTGAAGGTATCGAAAGCCTGCCTGCCTCATAATCAAGAACGGCAACTGGCTTTAATGATAGATGGCGCAACATCGCTTAAACTCGAGATTTATTTTTGCGCTGAGACATGGGATCAGCGCTTAAGCTGCGATATACTTCGATACGATCAAAAGGCTGCAAGCGATAGCTGAGCGGCTGTTTTTGTGCATAGATACCCACATGCCAACGCTTTGCCGTTGGCGTTGCAATATCTGCCACTTGCTCACACCAACGTGCTAACGCTGGAAATTTCATCAACCATCCTGCCTGCCTCAATGCCTCATACAAACTTGTTTCATCATTAACTTGTAGGGTTAAATAATGCTGACATTTTGCATCTTCAGCGTATGCCAAATAAACAGTCATTAGCATGGTCTGCTCAGATGACGGCGCACAATTATTATCAGATTGAACGCCATTAGCAGTTAACTCAACCACTGCATCACCCAACCTATCAATGCCAATAACAGTGCTAGTGGCACAATCAAACGAATCGCTATTCGCCATAAGTTATAAAACGCTTCATTGCCAAAATTTAATGACTTACGCAGATGACTAATTTTCATCTGCCAACCCGCAAAGATAGACAGCAATAATACCGCTATGCTGCTAATAATCACTAAAAGTCCGACCAGCCAAACAGTTGGTATGATAACGACTAACAAAAGCGCCAAGACAAAGGTTAATACCAAACTGACCAGTAGTCCAAACTTGTGTGCTAATTGCTGGGTACTATAATGCAGCAAATAGCTGGCGACAAATAACACCCCTATCCAATATGATAGCTGTCCAATCGGTGGCAATGCCATGCCACTAATAGATAACGCCACAACCCCAACGATCAATTGCAATATCCAAATCGGGAGTACCAATTTGGTTGCCCGATACTCACTCGTCGCACGGCTGCGAGCAGGTTTTTGCGCATTGATATTGTTCGTGTCTACCGCTGTTGTCACTTGGTTCGTTACCAAGTTTTGACCAAACCAGTATAAGCCTGTGCCTGCACCCACACTAACCAACGCTAACGCGACTGCACGTGCCCATTCATTTAAGCTGATATCAGTCATCGCAAAGTCAATATTGGGTAGGCCATTTGCCACGCCGAGCAATAAGCCTATCACCATTAATCCTAGGCCAATCGGTAACGGTACAACGCCCAATAAACTGAGTAACACAGCAATGACCATAAGGCCAGCAGCGATCGCAAAATCTGGTATAGCAGGAGCGCTATTAAGCTCCGTCAATGCCGCCAAAATACCTGTGCTCGCGCCTGAGATCACTAACGCCGCAATCAGAATAGAGACCAGCGCGGCGAGCCACCCAAAACTACGCCATATTGGGCTGGCATCTGCTTCGCGAGTAAGCTTTTGCATCCCTGCTAATGGCGCATCGACACTACGATAGGCTAAGGCAATTTCCGCATAAACAACGGGCAAGGATACCAATACCATAGCCAATAGCCAGAGTAACCAAAAGTCAATCTCACCAACGGATGCTGGTGCAAACCAACGAAACAGCAGTAGCGGTAGCAGTGCCGCGATAAAATAAGAAGCATAACGGATCATCATAATCTAAACCCAAACGATCTAATACCTTTCACAAAAATGAGAATAGCTGGGAAAACGAGGGTCCGTACTATGCATTGTAGACGAAACAAGTTTGACAGCGCAAATCATACTCTGTGGGTTTGGTATAAAGTGAATAACGATAATTTATCATGATACAGAGCAATGATAGGCCTCTGTAAGCAGTTTTATTTTATATAGTCGATTCAATTTAAAAGAAGCACAAGGTAACCAGAAGCAAATGTATATTCAATACTTCAAGCGAGGTTAATGCAGCGACTCTTTTATAATGGAATGACTATAAGGTCTCTATAATATAAGGGATGAACAGTTATAAAAAAACCCCGAAATCGGGGTTTAATAATGAAACAATGGCGGATATCTGGTCAAGTGCTTATTAATTTCAGTGAGGCAAGGTGTATTAGGCACTCGTAGCTGATACCAATGAATTAGTGAACAGCACTGATATAGTCTGACAAGATACGAATATCACGATCCGATAGTTTCGATGCGACTGTCTGCATCATGCCCATATCGCCTTCTTTCGCAGCATCATTGACACGTTTTTGCTCATCACTATCAACATCATCAACACGACCAGCCGCACGGAAAAGTTTTAGCTGAGTGGAGATGTACTGTGCATGCTGACCACCTAAGCGTGGAAATGCCGCCCAAGTATTACCAGCAGCATCTGGACCATGACAGCCTGCACAACCGATGACACCGCGTGACTTATCACCACCTAAGAATAGCTTAGTGGCTTCTTGGTTGGTCGCAGGATTACCAAATCCAACACCCCAAGGCGCTTGGCTAGCATAATAACCAGCCACGTTGGCTAAATCTTGCTGCGATAAATTTGCAACTTGTGATTGCATAATACCGTTCTTGCGATAACCTGCTTTAAAGTTGACCAACTGTTTGTAAAGATATTTTACGTTTTGGCCACCCAAGTTAGGCTGCGCAGGGACAACACTGACACCATCAACACCATGACAAGCAGCACAAACCGTTTCTGCAATTTGCTTACCGGCATTGACGTCGTACTCAGGGACAATAATAGCAGCTTGTACGCTGAAACTTGCAACGCATAAGCTGGCAGCAGCGATTAACTTTTTCATTGATACAAATCCTACTAGCTCGGCGTAAGCATTATTTAGAGTGATTGCACTGATAAGATACCTCATATAAACCACCCTACTATTGGTTAGGTAGGTATATGTTTTAAGGTCTTGGCCACAAGCAGTCTGAAAGTACTTACTAACATCAGGGTTTATTTTAGATTATTATAGCAAGACTTTGTAGCATTTGCCTACTTAATCGTCACATCCATCAGTTTTTCTAACACATAGACAAGTATGCCAACAAAAAACAAAAAGCGCTTACAGGCTAAAAAACCCAGCGCTTTTTTAAGTTGTTTTATAGTGTGTCGTATTGTGTTGCTTTATCGGTCAGCGTCTCACTTACTCATGTACTCAATCAACTTACGATAATCATCGTCGCTACAACTGTTACAAAGACCACCAGCAGGCATCTGCGTCATACCACTTTTAACGGAATTAATAAGTGTCGGCATGCTTTTTTGTTTGATAAGCTGTTGCCATTTGGCACTATCACCTTTTTTGATGGCGTTCAGCGCACCACTATCGTGACAGGCAGCACATGAGTTATCATAGGTGGCTGCAATATCAGCAGCATTAGCGCTAGTCATGATAGCACTACTGAGCAGTAATGCCGCTCCGCTACCTATTAAAACTCGGTAGGTCTGGCTAAAAAGTGCATTGATTGAAACCATAGAACACCTCCTTTTGATGCTTCTCTCGTTTAATCAATCTTGCTATTAAACGTCGTTCGTTCAGTATATCTTATTAAACATTGTAACAATGTATGTCGTATAAATATAGATAAATATAGTTTGGCTTTGGTAACGCATGAATAAAAGCGGCAACTTGCTCTAATGAGCGCTTATTTTAATGGTATTCTGTCATTTATGTGATGCTAATCATAGTTATTTCAATAAGTAAGATAAGTAATAGTATAGAATAGTCGATAACTTGAAATGACTGTGTTTATGACCAATAAACATTGAAAGTTATGATGAATAAATTCGTAACGATTTTTTGTCTAATGCACTGTCTTCTCGACAACCAGTTGATTAAAATTTTATAACCGTATCCAATTTCTTAAAGATTAATGAGCCATTTATGAGTACCCCGTTTACTGATGTCGCCGCCGAACATGCATTGTTCAACACTAAATCTCGTCAAAAAATTCAGCAAACTGAGTTTATGATGTCAGCGCCTACTTTTCGTCTCTGCCCACCCGATATGGGCTTAGAAGTTGCCTTTGCAGGACGCTCAAACGCAGGTAAATCCTCTGCTATTAATGCCTTAACCAACCAACGCCAACTGGCACGCTCATCTAAAACGCCTGGTCGTACGCAGATGATTAACTTTTTTAGTATTGGTGATGCTGATAGACGTTTGGTGGATTTGCCAGGTTATGGCTACGCAGCCGTACCGCTTGAGATGAAAAAAGAATGGCAGGTTGAGCTAGAAGAATACTTGGTGGCGCGCTCAAGCCTTGCAGGTTTGGTGCTCATGACGGATATTCGTCATCCATTGAAATTCTTTGACGAGCAAATGCTACGTTGGGCAAATGATGGTGAACTGCCGGTGCATATCTTGTTAACCAAAGCAGATAAGCTAAAGTATGGCGCATCTAAAAATGCGTTACTTAATACTCGTAAAAGACTAAAAGAACTGGGATTGAATTGCACCATTCAGCTATTTTCAGCACTAAGAAAAGAAGGTCTGGATGAGCTGGCTGGTGTCATGGGCAACTGGTATGAGTATCAGCTTGAGGCAGACAAAATCATTGAATCCTCTTTTGCGTTACTAGAAGGCACTGAGTTGGAAGAAGCGATTGAAAAAGACAACATCGAAAAAGGTGCTATTGAAAAGGAAAGTACTCAGAAGGATAGCACTCAATAAGGATAGTGCTCAAAAATAAATCAAATAAACATTATCGTCTCCAAGTAAAAAGGGTTTATCGTTATTATCGATAAACCCTTTTTTTATTATCATTTTTTAGCATTCAAAAAGTTTTTTATTTAAGCACTTTTATTTAAGTGCTTTTAGTTAAGCACATAGTAGCTCAGCCAACGCTTGTGGCGTGTCAACCTGATAAGTGGGTTGCTGTGCGGCGAGCTCTGCAGGTGATGCTGTACCATAATTCACCGCAATACTGGTCATGCCTAGTTCCGTTGCCATTTGGATATCGTAGATACTGTCACCGATGAAAACAGCATTGGCGATTTGCTGCTGCGTATAATTCAAAATATCGGTCAACATCTGCGGGTCAGGTTTTGAGCCTGCCTCATCGGCACAGCGGGTCATCACAAAATAATGGTGGCTCTCTGAAGCATCTAATACGCGGTCTAAGCCCTTTCGCTTTTTACCAGTTGCAACCGCGAGACTTTTACCTTGGGCTTGTAGGGTCTGCAACATCCCTTCTATCGGCGCAAAAAGCGGTGTACTGTGGCTGTTGGCAATATAGTGGTCTGCGTAGCTTTGCTGAATCGCAAGCTTTTGTGTGTCATTGGCTTGCGGATACAAAATCTCAATGCCATTCATTAAGCTCAGCCCAATGATGTCTTGTACAGCTTTATCGGTGGTCTGGAACCCATGCGCCTCTCCTGCCACATGCATTGACTCAACGATTAA
The DNA here is from genome assembly GCF_904846185.1 of Psychrobacter immobilis. Taxonomy (GTDB): domain Bacteria; phylum Pseudomonadota; class Gammaproteobacteria; order Pseudomonadales; family Moraxellaceae; genus Psychrobacter; species Psychrobacter immobilis_B. The sequence continues at coordinate 97,415 of NZ_CAJGZQ010000012.1, read as the reverse complement.
GCCAATGGAATCCATTAGCGTTCCATCCCAATCAAAAATAATCAGCGTCTTATCCGCTAAACGATGACTGGCTGACAACTGAGTTCCTTTGAAAGCGCTAGAGATACTAGCGACAGATTGATTGCTCATAAATAGACCTTAACGAATATCAATAATAAATGGTAGATACGAAAACGTCACGGCAACTTATTAAGAAAAATAAGCGTTCGTGACGTTTAAAGTTAATGCTTAAAAATTTTATTTGGCGACTTATTCAGGCAACTTGGTTTGCTCTGGCAACCAGTCTGCCATGTCATCTGGTAGCGGTGCAGTAATAGTTTCATAGCCTGGAATGTCTAAACGCCACGCATGCAGACACAGACGATGGACGCCTGATTTATCATGCACATTATATTTATCATCACCCAAGATAGCGTGACCAATGTGAGCCAAATGCACACGGATTTGATGGGTACGACCCGTCAGTGGTTTGGCTTCAATTAGACTAACTGGCTGATCAGCAATCATAAAACGACCATGAACGACGATATCCGTCTGGCTGTCTTTAGATTGCGGATCTTGCGCATCTACTTTGACGCGGCGTTCACCACTAGCAACTGTATAGCGTAGCAATGACGCATCAATGCGTTGCTCATTTAATGCTGGCTGACCTTTGGCGATACATAAGTAATGCTTCTGGATGGTTTTATCAACGAGATGCTGTTGCAACGCTTTTAGCGCTGAGCGTTTTTTAGAAATCATCAATAGACCTGAGGTGTCTTTATCAATGCGATGTATCAGCTCTAGGTATTTTTTACCTGTCACTTCACGCATGGCTTCGATAACACCAAAGTCCAAACCACTACCACCGTGAACGGCGATGCCAGAAGGCTTATTCAGCACTAGCATTCCTTCGTCTTCATACACTACGCGTGCTAACAAGCTTTTAGCAAACTCAGCACTGATAATTGGTTTTTCGCGGGTAGCAAGTACCACTGGCGCGATACGTACCACGTCTTCACGCTGTACTCTATCGTGCGCTTTGCAGCGTTTATTATTGACCCGAATCTCATCTGAGCGAATCATTTTATAGATATGCGGTTTTGGCAAACCTTTTAAACGGTTCAACAAAAAGTTATCCAAGCGCTGATCGTGTTGATGGCGGGTTACTTCAAGATAATTTACCTTACCAAAGTTGCTGATTTCATCATCAGCGCTTTGCGGGCGTGTTTTACTATTAAAAATAGCAGGGGCTTCATGGGTAGGTGCGTCGTCAGTCATTTTTGGCTTCGTCATTTTTAGTTAGGTATTTACAGAAAGATTTGCTATAGTTTAGCATGTTGAGCGACAATTAAGCAGAGACTGCAGCAATAATCATTGTTGTTGTTCTAAATAGCGCATTACCATTTTTACGAACTTTTAGTGAAAAGGTATTAGCAGTATACCCTGCCAACATTGTATGTTTAATCGGATTTTAGGGCGCAGTATCTGTTTAGAAATATCACTTGTAGATATTTATAGATATGTCCCCATAAATTGTAAAATGAAAGTATCGTACTGACTTTACTCAGTACCATAGAATAAATAGTGACACTAAATACCTTTGTGTTCATAAATTCAGTGTTGATAAGTTTGGCTAAATGCCTGTTTATTGACCGATAATGACACTACATTGACTCACAACCTGCATGACAACGACTTTATTTGATAATTATTCATGATTTAATGACTGGTTATTGGCGGTCTTTTACGCAAGTGTAGTTGAGCAAGTATGGGTTGTTTAGCATTAGGATCGAGAAGTATATCGATAGCTGCCTACGTATTGGTGGTCAAACAGATAACGATAAAAAAGATATGAATACAGCACCACACCGATAGTTTGGTCATTTATTCTGTTTGCCAAGTACGCCCCGCTGATCACCGGAGCCGCGACACCTAACCGTAAAACACCCAAGATATTATTGACGTTATACCAGAAAGAACGATAAATAAAGAGTGACCAATTGCTTTACCTAAACAAATAATTGCTGAATATCACCATTTCATATAATGGTATTTATAACAGCGATATTATTGCTAGACTTTGATGGATGGATTGCAGCAGCACAACGCCTTTTGAATATCAGTATATTGAATCTCGTCACTGCCCGTCGCCTGCTCTTACAAAGTAAGCTGGCATGACTACCAATAAAGCTTGCTGATAGTAAAACTGAATCGCATGCTGACGCATTAATATTTGTACCAAGCCTATCAATAATAGGATATAAATAGATAGCCTTACACCCTATAAATTTTATATTTACGTTAGTTCTGCTAACACGCTTTAGGTAAAAAACAAGCCATTGACAAAGCCCAAGTGCTTTATTAACCCATGATTTACGTTCTATCGTTGATTAACATCTGCCCATGCTAATTTAAATGTTAGCCATACTTGCCATTGCGCTCTAAAGCCCGTCTCGTCGTTGTTATGCGTACTCATAGGATACAAATATGAAACGCATTTTGATCAACGCTACTCAAAACGAAGAAATTCGTGTCGCCTTATGTAAAGGCAATCATCTTTACGATTTCGATCTTGAAAACCGTACTCGTGAACAAAAAAAATCCAATATATATAAAGGTCATGTGACCCGTGTCGAGCCATCGCTTGAAGCGGTGTTTGTCGAATATGGCTCACAGCGCCAAGGTTTTTTACCCATTCGTGAAATCTCTGCTGAATACTTAAGCGGTAATCCACGTGACGAAAACATCAAAAAACTGATCAAAGAAGGCGATGAATTAATCGTCCAAGTCGAAAAAGAGGAGCGCGGTAACAAAGGCGCTGCCCTATCGACGTATGTCTCATTAGCTGGTCGTTATCTGGTATTAATGCCAAACAACCCTCGCGGCGGTGGTATCTCACGTCAAATCTCAGGCAAACTGCGCGAAGACATGAAGCGTATGCTAAGCAATCTTGATTTACCAAAAGGCATGAGTGTCATCATTCGTACCGCGGGTATTGGTAAAACTCAAGAAGATTTACAGCACGATTTAAATCACTTGCTGAATATCTGGCAAGCCATTCAAGAACAAAACCAAAAATATCCTTCACCGCGCTTGGTTCACCAAGAAGCGGGCGTTGTCACACGTGCTGTTCGTGATTATCTACGTGATGATATCGCTGAGATTTGGATTGATAATGAAAACGCTTATATTGAAGCGGCAGGATTTATCGATGCAGTGATGCCAAAACAAGCAGAAAAGCTACGCAAATATACCGATTATGAGCCGATGTTTTCGCGCTTTAATATCGAAAAACAGATCGAAACCGCGTATCAACGTGAAGTGCGTTTGCCATCAGGCGGCTCAATCGTTATTGATCAAACGGAAGCACTAGTCTCTATCGATATCAACTCAGCCAAGTCGACCAAAGGTTCAGACGTTGCCGAAACTGCGTATCATACCAACCTAGAAGCAGCCGATGAAATTGCCCGTCAGCTACGTTTGCGTGATATGGGTGGTTTGATTGTCATTGATTTTATTGATATGAATGACAATAAGCATCAAAAAGAAGTCGAAAAACGTCTGATTGATGCCACCAAATATGACCGTGCACGCGTGCAATTTGGTGATATTTCTAAGTTTGGTTTGATGGAAATGAGCCGTCAGCGTCTGCGTCCATCGCTAGAAGAGTCAACCGGTTATATCTGCCCACGCTGCCATGGTAACGGCATGATTCGTGACTTGCGCTCATTGTCACTATCAATTATGCGTCAGATTGAACAAATCGCGCTAAAAGAACGTCAAGGCGAAGTACAAGCAGAAGTTCCAACAGATATCGCCGCCTTCTTATTAAACGAAAAACGTGATGCCTTAGTTTATCTTGAGCAAGACAGTGGCACGCGTATCACGATTTTGCCACACGCGCATTTAGAGTCGCCTAACTTTAAACTACACTTTAACCGTGATGGCTTTGCGCCTTCAAGCTATGAGCGTATTACGGATACAGCCCAAGAACATAGCGATTTGGGTTATGAAGTTGACTGGCAAACGGCTGAAAAAGAGCGTCCAGAGCAACAGCCAACGCGCCAGCCACGTCAAATAGCGAGCAATGATACTGCTAGCCAATCAAACAAACCGACCAGTACAGCTGAGCATAGTAAACACAGTAACGACCATCGTAACAATAAAAATACGACCAACGTTTCATCGGCGCGCGCGCCACAAGCAAACAACAACCAGAGTGTGGCAGCCCCTGCCCCTGTTGCTCCAGTAGCAGCAACTACAGCTCCTGCACATGTTGAGACAGCAGCTCAGCCACAAGCAGTGGCGTGGTTATCAAACCTATTTGCGCAAGCACCACAAGCCTCAACGACGCATAGCGTCAGTAGTCGTGATGCAGCACAAGCCATTGAAGCACTAGTAAATAATGGCGCACAAAGCTTAGGCTCATTTGGACAAGTTGATAGCAGTGCCCTGAGTAATACATCAACGAGTGCATCGAACAACGTACCAGAAAATCAGCAGAACAGTCAGAAAAATAACGAACAACCATCCGACAACAATGCCAATCGTCAACAAGCGCGTCGTAGCTCAGACAGCGACACCGATGATGATAGCAGTAATGAAGATAGAAGAAGACGTAAGCCACGTAAATCTAGATCTTCTAAACCTCGTCAAAGAAAAGATCAGGCAGAAGAGTCAAGCAATGAAACAAGCGGCGATACCGAGAACAACGCCGTAAATAGTGCTGCAAGTAATGCTGATGACAAGCAGGCTGACAATCAAAACAAACGTCAGCAGGATACCAGACGCACGAATGAGCGCAATCGCAACAATCGTCAAGACAATAATCAGCAAAACAGCAATCGTCAAGACAGTAGCCACCATGCAAACGAGCGCAATGATGATGCTGATAAAGACAGTAATACGGCAGATGAGCAAACTCGTGCGAAGCGTAAATCGCATAGCCAACGCGGTTCACGTGGCAAGTTAGAGCGCGGCGAGACACTAACAGCTGAAAATATTAAGCAACCCAATCAGCAAGCGACGACAGGTGCGAACAGCCGAAAAAATCACTCTAACACGCGTCGAAATCAAGATCCTAATGAAGTCGTGCTACAGGTCAATGAAGCAGCCGTTGAGCTGAAATCACCAGAAGTCGTACACTTGTCTCTAGATGACAGTAAGTCTACACAGACAAAGTCTCAATCTACTGAAAAGCAAAAATCAGTAAATGATGTTAATAAAGAAAGCAGTAAAAAAGAAGCTAATACACAGCAAAGTGATAATCAGCAGAGCAATGACAAAAAAGTTGCTCCTGAAACAGCTGCTGTGAAGGGTAACGACGAAGGCACTGTAGCGCCTCATGATGTTAATGTTGATGATGTTAACGTTAGCACCACTGAAGACAAGGGACAAAATAATGCCCCGAAAATAGACAGTAACGCTACTGACAAAAAACCTGCCGTAGATGAGCAACCAACATCTAACAGCGTTACCAAAGACCAAACTGACCATTCAAAATCTGTGGATACTAACGTGGACAGCGTAGCAATAACGCCAAAACAGCCCGAATCAGAATCGACAGAAAAAGCGAATAGTGACACTGTTGACACTGTTGACACTGTTGACGCTACCGACAGTGACGCCGATGTTAGCAATGCCAATGACAGTCATAGCGCAAGTGGTCATAGCACAAATGATAAGAACAACTCAGCACTGGCGCTAACGCACGAAGCATTATTTGCCAAGCGCTACGTGACTGCTGAGAAGTTTGGTCAGGCTAGTAATGATCCACGTGTGGTTCGTAGTCAGCAAGCACAATCAGCTCAACAACCACCAGTAGCTGAGCCTGCAGTAGTAAACCCATCGACTATTCGTGGCACTGTTGGTGATTTTGTTCGTAAAGCATTAGCAGATGCAGAAAGTCGTTTGAAAAATGACGGTGTCATTAGTTGCTTTATTGCTGCTATCGATGCACATACGCAGCAAACAAAATCAGCTAACAAATCAGCTAACATTGAAACGAGCGTCACACCGACTGCTGATACCAAAGTTGAGGACAGCAATTTCGACTTTAGCAACTATGGCTATCAGCCATTGGCGGCAGATTACCTGACGCGCTTTGAAACGATGACACAAGCGGTCAGTCAATTTGCGGCAACGCAAGGTAAAACGGACGTCGAACCACGTGCCATTGGTAAGCGTGCTGGCAACGATCCACGTGGTCAACATCCTAGTTATCAGGAGCCCGCAGTGTTGAGTCTACCGACCGAACAAGCGGCTGATACTGAGCAAGCGGTTATTGAACATGATGATAACAATGTGGATGCTCATGATGTTGAGGCAAATGCTCTAGCCAATCAAGCTCAGGCTGATAATATCAGCGCTCACAGCGAACAATTACTAGAAGCAGATCAAGCCCTAGCAGAAACAACTGGCGAGCCGTCGAATGAAGGCACTGTGATTGCTGAGCGAGTAGCAGCTGAAAAGACTGACGGGGCACATGACGATAGCGAAGCTGCTGACATTGAAGAGGCTAATACTCAAGAAGCTGACGTTGAAAAAACTAAGCCAGCAGATGAGCCTAAGGTAGAGCAACCTATCAATACCAAAGAAGCAGGCAAAGAAGCAGGCAAAGACGACAGTCAGGCTGCTAAGTCAAAAACCACGATTGCCAGTTATAAAAACATGATTGAGAATGTGGCTGAACAACTGCTGCCACAGACTGGTATGTTTAATTTGACCACGCCAAAAGTACCAAAGGCACGTAGCCGTAAGCCTAAAACGGAGCATAAAAAGCCCACGCAAGCTGAAAAGCTAGAGACTGATGACTCAGATAGCGAAAGCTAATCGTATAACGTCCAACGCAAAAGCCCCAAAGTTGTCAGCAACTTTGGGGCTTTTTTACGAAATAAAATCACAATCAATATAAAGCTAAAGCACAGGTAACTGACTTAGTGTGCAGATGACGCTGTGTCGTCTTTTCCACGAATTTTACTAATAACTGTTAAGATAGCCACAACCGCAGCGCCAATGATAAAACCAATGACGCCATTTAATACCGTTGTCGTTAAGCTTTCAAAGATACCCGTTAAATCAGCGATATCCTCTACTCCATGATGTAAGAAGCCGATACCGTGTACTAAGATACCACCGCCTACTAAAAACATTGCCAACGTGCCAGCGATAGATAGAAACTTCATCAGTTTTGGTGCCGCTGCAAACATTAACTTGCCCAATTTTTGCTTGAACACTCCTTCTTGTTCCATTAAATGCAGACCTGCATCGTCTATTTTCACGATACCAGCGACCAAGCCATAAATACCAATCGTAATACCGATGGCTAAAATAGACAGCACCAAGCTTCGTTCTAATAAAGTGGCGCTTGCCGTTGATCCCAAGGCAATCACAATAATCTCAGCTGACAGAATAAAATCCGTACGTACTGCACCTTTGATCTTTTCTTTTTCAAAAGCGACCAAATCTATAGTCTCATCAGCATTGGCTTGCCGACGAGCATTTTGCTCCTCATCATGCGGCAAAGCATGTGGCCAAAATCGATGAATGACTTTTTCAGCGCCTTCATAAACCAAAAACAAACCACCACACATTAGTAAAAAAGTGACCAGCGGTGGATAAACAGCACTAATCAAGAGTGCCGCTGGTACTAGAATAAGTTTATTAATAAATGAGCCTTTGGCGACCGCCCAAACCACTGGTAGCTCACGATTGGCTTTGACACCCGTGACCTGTTCTGCGTTGAGCGCCAAATCATCGCCCAATACACCGGCGGTTTTTTTAGCAGCGACTTTGGTCATGACGGAAACATCATCCAATATCACACTGATATCATCAAGTAGGGTTAATAAACTGGCACCTGCCATGTGTGCTCCTTAGCAAAAATTTATTGAAATAAAGGGTTAAAAATAACTGATACCAATAGTTTTATATGAATTTTTATAAAAACACTGTTATTAGCCGTAGACTACAAGGGCAAGCGTCGATATTAAATAGTACAAATGTATCTTATTTTTTTGAATTGATGTTTATACCTACTACTATTATTGCTGCCCTCACCTCCCTATATCACCTCATAGCCTGTGGCTGTTATTTGCCATAAATATGTTAATATAGGCGACATGATTACTTACCTTTTATAATTATTAAATTGTAAAAAAACCTTTTAATTTTAAACCTTTAAGACAATATCAATACGTATTGCTTTATATAGAAATTTAGTATCATTTTTCTTAAAACGACTTCACGATTAGGCACGATGCCTACAGGACACCTATATATGTCATCCCCGATTGCAAAAAACACCTTTGCTCATAACCGCTTTTCTCGAAATAATTTATCTCGCTTTATGATGAGTGCACTGCTTGTTGTGGTTGCTGCGGGCTGCTCAAACAATGCAGCAGATGCGACCAGCAACACCAGTATCGTCAATAATACCGATGCTAAAACCAGTACAAGTAAGGCATCCGCTGATAGCGATGCTGCCGTGGTAAAGGCGTTGCAGGCGAATTTGAATACGTCCGGTATTGAAGAAAATATCATTTCAGCCGTACCAACAGATATGGATGGTATTTATTGGGTCACAGCGGAAGGACTGCCTTCTTTCTTTACTGATAAGTCTGGCAAACACATTATCCAAGGTCAGATTATTTCTGTTGGCGAGGCTCTGCCTGTCGATATCAGTGCGGCATTGGTTGCTAGTACCGCACAAGAAGCCCTAAAAGCCGTCGATAAAAAAGACATGGTGATTTATCCAGCCATAGGCGAAACGAAGTCAGTGGTCTATGCCTTTACCGATGCAGACTGTGGTTATTGTCGTAAATTGCATGAAGAGATGGATGATATCAATGCACGTGGTATCGAAGTACGTTATTTGGCATGGCCGCGCAGTCAGGAATCAGTGCCAAAAATGGAAGCCATTTGGTGTAGTCAAGATCGTAAGGCGGCCATGAATCAAGGAAAAATGGGCGCTGATGTACAAGCGCCTAGCTGTGCTAACCCTGTACAAGAACACATGGCACTGGGTGCAAAACTTGGTGTGCGTGGTACTCCCGCTATCTTTACAGAATCTGGTCAGCAAGTAGGCGGCTATCTACCTGCGGCGGAGTTGGCTCAAGCTATCGGTGCTAGCTAAAATCTGTTATTGTTTCAGGTATTTGTGATATCTATGACGATGGCGACATTGTGTAGACGTCACAACTGCTTGTCGGTATGATACGATAAAGCGCTATGAAAAATCAGCAGCATACTTTTTATTTGAGTATTTTTTATTCAACTGTAATGAAAAATCGATAAAGCTGCGACTGTCAAAATGCACGCAAATACTACAGCTAGTAGCGCATGTGCATTTGACTCTATGACAGCGTTATCATTGGTTCATTATATTTAAACTCTTGAGGATACTGTGAGTAATTCCATCAAACTAGCGATACTTGGTCTGGGCACCGTCGGAACGGGCGTGATCAATCTAATCAATGACAACTTAAATGAGCTAAAACGCCGTAGCGGACGCGACATTATCATTACCGAAGTTGGTACGCGCCGTCATCGTGATGATATTGATCCCAATATTATGCAAAACAGTGACTTGATGGCAACTGCTGCAAGCGACAATGTCGATATCGTCGTCGAGGTGATTGGCGGTACGACCCTTGCCAAAGACGTAATTATGCACGCCATTAAAAACGGCAAGCATGTGGTGACTGCAAATAAGGCGCTATTGGCGGAGCATGGCAACGAAATCTTTGCCTTTGCTGAAGAGCATAACGTCCATGTCGCTTATGAAGCAGCAGTCGCAGGCGGTATCCCCATTATCAAAGTCATGCGCGAAGCGCTCGCTGCTAATAAAATCGATTGGCTAGCAGGTATCATCAACGGTACTGGCAACTTTATCATGACCGAAATGCGTGATAAAGGTCGCCCGTTTGCAGACGTGTTGAGCGAAGCACAAGAATTGGGTTATGCAGAAGCAGATCCGACTTTTGATGTCGAAGGTATTGATGCGGCTCATAAACTGGCATTACTCGCATCTATCGCCTTTGGTATTCCGCTGCAATTTGATAAGGTCTACTGTGAAGGCATCACTGGTATCACCTTACAAGACGTCAACTATGCGGAAGAGCTTGGCTACCGTATCAAGCATTTGGGCTTTGCCGTACGCCGTGATGGTCAAGGTAATGATGAGGCTTCTGGTATCGAACTACGCGTGCACCCAACGCTCATTCCGCAGGATGCGTTACTCGCCAACGTCAATGGCGTAAAAAACGCCGTACTGGTCAACTCTCATCCGCTTGGACAGACGCTATATTGTGGCGATGGTGCTGGTGCTGGCGCAACCGCTTCTGCGGTGATGGCCGATGTGATGGACTTGGTGCGTGTTCTAGGTAGCAAAGACAGTAGCGATGAAAGCAACAGTAATCAAAACAACCACGGTCACCATGTGCCGCATTTAGCATTTATCCCTGAGCAGCTATCAGACACGCCCATATTGCGCGCTGAGCAGATGATTACCGGTTATTATTTGCGCGTACACGCTTATGACAGCCCTGGTGTGTTGGCAGATATTACTCGCATTCTAAGCGATGCTGGTATCAATATCGATGCGATTTTACAAAAACCTGCGCACAAAGTTGGTCAAGTTCCAGTTATTATCTTGACGTTACCCGTGGTCGAAAGTCAGATGAATCTAGCCATCGAAAAAATTGAAAAATTAGAGACCATTACTGATAAAGTAGTACGCATTCGCTTAGATGAGCTAGCATAAAGCCCGCAGTTATTGAACCTAAAAGATGCTATCTAGTCCGCGTTTGGTTTTAATTAAAACAAACTCATTTAAAATACGTAAAAGGAATAATAACGATGTCAAATGATGCAATTGTAATTTTAAACGGCGCACGTACTCCAATGGGCGGCTTCCAAGGCGCACTAAAAGATATGAGCGCAACGGAACTTGGTGGTGCTGCTATTAAAGCCGCTGTCGAACGCTCAGGTGTGGCAGTCGATAGTATTGACGAGGTCATTATGGGCTGTATCTTGACCGCAGGCTTGGGTCAAGGTCCTGCGCGTCAAGCAATGCGTAATGCAGGTTTATCTGATGCAACTGGTGCTGTCACTATTAACAAGCTTTGTGGTTCAGGGCTAAAAGCAGTCATGCAAGCACATGACGGCATCAAAGCTGGTAGTTTCAATGTGGCAGTCGCTGGTGGCATGGAATCAATGACCAATGCGCCATACATTATGCCAGGGTCACGTGGCGGCTACCGTATGGGACATAAAGAAGTCAAAGATCATATGTTCCTAGACGGTTTGGAAGATGCTGAAACTGGCAAACTGATGGGTATGTTCGCACAGGAAATGGCCGACGAAAAGGGCTATACCCGTGAGCAAATGGATGCGTTTGCTATAGAATCGCTAAATCGTGCGCTCACTGCTATCAAAGACGACCACTTCAAAGATGAAATCACGCCAGTGACTTTTAAAACCCGTAAAGGCGAGCAAACCGTCGATACCGATGAGCAACCAGCGCTTGCTAATGCCGAGCGTATCCCTACTCTACGTCCAGCCTTCGCTAAAGATGGTACCATCACGGCAGCAAACGCCAGCTCAATCTCAGACGGTGCGGCAGCGGTTGTGGTCATGAAAGAATCGCAAGCAAAAGCTGAAGGCCTTGATTATCAAGCGCGTATCGTTGCAACCGCATCAAACTCTCGTCATCCAAGCGAATTTACCATTGCTCCGATTGGTGCAATTGAAAAAGTATTGGCTAGTGCTGGTTGGTCAGTCGCTGATGTTGACTTATGGGAAATTAACGAAGCGTTTGCAATGGTAACCATGGCGGCGATGGACGAGCTAAAAATCGACCATGCCAAAGTAAACGTTGAAGGCGGCGCTTGTGCACTCGGTCATCCAGTAGGCTGTTCAGGTGCTCGTATCTTGATCACGCTTATCAACTCTCTCAAGCGTACTGGCGGCAAAAAAGGTGTTGCGACACTTTGTATTGGTGGCGGTGAAGCCGTGGCTGTTGCTATTGAACTTGCTTGATACTCAAGCAGATTAATTAATCGATTGATATGTTAAATTTACCTCTATAATTATCGTTTATTATAAAATTTTCAAAATATCAGGAACCGCATCGCTATTTGCTTTGCGGTTTTTCTGTGTCTATGACTCTTAAATAAGCTAGAAATATTGCTCTGTGTAAAGACACGTTAATCTTTGACCCCAGCTATGTTATGCCACTTACAGCCTATTACACGCAATTACTTCAAGCGCACACTTTGCTACCTTGCTCATATATCTCATCGAAAATCATGATGTTAAGATTCTTACAAGTCGATGTAGAGGCTACTCACATGGCTTGCTACACCTTTTATTATAAAAATATTTTTACTAGAAATTTAACTTTTCCAAAACAACGATTGTTTTTAAAAAAATTAATAATGATTAACTCATAAAAAAGGAAGACAACAATGAGCCAACTAATTCGTTTAAAAGATATCCAAGCTACTCATAAAGATTTAATCGGTGATGATTATTACGACCCAACAGGTAAAACTGCTTATGGTGTCAATGAAGAAAAAATCGGTAAAATCGAAGGTGCATTAGTAGAAGACACCACTGGTCGCATTCGTTATTTGATTGTTGATGCTGGTGGCTGGTTCAGTTCAAAAGAAGTATTGGTACCCGCTGGCTTGGCACGTATCGTTGGTGATGACGTATTCTTTGACAGCTTGACCAAGTCTCAAGTCGATGCCATGGAAGTATATGACCATGATTATCAATATAGCTACAAAGACCAGTATCAAAAGGATCGTCAAGCATTTGTTGCTGATACTGTTCCAGTTGCAGAGCGTATGGAGATTGCAGACCATGCCTATGACGCACCAAATACACTAGAGCTACTAGAAGAGCGCTTGACCGTCAATAAAGACCGTATCGTGGCAGGTTTGGTTAAAGTTGGTAAGCATATAGTGACCGAAGAGCGCAATGTCGATGTTGAGCTAGAAGAAGAGCACGCTAATATTCAGCGTACTAACGTAGATCGTCCAACAGATCGCCGTATTGGTGACATTGATGGTAATCAAACTATTGAGGTTGAACTAGAGGCTGAACGTGCCCGCGTTGGTAAAGACACTTACGTATCTGAAGAAGTGAACGTCGGTAAAACCACTGAACGTCATACTGAAACTATCGTTGAAACTATCCAACGTGAAGAATTGGATATCGATCGCGATGGCAACGTAGTAGACCGCGAAGGCAACATAATCGACCGTGATGGTATTACTGCAGAAGACGTACGCCGTGCTCGTGGTATGTAATACGCTAAACCGTCATACTGTTTGGCTGTCATTCAAAAGTAAGATCGCCGAGCAATACATGACCGTAATAAGCAGCCAAGTATTTTTACTTAGTGAATTAAGACCAGAGCATGCCTCTGGTCTTTTTTTGCTTACTATACTCAAAAATACTTAGGAATTAAAAATACTTAATGACATCTGATAAGGCTAACCTTGCAAAATCTGCAAAAATGGCTCTAAAATATTGTATAACGATTATTTCATAAAGATAAGGACATTATGATGACTAGCAATCACGACGACAGCATCCCGAACGATAGCTTTCTACAAGAGAGTTTACATAACAAGCAAGGGACACCAAACGCTATAACTGCCCCAATTAATACTAATAATGGCACAGTAGCTAATGACATAGAAGGTAATGATATAAGTAGTAATAACATAGATAAGAGCAATCATAATGTTGGACACTTGGAACTATTAGAAGAGCGTCCTGTCATCAATAAAGAGCGTTTAGATGTCGGTAAAGTGACGGTGACCAAGCACGCTCGCACTAAGACCATTGACGTGCCTATTGAGTTGGTAGAAGAATATATTACTATTCGTACCGAATACCACGATGCGAAAAGTCAGGACTTATTGTCAGGCAATTATGATGAAAAGGATATATTGCGCCATATCGAGCCATCGTTAGATAGCAAGGCGGTCGTTACCGTGAATGGCAAACAGATTGAAATTGGTGATGAGCCGATTGAAATTATCCTATCACGTCAAGTGGCTACCATTACTAAAGACACTTATGCTATCCAAGAAATCGATATCAATAAAACCACTCATACCCATACAGATAGCATCCAAGTAGTGCTTAAGCATGAAGAATTAGATGTGAAGGAAGAAGGGTTTTTGGCACATGAATCTAGTGCCACTCCTCATAAATAATTTTGCTGACTCATTAAAACTACACATCAAAAAAGCAACATTATCGTTGCTTTTTTCTTGATTGCTTACTTATTATGAGGTTTTTTTACATTCATAAGTGCTGACATTCGCCGCATCTGTACCTGCTGTACGCATCACACCCGTCTCACGCGCTTCGTGTGCTACACGCCACTGGGTAAAGCCCTGACTCCCATCAATAGCAGTTGCTACTTCAAACACTTCTGGATTACTGGCATCATTGGTTTTATTTAATGTCACCGTACCCGTATCAGTCGCGATGACTACTTGTTTGGCATCTTCTTTATAAGTTGCATTAACTTTCAGCTCAGGTGAGCACAGATAGGCTATTTGACTGACGCCACTATTTACCGAAGCTACGGTATCATCCTGTACTTCACTGAGCGATGCATCCGCTGTATCGACAACCACCTCATTAGGCTCAGCAGGTTCAGCGGACATCGGCACCGTTTCTTCGCTATGAGCACCATCATCTATACCCGCTTCTGTATCTGACTGTTGCTGACAAGCACCAAGCGTCAGGACGCCAGCAAGTAGGCCAGTCAGCGCCACAGAAGTACGCAATTTTTTTAATAATTCTATAGTCATAACACTTTCCCCAATGAATATGTTAAACACTATAACGTGTCCATAAATCCACGCCTATGTTGAATTTGTAAGTAATCAATACGAAATATAGCCAACGCATTTGTGAAGAGTCAACTTTACTATCTGCAAATAATATAGTCGATTCAAGATAATGTAGAGACAAAGAATATGAGCAAATACAGAAAAGCCCTTATCTAAAGTAGATAAGGGCTTTTGAGACTAACGAATATTAAAGATATATAAGCAGCAATGCTTAGCTGTTTATTATCAATATTCGCTTATGAATGCTATATTTTACCATGACATTGCTTGTACTTAAGACCTGAACCACAAGGGCATGGGGCGTTACGACTGATATTCATACCAGCGTATGGATCTGCCTCATTGGTATTACTACCACTACCCACAACAGCACCTGCGACCGCACTACCAGCAAGATTGCGATTTTGCGCGGCGGCTTTTTCAGCCCCGCTATCCATATTATCAATATCACTATGCTCGAACTGCATTTGCATATGAGCAGCATTCTCACGCTGCTGTATTTCCAGCGCTTCTAGCTCTTCTTTGGTCGGAATATGGACACGTGATAAATCTTGAACGGTCTCAGATTTAATTGCGCCAAGCATCATTTGGAACAGCTCAAATGATTCACGCTTATATTCTTGCTCAGGGTTTTTCTGTGCATAACCACGCAGATGAATGCCTTTACGCAGCTGATCCATTTGGGTCAAATGCTCTTTCCAATGCTTGTCTAAGCTCTGTAGCATAAAGTGACGCTCAAGCTGGGCAGCATCTTTTTCGCCCATCTGCTCACGGCGGCTATGATAGCGATCGATAGCCGTTTGGATGATTTTGGCACGCAACCCTTCTTCATCTAAGCGGCGATCTTCATCGAGCCAATCATTGATCGGCATCGCAATCTTAAATTCATTTTCAAGCTCGTCTTCTAAGCCATCAATATTCCATTGGTCATCGATAGAACCTGGCGGAATAAACTGGTTAATCATGGCGTTATAGACTTCTTCGTGCATAATCTCAATGGCTTCAAGCAAATCCATCTCTGCTAGCAAGTCATCACGCTGACCATAGATCACTTTACGCTGCTCATTGGCGACGTCATCATATTTCAACAGATTTTTACGCGCATCAAAATCACGGCTTTCTACTTTACCTTGGGCATTTTCAATCGATTTTGAGACCATTTTATGCTCAATAGCTTCATCTTCTTTCAGACCCATGGCACGCATCATATTTACGACGCGGTCACCAGCAAAGATACGCATCAAGTCATCTTCGAGCGATAAAAAGAAACGCGACATCCCAGGATCGCCTTGACGACCGGCGCGACCCCGTAGCTGGTTATCGATACGACGTGATTCATGGCGCTCAGAACCAATGATATGCAAACCGCCAGCCGCAACCACTTGGTCATGCTTGACTTGCCATTCTGCTTTTAGGCGCGCCATTTCTTCAGGGCTGACCGAATCGATATCTTCAATAAACGATTGCCAGTTACCACCAAGGATAATATCGGTACCACGACCAGCCATGTTGGTCGCGATCGTCACAGCCTTTGGACTACCTGCCTGCGCGATGATTTCGGCTTCACGCTCGTGTTGTTTGGCGTTTAGGACGTTATGCTTGACGCCTTCTTGATCGAGCAAGTAAGACAACTCTTCACTGGCTTCAATCGTCGCCGTACCAACCAAGACTGGAGCACCTTTGGCTTGAATCTCTTTGATTTCGCGAATGATACCTTTGTATTTACCTAACTTGGTCAAGAAAATCTGGTCATCCATATCGATACGAGCAATCGGCTCGTGCGTCGGAATCACGATGACATCTAAGTCATAAGTTGATTTGAATTCTGCTGCCTCGGTATCAGCGGTACCTGTCATGCCTGATAATTTTTCATACAAACGGAAGTAGTTCTGGAACGTCGTGGTCGCAAGCGTTTGGTTTTCTGCTTGAATTTCGACGTTTTCTTTGGCTTCTACCGCTTGATGCAGACCTTCTGACCAACGGCGACCCGGCATGGTGCGACCGGTGTTTTCATCAACGATAACTACTTCACCATCATCGACGATATAGTGTACGTTTTTAACGAATACATGATGGGCGCGAATGGCAGCTTGTACGTGAGCCAATAATGGCAAACGGCTTGGGCTGTATAAACTTTCATTTTCACCCAACTCACCGACTTCGATTAAGAAGCGCTCAATTTTTTCATAGCCTTTTTCACTGATTTCGATTTGACGATTTTTTTCATCAATCCAGAAATCTTCTTCTTCGTTATTCTTATTGGCCTCTTCATCTTTTGAGCGAATCAGCACAGGGATAATGGTATTAATCAGCGCGTACATACGTGAAGAATCTTCGGCTTGACCTGAGATAATCAGCGGCGTACGAGCCTCATCGATTAAAATAGAGTCAATTTCATCAATAATACAGAAGTTTAATGGACGCTGCTTTTTCTCTTTTAAACTAAAAACCATGTTATCGCGCAGATAATCAAAGCCATATTCGTTATTGGTACCGTAAGTGATATCCGCTTGATAAGCGTCGATTTTTTCTTGCGGCGGTTGTTGTGAATAAATGACACCGACGGTCATGCCCAAAAAGCCAAATAATGGACGGTTCAATTCAGCATCACGCGCCGCCAAATAATCGTTGACCGTAACCAGATGCACACCTTTACCACTGATGGCATTGAGGTACATCGCCAAAGTACCCATTAGGGTTTTACCTTCGCCCGTTTTCATCTCAGCGATTTTGCCTTCGTGCAAGGTGATACCACCGATCAGCTGCACATCATAATGACGCATACCATTGACGCGTAATGACGCTTCACGGCAGACGGCAAACGCTTCTGGTAGTAATGCATCTAAGCTTTCACCTTGTTGGTGTCGTGCTTTAAACTCTTCGGTTTTTTGTTGTAATTGCTCATCAGACAGGGCTTGTACCGCAGCCTCTTGTGCGTTGATTTTGCTGACCACTTTGCGCATGCGCTTTAATTCGCGGTCATTTTTAGTGCCAACCACACTGCCTATAATCTTTGATAACATAATTTTTTGACCTATGGAAATATTCGATAATTAGTGCGCATTAGCCAAAGCTTCGCCCGCTGCCGCCTTGTCATTACAGTCATCACCTGACTAAGTACCTTTTGTTAACAAAGCACCTCTTAACAAAGTACTAATTAATAAGGTACTGCCTAATGAAGTGTCGCCTAATGAAGTATCGCCCAATTAAGTGTGACGTCATTATATATGGTTATGACGCCGATGGATACAAGGGCAGCGAGTAGATATTTGCCGACGTAAAAGCGCGGCAGGACGTGTTAAAATAGTAATTACACTTTCACACTTCTTAGTTTTTTGACTGCTAAATTTGCGCGCTATGATGACCCTTTAATAAAGCTATTTTGGTAAAAATCAACCAGAATCTTGCAAATCAACCACTCATAAGCGAGTGTTTTTCTCATCTATTTTTTACACTGATCTGACTATACCGTCGTCCGTTTAACGCCAGCTGACTAAAAAACCCATTTAAGCATTATAAGAGACTCTGCATGACCGCTAAGCCATCCGCTCAAAACCTTAACGCCGAAAAACCTACTCCGTCAAAGTACGCAATATCAAAACAACAGACCGTGACACCTTTGATTGCCGATCAGTTGATGGTAGGCGATACCGTTTATCACTTGGCAGATCATACGCCGATGATGGTGCAATATCTAACCATGAAAGCCAACTATCCACAAGCGTTACTGCTGTACCGCATGGGTGATTTTTATGAGTTATTTTTTGATGATGCCAAGCGCGCGGCACAAATATTAGACATCACCTTGACTCGCCGTGGTACGGATAAAGCGGGCAATACCATTGCCATGGCAGGTGTGCCTTTTCATGCGGCCGATAGCTACATGGCAAGGTTGATAGCTGCTGGGCAAACCGTCGTTGTGTGTGAGCAAATTGACGAATCAGCCACTGGCACTGACAACACGAATAACCCGTCCAATGCTCCGACGATGGGCGATAAGCAGAAAAAAGATAAAAGTAAATCTGCTGCTGGCAGTATTATGCGCCGTGAAGTGGTTAAAACCCTGACCGCAGGGACAATTACTGATGATGCTTTAATTGCGCCCAATCATACGCCAACTGTGGTCGCCATTGATATCGAGATACCTAAATCGAACAGCAAACAACCTGTGCAAGCTGCCATTAGCCAAATGAATTTAGCTGCTGGAACACTAACGACGCAAACACTAAGCGTCAGCTATAATAACAGCCACGATGATGTTAAAAATTTGCAAACGCAAATGCTGACGGTGTTGGCACGCTTTGCGCCTAGTGAATGTATCATTAGCGAAGCACTTAACGACCGTATCGGCGAAGATTGGCTGCTGTGGCTACGTCAACATCTCGACTGTCCGATTATCGAAGTGGCGGAAAATGACTTCCACCGTGAGCATGCCAGCGCAACTCTTTGCCAGCAGTTTGACGTGCAGCGCCTTGAGGGACTAGGAATCAATGACGCACTTCTTGCCCAATCTAGCTGTGCGGCGCTCATACATTATGCGCGGCAAACTCAGCAGCGTCATGTGCCACAACTTAATCAGCTGATCATTGAGTACAGTGACGATTATTTAATTATTGATGCCAATAGTCAGCAAAATCTTGAGCTATTTACACCCGTTAGCAGTAATGGTACGTCATTGATATCGGTACTTAATCACTGTCAAACGCCAATGGGAAGGCGCTTGCTCGTACAACAAATGAAGCGTCCACTGCGGCAGCATGAGCGTATTAATCTACGTTTAGATGCGATAGCCAGTTTGTTAAATACAGATAATCACTTTAGCGAAAATCAAAACATTCATCAAAATCTAGAAAGTAGCTCCTTAGTCACTAGTTTACGCGAGACTTTACATGCTATCGGTGATATGGAACGTATTAGTAGCCGTATTGGGCTAATGAGTGCTAAGCCGCGCGACCTGCGTAAACTTGCTGAGGGTATTGCTAGTAGCGCCCAGCTTACGACGCTACTGACAAATGCAGGTATTCGCCATGAACAAGCAGGACTGTTACCGATGCTAATGCAACAATTGCCTGCGCAGTTACCTGCCATACAGTCCGTCGCTGAGCTGATTGAGCGAGCTATTATCGCAGAACCACCTGCCCATATTCGTGATGGCGGCATGCTCGCCGCTGGCTATGATGCTGAGTTTGATCGCCTGACTCATTTACATGACAATATCCAAGTGACATTGGATGAAATGGTCGAGCGCGCACGTTTAGAGAGTCAATTACCCAGCCTAAAAGTAGGCTTTAATAAAGTGAGCGGCTTTTATTTTGAATTGCCTAAAATGCAAGCAAAGAATGCACCGACGCATTTTATCCGGCGGCAAACGCTCAAAAGTAGCGAGCGCTTTATCACTGACGAGCTAAAAACAGTCGAGACAGAATATCTAAGCGCGCAGTCATTAGCATTAACCCGTGAAAAGCAGCTGTATCACGAACTCTTAACTGAACTCAGCAACCATTTAGCCGAACTGCAACAACTGAGCGCTGCGGTTGCGCAAATAGATGTGCTCAGTAATTGGGCACAGCTTGCAATTATTTATAACTGGCAGCGTCCAGTCATGAGTAACGACTCAAAAGAAGATAGCGGCTTAAAAAACAGTCACTCAAAAAATGGCTTGAACCATAAAAGTCAAACCAGTATCGATATCAAAGCAGGTCGTCATGTGGTTGTCGAAGCGGCGCTAAATCCAGACAATACTGGAAACACCGTTAATAAAAGCAACACTCCTCAACCTACGAGCCATTTTGTCGCCAATGATTGCGCTTTAGGCAGTCATGCAAATCCTGAGCGCCTGTTAATGATTACCGGCCCTAATATGGGTGGTAAGTCTACCTTTATGCGCCAAACAGCATTGATTGTCCTACTGGCGCATTGCGGCAGCTTTGTGCCAGCTGAGCATGCGAATATTGGTGATATCGACCGCATTTTTACCCGTATTGGCTCAGCCGATGATTTGGCGGGCGGTAAATCCACCTTTATGGTGGAAATGATTGAAACGGCCAATATTCTCAATCAAGCAACCAATAAATCGCTGGTACTGATGGATGAAGTCGGTCGCGGTACTGCCACCACTGACGGTTTGGCCATCGCCCATGCCTGTGTCAATCGCCTAACTGAGATTGGCTGCCTGACGTTATTTGCCACTCACTATTTTGAACTGACACAATTAACGAATGGTACTGGTAAGCATCATGCTGATATCCGTAATGTCCATGTAGCAGCCAGTGAAGTTGACGGTCAGTTATTACTACTGCATCAAATCAAAGATGGTGCAGCAAGCTCTAGCTTTGGTCTGCATGTGGCAAAAATGGCAGGGATTCCTACCCAAGTACTGGATGATGCCAAGCGCTACTTAGCCGATAACTTAAAATTAGACCCTAGCAAGGTAGAAAACGTGAGAGCCGTTGATGACAAAAATGAATTAGCTAAGTCAGTAAATGATAAATGCGATCATATGAATGGTCATGAAATAGAGAGAGCTGATATAAAAACCACCAATCAATCTCAAATAATAACTGATATTCCACAACAAAATCAGCTGTTTAGTTTACAGGATGAGCTAAGCGCGATTGATCCTGATAGTCTAACGCCAAAACAAGCGCATGATTTATTGTATCATTTGAAGAAAATCATTAGTCATTAAAGGGAATTGTCAATTAGCCGTAAAGGCGTTAAAATATGCCTTATTTTTCAACTATTCTATGTAGCCCTTATCGTTGATTCAATTTAAAAGAAGATCAAGGCAACCAAGTGCAGATGTATCAATAATACTTCACGCGCGGTGAGCACAGTAACTCTTTTAAAAGGGATGAACTATATCAGCCAATCCAATAACAGGTAGACCTCACTATGACCTTTGTCGTTACAGATAACTGCATTCTTTGCAAATACACCGACTGTGTGGAAGTCTGTCCTGTGGACTGCTTTTATGAAGGCCCGAACTTTTTAGTCATCGATCCTGACGAGTGCATCGACTGCGCGCTATGCGAGCCTGAATGTCCCGCCAATGCGATCTTCTCAGAAGACGAAGTACCAAAAGGGCAAGAAGTCTTTATTCAGCTAAACGAAGAGCTGGCGCAAAAATGGCCAAACATCACCGAGATGAAAGGTCAGTTGCCAGAAGCTGAGAAGTGGGATGGTGTAGAAGGCAAGATTCAGTATTTAGAGAAGTAGCTGATAACACCCGCTCTTTAAATAATAAAAATCACCCAATGGCAACGGCTATTGGGTGATTTTTTGGCTTTTCATTTATAACTATTGACAATCTTTCGTTAAATAGTTTCTAGATATACCTACTGACGCTCTACACTGCCATGACCCGTCAGTGGCGCGGTCAAGACCAATTGTCTCACCTTGCAGATAAGCAAGGTTTTGAATGGTACAGGTAACAGCATTAGTAGTTGTCCCACTAACAGCAGGAGAGCTGACCGTAAACTGACAGTATTTGGTTTGGTCAGGCATATTAAGACCACTTGGGCTAAAAGCAGTCACACCAGCCCCTTCATTGACTAATGTCTGATACGGTAGCCGAAATTGATTTATAGTTTGATAAATAGTCATTATTTGCGTTTGACGTATTTGAGTCTGATAACTGACACCCGCTATAGCAGCCAAAATACCAATAATAGCCACTACAATCATCATCTCAACGAGCGTAAAGCCTGATTGTAAGGATAAGTGGCGATGTTGAATCATGCTCATAGCATTTCTATTAAATTATTTATGTTATCTAAATAATGCAGGCATCATGCCATTGTCATGGCATTTCGAACAAACATAAAAAAACCAAACACTAAGTTTGGCTTTTTTATTAATTAACTATATTTAAAGCTCAATATTAAGCACAATTACCTGGCTTGTATTTTGCTTCCAATCCGTTACCAGTAGTACAAGCCCAAGTACCGTCATCAGCATCACGAGTTAATGTAATAGTCTTACCATCAATTTTAGTAGCGTTACCATTTTTAAGCGTACATACTATAGTAGTTGCAGTAACCGCTACGTCACAATATTGAGAACCTGTCGCTGTTACACCGATAAACCCTGCATCTGCAGCAACTACAGAAGGGGTTTTACCTTCATTAGTAGCGATTTCAAACTGAGTTTTTGCTGGTGCAATCTCTGCCAGACCACCTGTTGCTTGTGATTTAGCGATATAGTCTTGATAAGCAGGAATCGCGATCGCAGCCAAAATACCGATAATAGCAACAACGATCATTAGTTCGATTAAGGTAAAACCTTTTTGAGCGTTCATAAGAACTCCTTTGGGGTATATAAAGATAATTGGCTGCTTTTAATACAGTCGCGTTTTATCTTTAGGGATATAATATGTTTGTTTCTCTTATTATAAATGTTGCATATAACGTGCCAAAAATAATGGCTATAATGTACAGGCGTGCTAAGTACTAAGTACTCGATTATTATTACTATTTTTGCATAACTAATGATGACTTTAATAGTAACTGACAGATAATGTTACGCTTACCCTACTGCAAATTGTCAGTTTACCTATTACAGGTAGTAAAAGGTAAATCAAATTGACAATTTTTGTCAGTTATTAGGCTTTAATGCTGTTTTTAATCATTCCAGCTGTCTCCACTATCACAAACGCTACCTCTGCATTTCACATTTTGGAAATTGACACTGAGATTGCCATCGTTCGCCATTTGGCTTGTCGCTTTTGGAGTAGCAATGATGCTCCACTCGGACGTGAGAGGATTTGGAGTAAAGGTAATCGTATATAAGGCAGGACCTTGTCTAGGAAAGTTGCCGCCCAGCCCTGTGATTAGCGTATTACTATACGTGCCTTGTGCCAATTTACGACTCTCTATCTGAGCAGCGATATTATGCATCTCACTCATCATGTCAGTGCGTTTGGATTTAATGATATAGCGCTGATAGTTTGGATAGGCGATGGCGGCGAGTATGCCAATGATGGCGACCACTATCATTAGCTCCATCAGCGTGAATCCAAGTTGAGGATTAGAAGCGGATGGTAGCTTTCTCACATCTCTGTTCATTACCATTCCTCCTTATCAGTCCCACAATCAGCATAGGTCTCATCAAAAGTAATGGTACCTAGATTCTTACATTTTAGCCCACTGCTGGTCAGCATCATTTTACTGGCATGAGTGGTTATACCTGATTTTTTAGGCTCTGCGTACATCTTCCACGTCCTTCCTGTGGTATTCAGGCCTGCATTTACTAAAGAATTGGCCGGCACCGTACCATCTACGAGTATAATCTTATAGCGATAGTTACTAGCATCACGACCATCTGGTACATAGATAGTCTTGTTCGTCGCAGGGCTATCGTCATAGCTATAAGTCACTTCATTGGTTGCAGTATTGACCACTTGCGGTTGGAACCCTTGATAGGTCAGCGATTTAGCTCGCCAGCGCTCTAGTTCGATCTCAAGCCGCAGCATTTTTGCTTGTACCTCACGCTCTGCATTGCTTACCGCATATTGACGATAGCTTGGTATAGCGACAGCAGTCAAAATAGATATTATGAATATAACAATCAATAGCTCTATAAGGGTAAAGCCGCGATTGCTATGTTGGGCGGTCAGCGGTACGGCTGTCATGGGCGATGTCCTATGTAGCATAAAAGATAAGTATCGTAGCTGATCATATTATTGGCAATGCCGTTAATAATGATGACATTGATAATCTTGGCTACAATACTTAGCAAAAGTATGGCTGTTGCTATAGCGACTACTTGCGCTCGTACCAAGCTTTTGGCTGCATGGTATAGCGTTCATTAAATAGGTACTCAACCGATGAGCCATCACCATTGTCTTGAGTGGCCTTGTCTGTTCCTGAATACAAGTCTTTGATATTACTATCATCTTTTACGCTATCTTTGCCATACTTTGCGCGATTGGCTGCTTCGATACGGTCAGCGATAGTGGTTGTGCCGATGAGTACTTTGACATCAGTATTATCAGCATTATATGCGCCAAGTGCCAACTCTTGGATACCTTGACCGGCTGGAACAAAGCCGCCTGTACCTGATATAGAGGTGTCTTCCATACAGACACCATAAGGTAGACAATATATCTGACGCTCAGAGCCGCCTGATATCTTGGCGGTACAGCTCGCCGTGTTGCCATATACTTTGTCAGGGTTATAAACGCTGGTATAGAGTAGGTTGTTAATCACCACACTATCGCCGATGCCTTTATTATATCTAACGTTGTTATAGCCATCGAAGCGCGTGAGCGGATAGTACCAGCCATTTTTGCTAGCTTGAACAGCAGCTGTTCCACCACTTTGTGCCTTACCTATCATCGCCGCGATGGCTGCGTCTTTTTTAGCTGTACGGCTTGGATCGGTGGTTTGGCTTGCAATCTTTGGAATCTCATCGCCTAAGTTGACCAATTTGGCTTCTGTTAGGTCGGCTATCGTTTTGCTAAAGCCACTCTTAAATAGATCTGCATGGGTCACATCGTTATCGATGATGCCGTATACACGGTTGGCATAAGCGTTATTATCACGCAGTATCGATAGTGGCGCGCTGCGGTTACCTGAGATCACATTAACCATAGCAAAGAGTTTGCCATTATCTGGTCCCGCTTCTCTACGGAAAAAGCTCACTATCGGGCTCTCATAAAAGCGATAAGCAAGCTTTTTATTAGTTGGGACGACATTGAGTATGCGCGTCACGCCTTTGTTAGCAAAGCTATTGACAGCGGTAAAGCCAAACTGCTCAATACGAGCGTTCTCAAAGTCTGCGCGGAATACTTGCCCGCCTAAGTCAGCAGCATAGATATGATCTATCAGGCCATCATTATCGCGATCCAATACGGTAATACCACCGGTAATACTATTAATCATACTATCTATTTTGACATTTTTACCTGATGATGCAGCGCTACTAGTTGACCATATCAGCTCGCCTGTCTGGGCATTGACCATATATATAGCACTACCCTTGGCAGGCTTTGCAGTAGTTGGTACGTAGTCATCTTCTTCGTAGCTCATATCATAGCCACCACCGAATATCAGCACATCAGTTGGCGCGGTGTTCTTTGTAGTGCTAGAGCCTTTAGTTAGGCGTATTTTTGCAGCAACGGGTTTGCTCCAAATCTGACCCAAACGCTCAAAACCTGTGGTTGCAGATTTGCCAGCAGTCGTGGAGCTGACCCCTTGCGATGTAATGGTAAATAGTATCTTAGGTGTCGATTTATTAGTGATGTTCATACCATAGAGCGCTTCACCGCCCATACGCAGACCACCATAAGCAAACATGCCTTTGCCTGATGTAGTATCGACGGTTACTCTTTTACCCGCTAAGTCATAATTGTAGTCGGTCTTGACCAGCCACGGCGCATCTACTCCAAAGTAGGGCTGGCCTATGTCAGCTTTGATTGAACCTTCCACTAACGCTTCTGGTTGATTGATGAGCATTTGTCTAGGTATAATAGCGACTTTTTCTTTACCTTCTTTCGCCTCTACTAAATGCAAAGCACCGTCCATAGAACCAAATAGTACATAGTCCTCTCCAGAGTTAATGATATTACCCTTATCATCTAACTCTGCGCCATAAGATATTGCTTCAGGCTTTGAATGCACAACACCACCTAAAACTTTTGTTTTTTTAGTTGGTTGAGTTAGATTTAAATTTTTTACAAGAATTGAGTCTACTGCTTGACCACCATTCGTTAGCACACTACCAAAGCCTAAGAAGCTCAGCAGGCGACGTTGGTTTATTTGGCTATATGCCACGGTATCTACCAGTGTATCGAATCCTACTGGCTTACCGCTACCATTGACCGTCAGCTTACGCAATATTGGGGTTTTGTCACCACTCGAGGTATAATCCTCGACATACAAAGTACGCACACTGCTCAGACCTGAACTTGGCGTTTTTAATTGAGCATAAACACCGCCAGCAGCGATATTATTATTTGCAATAACGTTATTGACTTCAAAATCAGCAGATTGCCAGACATCTTGGGTATTTTCGTCAAGATTACCAGCTACATCTTTGTAGAGTTTACTATTACTTTTCCCAAATAGCGTGCCTTGATCCAAATTGTATTTTTTGAGGTTACCTTTCCATATACTGGCTGTGGAGATGATATCGGGGTCGAGCATCGGGAGATAAGCATACGGTAGTTGATTCGCTGCGCGATATGGGTCTTCTGGGATAGTAATCGTACCTGAAGGTGCTGTGTTGATAATCTGTACCAGACTAGCCGAGAAGTCAAGGATGCTTTTGGCGATATCTTCAGAGTTTTCAGTATAATAAAATCCGCCATCGCCGTAAGTCTTAGTCTCTCCGTCACCTCTACGTTCACCCAGTTTACATAGATTACGAGTATCATCATTAGCATTACCACTAGTACAATCCACGACTGTTTTTGCTTCACCATTTATTGTGATGGAGCGTGTACCCGTCAAACCAGCAAACTCACTACCAAAGCCCACAGTCGCAGTCTTAATGGGCAATCTTTTAGAATTACTTGCTTTATTACGTAACAGTGCGGCATAGCTCGCCATACACCCCCATGACCTACTGTCGGTATCGCCTGGCAAGGTGCTACAACTGTTGATCGATAATGCAGGATTAGAGCCTGATAAAGAAGCATTCATTACCCCTTTAGCTCTATCAGGACTACTACCATTCGGCTGACCATCTGTCAGTAGATAAATACCATTGCCGCTACACTCCTTATCACTTAAAGGAGAAATATAACTACCATCTTTTTTAGAATCACTTGATGACTGCGTAAAGCCACTGTAGGAATTATCGTTTGCAAAATAAGTACGACCACTATCATATTTGTGGTCTATATTAGACTTGGTACTATAACTTGGTAATACATTAGAGCTTTTTGACCATGGACCCCAACTATTACAATCATATACGTATGTGTCTATTTCGCTATCGAATGTTAATACGCTTTCATTACCATTACATTTACGCCACTCATCTCCTTTATTACGATACTCGCGCTCAGCAACGACTGTTACATCAGCTGTTGTTGTACCCATCATATAGGCACCAGCCTCGGCAAATGCATGAGCTGTCGGAGTATTACCCTCTGCCTCTAAATCTATAATCTCGGCAATTAGCTTTGCTCTTTGTCCAGCCGTTAGATCACTCGTGGGCTCTAGAACCACGCCAGTTCTGCCGTTGCCATTGTAACTATAGTTACCCATGCCTATGGCATAATTATCCGGGAGTGAGCCAGTATCTTTTATACTACCATCTTCAAAAACCTCATCTGCTAATAGCTCTATAAGTGCTACTTGTAAACGAGCTAGTAGTGTACGAGCGATAACATTACCATTGCTGTCTTTGCAGGTAGAATAAGTGATTTCTTGATTTGTAGTAGGTGTTGCTGTTTTATCTAGGACAGTATTGCCGTTTTCGTCTCGGAATAAACCATCAAGCGCAGTAGTATCAACTTGACGTGGATATACTTTTATACGGGACGTTATGTTGGAACTACTATAATTAGAGCAACCACTGCGATTACTCATACTCCCTGAAGTATCGAGCATCATAAAGATAGAAGCGGTACCAGGCTTGGCTGCTTTATAGATCTCAAGATCACCGATAGGTTTTCTAACTGAAGTATCAGTAGCACTATTTGCAGATACTAAAGATCCCATTATTACTATTGCTATAGATGCTGTTAGCGCTTTCATAGGCCATGACTGTCGATTAGACCCTTTGTTAATTATCTGTTTCATGACCTATTCCTTCTATAAATGGTAGTAATGATGCTATATGTGTGTGGTGCAAATATAGTATTGCAAAATTAAAATCAGGGTACTGATTAGCTAGCAGGTAATGTACACAGTAGTCCTGAGCCTTTACCAAAATCGACACAGGCGGTGCGTAGTGATTGGTTTTCGACTTCGGCCATTTCATAGATGACAGTACTCGGTACGCCCTTTTCTGCCATGCAACCGCCAATGGTTTTTTTAGCATCAGTCTCGGTATGTAGCTTACTGGTCTTCTCAAAGCAATCACCCACATCTGCATAGCTAGGTAATACAGCTGTACTATTGATGTCAAACATAAAGGCTTTAGACGCGAGCGAGTCACTACCTTGACCGATAGTATAGCTTCCAAAAGCTTCGTTTTCGGCACTAGGCGGTGTGAGCGATACATTGACCTGGGTCATACTGGTATTGCGACTACTTACATAGTCATCTGGTTTGGTAGTGTCACAGTAGCCACTATTGGTTATCGTGCCATCTGGCGTTAGAATGGTGGTTTTGTTGATATTAAACAACTGATCGCGTGGACGAAAGCAAAATGCATATTCGTTCTCAACACTATAATCGGTCAAGATAAAATGACCAAATGGCCCGCCACGCGCGATCATCGCGTCATAGGCATCGGCATCGCTACTGCCATTCATGCTTTGCTCGATATTTTGGTTAGCATTGTCCGCTGACTGTAGTAATAAGGTATTGATTTGATCACTGGTTGATAGCTTGAGGTCAGTGGTGCTCTGCTTTACGGCGATGACACCTGCTAATATAATCAAGACTAAGAACAGCAATACCACAATAAGTACGGCACCCTGCTGATGAGATGACGGAGCTATTGAGTGCGCTTGCTGATAGCGCTGATTATTTGACATATCGCCTCTCCTATTAGGACTTGACATTAGATTTCAGACCAGTCACGGACATGACACGAGCGCTACGCAGTACGATGGTAGATTCATAACTGCGACGATAGCGTACTTTACTCACACTATCAGCTTTTAGTTTTTGTTCGACACCCAATATTGTAAACTTACCTTTATCTGCGACAGGTAAGCTACTCTCAGGGTTTTCTATCAATGGTGTATCACTGCGGACAATCACACCAAACTTAACCGTTGTGATCGAAGGCTTGTCTGTGAGCTCTAAATAGGTGCTAGCGGGTAAATAGCTCAAGGTTGAAACATCCGCAAGTGTGCCTAATAGTACTTTGAACTGATCGACGGCTGGTATAATAACTTCACCGTTACCTGTAAATGCTGTAACTATCTGTCCATCTTCATCAACACGGCCAGCAGCACATGCCAATACGAGATCCGTATCCGCACCACCTGTAGCTTTGCGAACAAAATAGCGCTCGACCACCCAGTCACTACTACCTAAAACAACTTCTGTGCCTTCACAATCAAATAAAGATGATGAGGTGACATTTTTATATTGAATGGTCAATTGATCACTTTCGACACCTGTAATATTGGACAATCCTGTCCAGCCCGTACTATCCGCACTCACTGTGAGGTACTTGGCATCGGTGGCATTACTCGTACCTAAGTTCACCGCAGTCAGCACGACACCGCCATGATTGGTGGTGTCCTTGATGTTGCTAATAGGGTTGCCTAAGTTTGCCAGACGGATATGTTCTTCAATAGCTTGTAGCGAAAATATAGCACTATCCTGAACCTCTGAGGCACTCTGCTGTACGGTACTGGTACGGACATTGATAATATAAACCTGTAAGACAGCGGCCGATATGAGTAGCCCTAATACCAAAGATATCATCAGCTCAATCAGCGTAAACCCTGACGAATGAGTACGTTTACTGTTTATATGCCGAGTATTCATTAGTAGGCCTCCGAAATTAGGCACTGGCTGCCTGCTTTGTAGGTACCATTAGCGCCAGCACAAGCGGCGGCATCGGTATCATCTAATATCGCTTTGGTACCGTCCCATGCGGTAATCACGCACATCTGTTGCTGGATAGCATTGGCAGCACTACCAGGGCAAGTTTCAATATTAATCGTTATTCCTTGATCAGCCGCTTGTTTTTTTATCATCAGCGCATCACGAGCCGCAAGCTCATTAATCGTACAAGTCTGCTTGGGGACGATCTTACCGCCTACGGTCTTGGTAGTGGTTGATAGGCAGTTTTCACCAGTCGCATCAACACTAACGGTTTTACTAATTGTAGTTTTAGTATCATCACTATTGGTCTTTACGTAATAAATAACCACGCTATCAGTAGCAGAGCTACTTACCACAGCCTGTATGGTTGACACCACTGCCGCACGCTCAGCGGCCGTCAAGTCAGAAAATTCTGTCGAAAGAATACTCTCAAAGGGTGGTGCAGTGCCATTTTTTACATAGGCTTCTGGATAAGCCCGCATTACCTCAGCCAAGTTACGTATTATGGTTAAGGACTTGGTGCGTACTAAGCTTTCATCTGTGGCACTGATGGCACGTACTTGCAAAGCACTAAAGCCCAATACAGCTATAGATAATAGTAACACTGCGACCAATACTTCAATCAGTCCAACGCCTCGCTGATAACTTAGCTTATTCATTAGCACGTTGCTCCTGCGTTGGTTTTGATAGTGATATTAGCCACACTAGTAATAGTAACTTGGCGCGGAGTTACATCAGTATTGCTATCACAGATAGTAAATACCATTGCATCTACAGTCTTACTCGGCTTAAATTTTATCTCATCATCGCTAGAAGTAATCTTACTCTTGGCACTGTATTGGTATGTGGCAATGACGGTATTATCGCTCTCAAACGTTATAGTCCCTGCTTCATCAGTACCATTATTATCATACGAAAATTCAATCTCTTGCCGACGAATCAAACTCTCAGCCTTAGCTTCTTTTAGTGCATTAACCAGCGTCGCAGTCGTCGACTTCACTCTTTGATTTGCCAACTGATTGCTAATGCTGGGCGCTGCAATACCGACAATAATGGCAAGCACAGCAATCGTTACCATCAGTTCAATCAGGGTGAATCCTGAGTTGGTTGTTCGTAGCGTAAGTGGTAGATTGTTTGTAGATGCGTTCACATCAAATCCCTATTTATAACGGCAATTTTATAATAACTATTGTTTGTCCAATACCAATACTGGACCAAAAATATCAACAATGAATTCGTATTTTCATATCATTTTCGCCCGTCTTTTTATTGTTATTCAATCAAAATACAGCAATTTTTGTTCCATAATATTTGACAAAATTTTTGCATAGAAATAACAATAGCCATAGCAGTTATGCAAGCTATTTAGAAAATATCATTTTATAAGCAATGCTATTGAGTAATAAGCACAATATTTTGGGAGTTAATAACAAATAAACATATATTATTTTAATAATATAGCGTTAAGGCAACATATTAGCAACATATTAGTAGTTATCAATAGAGAGGAACAGATTTTAAGACTGATTTCCATGCGCTAAAGCATAGGCAGAAAGATGGTATTTATGATTGGCTTGAATATCTGACATGGTGACTGTCTCAGCCGAGGTAAGCAGTGTACGTCCTAATGCTTGTAAACTGGCACCCGTGGTCGCAACATCATCAAACAATAATAAGTGTTTCACAGGAGGTTTTTCGATTAAAACAAAAGCATTGTCTAGATTACTCAGGCGCTCAGCACGTGTAAGCCTTTGCTGACTGACAGTGTCGTCAATACGCTTTACACCATGCCATAAAGGTATCTGCCAATGCTTAGACAATTGCGCGGATAAAATACTGACAGGATCGAAGCCACGCTTGACCAGTCGTTGCTCGGTTGTTGGCATGGCGATAATCACGCTATTATCATGATGACAACCATGAGGACGTGGTAGCTGACGTATAGCATGTAACAATAACGGCAATTTGGTCATGTCTTCATGGTGCTTAAAAGCTCTGATCGCTTGACGCAGCGGATACTCATAATAAGTCGCCGTTTGGATAGATAAAACCGTACCAGCAGCAATATCAACATTGAAGGGTTTCGGCAACCACGCGATACTGTCATGACAATGTGAGCAAAGTAGTCCGCTGTTAAAACGGTGGTTAAATTGCTGGCGCAAATTAGCAAAAAATGAAGGATCGTTTGGCAGGGGTTTTAGCGAGTGCGGTATAGGATCAGCCGTTGGCAAGCTACGAATATTTGATAAGAGGTAATTTTGAGATAGCTGAGATTGTGGCGTGCTGCGATAAATACGGCACAACTGACAGCGTATATCGAGATACTCTGCCAGCCATAGTCCGGTTTGATAAGGCGCTAAAAGTCGCATGGACGATTGTCAAAATGTGCGCTGATATTAGAAACCTTTCCAATCATTCAGTACGATACCAAAGCCAATAGAGGTATTTTCGTGGTTATAATCGATGATGGATTCGCCATAGCCTTGGAAAACCTGAACAAAGCCATTAACGTTTTCTGATAATGGATAAATATAATCGACTTGCGCCGCCCCTTTATTGGTGCTTGGATTGTAGCGCAATGTACCGCTCAGGCTCTGTTGATCAGGCAAATCATATAAGAATTTGATATCACCGTAACCCATGTAGTCTTCGATATCTGGATTGTCTTCACTGCTGCTGCTTTCACTATTCACTCGAGCCCACAGGCGCGGTACGATTGATAGCTTACCCCACTCCGCTCCTGCCATGAGATAAGCACGGTTCCATGAGCGTGATAACGGATCGTCTTGTCCATTAGAATGATGAATGGCACCAGCACCAAGCATACGAAGACGACCACCAAAAGGTAAATCTGCGGTCACTGGCTGAGTCAAAAATATTTCAGGCTGATAGTCGGTGGCACGGAATGGTCGCGAGTTGTCTTCGTTATAAACTTGCCAATGTGACTCTTGGGTATAACCAAACCACAAATCAGCACTGGTATCGAATAAGTCTTCGGCAACTTTGGTCTTCAAAGACAACTGAAATTTTAGTTCAGTATTGCGTATGTCATTAGAAGTAAAGGACTCCGTTTCCTGTGACGGCGTGCTTGGATCTAGGTTAGGGTCAAAGGTATAAAATACTGGCAATAAATAGGTTGGTCGGTATGGCCTTACCGTCCAAGTCCCACGCTCACTGTTTTTATCGAGATCATAGGATAAACTAAGCGGTGTATATTTTTCGATATCTTTTTGAGTGACCCCAACATTTTCTAAAACTTGTGCTTCTCTTTGCGTTAGCCCAACGGTGTCTAAACCTTCATTAGTAGCAGGCGCGCGCGCAACTGAGTCAGTAGTGCCATTATTAGCACCAGCAATGGTAGATTTTTCTTCTACAAAGACAACTTGCGGATTACCTGAAAGCGTACTTTGAAAGGTTTTTGCCAAATCTACTGGCTGCTTAGTTGTGGTGTAGCTGGGTGTTTTACCTTCTTCAGCCACTTTGTCAAAGCAAGCCAAACGGGCGGCACTGGTCTGTACTTGAGTACATTCAAAAAACAATTTTGCTTGCTGAGCAATAAATTCTTTACTGACTACTTGGCGATCT
Source organism: Psychrobacter immobilis (assembly GCF_904846185.1). Taxonomy (GTDB): domain Bacteria; phylum Pseudomonadota; class Gammaproteobacteria; order Pseudomonadales; family Moraxellaceae; genus Psychrobacter; species Psychrobacter immobilis_B. The sequence continues at coordinate 63,286 of NZ_CAJGZQ010000012.1, read as the reverse complement.
TGCGAAGCTGTATTGGCATCCTGTGACACCTGATAATCTTCAAACTCAAACGCTGCCTTCGGTACTGGTAACTCATTATCGCTCTGAGTTTTATCGGCAGCTTGGACTTGCACGGTAAAGCAGGTTAGCGCTAGACCAACAGCAATATTCAAATAATGCTTTCTTGTCTGAAATAAAGTGTTTTTGCGCGCGGTAATAAGAGGCATAGGGCGGCGCTGTGCGGTGATATGGGAAAACATAAGTGTCCTTTATCTAACTGACATTATCGCCAGCAGAGTATATAAGATAATGAGTATGACCATCAGCGTCATCGCTAAAATAAACCCAATGACATTCAGATATAGAAGTGAGCAGTTACAACGAGTAATGCGCCTTCAGCATTGTTGCTTTATTGTAATGAAAATGTGTGTACTATACTAGCGTTATCGCTGCCCTATACCAATGTAAATATCAATAATCAACGCTAAACCAAATGCTTAGCGTCAGGATGTCAGGTAACCATTGATAAAAATAAAAGAGCCAACGTACTGTATGAATAGTACATTGGCTCTTTTGTATTGTTAAGCCTTTAGAAAAGACTTATTCGTTTTATTAAGTATCAGTTATTAAGATATCAATTATTAAGCATCGTCAACGTTTGCTCAAATTCTGGACGATCAATCTCGCCTACTTGTTGATTGGTCAACTGACCGTCTTGATAATACAGCAATGCTGGCGGGCCAAACAATTTATAGCGCGCTAAGATTGCTTTAGAATCGTCCGTAGTTTCTGTTATATCCAGTCTCACCAACTGCCAATCCTGCATCTGCGCTGGACGATTATGAAATAAGTTTTTATCCATAATACGGCACTCGATACACCATTCAGCAGTGACATCGACAAGCACTTTAGGGTTGGCGGCGATAATGGCATCTAACTCAGTCAGCGTTGTGACGGTTTTATCTGTTGTATTACTCAGGGCTGGCTGACCAGTCGTCTGCATCGTCGGAGCAGCACTCAAAGATGCCAGCGGATGCAAACTATCATCGTTACCCAACGCCGCGCCGATGACTAAACATGTTGCCCAAATACCGGCGATTAACCCTAATGCTTGGGTCAGCATACGACCTTTACCCAACCAACTCCACGCCCACATCGCTACAACCATAAACCATAACGCCCATACCATTAGCATCACGGGTGAGATAAAGACGCGCTCAATTAATAATAAAGCAACGGCAAAGAGCAATAAGGCAAAACCTTGCTTGACCCAGTTCATCCACGCGCCAGCCTTCGGCATAATTTTACCTTGGGTGGCACCAATTAAGATAAGCGGTGCGGATAAACCAAAACCCAGCATAAATAAAGCTGCAAAACCCAGTAGTGGACTACCAATCGTCGATACGGCAAGCAGCGCCCCAAACAATGGCGCAGAAACACAAGGCGATACGACGAGCGCAGATAAGAAACCCGCGATTAAACTACCGCCCGTACTACCCAGCTTGCTATCCCCTGCTTGACTCAAGCCTTGCATTTTATTACTAATAAATCTCGGTAAGCGAATACTAAACACACCCAGCATATATAGTGCAAGTAGGACAAATACAATCGCAAAACCAATCAGGATAATGGGGTTTTGTAGCCAGCCGATAATGCCTAATGATTCACCAAACACGGCAATAACTGCGCCCAGAATACCATAAGCCGTTGCCACGCCAATAGCGTAACTGGTGGTGAGAATAACACCGCGTTTCACCGTTGGGTTTTCCTCACGGGCAACGATATTGGCAACGATTGGCAACATTGGTAGTACGCATGGTGTCAATGCCAAACCCAGCCCTGCTAAAAACAATAATACCAATGCCAACCAAGGATGAGAAGCCAAACCAAAAGGATCGCTATCAGTGGCATTATTTCCAGCAACAGTATTGTTGGTTGTCGCAGAAACCTCACTTGTCGCAGTGCCATCGACGCCTTGTTCATCTGCGCCAGAAATCGTATTGGTAGCGCCAAGCTCTCCCTCTAAAGCCTCATCATCCAACAAGGCATAATCAATCACCCCATCATCAGTCAGCGCTTGCTCTGCTACAAGACTATCGGCAACCGTTGCACTTGACTCGGCGGTATTGTCATTATCTGTCAGACTGTTGTTAGCAGCTTCTTGAGTAGAAGTACTAGCGCTATTTCCTGCAATTTGTGGCGTTGTAGCAGCGATATCAATCGTCGTTTTAATTTTTTCAGGTGGATAGCATAGCCCTGCTTTGGCACAGCCTTGCCAGCCAATCACCACGGCGGCATCGTTGACGCTTTTGCCATTACTGCTGCTCAAGGTCGTCGTAGCCACCATATTCGCTTGGTCAAACACCAGTACTTTTCCGAATGTTGGATCATCGATTGACACTGGCTTTTGACTAAAGGTAAAAGGCGCGGCGGTCACACCAGCTGGCAACGTCAGTTTGATTTGGTCTTTATAAACATAATGCTCAGGCGTAATGTCAAAATTAATGGCTAAGCGCGTGCCATTATTGGTAGTTTTACTGCTATCACTGACTTGGAAAGCTTTGTCCACTGGTAAAAACTTCGTCTGTGCCGCATTTTTATCACTGCTAAATAAATCACCCAGCCCTGCCGCATGAGTCATCATGGGCATCGCAGCCAGTCCTGTAAACAACGAGCTACTAGAGACCGCAAATGCTAGTAGATAAGATCTTTTGGACGAGCGATGTACCATTAGCGCTGGTTTTTTTTCTATTGTCTTGATGGACATGAAGAGCTACCTATTTATTACCTAATATGCTATTTATTACCAATATTTGAGTCGATCGGCTTGTGGTCTATTTGCGTGTCACGGCGATATCAACCGTGGTTTTGATTTTCTCTGGCGGATAGCACAGCCCAGCTTTTGCACAGCCTTGCCAGCCAATGACAATCGGTGCATTTTTTGCGCCTTTACCATTGTTAGTAGTCAGAGTCGTGGTTGCTACCATATTTTTTTGGGTAAAAACGGGAACCTTACCAAAGGTTGGGTCGTCAATGGAGACTGGCGACTGACTAAAAGTAAAGGGGGTTGCACTCACGCCCTTAGGGAAACTGAGAGTAAGCTGATCTTTATAGACATAATGACCTGGCGTAATATCAAAATTAATAGATAAGCGCGTACCCTTAGGCGTGGCCTTAGTGCTGCTAATAACTTGAAACGCTTTATCGACAGGCAAAAACTTCGATTTTGCGGCACCATTATTAGCAAATAACTCGCCCAAACCTGCAGCTTGAGCGCTCATAGATGCCATCGACAACCCTATCATCAATGAAGTACTCATGATTGCAAGTGCGTGAGGCAACTTAGAGACTCGTTTATTTGTAATGACGGCTTGTGAGTTGAGTTTGTTGGTAAACATGAGCAATGACCTCTACTGGCTGATTTTAATGACAAATAAGCGGGGCGATATGACTGGTATCAAACGTATAGATTGTTGGAAAAATGGATGGTTTGACACTACCTATGGAATGCCACGCCATTTATTTACTGATATAAAAATATCAACCAATAAGGTCTTATTGGTTGATATTTAAGAGCATTAGAGCGACCGTCACCAATAAACATACTATGGAGTAAGGGATCGTTAGCTACCCATATTTTAACTGCTCATCAAGCTAATACTTATAATTGAGCATAAAGATCAGCATCTTGACCTTCGCCGCCTTGCTGGCCATCTGCACCCAGCGAGAATAAATCATAAGGACGACCTTCACTGCCTGGGGCGACATATTGCATCTCATTTTCCCAGCCATCTGTTGGATAGCCGCCTTTGATATAACCACCATCTGGGTAGTTTTTGGCCTCTGCTGGCGGTGTGGTTAATGCTTCTAGACCTTGTGCGGTAGTCGGATAGCGCGAATTATCAACCTTATACATATCAAGGGCGTTGGATACTGTAGCAAGCGCTGTTTCAGTGGTCTTGACACGAGCTTTATCACTTTGTCCCACCACTTTAGGGACAACCAAGCCTGCAAGAATTGCCAAGATTACAATCACGACCATGATCTCGATCAGAGTAAATCCAGACTGTTTATTACGCATAGGCAGTGGCTGACTGGCTCTCGTAGGAGCTGGCTTGTTGGCACTCATAGCACTTGTTGGCATAGTAGTTACTTGAATTTTGTCAATTATAGTCATCGCTTTTGTCATCGCTTTTGGCATCAGGGTGATGTAAATAGGAAAAGTGGCGTTCAATTAACATTAATGATAGTCGTATTAATGAGCACTGAAACGATTATCACTATAAACCATGATTTTATTTTTATCTAGGGCGTGTCCTCAATTCAATCGTTTACTTTCTAAATGGCCTAAAAATAGCTAAATTTTGCCAAACATCGTCAAATAGCTTCTTAATATCTCGATATTATTTGCGCTACTTTCCTTGTTTGACGGCCATTTATCTCATTTTTGTCACCATTTTTAAAATGAGGACACGCCCTAGCGCCGCAAGTATATTGTTATGAACCTTGACTTTTATAAGCATCAATATTGAAGCACAGCATGATAAGTGATATTTATAAGGATAACTTTTGACTGACGCTTACTATAGCTTGATGGCTGGCTTTACCCTAGTAAAAACCTGGCTCAGTCAACAATCTACAACAGTAAGCAAATCTTAAGAAAGCTAGCGTAATATTTAGTAAGATGGCTACAATAAAAATGTGAGCGGGAGGCACACAAGTTCAGAAGATTTGAGTATTTATTATCCTGCTAGATCATTCATATTTACAATCGGCAGCATCACTGCCATCACGATAATCATGACTACCACGCCCATCAGCACTAGCATCAACGGCTCAAGTAGCGACAATAAGGTACTGATAAAGTTGGTGGCTTCTGCTTCCTGCATATTGGCGGCACGGCTGAGCATGTTTTCAAGCTCGCCTGAGTTTTCGCCACTTTTAATCATTTGCACCATCATCGGCGGAAAGTAACTGGACTTTTCTAATTGACTCGATAAACTTGAGCCTTCCGTCACCCTATCAGCTGCAGTGATAATAGTTTTTTGAATGTGTAAATTGGTCGTCACCGCCGCACCAATATGCAATGCCTCAATCAACGGCACCCCTGAGCGTACCAATATCGCCAATGTACTGGCAAAACGTGCTGCATTCAGCCCTTTTGATAACCGCGCCAATATCGGTAATCTTAGCACGATGCTGTCTATCGCTAACTTACCCGCTTGCGTCTGCGCGAAACGATAAAACAAAAACGCCGTTCCGGCCAATACTAGCAGCATCAGCCACCACCACTGTGTAATGAGGTTAGATAGGCTAAGAACAATTTGGGTAATGAGCGGTAGCGCTTGCTCAGATTGCTCAAACACTTTGACAATTTTGGGCACCACAAAACTCATCAAGCCCATAATCACGCCGACTGCCATCACCATCAGTACAATCGGATAAACCATCGCGCCTTGGATTTTCTTTTGCAATGCAAAGCGGTTTTCGGTGTAATCTGCCAACTGGTTCAAGATTAAATCCAAGTGACCTGACTTTTCTCCTGCCGCAATGGTCGCGATATATAGTGGTGGAAAACTGGCGGCTTGCTGCAATGCTCGCGCCAAGCTCAAACCCTCTAATACATGCGAGCGCACGGCAAGCATGAGAGATTTAATATGGGTTTTTGGTGATTGTTTGGCGACGGCGGCAAGCGTTTCCTCTAACGGAATACCCGCTGCCAATAATACCGACAATTGACGGGTCAGCAATGCCAACTCGTAAGCAGACGGTTTTTTATAGCGGTTTTTATTCTGGTTTTGTCTATCATTGACGGCACTGACTTCAACGGGCGTCCATTGTTTATCACGCAGCTGCTGGCGAACTTGTCGAGCAGAATCACCTTCGAGCAAGCCTTTTTGCACACTGCCATGGTCATCTAACGCTTTATAATGATAAGCGGGCATAGCAGCGAATATCCTAAAGTGGTCAATAAGAAAAGGTAATAAACAAGGACTTATAAAGGAGGTCTATCGAGATTTAATGGCTTAAAAAAGCGGCGTAGAATCGCTACTGTCTGGCATCAAACCTTGCAATAACAAAACATCTAAGTGCTGCTGCTGCAGTTTTTTATCGAAGTCGTTGACCTCAGCAATGAGCATTCTCTCGATACGCTTGTCACTGGCAAAGACACTCAATCGTGCACAGATAACTGCCAACTGATAAATACGTTTTTTACAGTAGCCATCCAGCCCTTGTAGCAGTCTAACCATGTATGGCGTCTCAAGACTGGCATAATCGTAATCAGCTATAACCTGCGAACCAAGTGCCGTAACACCATAGCTAATAGATAGATGGGCACAAAAATAACAGCTGAATAAGTAGCCAACGACATGTCCAATATAATAGCCGCGGTCATAGGTAAAACTACTCACACCGAAGTGCCCAAGTACATAGCTATTTAGACTGCCTTGATCACGAATAGGCTTACTGTTCTTTAATTTGCCAACGGTGGCAAAGCATAGCGGATTTCGCCCATCCTGAGTGGTCAATTGCCAACCTGCTGGCTGCTGAGCTGGCATATGACGGACAATATCAGCGATGATGTCATCGACCACATGCAGCTGCTGCCAAAGACGCTCTAATCCATCGGTATCCATCAAGCCGCGTTTATCAAGCTGCTGTGCCAGCAAGTATTGCTGATGTTCTGCGAATTGTGATTTGAGCGTTTGTACCAAATAAGTAGGTCGCGTGGCAGCGGATGCCATATATAATAATCGCGTACGCTCATGCTGAGTACGATACAGTGCCACACGCTGCTCGGCAATATTGATCTCGCTAGTAGCAGGCTGTTGCATCACGCTATGGGTATTAGACAACTCATCAGCGGCGACTTTAACGACCTCTTTAACAACTGCCTCTTCAATATCTGGCAGCGTAAACAGTGCCAATAACATCGCTTTGTCAGGTGTCGCACCCGCCTTGTCTTTTTGACCATGCTTGACGTTGCTTGGATTCATATTGCTTTGTTTTTTAGCGGACACAGCTGAGCCTTGTTGGCTATTGGCTCCTGCGCGTGGCTTTGCGGTCGGTTCAGTCATAACATACCATCAGCAGCAAAAATAAATATCATTTAGAACAAACGATCTGACCACCATACAGTGACATATCTTACGCTAAAAACAAGCGTTTGCGCCTAGATGACTCATTATTCCATAGTACCTGAACACAAGCACATTGTCAGCTGTCCATCGTCAAAATACTCTCTATCAACGCCTGTCAACCATAGACGAAATATCTTCATAAAAGTCTCATACTTCACCATGAGAAAACAAAAAAGCGTTAAGGGCCTAATGGCAACCTTAACGCTTTTATGGTGTATTAATGATACGCTATGCGATGTTTTCTTGTTGATATTGTTGGCGATAGGCTTTTGGTGATACTCCATAAACGCGCTTAAATGCTTGACTAAAGGTCGAATCTGACGCATAGCCAACCAACTCACTGATACGGCCAATACTGTTTTGCTGCAAGCGTAGATAACGGGCCGCCAAGCGCAAGCGATAATCAATGAGATAGGTCAGCGGCGGCATACCAACTGTATCTTTAAAGCGCTGCGCAAAGCTTGAGCGTGACATTCCTGCGACTTCAGCCAGCTTATGAATGGTCCAGTTTTGATTGGGCGCTTGATGCATCGCTGCTAACGCCTTGGTCAAAAACGGATCTTTCATAGCTTTTAGCCAATTTTCTGTGGCCTCAGGCAAACTTTCAATATAAACCCGCAAACATTCAATCATCATAATACTTGCCCAATGATTAATGATCGCGGTCTTGCCCATGCGCTCACGCTCAGCTTCTAAGGTCAGCAGCTTAATCTCGACATCAATGACCTCAAACCTACCGTCAGTCTCATCATTGATTTCAGGCAAAATCGCAGGCAGCACAGACAACAAAGGACGTATCATTTCTTTGTCATACTTGCATTCAATCAATATCAAAGACGAGTTAGGATCACCGTTGCCATCGATATCAAGGGTGTTTTCCTTACAATGAGTCAACAACTCATCCAGCGGTAGCGCATCGTCACCATTATGATCTAAGGCATAGCTCACATGCTTATGAGCACTGGGAATCATAATCATATCGCCTGCGTGAGCCTGTCGCAAACCATTGCCGACGTCGATACAAAAGCTCCCAGACATCACTAAATAAAATAAAATCGTATCTTGTCTAGTGATGGAATAAGACCAATTACCAGTCCCATTCAAACGATAATACTTGGTTTCAAACAAATGTACGTTTTGTAGCAATACGCTCAATGCGTCCATTAATCACTTCCTCAATAATATAAGATCCATAGCAGCGCATCTCAGACAAGCACTCACATCCCTACTACAGTCTTAGGCTTACTTAATCTATTCAATATATTTTTTAACTGACCTTTGACTTTCTGAACACCTGCATCATCTTCAATGGATCACTTCTTAATGGATGACCTAATATATCAACGGGCTTTAAAACCTTATCATGATGCATTACTAAAAGCGTTGCCTTTGTTATTCTATACAAAGGCTGTTAAAGAATAACAAAGCAGGTTTAAGGCACGTACAGAGATAGCGAGCGTCTCAAAAGAGAACCCATAATAAAAATAAATGAGACAAAAGGCCAGTAAACCAATAGACAATCAAAGGGCTGATAAGTCTACAAATTTTAATCCCAGGGGGTAAGATAGGTTAAAACCAATCATACAGGCACAAAAAAAAGCCAAACATGGCAAGTATTATTATTTAGAATAAGGTTTTTATAATGAGGTAGAACAAGAAGAGGATAATGCAGAATAAAATATGGGGCGACTGATGGGACTCGAACCCACGACAACCGAGATCACAACCCGGGGCTCTACCAACTGAGCTACAACCGCCATAACTATTGCCTGATGAGGCAAGATTTGCAGGCTAAATGGTGCGCCTGGCAGGATTCGAACCTGCGGCCACCTCCTTAGAAGGGAGATGCTCTATCCAGCTGAGCTACAGGCGCTCTTAGAGGACTTTTATATACTAAAGCAAGTTTTAAATATATCAGAAACTAAACCATTATACATAAAAAAAAGCCTGTAAGGCTCTTAAAAATAGATGGTCGGAGTGATAGGATTCGAACCTACGACCCTCTGGTCCCAAACCAGATGCGCTACCAAACTGCGCCACACTCCGAAATTTCTATTATCACGATAGTTTGTTGATTAACTCGTTGTTGGCAATGCCACTAACTTGTTAACGTTCCTTGCTATCGAGGTGCACATATTAAGGGGAAAAGCCGATGGTGTCAACACCTATTTTTAATTAATTTAAAAAAACTGCTAAATTACTTAAAAAACGCTCATTTATCATAAAAACCACTATGATAAATCCTTTTCTCCACGATGCTAAGTGCTACTTACTCATCGACAGCGCTCATTATACTCTATTCCTACCAGGAAGCAAGCTGCCGTTTATCGTACCAGTAAGAACATTGAATGGTACGAGCCACAATGGCGCAGGACTCACTTTTTCATCAGTAGCATTATTGCTATTATCATGGTTGTTAGCGCCATCAGTTTTTTTATAACCATGCACTTGTTGGCTGAGCGCAACTGGCAACCGCTCATTATCTTGTACTGGATAAACCAGCCACACCTGCCCTGCTTGATAGGCCTGAGCGTAACTCATCAGTTGATAAGCATCGCTGGCACTAATGCTGGCTGTCTGCGATAAATGCTTCCATTTAATATCGATGACATGGCTATAGTGACCTTTTTCTCTAGCTTCAATAACCGCAGTGCTACTCTGATTTTGACAATTATCATCAGCATCAGTTTTATATATGAGCAAATCAGGCCGTATGGACAAACATGCGCGCCCTTCTGCATCCGTTAGCCAGATACTTTGCGTTTGATATAACGGCTGATATTGTTGACTCACTTGCTGAAACATCGAGGCAATGCGCATACTTGCCCATTGTTCAAAGGCTTGATTCATATCAATCAGCAAGCATAAACGCGGAGACGACAGATTTTGCTTGAATGGTTTATTTGGCGCAATACCATTACCTGTTGTCACATTGGACTGCCTTAGTAACCAATAAGCCATATCTAACAACTGCTGAGCAGCTTGTAGTTGCGGTGCTCGAAGCGGTTGAGCGGCTAACTGACGCTTGGCTTGCTTGTATATCGACTCTAACTGTGTCAGCTCTTGATAACTCAACGCCGCTACTCGCTGCCAAGCCTGCAAAAATTTAGGCGCATTTGCTTTCGATAACGTTGATTGAAAAAATAAAGGTGTCAGCAAAATCAACGTGCTCTTAATCAGCCGATTACCTAGCATGTCTTGGCTCAGTATACTGCTCTCACAGACAAACTTATGCGGCTGCATGCTGTTGTGGCGCAATTGTTCTTTGATGAGCAGTCGACCTTGTAGCGATGCTTGATTATCGACCTGCGTCTGATAGTGTTTGCTTGGTCGATAATGAGCCAGCCGCTGCAAAAACTGCGTGATAAGCCAGTCTGACAATGGCAGTACAGCTATCGATAGCGGCGACAATTGACTGCTAAATTGACCTAGATTTTTTGTATTGGGTAACTTGTTTTTGGCATGACTGCTATTGGTCAAATCCGATAGCATGCCCTGCACCCATTGGCGAGCTTGCCTGATATCGGGGCGATGACTGGCATGGCGATGACTAGCATTCTGTGAAAGGTATGATTGCTGCGCGACTTGATCGCTAGAAGTTTTTGCCGCGAGTTTGGGTAAAATCTCAAGCATCATGCCGCTGGGCAGTAAAATAACCCCTATATAATGTCCGACTTTTAACTGCCATTGTCCCTGTCTGCGCTCAATGCTAAATACCGCAAACTCTTGCGCCATCAACCAATGGAAATCAGATACCCGTAAGAAGTCATGCGCTGTTAAACGCTGGTGTTCAAACACAGTGATGGTATTTACATCAAACGCATTAACATTGGCACTATCAATATTATTGGCTATGAGTTTATGACTGAAGCTATTATTTATCAACGCTGAGCACCTTTATGGATATAAACGTTGATAGACAGTGGGTTTGGCAAACTCGCCTACTCTCGCGATGAGGTCAGTATTTATCCTATAGCCAGCGGTGCTCATAGACTGACCGAAAAATGCATTTTGACCAGTAAACAGCGGATTTTGACTATTAGCATTCACTTGGTCATTCACACTGTCATTAATGAATGCATGACTATCATGAATAAACTGCGTGCGCAGTGGCTGCTGCTCATCTCTAAAAATATATTGCAAAGTACCCTCTTGCCCACCCGTCGCTTGCATTAACTGCGGAATGATTTGTTCGACCAACACCGCTTGCAATTGTCCAAGATTCGTCACTGACCATAAAAAAGCATGACCCAATTGCGCTTCCATTCCCAATGTTTGCGTGATGCGATTATTCAAACCGGTTAATAGCTTTGCCAAATCTATCGTTGCTGCTGGACTGTCAGTTTCTAAGTTTTGAGGCACATGAATCACCGGTAATAACTCGGGTTGCGGTGGACATTCGATAAAACGAAAGCGCCGACGTAATGCCATATCAAGTAGTGCTAACGAGTGATCTTGGGTGTTCATCGTGGCATAAATATCAATGTTGGCAGGGATGCTAAAAGCCCGTCCAGAATAGGCCAAATGAACGGTCATCGCGTTTGTCATGCCAGCCCTTTTGTCTGGCTCAATTAGACTGAGCAGCTCGCCAAATACTCGTGACACGTTGGCGCGATTGATCTCATCAATTAAGATGGCATAACGCTGCTCTGGATCATTTGCTGCCCGTTGACACAATTTTAAGAATGCACCATCTTGAATGGCGTAATTCATTTGAGATAAGCTACTTGTTGTATGATTAGACGCTGCCATGACAGGACGAATGCCTTCGACAAACTCTTCATAGCCATATGCTTGATGGAAGCTAACCATGGTAAAGCGCTGCTGGCTAAAACCTTGATTTGGATTAGCTTGGCTTTGGTTGACACTGTTATCACGCTGCGCTTGCTGAAATTCGGCAAGTTGCTGCGATAGCTCTGTTAATAACTCAAAGCTTTCTGGCAGCAAATACCACGCACCGCCCTCATCTTTATCAAAATAGGCTTGGCTGGCACGGTTTTTATAAGTCACAGTTTTTGAATTGGTAGGGCTATGCATTTGAAGGACAGACCAAGCCGTATTGCTTAAGTTTTTTTCGCGTGCATTCTGCGCCGCTTTCGCGACAAAGAACGCATGATTGACGATTTCAGGCACTTTTACCAAGTCTTGGTGTTTAGACTGAAAATCCAAAAGCACCAAGCATACGATTTCACGCCAGCTAAGCTCTTGCAATAGCTGCCCCAACAAATCTGCCTCATCGGCTCTCGGCAGATAGTCAGTATATCGCTTAGCAATTTGTAACAGTCGATAGGTTTTCCCCGTACCAGAAACGCCTGTATAAATGATATTGGTCGGTGCATGAATTGACGTGTCAGGCATAGCTTCATCCAGCATAGAAAAAGGAAATAAGAAAAATAATCAATAAGATACGCTAAAATGTCATCATTATAGCGTGACTGTCTTTATGGCATCCAGCAGCACTGTTTATGAAAGCATCTGAGTGATACGATATTGCATTGAGCGATAGTATTCCTAGCATCTAGAGTATCATGACGTTAGCCCTATTTTATAAGCGCAGCAGTTCATGCTAATAATAGTAGGCAGACGGCGGTTAATGTACCATAGTGAGCATGGCAGCTTACACAATAGGCATCCTATCAGCTGCTATGATGAAATATGTAACACTCAAAGCGTCATTTAATCTATCTACATTAAGGAATTTTGTATGTCAGGATTATTAAAAAAACTCCCTAGCAAGCTAACCAATAAATTGCCAGCCAAAACCTCTGACAGCACAAGATCGCCCGTCGAAAAACCCAACAGCACGCTCAAGCCCATCAGCAATCAATTTACCAAACTGTTATCTATCACCAAGTACTTACCTGCCAGCGCACGCTCGAGCATCTTATCCAAAGCCTTTGGTAAAGTGGTTCCATATGTAGGCACAACGGGCGTCTATTATGAAACGGTCGAACCCAACCAAGTCGTCGTGAGCTTAAACAACACCAAAGCAGTGCAAAATCATATTGGCTCTATTCATGCGGTCGCCATTACCTTACTTGCCGAAACAGCGACTGGTTTTATTTTGGGTTTAAACCTACCCTCTGACCGCGTACTATTGATTAAATCATACTCGGTTAATTTTTATCGCCCGATTAAAAAAGGTCAAATTGCAGCAGTGGCGTCTTTATCGGATGAGCAGCGCTTAGATATCCTAAATACACCAAAAGGCGAAATGGTAATTCCGTGCGTCATTCATGACCGTGAGTCTGACAGTGATCGTGACCCTATCGTGGTTGAGATGACATGGGCTTGGATTCCTAAGTCTGAATTAGAAGCCCGCCGTCAAGGCAAAAGTAGCGAAAAGCCGCTAGAAGCTGACACTGAATCTAAAACAGAAGTCGAAGCTGAGCAAAACGACCAATAACTGGTTAAGCATAAGTAAGACATAATGTGTCATCTAGTGTGATGAGACATTATGTTTGTTAAACTTGTATAGTGAATTTAAAAAAATTGTGAAAAAAACTTATAATAAGGAGACAGCGATGTCCAAGATTACCCATAAATTGACTACCCATTTAACTAAGGCGTTGCTCGTGGGCGCGTGCTCACTAGGCCTTGCTATGACAGCGAATGCGGCGCCAATGGCAAATACCGCAAGTGTGACTAAATCTAGCCCTGTATTTCTTGGTGATGGCGGTAATTATCCTTTTTCAGAAGCAGTACGTGTGGGCGATACGCTATACATGTCTGGACAAATTGGTTTTAAAGATGGCAAATTAGTCAAAGGTGGTGTCAAAGCCGAAGCCAAGCAAGCATTGGATAATATTAATGAAACCCTGTTAGAGTACGGCTATCAAAAGTCAGACATCGTCAAATGTATGGCGATGCTGACAGACATGGATGACTTTGACGATTTTAATAAAGTCTATAAAGCAGAATTGGCCAAACCTTATCCGGTACGTTCAGCCTTTGGCGTCGCTGAATTGGCGGCTGGTGCCAGCGTTGAAGTTGAATGTATCGCTGCAAAATAATAATGACGTCACACGTTAAATTATTAAAAGCACTGAACTATTCAAAACACTAAAGTATTAAAAACAGTAAAGTATTAAAAACAGTAAAGAATGACCATCAAATAACTGGCTACCATAGCCAGTTATTTTTTTACCTGCTATGCAGACCCTTTGGCTGAGGTAGATTAAACCATCACCAATGCACTCTAGACATTTTATACAAGTATTGTGTCATCAGCTAAGGCACTCTCTTTCGTCACTCGTAGCACTTCCTCTAACGTCGTACGACCTGCAATGACTTTATGCAACCCATCCGCACGAATCGACGGTGTCTGCTGACGTGCGTACTCCTCTAGCTCATACTCGGCGGTATTACTATGAATCATACGGCGCAAGGTATCATCAACGGGCACCACTTCATATATCGCCGTCCGTCCTTTAAACCCTGATTGATTGCATTTGTCGCAGCCAACTGGTCTGGGTAGATTGATAGGTGTAGTTGTTAAAGTTTCAGCACCATTCTCTGAGACTGGCACAATACCAATTTCAGTAAATAATTTGGCTTGCTCACTATCAGCCACTTGCCAACCATGACAATGCGGGCATAACGTACGCACCAAGCGCTGGGCGACGACACCAATCAGCGATGACGATAATAAAAATGGCTCAACGCCCATATCTTGCAGACGCGTGACGGCACCAATGGCGGTGTTGGTATGTAAAGTTGATAAAACCAAATGTCCAGTAAGCGACGCTTGTACGGCAATTTCTGCCGTTTCTAAATCCCGAATCTCACCAACCATCACCACGTCTGGATCTTGACGTAACATCGCACGTAAACTTTTGGCAAAGGTCATATCGACTTTATTATTAACCTGCGTTTGCCCAATGCCATCGAGCTGAAACTCAATCGGATCTTCAGCGGTCAAGATATTACGGGTTTGGTCATTGAGATCGGTCAATGCTGAATATAGCGTCGTGGTTTTCCCTGAACCTGTCGGCCCTGTCACCAAAATAATGCCGTGTGGGCGATGAATCAAGCGTTTTAGCTCACTGTAATCGTTATCAGATAGCCCTAAATATGTCATATTCAGGCGACCTGCTTGCTTATCTAATAGACGCATGACCACGCGTTCACCAAAGCTCGATGGCAATGTCGATACCCGCACATCAACCTCACGCCCTGCCAGCCGTAAGCTGATACGTCCATCTTGTGGCACGCGTTTTTCGGCGATATCGAGCTTGGCCATGACCTTGATACGCGACACCAATAATGGCGCTAATTGGCGTTTTGGCGTAATGATTTCTTTTAATTCACCGTCAACACGAAAGCGCACGACCAAGCGTTTTTCAAAGGTTTCAATATGGATATCTGAGGCATTTAAACGTATCGCTTCGGACAACAATGCATTGATGAGACGAATAATAGGCGCATCATCTTGTTGATCCATCAGATCTTCAGTTTCAGGGACACTATCTGCCAAACTATCAAGATCAGGATGGTCTTCGAGTCCAGCGGCAATATGTTGCGACTCACCAGTATTGCCTGCATAAGCGGCGTTCATGCGCTTTTCAAAGTCATCGGCGCTGATGCTTTCATAAGTGGGCACACCGCGTACCCCTTGCTGCTGTAAAAATCGCACTGCCTCATTAATCGCTGATAATGGCGTGGCTTTGGTCAGCACCAAAGTCGCTGGCAGCTCAGGATCAATGGCAAGTATGGCCAAAATTTGATGGCGTTTCGCAAAACTGTACGGCAGTTGCATCATAAAAGCGACCTGATAGATAAAGATAAACTCAGAAAGAAACTCGTGTCAAAGCGTGGCAAACGTATTATGCTTAACTGGCTAAACCAAAAAAGACTGCAAGTAAGATTGCATGATTTTGTTATAATAGCATTTTGTTTTACTCGCCATTAGGATTTTCAGTTATGTCAGAGAACACAAGCACTGCTACTCATCCGACGCCCCTTTTACAAGACACTTTTACGGTCGGGAGTCGTACTTTTTCTTCTCGCCTGTTGGTCGGTACGGGCAAATATAAAGATATGACTGAAACGGGCGCCGCCATTGGCGCGTCGGCAGCAGAGATTGTCACCGTTGCTATTCGTCGTACCAATATTGGCCAAAACAGCAATGAGCCCAATCTACTTGATGTGATTTCCCCCGATAAATATACCATCTTACCCAACACTGCTGGTTGTTTTGACGCCGAGACTGCAATTCGTACCTGTAAGCTTGCTCGCGAGCTGTTAGGCGGGCATAATCTGGTTAAGCTTGAAGTATTGGGCGATGAAAAAACCCTCTATCCGAATGTGATGGAAACGCTAAAAGCTGCCAAAGTATTGATTGATGATGGCTTTGAAGTGATGGTTTATACCTCAGACGACCCTATCGTCGCTCAAGAATTAGAGAGTATGGGCTGTGTGGCAATTATGCCACTTGGTAGCTTGATTGGTTCAGGTCTGGGTTTGCTGAATCGTCACACCCTCAGTCTTATTATCGAAAATGCCAAAGTACCGGTATTGGTCGATGCAGGCGTTGGCACGGCCTCTGATGCAGCACTGGCTATGGAGCTGGGCTGTGATGGCGTACTGATGAATTCGGCGATTGCCAATGCGCAAAACCCAGTCATGATGGCCCATGCCATGAAGCATGCCATCTGGGCAGGGCGCGCGGCGTTTTTGGCGGGTCGTATGCCAATGCGCAAAATGGCAACTGCCAGCTCACCGCAAACAGGATACTTTTTTCAATAGCTTTTAAATTTAATGACCATTATTAAATTCATAGTATTTAATAAAAAGTCAGCTATAAAATAATAATAAAAGAAGTAACTTTTACTCAACTTATCGTCATAAAAGGATTTATTATGCGGCTTCTCACAGCAGTCGACCAGTTGTTTTTACTTCTTGAGTCGCGTAAACAGCCCATGCATGTTGGAGGTTTATTCCTATTCGAATTGCCAGAGAATGCGGGTAGCGGTTTTGTTTGCCAATTGGTCAAACAGATGCAAGATTCTGATGTGTCGCCTACCTTTCCTTTTAACCAAGTGCTTGAGCATTTAGCTTTTTGGAAAAAGGACAAACATTTTGATGTTGAGCATCATTTGCATCATGTTGCCTTACCAAAGCCTGCACGGGTTCGCGAGTTATTGATGTATGTTTCAAGAGAGCATGGTCGGCTGTTGGATCGTGCCATGCCATTGTGGGAATGTCACGTGATTGAAGGTATTCAACCAGAAAATGAAGGCGACCCTGAGCGTTTTGCTCTATATTTCAAAATTCACCATTCATTGGTTGATGGCATTGCTGCCATGCGCCTTGTCAAAAAATCATTATCACAATCGCCTACTGAGCCAGTAACGCTACCGATTTGGTCATTAATGGCACGCCATCGCAATCAAGTCGATGCGATTTTACCCAAAGAGCGCTCCGCATTACGCATCATTAAAGAGCAAATATCTACCATTAAACCTGTATTTACCGAACTGCTGGATAATTTGAAAAATTACGGTGATGACAGCTATGTCGGTACTTTTGATGCGCCGATGAGTGTGCTTAATAAACGCATCTCAGCATCACGGCGTATAGCCGCGCAGTCTTATGATATTCAGCGTTTTAACGATATTGCTGAGCGACTAAATATTAGTAAAAATGATGTGGTGCTGGCTGTATGTGCGGGTGCCATTCGTCGTTATCTTATATCCATGGATGCGCTGCCGAGCAAGCCTCTCATTGCTTTTGTACCGATGTCGCTGCGTACGGATGACAGTGTGGCAGGCAATCAATTATCCTTTGTACTGGCCAATTTGGGCACGCATTTAGATGATCCTCTGAGCCGAATCAAACTGATTCATCGCAGTATGAATAACGGCAAACGCCGCTTTCGACGCATGAATCAAGCCCAAGTGATTAACTACAGCGTGATTGCCTATGCTTGGGAAGGTATCAATTTAGCGACCAGTCTATTTCCCAAAAAACAGGCGTTTAACCTGATTATCTCTAATGTGCCTGGTTCTGAAAAACCACTATATTGGAATGGTGCACGTTTACAATCGTTGTACCCTGCATCTATTGTCTTCAATGGTCAAGCAATGAATATCACCCTTGCTAGTTATCTAGATAAGATTGAATTTGGGATTACGGCTTGTAGTAAAGCACTGCCACATGTACAAGAAATGCTAACGCTTATTGAAGAAGAGTTGCAACTGTTGGAAACCACCAGTAAAGCGCTTAAGTTCCAAGGCATTACGGTTGAAGATAAAGGTGGCTATAAGAATAATGGTAAAACAAAAAAGCTGGCTCCATAATGGAACCAGCTTTTTAGTGTTAAGTTGTCTTAATACTTATGCTTAAGTGGTGCTTAAAATGCATCACCCCACGTTGGAACAACCACTTGCATCAATGGCTTCAATAACTTAATGTTACAGGCGAAAATAGAGCCTGAAGTCATTGAGTTGTGTGCACCTGTATGGTCAACCACCACACCACGTGCTTCGGTCACGATAAGCTCACCTGCCGCGATATCCCAAGGCTTAATTGACATCTCAAAATAACCGTCAAAACGACCAGCAGCGACATAACATAAATCAAGCGCAGCTGAGCCTAAACGACGAACTTGACCGCCTGCTTCAGAGATTTTTTGCAAGCTTTCAAAATGCTGCTTGGCATAAGAGATGACTTCGCCATTGCGTTTACGCTCAAGCGGATGACCAGTGGTAAATAGACCACCGTCAATGGTTTTGCGCTCGCTCACTTGCATACGGCGATTGTTCAAGCGCGCGCCTTTACCACGGCTAGCAGAGAACATCTCATCACGGACAGGATCATAGATCACGCCATGTTGGGTCACGCCTTTATGCTGCACAGCGATAGACACACAAAACTGCGGCACACCATGGACGAAGTTTTTGGTGCCATCTAGCGGATCAATAATCCAGCACCAGTCCGCATCTTCACCGCGACCTTCTTGCATACCAAACTCTTCACCCAAGTACGAGTGATTTGGATAGCTGGCTTTTAGGGTTTCAATCGTCAGCTCTTCGCTAAAACGATCAATACGCGTAACCAATCCATCAAGCCCTTTTGACTCAATATCCAACTCGATTTTATGGCGGTTTTGATGCGCATATAAAATCTCTTTACCAACTTTTTCAGCAGTACGTGCTGCGATGACGACCATGGGTTCCATAAATAACCTATTTGCTTGATGAATGAATGTCAAAAATAAGACGAACTATGTGCCCACAACATGCCAATCAGCCGCTGCATCACACTGTATTTATACGATTAAAAAAATGCGCCATTTAAAAGCGATGATCGCATTATACTAAAATTGTTCGATAAAAAACGAAAAAAACCATGACGTTCGCCAAACCAACCCAAATTTTGGTGGTCATCACAAACTGCGTAAGTTGTAAAAAAGTCAGCACCTACGACTAAGTAGGCGTTCGCTCTATCGATCGAGCTTTTATCTATTTAACCAATACTCTGTCCAAATGACAGTTTAAAAACTTAAAAACGTTCAAAGGTATAACTTACGACAGAAGCTTTTCAAGCTGCCTTACCACACCATTAACATCTAAACCACAATCAGCCATTTGCTCTGCTTGTGAGCCATGGGCGACAAAGCGATCTGGAATGCCGACATTAATAACGGCGGGGCGGTTGTCTTTAAAGGCTGGTGATTCGTTAAGCAAATACTCATTTACCGCACTGCCCGCGCCGCCCATAATCATGTGCTCTTCCAAAGTCGCAATGTGTGTAATACCTTGCTCTAATAACTTTTCTAATAATGCCGTGTCTAAAGGTTTTACCCAGCGCATATTAATGACATGTATCTGACAGTCTGATTCTATATCATTGTCAATTAGGCTTTCTGCCGCTTGCTGAGCCGTCGCAACCATAGTGCCAAATGCGAGTAGCGCCAGCTTTTTAGGCGCATCCTCACTACCTAATACCGACTCTATCACTGCCTCGCCAACGTTATAAGTCTGTGCTGGCGATGCGATAACTGTGCCAGTACCGACACCGCGCGGATAGCGTACTGCTGTGCAGCCTTGATATTCATAGCACGTATTGAGCAAATGGTAACATTCGTTTTCGTCTTTTGGCGCGGCAATCAGCATATTAGGTACGCAGCGTAAAAAGGCAAAATCGAATACGCCTGCATGCGTTGCACCGTCTTCACCGACTAGGCCAGCACGATCAATAGCAAACATCACATCAAGGTTTTGCAAAGCCACATCATGAATCAGCTGATCATAACCACGTTGCAAAAACGTCGAATAAATCGCCACAATCGGTTTGACGCCTTGGGTTGCCATACCAGCAGCCAGTGTGACTGCGTGTTGCTCAGCGATGGCTACATCAAAAAAACGCTCTGGAAATTGATGGGCAAAATCAATCATCCCAGAGCCTTCTTCCATAGCAGGTGTGACGGCAAGCAGCTTATCGTCATCAGCAGCCTTATCACATAAGAATTGCCCAAACACTTGCGAGTATTTTAACGCACATTTGATGTTGGGCAGTGATTTTTCTGTGGCGACAGTCTGAGTATCATTCTTGATTTCGACAGGGAGCTTGCTGATAGCATGATAGCCGACAGGATCTAACTCAGCTGGGGCAAAACCTTTGCCTTTGGTGGTATAAATATGGACTAAAACAGGCCCTTTTATCTGCTTGGCAAGTGACAATACTCGCAGTAGCTCAGGGATATTGTGTCCATCAAACGGACCAAAGTAGGTAAAACCAATCGCTTTAAATAAATTGTCTTCTAACTGCGGCACATCACGCATCTCTTTGTGACGCTTACGGCGATCAAAGCCTTGCATATCAGGGCGCTGGCATAGTACTGGCTCGCCTGCATCAGAGATATCAACCTGATACCCTGACTCCCATAGCATCGCTAAATGCCGTGAAAAACCACCGATAGAACAAGAGATCGACATGTCATTGTCGTTTAAAATGACCAATAAATCCGCATCTTGTTGCACCGCATCATTCATCGCTTCAAACGCCATACCACCAGTCATTGCACCATCACCAATGATACAAGCGACGGTTTGCACGCGACCTTGATAACGCAGTGCTAAGCTCATGCCTAGACCAGCTGAGATTGACGTCGATGAATGACCAACGCCAAAGGTATCGTAAACGGATTCTGCACGCTCAGGAAAAGCAGTCAAACCATCTTTTGAGCGAATCGTCGCCAACTGATCACGGCGACCTGTCAAGACTTTATGAGCATAGGCTTGATGACCCACGTCCCAAACGATTTGATCTTGCGGCGTATCTAGTAAGTAATGCAGCGCAATGGTCAACTCAACCACGCCCAAATTGGCACCAAAATGCCCACCGCTTTGACCTGCTGAATACAATAGAAATAGCCGCAGCTCATCAGCCAAGGTGATAAGTTGAGCGGTTGTCAGGGCATTAAGATCAGCTGGCGCTGCAATGCTATCCAGCAAAGGCGTATCAGGACGGACGCGTGGAATCACAGTATAAGTCTGCTGTAAATTCGACAGCTGGGCAGCAGAATCGACAGCTGGCATAGATACGGACTGAGACTGTGGGGAATGAGGTGACTGCTGCATAAACCGTACGATACCTACCAATCTGCTGACAAGACAGCCTCTTAGTGCATAATGCTACCTAAGTGACGTCAATAATATCTACACCATTATTGGTGTAATCGACCATATAACTGTTCATAAATTTATTCAGGCAGCCTCTATGTCTTTATATAAACATATAGAAGCTGTGCCGAATAGCACATACGCTGCCGTCATAGACAGCGATGGAGCTTTGCTTTGGCGCTTTCATAACAAGGAATAATATTATGCCTTATTATTCTGCATCAATATCGGATGTTAGTGACGACATAGTAATGTAAGGGCAAAGACTTGTCACTGTATCCGTCAAAATAGTATGGCATAATAGCATTTATTTTTAATTGTCGCTTTAATCATCGTGCGTCGTTTGTGAACTTTGTGTGTTTTTATAATAAAGACAATCAGCATGCACTCTTTACGAATGAATTATACTGGCATTATCCTACTTTCATCATGCAGCTAGGATGTCATCGCTGTTTTAATATGGTTAAAAAAGACCCTCTACCGCCACGCTTATCGGCTTATGCAGGACATTAATGTCATATCAATTTATTACCAGTGCCAAACTACCTACTCGTCACGGCGAGTTTGATATTCATATCTTTGAAAACAACGAAGGTCAAGAGCATGTGATGCTGACTGTCGGTCTGCCTGTCGTCGATCAACATATGACGGACAGCTCACCGAGTCAAACGGACGCCACGCGAGCAGAAAAAACCATTCCATTGATTCGCATTCACTCAGAATGCTTGACGGGCGATGCTTTTAGCTCATTAAAATGTGACTGTGGGCCGCAGCTCAACACAGCGATGCAAGCAATTCAAGAGACTGGCTGCGGGGCGATATTATACTTGCGCCAAGAAGGTCGCGGTATTGGTCTGACCAATAAGATTCGCGCTTACGCCCTGCAAGACCAAGGTCATGATACTTTAGATGCCAACCTCATGTTGGGCTTACCTGCTGATGCGCGCATTTATGATATGTGCGGGCCGATGCTCGCTCATATCGGTGTTGACGCCGTCAGACTCATCACCAATAATCCAGACAAAGTGGCTTATCTAACCGAGCACGGTATTAATGTCATGGAACGCGTGCCTTTATTGGTTGGGGTGAATGATATGAATGCTGAATATTTAGCGACTAAGCGCGACCGCATGGGTCATTTATTAGATAAAGATTTCAATACCGCGTTACATCTTAATAAGTAGACATCAATACACTAAATAAATAGATATTTTATGAGTATTTCAAATACAGATAATAAAACAGAGCTATCAGCGACAGACTTAACAGTGCCAGCCAATAACGACATTATGCGTGTGCGTGAGTTTTTGGTCGATTTGCAGGCTCGTATCTGTCAAGCCTTAGAAGCGCAAGAGCGCGATGGCAGCAGTGATAGCCAAACGTCGGCAGTCTTTATTCCTGATGACTGGCAACGTCCTGAAGGCGGCGGCGGTCGCTCGTGTGTTCTAGCAGACGGTGAGGTGATTGAAAAAGCGGGTGTGATGTTCAGTCATATTCACGTGCATAACTTGCCTGCTTCAGCCACTGCACGCCATCCCCATATCGCTGGTCGTAAAGCCCAAGCCATGGGTGTCTCATTGGTTGTCCATCCCAAAAACCCGAACGTTCCAACCAGCCATGCCAATGTGCGTTTGTTCGTTGCTGAAGCTGAAGGCGAAGACCCTATCTGGTGGTTTGGTGGTGGTTTTGATTTGACGCCGTTTTATCCTGTACTTGCTGATTGCGTGCATTGGCATCAAGTCTGTCATGATCTGTGTGCGCCTTTTGGTGACAGCGTCTACCCTGATTTCAAGCAATGGTGTGATGAGTATTTTCACCTACGTCATCGTGATGAGCAACGCGGTATCGGCGGCTTATTTTATGATGATGTCAATACAGAAAGTCGCGGCTGGGACTTTGAAACCTGTTTTAATTTTATGAAGGCGGTCGGCAACGGTTATCTTGACGGTATCATGCCCATCTTTGAACAGCGTAAAGATACCCCTTATACCGAGGCACAGCGTGAATTTCAACTTTATCGCCGTGGTCGCTATGTTGAGTACAACCTTGTTTATGACCGCGGCACTCTATTTGGACTACAAAGCAATGGTCGTATCGAGTCTATCTTAGTCAGTATGCCGCCGCTTGCCAGCTGGCATTATCGCTTTGAGCCGACTGAAGGCTCGCCTGAGTTTGCATTGACCGATTTTTATCTAAAACCACGCGATTGGTTGACTCTATAGTTTGTGTGAATATAATAAAGGCTAAGGTATTTGTTAGCTTGTCTTTAGAGAGTATCAAGAAGGTCAGCTATCCACGCTGACCTTTTTATATGAGCGCAAATTTATATGGGCGCAAATTTATATGAGCGAAAGTCACTGACTCAAAAATTACGATGATATAACAACTAAATTTACGTTCACTGCACAGATAACCGTTACAATGAAAACTATTGTTGGAAAAATCCTTTAGAAGCGAATGCGTTTCCAAAAGATGATGAGGTAATTTTTATAACAATACGCTTTATTTAAAAGCAGTATTTAAAAGCAGTATTTAAAAGAAACCTTTTAATTTAGAAGAAGCCTTTAAGGGCAGATATTTAAAAACAGTATGTAAAGCCAGCGTTTATAAGCGCGCCTACTACTAACCAATTTTACAGGAGTAATTCACATGGCACAGGTTCATACCAACCAATCATTAAAATCTATCTTTGGCATCACATTGATGGCAGCCGCCCTAGGTCTAACAGCGTGTAGCACTGCCACTGACCCTGATGTAAAAGCCCGCCAAGATAGCATGAAAAGCTATGGTGATGCGATGGGTGTCATGGGTGATATGATGAAAGCACCTGACACCTTTGATGCCGCCGTATTCAAAGAGCAAGCCGCATTTTTAGCAGAAGACGCTGCTACGCCTTGGAGTCATTTTGAAAATAAAGAAGCCGTTGGCAATGCGACTGATGCCGTTTGGTCAAATGCCGATGGTTTTCGCGCAGAAGCAGAAAACTTTCAAAAAGTCACTGCTGAGCTGAACGCTGCTGCACAAACAGCCACTAGCATCGACGATGTCAAACCAGCCTTTGGTGAAGTCGGCGCTAGCTGTAAATCATGTCATACCGATTTTAAAGTCAAAACTGACTAAATTGTCATAAATTGATATCGTAAAAAAATCCGCCATGTCATTTGATATGGCGGATTTTTATTTCGAAAATATTGTGTGAAAGGCCGTTCTTTAAAATAACGCGCTAAACAAATTACTCTGCCACAGCTTTATTAACATGGTTATTAACATCGTTATTAACATCGATCGCCTTTTGCTCATGCAATTTATTCACAATTGATGTCACTGATGGATCACTCAAATCTATCGTGCGTATCGGGAATGGAATGTTGACGCCTGCTGCATCGAGTGCGCTCTTAATCTCTACGATCACTTGATGAATCGAGGTCACTTTGTTGGCTTGAGTACCATCTTCGATAAACCAACGTACCATCAAATCAATCGTTGAATCACCAAAGCCCGTAGCAATCACACTTGGCTGCGCTTTCTTCGATACGCTTTCGACTTTATCTAACGCTTGTAGAATCTCAGCTTTTGCTGCTTCGATATCATCTTCATAGCCAATACCGACAGCCACTTGCAAACGGCGCTGCTTATAGGCGGTATTGACAGTCAATGCTGAGGTATACAAGTCAGAGTTGGGAATAACCACTTGCCGACCGTCATACGTCTTAATAGTCGTGGCGCGTATTTTAATATCCTCAACCGTCCCTTCATAGTCGCCTGAGACAATCTGATCACCGATACGAAACGGCTCTGAGATCAGCAGCAAAATACCAGAGAGCAAGTTTTGAAAAATATCTTTAAAGGCAAAACCAATAGCGACGGAACCAATACCGAGTGCACCAATCAGCTTAGCAGGCGTAAATCCTGGCACGGCAATCACCATAGCAATCATAAAACCGATAAAAATGATGAGTGCGCCACCTACTCGCTGAAACACTTTAACCAAGTTCTGATGCCGACTGCGACTGCCTAAAAGTTTGTATACCACTTTTTTGAAGACAATCGATAGAAACCAAAAAATCAGAATAACAATAATTGATGCGACAAAATAGGGAATGCGTTCAACAAAGCCAACCACTATCTCATTTGCTGAATCAATGATGCTTTGATATGTCAGCACATCCGTCGTTACTGGTTCAGCAGCTATATTGGTATTTACTGTCGTTTCTGCCTCAGAGGTAGGCATCTAGACGTCACTCCTTTGGTTGGTTAGCTTTATGCTTCCATCCACTCGATTAATTGATTGTTTGACTGGGGCATGTCCTAGATTAACTGGCGTATTGACGTACCAGCCTGTCAAGCTAGCCCATTAAATCTGCTTGTACAATTTCAATCCAGTAACCATCAACATCTTTGATAAAGGCAATGTTTTTCATGCTGCCATCTTCTGGACGTTTTTTGAATTCGACATTATTTTTATCAAACCAAGCAACCGCTTCATCGAGACTAGGTACGCTAAAGCAGATATGTCCAAAGCCTTGTGGCTCACCATTACCATCATGGTAACTAAAGTCAGCTTTCGTTTCGGTACCATAATTATGGGTCAATTCTAAGATGCCGCGTTGACGGAAGGCAAAGATTTCCAAATCATCACCCGCGGGCAAATTGTCGCGCTCGCTTTCAGTTAACTTGGCTAAAAAATATAAATCAAAACCCATGTCAGGGAATTTTTTTACCGCCAGCAAAGTCATACCAAGGACACCGGTATAAAACGCCAACGACTTGGCAGGATCTTTGACACGTAGCATGGTGTGGTTAAAAGTAAAACCTGTCGTCTGTGCTGAGATAGGCTGCACACCATCGGTATTGACGCTGCTCGTTGGTTGAGCGATAAGTGATTCGTTATTATTATCAGTGGCTGAGCCAGTATTTGCTATAGACATAGTCATCCTAATATTGACAAAATAGAGAGTTTAAAAGCAAGCGCGTGAATATTTTTTACGCGCTTGACCCTTTTATCATAATAAAAAATCGCGAAAGCATTGAGTGGATTTTGTAAGAGCGCACACTGGGTGCTACCCATTTAACCGATTAATTAGCTGTCTAAGAAACGTACTTTTCCTGTCTCCAAATCATACTCTGCACCCACGACCAGCAATTGACCGCTATTGGTTAAGTCCTCTAATGCCCGCGAGCCATGTTTGAGCTGGCTAACTGACATACGGACGTTGGCGCGGATAGAGCGATCGACCAACTCGTCGGCATCGACATCTTGACCATTGGCAGTGGCAAGCTCATGCAAGTTATAAACGCTTGGGCGAATGCGATCGACAATCGATTGCAAGTTGGGCGAATAGTTTTTCTCAGGATTGATCAGTGTCTCAACACAAGCCGTGACCGCGCCACAATGTGAGTGCCCAAGCACAACCACCAATTTTGTACCGAACTTTTCGGCCGCAAACTCAATCGAGCCAATCTGTGAAGGCGCGACGACATTACCAGCGACTCGAATAACGAACAAATCACCCAAGCCTTGATCAAATACAATCTCAACTGGTACTCGTGCATCCGAGCAACCCAAAATAATGGCCAAGGGATCTTGATCTTTAACCAATTCAGGTCGTCTTTGCATTGTTGGGTCAGTGGTGGTCAAACTATCTATGTAGCGCATATTGCCTTCTTTTAAAAGCGCAAGAGCTTCTTGACCGGTTTTCGGGCGTGTATCGTTAGGCATAAGACATCCTTTATCATTAATAATATTAGCGTTATAAACAGCTTTCCACACATGTATTCAAACATAGATTTGCGAATGGCTACTAACCTATCAGGCGCATTGTGTTTGTCTGCCATACCGTGATTGTATAGGAATAAAAACCAAAAAATGATAAAAAATTTTGTTTAAATATCGTCATAGAATGGCAGTTATTGCTAATCATACAGAATTATAAAGTTGGCAGTGAAACTGAAAAACAGAAATGCGTTAGCCAAAACCGAGCATCAAACAGACAACACCGAACTATCAAGCATCAACAGCCATTGACAGCTTAATCGTGTTGCTCGCAGAACTTATAACGAACTTGCACTGATTTATATCAAGGGTTTGTTATAATACGCGGCGACCAAATCGGGTTTACACCCATCGCTTATATCCATATCAAATCACCTTGACCACAGTGTCCTAAATAAATAGCTGTACTGCGATGTCGGACACGTAGGAATAAATATTATGACCAATTCACCGCCAAATATGCACAGAGCCTCTGCATCAGCTCAAGATGACAAAGTACTACTGCAACTGACTGGTCTAAAAAAAACCTATGATCAAACTGAAGTATTAAAAGACATCAATCTTGATATCAAGCACGGTGAATTTTTGACGCTGCTTGGTCCATCAGGCTGCGGTAAAACAACCTTACTGCGCCTAATCGCTGGTTTTGAGCAGCCAAACGCTGGGGCAATTTATCTAGACGGCGTACAGATGGCAGGCTTGCCAGCGGATAAACGTCCCGTAAACACAGTGTTTCAGCAGTACGCCTTGTTTCCACATATGAGTGTCGCGCAAAACGTTGCTTACGGGCTTAAGCTCAAAAAAGTACCCAAAGATGAGATTCAAACCCGCGTGCGCGAGATGCTCGCCATGGTACAGCTGGAGCATTTAGCCAATCGCAGACCACAAGACTTGTCTGGTGGTCAGCAGCAGCGTGTCGCCATTGCACGGGCCGTCATCAATCGTCCTAAACTGTTGCTACTTGATGAGCCCCTATCTGCGCTCGATCATAAGCTGCGTTTGCAAATGCAATCTGAGCTCAAACGGCTGCAACGAGAGCTTGGCATCACTTTTGTCTTTGTCACCCACGATCAAGAAGAAGCGCTATCGATGTCGGATCGTATCGCCGTGATGAAAGATGGCACTTTTCAGCAAATCGGCACGCCTATTGAGATTTATGAAACACCCGCGAATTTATTTACCGCCAAGTTTATCGGTGAGACCAACTTGTTTAAAGCGGAAGTCAGAGGCGTTTACCCTGAGCAACCAGATCGCGACGGTCGCGTGACCAATGGCCGTATCGAAGTCGAAGTTTGTGAAGCACAAGCACAAGATGGCCCGACCACCTTACGCAATCTACGCCGTCCTGATTTTGCTAACGATGTACAAGTGGGCGATATCGTTAATTTATTGCTACGCCCTGAAGATTTGCGAATTTATGACCCCAATGATAAAGAACATGGTGGCTTACTCGGGCGAGTGATTGAAAGCAACTATAAAGGTAGCACCTTAGATTCGATTATTGAGTTAGCAAACGGTCACATTATTAAGGCTTCTGAATTCTTTGATGAGGATGATCCAAGCTTTGATTACAAGTTATATGAAGGCGTCAAAGTATCATGGGTCGATGGCTGGGAGTGGGTACTACCAGAAGACGGTACGCTTGATGATGAAGCCAATCATCAAGCTGCCAGTTTAGCTGCTCAAAAGGATATTAGCTGATGGCAGGTCATAGCTTAGGCAGCAAAAGTCCTTTTCGTACCGTAACGCTCTGGCTGATTTGGGGTTGGTTATTGATATTTGCCCTATTGCCAAATATCTTAGTCATCGCTGTCAGTTTTTTGACCCGCGATAGCAGTGCTTTTATTAGCTTGCCTGTCAGCATCGACAGCTATATACGCATGATTGATCCGCTATATTTTGGCGTATTTATTCATTCATTATGGATGGCAGGCATCACAACCATCATCTGCTTGTTACTTGGCTACCCTTTTGCTTGGCTGATAGCCAAAGCCAAAACGCGTTGGCAGCCACTACTCATGATGCTGTTAATCCTACCATTTTGGACCAACTCTCTTGTGCGGACGTATGCGCTTAAACTGCTATTTGCCAATAATGGTTTGATTAATAAATCGCTACTGGCGATCGGTATCATCGATGCCCCAATTGATATTTTATACACGCAAGTGGCGGTTATTGCTGGTTTGACGTATTTATTGTTCCCATTTATGGTGTTGCCGTTATACGCAGTATTTACCGATTTGCGCAATGACATGCTACTCGCTTCACAGGATTTGGGCGCATCAAAGACCCAGACTTTTTGGCATATCATATTGCCATTGACGACGCCTGGCATTATCTCAGGGGTATTATTGGTGCTGCTGCCTGCAATGGGTATGTTTTATGTGGCAGATATTTTGGGTGGTTCACGCAATTTATTGGTCGGCAATATCATCAAAAACCAATTCTTGGATGCGCGTGACTGGCCATTTGGCGCAGCCGCAAGCGTGTTATTAACACTAGCAATGGTGGTACTATTACTCGCCTACCGTGCCAGTAGTCGCCGCATTGGCAAGACCGACTTTAATGAGGTGGCCTAATGTCTGATAGTTCACTGAATCATCAACTGAATAGCTCGGCAACTAAAAAAAGATCGTCTATTAAGATTGGCAGTATCGCGGCTAAAGGCTATCTTGGTCTCATTTATACCATGCTGTATTTGCCAATTATCGTCTTAGTCGTCATGTCCTTTAATAAGTCAAAAGTCGGCTATAACTGGGGCGGCTTTAGCTTAAAGTGGTATGAGTCGCTGTTGAATAACCAAGCGATGCTCGATGCTTTTTGGCATTCTATTGTATTGGGATTGGTCGCAGCCACCGTCTCAACTTTGATAGGAACGCTAACTGCTCTCGCCTTACATCGCTATAACTTTCGCGGTAAAGGCTTATTAAATGGGCTGTTATTTGTATTAATGATGTCGCCTGAAATTGTACTCGCTATTTCATTATTGGCATTATTCTTATTAATAGGGTTGCAATTAGGGTTCGTCTCGCTGTTACTCGCGCACATTACTTTTTGCTTACCGTTTGTAGTCATCACGGTGTTTGCACGATTGAGCAGTCTGGATGAACGCTTGATGGAAGCCGCACGCGACTTGGGCGCTAGTGAATCAACGATGGTGCGTACCGTGCTCATTCCTGTCATTCTGCCCGCAGTGATGGCAGGTTGGCTACTGGCATTTACCTTATCGCTCGATGATGTGGTGGTTTCTACCTTTGTCACGGGGCCCAGTTATGAGATTTTACCGCTACGGATTTATTCAATGGTACGAGTAGGACTCAAACCAGAGGTCAATGCCATTGGGACGATTTTACTGGTTGCTTCGCTGATATTGGTCATTATTTCGCAGCTATTATTACGTCGACGCTAATTTATCACCGCGGATTAAATAATGACTTTGAATGAAAGTCATTGCTATATCAATTATAATGAATTTTTCTCACCTTAGCGGTTAGGTCGTCTTATGCTAGAACTTCGTCATCTCAATACCTTAACCGCGCTACGAGCGCATGGCTCATTGGCGGCGGCTGCCGATGAACTGCACGTCACGGCGTCTGCGGTCTCGCATCAGCTAAAAGAGCTAGAGAATTATTACGATATCAGCTTGGTCAATCGCCGAACACGTCCACTGACTTTTACGCCAGCAGGTAAAACGGTACTGGCATTGGCAGATAGCATCATGCCGCAGGTCACTCGTACCAAATCCAATCTTAAACGCTTAGCTCACGGTCAAGCGGGTAGATTACGGCTAGCCTCTGAATGTCACAGTTGCTTCGATTGGCTAATGCCGATACTCAATCATTACCGCCGCGAATGGTCTGATGTAGAGCTAGATTTTGCGACAGGTTTTGAGCCAGAGCCGCACCACTTATTGATGGAAGGTGATATCGATTTACTCATTACCACCAGCGATTTACCGATAGACGGCATCAGCTATCAGCCGTTATTTGAGTATGAAAGTCGCTTGGTGCTATCGCCAACGCATGATTTGGCGGCGCAGAAATTTATTGAGCCAGATGATTTAACCAATGAAACCCTGATTGCGTATCCAGTGGAAGCCAAGCGCCTTGATATTATTGCCAATTTTATGACCCCTGCGCAAGTAAGCTTTGATAGCATTCGTAACACAGAATTGACGGCGATGCTGATTCAGTTGGTTGCTAGTGAACGCGGTGTGGCGGCGTTACCTGATTGGGTGGTTGCTGAATATGAAAAAAAAGGCTGGGTCGTCTCGCGTCCATTGGGTACGGGTGTGCATTGTCAGCTCTATGCTGCGACGCGCACATCGAGCCAAGATACCGCTTATATGCAAGGATTTGCGAATTTATTAGAAGGCATTGTGAAGCCGGTGTAATATTTCACTATCTACTAAATTATCCCAGTTGAGAAATATCATCCGCTCTCTTACGCTATGACGAGCGTTATGGTAAATAACGGTACCCTAGTGAGGACTTGAACATCTAGCTGTATGTCATATACGCTGATAGATTGATCAGCTGAAAATAATAGCAGTGTACTTGTGAGTGTACATAAGGCTGATATTTCGAGGATAATTGTAGAGATACACCTGACATTGATTGTTTTTCATATTTTTTAAGATTTTGATAATGTAAGATGTAGAAATGTAAACTTAAATCAAGGTATAAATTAATGGAAACAAAGTATACATCAGCTAACCCTTTTGGAGAGCTTAGCACTAAGGTACTAAAAGATTTTGAACAAACAATACAGTATCGTTTGCCAGAAGATTATCGTAAATACCTCCTTAATTTTAATGGCGCAGAGCCTATTAATACTATTTGCAATATATCAGAAGATGAAGGTATAACGATTATACACGGTATGCTAGGTATACATGATGGTCCTGAATACGTTCAATTAGAATCAAACTTTGGTGATGACAACAGCACAAGGAAAACAGGGTTACTGGCATTTTCTTATGATGAGGGAGGTAACAACTTTTGCATTTGTTTGCTGCCTAAGCAATACGGCAAAGTATACTTTTATGATCATGAGTCTTCTTATGCTGATGACATTAATACTTTAATCAAAATAGCTGATAGCTTTGATTGTTTCATTGAATCCTTAACTTCCAGAGAAGAGTATGAGAACAGCTTAGAGGATACTGATCCAGAGTTTTATGCAAGATTACAGTATGCTAAGAACAATCCTCAAATATAGTTTAATAGGGTGTATAAAGGTCGATTTTTGATGGTCGCATTCATTTCTACTAATCCATGATCGGTGCGCTATACAGGCATCGAACTATCGGCTATGAATAAGTTGTAGCAGATTCAAAGGATTATTATCTATCTGGATTCATAATTTCTAGGAAAGTAGTTATTGATCTTGTCATTGTCAAGCACTCTATCTTTAGTAAAATCTAATGTATCTGAAACGGCAATACCGTACCATAGCTCTTTTGGGAAGTCATTAATAGAACCATATACTGTTGGCATAAGATGACGAAAATAATCTCCTATTTTAGTCTGACCTTCATATCCCACAGGATAATCTTCTCCTTCATTACTTCCTTCAACTGCTTCATAAATAAAGTAACCTTTAAAGGAAGGAACAGTCCAATCAGACATTTCATTTTCATCACGTAATCTGTGTTGAATGAAGTTTTCAACCTCTTTTTTAGACTTGTAGTCTCTGTACATTAGACTAGAATATAGATCTAAAGTAGCTTTACCATCCTTACGAACAGGATATTCAGAAAATTTCTCAGACTCTTCATAAGTAAATTCATTTAGATCATCTAATAATAACTCAGCGCCATTAATTCCTAGAATAGATTTTGGTATATCTCCCCACGAGTTGTTAAACATCATAGCAATTAAACCATTTTTATCCATTGCAAACCATGTATATACAATTCCAAAGTTTGGTTTCCATTTTTCATTTAAATAGCTCATTATTTTTCACCTGCAATGCCAGTATATTAGGAAACCGTATCTTTAGGGTGCGTTGAATATGTATTTTAGGTATACCCCAAGGGAACCAGCTCTTTCACCCTTCAAACCTATTAACAGACCACTTATAACAGACTGGTATAATGGAACCACTTATATTAGACCATTATGCGAATGGCATCTATCAAAGCTCATAAAACCAGCTTAAAAAAGTAAAATCCGATAGCCGTTGCTAGTAACGTCAGTCCCAGATGTAGTCCGACCAATCCCAAACCTGCTAATAATTTACCAGCGTTGATAAAGGTAAAAACTTCTGCACTAAAAGTACTAAAGGTGGTCAATCCGCCCAAAAAACCGGTAATCACAAATAGTCGGACATTGGGCGATAAACTGCTGCCCACGCGCTCAAACCACACCAGTGCCAACCCTATTAATAGTCCACCCAATACATTAGCACCAAGCGTCCCAAGGGGTATCCAGTGATGCAGCGGATTAAAGCGAGCCAACCATGCCCGCAGGCAAGCCCCAATGGCAGCCCCTAGTCCAATAGCAAGCCACTGCATAGTTCATCCTTAGGTTAATAAAGGTTAACGGAGATAGTATTGAGCAAAGCCGTCTTTACACTGCTGGTAGCTCAGTCATCGGCCAACGCGGCACACAGCTCACCGCTAAATCATCAGACTGCCCTGCCTGCAGGCGCTCATAACCAGCATAAGCAATCATCGCCCCATTATCAGTGCATAATGCAGGCGGCGCATAATGCACAGTGGCATTTATCTTAGCAAGCTCGCTCTCCAAAGTTTCACGCAAATGAGTGTTGGCACTGACACCGCCCGCGATCACCAATCGACTCATCTCTACTTGCTTCAGTGCTTTCACGCACTTTCTCACCAGCGTATCGACGACTGCATGCTGAAAGCTGGCGGCGATATCGGCGCGAACTTGCGGATCGCTGTCCGCATTATTCCCTGAGCCACCTGAACCATCGGTGTCTTTAATAAGATTATGCACGGCGGTTTTCATACCACTAAAAGAAAAGTCTAGGCCACGATGTAGCATCGGTCTTGGCAAATTGTAAGCAGTTGGGTTGCCTGTTTCAGCCAATTTGGCAATATTAGGGCCACCCGGATACGGCAAGCCTAGCATTTTGGCGGCTTTATCAAAGCATTCACCTGCGGCATCATCGATCGACTCACCCAATATCTCATATTGCCCAACACCACGTGCGGCGATGAGTAATGTATGCCCACCTGAGACCAATAACGAAACAAACGGAAAGGCGGGTGGATTGGCACCCATCAGCGGTGCGAGCAGATGTCCTTCCATATGATGGATACCAATGGCAGGGATATCCAAACCATACGCCAAACTTCGCCCAAATAATGCGCCCGTCATCAGAGCGCCAATGAGTCCGGGTCCCTTGGTATAAGCAATGGCATCAATCTCGCTTTTCTTCACATTGCACTGCTCTAACAACTCATTAAGCAAAGGCACCAACTTACGAATATGATCGCGGCTGGCAAGCTCAGGCACAACGCCGCCATATAGTGCGTGCAGCTCTATTTGTGAATACAGAACTTGTCCAACCAGCCCTTGATTGTCACTATTCATCTGCTCACTGTCAAAAATCGCCAGACCTGTCTCATCACAAGAAGTCTCTAAACCCAATACTTTCATATTTTTGCCTTTATCATACTTTGGTCTGCGTATTATTTTTTACAACGTTGCTATCTTTTAGGTCGTGTCGTCTTTTTAAAAATGGTGATAAAAATGAGATAAATTGCCGTCAAACAAGGAAAGCAGCGTAAATACTATCGAGATATTAATAAGCTATTTGACAAAGTTTAGCCATTTCTAGCCCATTTAGAGGTTAATCGATTGAATTATTGAGGACACGCCCTAGTATCTGCCAAAAAACGTGCATAAAAAAAACCGCCATTGTCAGACACAATGACGGTCAGTTTAACAAATTTCAATGGTCAATATCTCTTAATATACCGGATCAACTAACTGCTTCAATCATGTAATCTACAGCTGCGTAAACTTGGGCTTCACTGACCTTATCGGTGGCTTGGGCTGGCATCTTATTAAAGCCTTTTGCCGAATGCATGTGCAGCGTCTCTGTGCCTTTAGCCAGACGCGGCTCCCACGCGGCTTTATCACCGTATTTAGGCGCGTTCAGCAGCCCGCCTTCATGACAAACCTTACAGTTGGTCTCATAAAGTTTGGCGCCTGCATCCGCAGCCAACACTTCTGGCTCCGCAGAGATTTCCTGCACTGGCTTATCTTCAATGACCGTCGTCTCGGTATCTGCCACAGGTTCAGGCGTAACGACCTCAGGTTCGACTATAGGCGCGTCTTCTACCACTACCGTTGTATCGGCAGATTCACTGGCAACAGCTGGCTCTTCGACCGCTGCATTGTCACTACTACAAGCAGTGATTGCTAATAGCGCACTTAAACTGATAGCAGATAAGACCAGTTTATTCATACGCTGCTGTTTACTTATCATGATCACACCTCTATTCGATATTTCATGTTAGCGACTGTTTATGACAGCGCATAAATTCAAAACCTATCAACACACAAACCGTGATTAGTTCGTAGCTGGTTCAGCGTCAGCAGTAGGCGTTGCCGCCGTAGCAGCAGCTGGCACATCTGCACTACTAGCTGGCATATCTGCACTGTCAGCGACAGCAACATCGCTATCCGTTGCATCTGTCATATCAGTAGCAGTCGTCCCTGCTTCAGCAGTTGCAGCACCATCTACTGTGCCCTCAGCTTCAGTTACTGGCGCTGGAGCCGTTTCTGGGAACTCCATTTTTTCAGCTTCAGGTGCGTTTTTGCGAGCCAGCTCAGCGGCTTCATCAACGCGATCTTTTGCCAATACTTCGTGTGATTCGCCTTCTTTTTCACCACTACAAGCGCTAATGCCAAAGCCAAGAGCAATGATAAATGCGGTGCTTAGCGCTGTATTTAGTCCTGTTTTTTTCATTCCAACATCCTCAATAAAATACACATAAAATGGTTAATATGCTGACTATTATATGCAAATTATCATAGCATAAACTCCAACCAAACCGTTATAGACAGTAGGGTTTTTTATTCATAGTAATTTTATACTTTGCATTTATAGTTTCACTAAAGCTGGAGCAAAAACCTGCGTTCTAACTACTTTTAAAATTGTCTCTGCGCATTGCGCATTGCAACTTAATGATAAATATGGATTAATGTGCTAAAATCATTGACTTAAGTGACATTTTTTATTAAAATGCTTGCCCTTGTGCTCATGCGCAAGATTATCCTAGTTTGAGCTGATGCCTGTAATCTTGAGATATTACGGCTAAATACTAATACACAGCCAGACTAATGCCCTTATATCTCATCCTAATCGAGGAGTCTTCATGCCTGCAGTTAAGGTTAAAGAAAACGAACCAGTTGACATCGCTATCCGTCGTTTCAAGCGTGCTTGCGAAAAAGCTGGCGTATTATCAGATGTACGTAAGCGTGAGTTTTATGAAAAACCAACGCAAGTACGTAAGCGTAAAAAAGCTGCTGCCGTAAAGCGTTATAAGAAAAAATTACAACGCGAAACTATTCGTACCACTCGTATGTACTAATCGATAATTCGATTAATTAAGTACAAGTGCTACATTAACGCCACTGTTATCCATTGATATCAGTGGCGTTTTTTATGCTACAATTTTTATTATTATTGCTTAAAAATTTGAATAAATACCTCTTAACAAATAAGGATAATAACAATGAGCCAACTTAAACAGACTTTATCAGACAATGTCAAAGTGTCTATGAAAGCGCGTGAGCTTGAGCGTGTCAAAGTACTGCGTAACGTGCAAGCGGTTATCAAGCAAATTGAGATTGACCGTCAAATAGAGCTTGATGATGCGCAAGTCTTAGATATACTGCAAAAGCAGCTAAAACAACGCCATGAGTCATTGACTATTTTTACCGAAAACAATCGTGATGATCTGGCAACCAAAGAGCAGTTTGAGATTGATATTATCAATGAGTTTATGCCAAAACAAATGGATGATGCTGAACTTGCGGCTTTGGTCAATGCGGAAATCGCTGCACAAGGCGCGACATCTATGCGTGACATGGGCAGTGTGATGGGTGTATTAAAGAACAAAACCGCAGGACGCGCAGATCCTGCTCTCATCTCTAAGCTGGTGAAAGATGCGCTACAAGGCTAGTAATTAGTGTCATCAAAAGCTAATGACGACATCGTAAAAATAACCGCCTAAGGCTCAAAGTCTTTGGCGGTTTTTACTGCTTTGATTTCTGCATTGATATTGGCAAGCAATGGACGGGCGCTACTGGCTTGAGCCGTGGTTTGTAGCTTTTCCGCCAGTTGTTTGGCTTGGGTGAGTGACGTCAATGCACTCTCGTAACGACTACTCCATAGTTGGTCATGACTGCGATAGCGTAGCGCGTTAATGGTGGCAATATTTTTCAGGGACGCAGAGTCGGTCGTTTTTGCCAGTTTTTCATTGGCCAGTTGTAAACTTTGCCAAGCATAACGGTCGCTTGGTTGCTGCTCGGTCAGTGGCTTGAGTAGTGCTTGGGCTTTGATTGGCTGATTGCTATTGGTGAGCGCTTCTGCCAAATAAAGACGCAGATCACGACGCTCAGGATAAACACGCTGCTGGCTGGCTAATACGTCCGCCGCTTGTGACCATTTATTCTGTTCCGTTAGAATTTTGCTATGAGTAATCGATAGTAAAGGCTCTAAATTTTGGAGCTGCGTAGGCGGCAGTCGATTGATTTCAGCCAGTAAATCGCTTGCCTCTGTAAAGCGTTGCTGTTCGCCATACCAGTTCATCAAAGCCAATTTGGCACCTACGCTATTTTTAGCAGCCGTCATTAGCACTGTCTCTGAGGCATGTTTACCCGTACTTTGGACACGCCAGTAGAGCAGATCAAATAAAGCCTGATGGCGCTGCTGCTGATTTAGTGACAGTGAAGGATAATGCTGGGCACGACTTTGCGCTTCACTTAAGCGCTCGTTACTCAGTGGATGCGAGCGTACAAAGCTTGGTAAAAATCGATTTTCAACTTGGTTGAGCTGGCTGCGTTGGTTCATCGTGGCAAAGAATCGCGGCATCGCCCTTGGGTCGTAGCCTGCTTGGGTCATGATTTGCATGCCCACCCGATCGGCCTCGCGCTCATTATTTCGACTAAATGCCATCGTGCTGTTCATCGTTGCCGTTTGGCTGCCCATCATCACTGCTGCCGCTGCATCACCATCGACCGCCGATGCTGCAATCGCTGCCAGCATACCGCCTATCTGCATCAGCAAGGCCTTTTTGCGCTCATCAGCACCACTTTCGTAATGGCGCTGACTGATGTGAGCAACTTCATGCGCCACCACACTGGCAAGCTCATCCATACTGCTAGCGGCCAGAATCGTCCCTGTATTGAGTCCAATGACACCGCCTGGTGCTGCAAAGGCATTGATACTTGGGTTATCAATGATAACCAAACCCATCGGCGCTTGCTGCCTTGCTTGCGCATTGAGACGCCAAGTCATGTCTTTGACCGTTTCTTGAATCCAAGGATCATGCTCCATTTTGATACGACCATTGACGTTCCGTAACGACCATTCGCCGAGCAATTTGTTTTGATATTGCTCAGCGAAGCTCAAGCCTTGTCCGCGCAAATTGGGCAGATTTAGCTCTTCTGAGCCGGTGGTTTGCCATGAATTATAATTGGATTCCATCGCTTTGCTGCTCGTATTAGCATTATTAAGACTATCCTCACTCATGGCAGCAGTGGTCATCGTCATTAGTACCGCCGACAATGCCAATTTAATAGCGCTCGATAATGCCATCGAACGCGCGGCACTTTTACATTTTTTTTCCTGGGTCATGGGCGCATTACCAAGTATCGATTGTCTATTAAAATGGTTCAAGTACGTATCCTATGCAAGTGAGTGATGATACTGTTTTTGAAGTAAGGTGTTTTCGACTGATTTTTTGACTAAACGTTTTTCGACTATACGAGCTTGCTGATATAAGGTCAATTCTAGTCTGCATTCGACTACCAATAACTCAGCTGCCCGTCACTATTGTGCAACATGGCTTTAGTCAATCCCCTATAAAATGGATATGATATCAGGCGCGCTCAGTCTACTATTTTTAGTACTTTTGCTAGCCTTCCTTGTATCTAAATTATCTTGAATAGACCATAGGTGATTCTAATGAACTGAATGTGACGTTGATTATATTCAACTTCAACTACATATCGGCTATTTGGTATAATGACATTTCATGACTATAGGGTCTGGTCACTGCCGAGTGTCTTTTATGAAGAACAGGCACTGTCATTGCGTGTTTGCGAATGTTCAATACAATCTAGTACAAACCAAAATATTTATAAGGTTTATTTTATGTCTGCTGATCGTCAGTCAACCACCGTATATTCGCCTTATTCTATAAACTTATCAGCAGATTTGTCTGATACTGAGCAGCAAGACATCAACAACCTGTTAGACTTGTTACTAGCGCATACTGTCACTACAGATCATGAGGCGAATGAAACGCAGCCTATTCATGTCCAACGTTTCGTCGATGGTCGCGGACTTGCTTGTCCAATGCCACTGTTAAAAACCAAAGTGGCACTACGTGACGTCACAGCTGGCGGTTCATTATATGTGGTCGCAACTGATGCCAACTCACAGGCTGATATCACCGCTTTTTGTCAACAAAGCCAGCAAGCAAATGCCGCAAGTCAACTGCGATTAATCGTTAATAGCATGACGGATCAGCCATCAGCGGATAGCTTATCAGCACAGCGTTTCGATACAATATATCACTTTATCATTACTAAAACTGATAGCAACTAAGTGTCGCTATCCTTTACAATTACAACTATAAAGATTTTTATCTGACTATTTGCGTCACTATTTAATCAAGGTCAAGAATATGGCTAATAATTCTACTGATACGGCAAAAACGAATAAAAAAGATGAGGCAGCTCCTATAAAAAACGAAGCACGTGATGCCGCATTAAAAGCTGCCGCCCAACGTCCACCTTATGATGCTAGCGCCTTAGGCGACACTAGCACCCGTGACTTAGTGCCAGCGATGCCGACTCATTTGTCAGCGCCTGGGGTCAATTTGGGCGCTTATATCAACACGGTGCACCAAATCCCAATTTTGACACCAATCCAAGAGCAAGAGCTGGCACATCGTTATTATGATGAAGGCGATGTAGAAGCGGCGCGTCTGCTCGTGATGTCGCACCTGCGTTTTGTGATTCATATTGCCCGCAGCTACTCGGGTTATGGTTTGCCGCAAGCAGACTTAATCCAAGAGGGCAATCTGGGACTAATGAAAGCTGTAAAACGCTTTGACCCGAATAAGGGCGTGCGTTTGGTGTCATTTGCTGTGCATTGGATTAAAGCAGAAATCCATGAATTTGTGATTCGTAACTGGCGCATTGTCAAAGTCGCGACCACCAAAGCGCATCGTAAACTATTCTTTAACTTACGTAGTCTCAAAAAAACCAACAACCAGCTCACGCTAGAAGAGGCTGATGCCATTGCCAAAGACTTAAATGTCACACGCAAGCAGGTGTTAGAAATGGAATCGCGGCTTACCTCTTATGACGCCTCGTTTGAAGCGCAATCTAGCGATGACGACGATGGACGTTATGCACCGCAGCTATTTTTAGAAGATGGTATCGATCCTGCCGAGCAGTTAGAAGAAGCAGATTGGGAAGAAAGCAACTCATCTGCATTGATTGCGGCAATGGATACCCTTGATGAGCGCTCACGCGATATCGTGGAGCAACGCTGGCTCTCTGAGCAAAAATCAACCTTACACGAATTGGCAGCCGTCTACTCTATCTCAGCAGAACGCGTGCGCCAAATCGAAAAAAACGCCATGGACAAAATCCGCGAGGCAATGACCATTGATAGCGTTATTTTGCCAGATGATATTCAGTAGTTGTTACTTGTCAATAATTACTACCTGTAAATAGCTTTTACCTATAAATAGTCACTACCTGTCAAGAATCATTGGCTTTCAACAGCTATAGTTTTCAATAATACGAGTTTGTCATGTTAAATTGGATAGGCATTGCAGCGATCAATATGGCCATCGCCGTCGCTTTAGGAGCGTTTGGAGCGCATGGCTTAAAAAACATCGTCAGTGCTCAACAACTCGAATGGTGGCACACTGCAACACTGTATTTATTTGTACATGCGCTGGGTTTATTACTGGTTGGTCTGTTGATTCGCCTGAGATATGCCACGCAAACTACTGCATGGCTACTACAAATTGGCATTATGATATTTGCTGGTAGCTTATATGCAATGACACTTGGCGCACCACTTTGGTTTGGCGCGATTACGCCTATCGGCGGCGTACTAATGATTGCAGGTTGGCTATGGTTAGCAGTGTCATCATTTAAGATGAACAAATTGGTCACAAAATAATCAATCGATCAAACGATAAGTAAGTTGCACTCTATAGCATATCCTCATTTTGAAAATAGAGATAAAAATGAGAACACGCCTTAGTACGCACAAAAGGATAAAAAATCATTAAGGAGTATATTTTATGAGTACCATTATCGTTAATGGTAAGACACTACAGACTACCCATCAGACCGTGCAATTGGTCATCAATGAGCTTGGTCTTAGCCAAGGTCGTTATGCAGTAGAAGTCGATGGTGAACTGATTCCAAAGAGTGAGCTTGCTCAATTAAGTATCGCTGAAGGTATGAATATCGAAGTGGTGCAAGCA
This sequence comes from Psychrobacter immobilis, assembly GCF_904846185.1. Lineage (GTDB taxonomy): Bacteria > Pseudomonadota > Gammaproteobacteria > Pseudomonadales > Moraxellaceae > Psychrobacter > Psychrobacter immobilis_B. The sequence goes on along the minus strand of NZ_CAJGZQ010000012.1, from coordinate 21,040 downwards.
GTCGGTGGTGGCTAATTAGCTAAAATGATGATCTGTTGATTTGAAAACAAATGTGCTTAAAGAAATGTATTTAAAGGTGAGTTTTTAAAAAAATAATTGCTCATAAAAAAGACCTCAACATAGCAAATGTTCGAGGTCTTTTTCCGTTTTAGGCAATGTCATTTAGAGATATCTAAAAATGCGGCTACTGATACTATTTATTATTTCATCAGCCAGTAATCATTAACCTTTAAATATCCTAAACTCTATAACATTAAACTGCTGGAGCAGCATCGTCTGTCATCAGCTCTTCATAGCGTCCATCACGCCCAGCACCCTGAGTCTTTTTGCTCTCCAACTTGGTTTTGTACTTGCGTACTTGTCTATCAAGTTTGTCTGCCATCTCGTTAATGGCTTTATACATATCATCGTCAAGCGCTTGGACAAACATCTCTTTACCCGAGACTCGCATAATCGCTTCAGCCTTATAGCTCTTTATAGCACCGCTGTTATCTAATGATAAAATGACTTGAATACTTTGAATTTGATCAAAATGACGACCAATTTTATCAAGTTTTTCTTGAACAGCTGCGTTCATAGCGTCGGTAACACTGATATGGTGACCACTGATAGAAACATTCATATTGTTGTCCTTTTATTATGACTTACATTGTTGCCTACGTTGTTGCTTGCGTTGTTACTTACAATCAACAGATGAGCCAGCATTCCTGCTTTTTCACCCTGCCTTACCAACAATGAATGGTGTGTCTTTATTGATCAGCGCCTTTAGTAATCGATACTTTTAGCAAAAATCGAACGTGTCCTTTCGTTGTCATCTTGATTAATGAGATAAGTAAATACGCTAAATCGACACTTAGATTTCGTTGTTGGTATGACTCTAATTTGTCATGAATATCGAATAGTAGCAAGACAGTAAAGTGTAATTAAATGTAATAAAAACGGTTGTTTCCTTAATATTTCTATATAATCAGAAAATTTTATTTTTTATATTTACCAACAAATATATTAGCGATAGCACGATTTTTCTCTTAAGTCATTGAATTGTGACATTTAATATTTCTGTTTACGCTGAGTAGACGAGCCAATATTCATTGCTTCACGATATTTGGCCACGGTTCTTCTGGCGATATCGATACCTTCGGATAATAAACAATCTTTTATGCGACTGTCAGATAATGGCTTTTTGGCATCTTCATCGGCTATCAGTTGCTTAATCATGGCGCTAATGGCAGTCGATGAAATATCGCCGTCGGTACTGCTAACATGAGATGAAAAGAAATGCTTGAGTGAAAACAATCCCTGCGGCGTCAAAATTGTTTTACTGGTGGTTAGACGTGAAACGGTCGATTCGTGCAAATCCACTTCTTCCGCAATGGCTTTTAGAATAAGGGGTTGCATGGCAGTCGCGCCATGCTGCAAGAACTCTTGCTGATAACGCACGATACTGGTTGCCACTTTTAATAGGTTTTGATTACGCTCTTCGATACTACGAATAAACAAGCGGGCATCGGTGAGGTTTTCACGCAGATATTGATTGTCGGGGCTGTCATCACCGCGCTTCACCAAATTGGCATATTCTTGATTGACTCTTAGCTTTGGCATGGTGTCAGGATTGAGGCGCACATTCCAGCCGTCCTCCTGCGTCGATGTATCTGAACTCGTCTGACTCTGATAGTGACGTATAGGCGTGACCAAAACATCAGGAATATCATAGCTGGCTGGCGACTGAGTATAGTCTGGTTGACTGCTTTGAAACAGCAATCCAGGTGACGGATTCAAAGTACGCAGTAAGTTAAGCGCGGGGGTAATCTGTGCAGGCGCGAGTCCAGTCCGCTCAGTCAATGCTTTGATGTTATTGCTCACCAAATGCTCACTGGCTGACAATAATGCTTGCGCTTCTTTTAGATGGTCAGTATTTGCATCGAGCTTGGACAACTGAATCGCTAGGCACTCACTGAGATTTCGCGCCCCGACACCCAGCGGATCGCAAGACTGAATAACACGTAAAACAGCCATGACTTCATCGTGCTCAACAGATTCATCCCATTGATAAAAACTTGCCATCGTATCGAAGCTTTGCAACAGCTCATCGATATCAAGCCGCACAAAACCCATGTCATCCATAGAGTCCATCAGATAGGTTGCAATCAACATGTCCGCTTCTGAGAGATGCTTAAAGTTCAGCTGCCAGCGCACATGGTCTTGTATGGTGGCAGAAGTGCCGCCTTGATAACTATCAAAATCCTCGTCACTTTTGCTCCCCGAACTGCTCGGCGTAGATGCATAGTTGCTGCTATCAGCACTATTTTCAAAGCTACTATAGTCGTCACTATCCATCGTATGATTGTCTATGGCACTATCATCGATACTGGCTTGCTGTAATTTGTCCAAGCTGTCACTAAAGTCTTCATCTGGTTCAGAGGTATGGGTATTACTCTCAGAGGTTGCACTAAATGAGTCAGTATCAGTACTCTGGTTCCAGCTATCAAGTGTCAATGGCTCATCTACTCTATCGCCGCTGCCATAATCGTATTCATCATCCTCAATACGTTCAAGCAATGGATTGCTATCCAGCTTGGCCTGAACTTCTTGCGCAAGCTCAAGACTAGAGAGTTGCAGCAATTTAATGGCTTGCTGCATTTGCGGGGTCAGTTTTTGTGAGGTGCTCAGCGTGGTCGCCAATCCGAAAGACATACTCATGGGTGGCTTATTACACTCCGATACTGGTGATAGTCTATATATGTTGCCACTTAAAGTAGCGAGTTAACGTTATCAGGACATGACGATAGCATTTTTCGTGGCAATTTTGCTATGATAATTTATAGACGGCCCAATACGCTTATTGCTCTCTACTTATAAAACCCTATAAATTTGACCGTTTTAGCATGAACCGCTAAACAAAAAACAACCAAATCTTGTTGATAATAATAAGGCTATGTAAAAAATACAAGGTACATGACACAAAACCTTCGAGCCAATTGAACCACTCTTAACATTAACCGAGAATAATACGATGAATGACCAAGCAACTAAACCACACCTTATCACTGCTGCGATTCAAATGAATAGCCAGCAAGACATCGAAAAAAACGTAGCGGCTATAAAATCTGCCATCAGCGATGCCAGTCATCAAGGTGCTCACCTTGTTGTCTTACCAGAAAACTGCTGTAGCATGGGCGAGCAATTTGCCACCGCAGAGCGCTTTGATTCGCTATCAGCGACGATAGCAAACTATGCCAGTACTTACGGTGTCTATGTGCTGGCAGGCTCATTGCCTTGCCTTTATCGCCCTGATGGCGTCATCGTGCCTGATGGCAGACTGCGCCAAGTCAGTCAGCTATTTGCCCCTGACGGCACGCGAGTGGCACGCTATGACAAAATTCACCTATTCACGGCGACGGTAGCAGATAAACATGGCAGCTATAATGAAGCGGCGACGTTTGAGCCTGGCACACAGACTGTAGTTGCAACAGTAGAGAGTAATCATGCTGCTTATCAACTGGGTATGATGGTTTGTTTTGATTTGCGTTTTCCCGCATTGGCACAGCGCTTACGTCAAGCAGGCGCTGACCTATTAAGTGCGCCATCGGCATTTACTTATTTAACGGGGCAAGCACACTGGTCGCTGTTACTTCGCGCACGGGCGTTAGACAGTCAGTGCATGGTCATTGGCGCAGCACAAGGCGGCGACCATGTTTACAAAAACGGTGATATCCGTCAAACGTGGGGGCATACCACTATCACAGCTTTTGATGGCACGATTATTAACAGCTATGAGGATAGTGAATTAAACAACGCTATTAATAAAGATAATAAAAATTATGCTTTGATCTTGGCAACCTTAGATAAACAGGCTCAACAGCAAGGACGCCAAAAAATGCCCATTTTTGACTGTCATCGTTTGACGTAAGCCAGTTTCAATGCTGAGTACTGAATGCTCATATTCAATATCGGATGTTAAGTGGTATTTTTTTCAGTCCTTGCATGAGTCGCGCGTGGATGAGCACGATCATAGACTTGTGTAAGTTTAGCAAAATCGACATGGGTATAAATTTGCGTGGTACTGATATCACTATGCCCGAGCATTTCTTGCACCGCGCGCAAATCGCCACTGCCCGACAGCATGTGCGAGGCAAAACAATGACGCAATAAATGCGGATACATATTTTGTGCGATGCCGGCACGCGTAGCCGCAACTTTGAGACGCTGCTGCACTGCCCGTGTTGATAAACGTGTACCTAGTTTTTCACTAATAAATAGTGCGCTGTCCATTTGCTCCACCCACAGATTACGATGCGGTAGATAACGGCTAATCGCTTCTGCTGCCTTGATACCTAACGGCACCAAACGCGTTTTATTGCCTTTACCTGTCACGCGCACGCGCAGGTCTGACAAATCCACATCGCCCATATCCAACGCGACCAACTCGCCTACGCGCAGACCGCTGCTGTATAGCAATTCAAACATCGCCTTATCACGCAGCCATAGGCGCGCTTGTTCGGGTGTATCAGGCATCTTTTGGTCAAGCAGCTGAGTGAGCAAATCAACATCAGCGATAGACGGCAGCGGTCGAGGACTACGCTTGAGCTGATAGCCAGTCGTTGGGTTAATACGTGCTAAATCCTCTTCTATCAACCAGCCATAAAAATGGCGAATGGCTGACAGCTCTTGCTGGACGCTAGCAAGTGCGAGCTTGTCTTCATCCAAGCGTTGACTAATATGCTGGGCTAATTGGCGCTTATCGCAGCGCGTCCACGTCAGGCGTTTCCCACGTAAAAACAGCGCCAATTGATTCAATCCTGCAAAATAAGCGGTCAACGTATGCGGCGAGTGATGGCGCACCGACAAGACATTAAGCCAACGATGCACGGGCGCTAACAAATCACGTAATGCAGCATCCGACTCTATAGCTGCGGCGTGCTCGACTGATAGCCATGCTTTTGCCTCAGAATCTGAGGTAGGCTCCATCGTATGATTGTTTTTATTGGACATAGCCCTATTATCCATTAACCTTCTGGATTGGGCTTGATGCCCGCTTGTGCCATCAGACCATCTGGGCTAAATACGCCTTCATAAACAAAGGCGGTCGGACCGGTCATCATCACTGAATAACCCGGCTGCCATTTGATGATCATACTGCCACCATAAAGTTGCGCACGCACGTCTTCGCCTTCATCGAGCCAGCCTTCGCGGATACCAACCGCTACTGCGGCACAAGCGCCAGTACCACAGGCCTGTGTCTCACCGACACCGCGCTCATAGACACGCAGACGAATGTGACGCTGATTCATCACTTGCATAAAGCCAACATTGACACGGTCAGGAAAGGCGGGATGCGATTCGATGGCTTTGCCTAAGGTTTCAACGTCGGCATCGAGCACGTTATCAACTTTGATAACGGCATGCGGGTTGCCCATATTGGCAACATAAAGCTGTACAGGAGTGCCATTTACATCGAGATGATAGGCGTTTTGAATTTTGGTTGTGGCTCTGGGGGTAAAAGGAATCTCGCTTGGTTCAAATTTCGGCTTACCCATATCGACTTCGACCCAGCCGTAACGATCAGTGGTCAATGAAATGATGCCGCTTGCCGTCTCAACACGCAAACGCTGTTTAAATGACAGTTTACGCGCTTGCACAAAACGGGCAAAACAGCGCGCACCATTACCGCACTGCTCAACTTCTGACCCATCAGCATTAAAAATGCGATAACTAAAATCAACGTCAGGACGCATCGGTGGCTCAACGACGAGCAGCTGATCAAAGCCAATACCCAAATGACGGTCACCCAGTAACTGTACCAAATCCTTGGTCAAATCTAAGCGCTGAGTCACCAAATCGATGACCATAAAATCATTGCCCAGACCATGCATCTTCGTAAATTCTATTAGCATATCCTTGTTATCCTATCCTATTTTTATGTATGTCTTATATTAGCACGCTGTCAGATACAATCATAACTATCACCGCTATCAAATACTAAGTTAACACGATGCTGAATCCACCTTGTACAGCCAAACTGATATCTCTCATTAGAGCAGGCCATAAAAAAGCCCATCATCATAAAGACAATAGGCTTTTTATCTAGAGCATGCCCTCAATCTAAACGAAAACGCCTAAATGGGCTAAAAATGGCTAAATCTGTTGGTCAACGATTTATTTACCTTGCCACAATACTTCGTCTGCATATAGCGCTTCAATAATTTCGCGTTTGCGAATCAGTTGATGGCTATCATCGGCGACCATTACTTCACTAGCACGCGGGCGTGAATTATAATTACTACTCATGGTAAAGCCATACGCACCAGCGCCTGTGATTGCTAAAACATCGCCTGCCGCGAGCGACAATAAACGGTCTTTCGCTAAAAAATCACCCGTTTCGCAAATAGCGCCAACGATATCCCATGGCTGCGTGCCATCAGTGTCGATGCCATTATCAGACAAGACACTTGGAATGACTGCCATTTCAGCTTGATATAACGCCGGACGAATCAAGTCATTCATTGCTGCGTCAACAATGGCAAAGTTCTTATGTTCCGTTGGTTTGAGCACATCAACCTTGGTCAATAATACCCCAGCATTTGCCACAATACTGCGACCCGGCTCAAAGAATACCGTTAAGCCAAGCTCGCTAAGTTTCGGTAATAACGCTTGGGCAAACTCGTCGATAGATACTGGTGTCTCATCGATATAACGCACACCCAAACCACCGCCCAAATCGATATGACGCAGCTCGATACCTTTATCATGTAAGTTATATATCAGCTCAATCACTTTATCTAAAGCTGCTACAAATGGCGCAACTTCAGTCAACTGCGAGCCAATATGACAGTCAATACCGACGATATCAATATGGGATAACTGCGCCGCTTGCTCATAGACGGCAACCGCGTCTTCGTGGGTGATACCAAATTTATTGTCTTTTAACCCTGTTGAAATATACGGATGCGTCTTGGCGTCGACATTGGGATTAACCCGTAGTGAAATTGGCGCAGGTTTATCCAATTTCTGTGCCACATCATTAATCAAAGTCAGCTCGCTGATTGACTCAACGTTAAAACAACCAATACCTTGGGTCAGGGCATACTCGATATCGCTATCAGTCTTGCCCACACCTGAGAACACCACACGTGAAGCATCACCACCTGCCGCCAGTACGCGCATGAGCTCGCCGCGTGAAACGATATCAAATCCTGCGCCTGCTTGCGCCAATATACCAAGTACTGCAAGATTAGAGTTTGCTTTTACCGCATAACAAATCTGGTGCGTTAAACTGGCAAAGCTATCGCTATAAGCTTGATAGACATCCAAAATGGCTTGTTTTGAGTAGACATAGCATGGCGTATCGTAGTGTTTAACCACATCATCAATACTCACCTGCTCCATATACAATGCACCATCACGATAATCTAGCGCAGGTAAATGGGCGGTTAAAGCTTGAGGATTAACATACAAGCCTTGCTCAGTTTGGATCGTGACAGATTCGCCAGTTTTTTGCTCAGAATGACTCATATAAACATCTCTAATTTCATCAGGTTATCAAAGTTAAAAAATCTTAGGGTGCACACCGAAATCTCGTTGACGGCATTGAGTTTTTAATAAAAATCAATAATCATTAGGGTCTTCACTGGGTTCCGGTAGCTTAAAATCATCCATTTCTTGATGACCATCATCTTGTGCCGAATAGGTACTACCCTGTATGTCAGCGCTATCCGTAGCTCCTTGAACCGTCTGGCTACTAGCGTCGGCGAGGTATAGATTGCCTTTTTGACCACAACCCACCAAACCCATCATAATCACCCCACTAATAATAAAAGTGGAGATAACACGGCGACCAAGATCAGCAACATTAGTGTGCTCAGTTTTCGAAAAGCGGTTAATAGTAAACATAGAATAGAGAACCTGTGACTTTGCAATGGCATGAGGATGATAAAAAGCACGAGTCATAAAGGCGATAGATCCAACCCTATAGACAGCTAAATAAAAGCTATCGCCATCGCTAAAAAATGACAATATGACTGCTTTGGATAATAGCATTATTACATAATGCTGTGTGCATACTGAATGTCCCTAATCAATAAATTTGGACGAGTTTGGTTTTTCTAAGTTTTGCTAAGCTTTACTAGACCGTGCGACTGCCATTTACTAAGCGATCGTTGATACTAGCGGTCTTAATGTATCGCTATAATGGTAAAACAGCCTATTATATTTACTTAGACAAATTTTCTTACAATTTATTATGAGCTACTATATTTGGCTGTAGCAGCCGACAAACCCTAGCGACACTCGGTGTACAGTTGTATTGTCTATACCACATTCTATCAATTTAACCCTTATAGTTATCGTGGTATAGCCATAAAACTATGGTACATTATGTGTAGACCTTGCGACTGTGTTGAGGCGCTAGCATGCGACTTAACAAGCACTGATCAATAGTGCCAGCCCAAGAGTGACCAGAATCAGCAATGTACTTGCTTGACCTATGTCGGCATGGATGCGGCTGGTTTTTGTTTATTCAACCGGTACTCGTCTGTGATGAGTCACCCTTTACAAAATACAATCTAAGGACAGAGTATGAGCGCCAGCCTAACCACCACTTTTGATGACAAAAATACCGAAACATCGAACCTAATCAATCCCACCTTAGTCCTCAACTGCGGTTCCTCTTCTATCAAATACGCGCTGATTAGCGAAGACAATTCTATTCGTATCACTGGTTTGGCCGAAAACTTAGGACTCGATACTGCTCGTATCAAACACACGACGTTGAATGGTGATAAGCTGGAAATCTCTATCTCAGGTGGTCGTCATCAGTTAGCATTACAAAAAATCCTTGAGCTATTAGAACAGTATCATTTCATCGCCGTTGGTCATCGCGTGGTTCATGGTGGCCGTGAGTACTCTGCAGCAGTCCGTGTCGATGAGCATGTGCTGGACGAAGTAAAACGCTTAAAAATACTCGCGCCACTGCATAACCCTGCCCATGCTTTAGGTATCGAAGCGGTACAGGCGATTTATCCTGATATTCCTCAAGTCGTCGTCTTTGATACAGCCTTTCACCAAACCATGCCTCCTGTTGCTTTTCGCTACCCACTACCAAAAGCCCTATACGAAGAACACAAAATCCGCCGTTATGGCTTTCATGGTACGTCTCATGCCTATGTCTCAGAGCGTGCCAGTGAAATTACTGAGTCTAAAGGCCCACATGGTTGGCTTACAGCGCATCTGGGCAACGGCTGCTCGGCGACTGCCGTTTATGATGGCAAAAGTTTCGATACCAGCATGGGTCTGACCCCGCTTGAAGGGCTCATGATGGGTACGCGTAGTGGTGATGTTGACCCAAGTCTACACATACACCTAAAGCGCCAGCTCGGTATGAGCTTGGAAGAGATTGATGCCATGCTCAATAATGAAAGTGGTCTATTGGGTGTCTCAGGATTGTCTAATGATTTACGTACCGTCGAACAAGCGGCGAACGAAGGTCACGCAGATGCCAAGCTCGCTATCGAGATGTTCTGTTACCGCGTCGGTAAATATCTTGCCAGCTTAAGCTGCGCGTTACCAGAATTCACAGGCATTGTCTTTACGGGCGGTATCGGCGAAAACTCAGTCACCACCCGTACCAGTATCTTAGAAGTGATGCGTCATTTCGGCATAAAAGTAGACGCTGACAAAAATGCGAGCTTGTTTGGTGGTAGCGAAGGCAGCTTCCACGCAGACGATAGCAGCATTGAGCTGTGGGTTGTGCCAACTGATGAAGAGTGCCGTATTGCTCAAGAAACACGTGAAGCATTGGGCTTACTCTAAGCTCAATGCTTTTTATAAGTTGCTTATATTATAAGTTACTTGTGATTTTCTCATAAGCTTTTAGTCGTCTTATCAGCTTTTTTATTCATTAGACGTGTTAAGTTATTTTTTTGCCCAGCGCTTCTTATACATAGCCTATGATGAGAAGCGCGACGTTTTACTCATTCCAGCAAGGATGAAGTGAGCTTTAAAAATATAATAAACCGTAGGATACTTTATGCAAACCATTTTACTAGTTCCCATCAGCCGTGGTATCGGCGTAACGTCAGCAGCGCTTGGATTGATTCGCGCTCTTGATTACAACGGTATCAAAGCGGGCTTTATGAAGCCATTTTTGCAAGATGATACACTTGATAAGCAAAACAGTTTAGACAGCTCAAGCGCGTTAGCAATGCATGCTTTTGGTCTGACGCCACCTAAATCTATCAGTCGGCAGCGTGTTGAGCGTATGATTGGTGATGGTAACCTTGATGACTTGATGGAAGAAGTGGTCGTCAATTATCATACTCTGGGCGATGATTACGATGTGGTGATCTGTGAGGGCTTAGTACCGACCACAGAGACCTCTTATGCCTCACAAATCAACCGTGCGATTGCCCATGCATTAGATGCTAGAATCATCTTTGTTAGCACTGCTGATACCAGTAAACCGGCCTATCTGGCTGATAAGCTTGACGTTCACGCTCGTGAGTTTGGCGGCATCGCCCATGAGCGCACGCTCGGCGCGATTTTGATGCGTGTACATGACTTGCCAAATGCGCAAAGCACCGTAGAAAATCAAATCGTTGCCCCTGGTGAAGCGGTTGTGAGTTTAGATGAAAGCTTTATGCAAGAAGTCCAGCGCCTATCACCGCATTTTAATACTGACGCGTTCCGTTTAATCGGGGTGGTGCCATTCAGTGATTCACTGTCCGTGCCTCGTACGTGGGATATTGCCACTGAGCTGGATGCCAAATGGCTCAATGTTGGTGAAGCTAAGTCACGCCGTATTAACCGCATTAGCCTAACCGCACGCTCAGTTGCACGCGTCGATGAGGTGTTTAAACGTGGCACCCTTATCGTCGTACCCGGTGACCGTGATGATTTACTATTAGCAGCTGGTTTGGCTTGTATCAATGGTATCCCGCTGGCAGGATTGGTATTAACTGGCGGCGTCGAGCCGAGTACAACCGTCGCTGAGCTATGGCAATCTGCCCTCAAAACAGGCATCCCTGTCATGAGTGTCGAAAGCGACAGCTATGAGACCGTACAGAGCCTCATGCACATGAGCGCAGAGATTCCAAGTGATGATACTGAACGTGCTGAAGAAGTGGCCCGTTATGTCGCCGCCCATTTAGATCTTAGCTGGATTAAAGACTATTTTAGTCAAAATCATGAGCCGCGCCTCTCACCATCTGCATTCCGTCATCAAGTGGTTAAAAAAGCACAAGACGCCAAAAAACGCATCGTGCTACCAGAGGGTTCTGAGCCGCGTACGGTTGAAGCCGCTTGTATCTGTCAAAGCCGCGGCATCGCCAACTGTGTACTACTCGCTAAGCGTAGCGATGTCGAGCAAGTGGCTAAAAATCTCGACTTAGTTTTACCTGAAGGTCTTGAAATAATTGATCCAGATACGCTTGACATGAGCAAATATATCGCTGCAGTGGTCGAACGCCGTAAAGGTAAAACCAGCGCAGAAGTCGCTGCTGAATACTTAAAAGACACCGTATATCTAGGCACGACCATGCTACAGATGGACGAAGTCGACGGCCTCGTTTCTGGCGCGATTCATACCACTGCCAATACTGTCCGTCCAGCGTTTCAGTTGATTAAGACCGCACCGCAATACTCGCTCGTATCATCAGTATTTTTTATGCTGCTGCCTGAGCAAGTGGTGGTCTACGGTGACTGTGCCATTAATCCTGATCCAAATGCCGAAGAACTGGCTGAGATTGCCATTCAATCAGCACAGTCTGCTGCTGCCTTCGGTATTGATCCAAAAGTCGCGATGATTAGCTATTCTACAGGCTCATCAGGAACTGGCGCGGACGTCGAAAAAGTCACCCGTGCGACCCAAATCGTCCGCGAGCGTGCGCCACACTTAAAAGTCGATGGACCACTACAGTATGACGCCGCTTCTGTCATGAGCGTCGGCAAGCAAAAAGCGCCTGATTCGCCTGTCGCTGGGCAAGCCAACGTCTTTATTTTCCCAGATCTCAATACGGGCAATACCACTTATAAAGCCGTACAACGTAGCGCCAATGTAGTGAGTGTTGGCCCAATGCTGCAAGGTTTGAATAAGCCAGTAAATGACTTGTCTCGCGGAGCCTTGGTCGATGATATTATCTACACCATCGCCCTTACTGCTATTCAAGCTCATAGCGACGCGATTTAATTGCATTAAAATGTAGGACTAATTGCGCTATAGGTAACCGACTATCAAAATGATGGTCGGTTTTTTATTGGCTACGTTTACAACTGACTTTCTAAAAAATTTTCATTACGGATATCTAAGCGCTCATTTTACCTAGTATTTCAGCGCTTTTAATGACAGATGCCCGCTTGCCCTCTACAATAGCGCTACCATCGAAGCATTTAACCTAAAAAGGTCCGCTGATAAAAGGGTAAAATGCATCAACGACAACGTACCTCTTATCTATTTTTACGCATTTATTTATGCCAAATACCAGCAAAAATCCTCAAAAAAATACACCTGCGCCAGCCATCCGTGCTTATCTTGGCGGCTCATTTGATCCCGTACATGATGGTCATCTGCAAATGGCGATGACTGTTTATCAGCGTTTGCTACCGATAGCCAAGCAGCAACAGCGCGCGCTGCACGTGTCACTATTACCCAATGCACGCTCTCCCTTTAAAGAAAAAAGTACAGACCCTAAACACCGTCTGGCGATGTTAAAGCTTGCGACACTCCATACACCGCTACAAATTAATGAGCTTGAGCTGTGGCAAACACCGCCTGTTTATACCATCGATAGTGTACGCACGTTGCGCCAGCATTATCCAAATGACAGTCTGATATTCATCATCGGTATGGATAGCGCGCTGAGTTTGAGCAAATGGAAAAACGGTTTAGAGCTTACGGATTACGTCAATCTTTGGGTGTTTAATCGTGATGACCTGTCTGATATTAACAATAAAAATAATCGCCTTTTGACAACCACGACTCATTGCGCCAACAAAACGTTAGTCGCGCAGGATACGATGAACTTGCACGCCCAATTACCTGCGCAGCTGCAATCTTTACGCATCGATGCGCCGATTGACTTATTACAGCCCACCTCTCAAGCACTGACCGATAGCCGTCTCTTGAAAAACACCCATCAAGGCCACATTTATATAGACTCGCGTCCTATCGCCACGATATCCAGTACACAGATACGCCAACAGTTGCAGCCGACAGACAATCGATCGAATATAATATCCGCAGCGGCAAGGCAAATTACATCTATCGCACCAATAAATGATATCATAGACAATACTGCACCCAATCCATTAGCTAAATGGCTAAATCCTGCTGTTTATCAATATATTATCGCCCATCAGCTATATTCTGCTGCTCAATTCCGTTAAAATCGCCTTATCTTTGTCATTTTGCCCATCCAGTCTCTACAGCTGACTGGCGACATCTAGTCCATTCGACAATGCCAACGCATGCAAATTGACGATTTACCTTTTTATTTTTAATATTGACGATTCAAGAGATCAAAATTTATGACCAACACCATGACTGAAGAACGCTTAAAAGAATGCTTAGCCGTTGTTGAGACCGCTCTAGACGATATGAAAGCGAAGAACATCACCGTAATGAACGTAGAAGATTTGACTGACGTAACCGAACGCATCGTTATCGCTGACGGTACTTCTAAGCGCCATGTACGCGCGATGGCTGACAATGTCGGCGCTGAAGCGAAACAAGCGGGCTTTATGCCACTTGGTCGCGAAGGCGGTATCGACTCTGACTGGACATTGATTGATCTGGGCGCTGTCGTCGTGCATGTAATGACGCCACAAGCCCGTGAGTTCTATGACTTAGAAGGTCTATGGTCATCACCTGAGCAATTGGCTGAGCTGGTCGCTGTACCGCGTGAAAAGAAAACCGCTGGTCGCCGCAATAAAAATAAATAATTTTATTTATTTTTATAACGCTGTGAAAACCAAAAAGACCAGATATCTATTCTGGTCTTTTTTTGTCTAAAATTTACCGTTCTAATACCCTTTCACCTACTGCTAAATATTAAGCGGCTGAATGCTTAGCATTAGATGAATGATTAAGCTAAGATAATACGCATTATTAATACCAGTATTAAAGTAGCCTCTCCCCTAATAAATCCCTATAGATTAGGAAAACCTATGAGCTTAGAACCTGTAAATATAGCAACGCTAACATCTTCTACCCCAAAAAATGTAGCCGACTTTAACCAAACCCTGCCGTTACATATTGCGAATCTAATCTGCGTCCGCGCTGGCAAAGCCATGCCATTCACCCGTGAAGAAATGAGTGCTATTGATAAAGCACCGATTAACGCACCTGTCGCGGTCAATTTTATGGGATTAATTACTGACGAACAAGCCGATCGTAAGCATCATGGCGGCCCACTCAAAGCCGTGCATCAACTGGCACCTGCAACTTATGAGAGGATCAATACAGAATTTGGTCTAAAGGTACGCGTCGGTACATTGGGCGAAAATCTCACGACCGAAGCAGTAAATGATTTGCCTGAAATGACCGAATCTACGGTTTGCATTGGTGACGTTTTTGAGTATGGTGATACGGCTACTAGTACGGATGATGTTGATAATTTACAACTGCGCATCGTCCAACCGCGCCGCCCCTGCTATAAGATCAATGATCAGATCGGACAGTTTACCAAAGTACCCAATATCGCAGCATGGGTCAGCAAGCAAGGCATCTCTGGTTGGTATTTCCAAGTGGTACGTGATGGCATAATTAATGCGGATTTGCCAGTTTACTTGAGAGAACGCCCTTATCCATTCGCCACGCTAGAGAAGCTGTGGCAATTGTCTAATTCAAAAGAGAAGTTTAATGCCGAGGTGATTGAGCCATGGCTCGCGATTGAGTGTTTAGAAGATAGTTGGAAAAAGGTGTTGGCTAAGAAGATTCGCAAGAATTAAAAAAGCTTTCAAAGATATCTCGACCTCATCTATCTACTATCAATAAAAAAATAAAGGCAAGTATAGTCAATCCTATATAAATCAGATACGGTGTCAGGCTCGCTTAGTCTACTATTTGTAGTACTTTCGCTCGCCTTCCTTGTATCCAAATCATATTGAAACGACTATATCAAAGCTCACCTTTATTTACACAGAGCATTTCATGGTAAAAAACATATTCTTAGCGTTTGGCCTAACACTGCCTTTAATTGGCTGCGTGACCACGACCTCTCCAGTCGCGACCACCAAAAGCTACATCGTGGACAGTAAAACCTACCAAGCCACTGGCAAAAGCGAGCGAATTAAAACCATCCTGCTGCACTACACGGTGTCAGATAATGACCGATCCATCAAAACACTGACCACAGGCAAGGTCAGCGCACACTATTTAGTGTTAGATAATGACGATGATAAAATTTATAACCTCGTACCAGAAAACGAGCGCGCTTGGCATGCGGGTGATGGTGGCTTTGCGGGTAGAACCATCTTGAACGATACCTCTATCGGCATCGAAATTGTCAATGCAGGGATTGCGCCTGAATATAAAGATGCGCTAAAGAATGGCGAACTCGACTATCATCCTTATGACCATTATGTGGCATTTAATGAGTGGCAGATTAAAAAGGTCGCGGAGTTGGTACAAGATATCACCGCGAGATATGACATCTCACCGAAAAATATCATCGGTCATTCTGATATGGCACCCTCGCGCAAAATAGACCCCGGTGCAAAGTTCCCTTGGCAGCAGCTATATAAAGAGTATGGCATCGGTGCTTGGTATGATGACACTGATAAGCTTGCTTTTATGGATACAAACGCATTTGCAGCGGCCACGATACCTGAGCTGAAGCAGCAGTTTCGTGATTATGGCTATCAGGTTAACAGTAGCGACGAGTGGGACAAAACCAGTCGCGATGTCGTCTATGCGTTCCAACTACACTTTCGACCCCGTAACCCAACAGGAACGGTAGACTTAGAGACTTATGCTATTTTAAAGGCATTGAATAAGAAGTATGCTGATACCAACGATTTTTATTAACCCTTTCATATCATCAATAATAAACAAGCTGTACAAGGAATTTTATGAGCACATTGTTTAGCGTAAATTTGAATAAATTGGCTTTGATCCGTAACTCGCGCGGTACTGACTACCCTAACCTGTTGTACTTTGTGAAAAAGCTGATTGACCTAGGGGTTAAAGGCTTTACCGTACACCCGAGACCCGATGAGCGTCATATCAGATATCAGGACGTCTATGATATCAGTGCATTCTTAAAGGACTATCCAGAGATTGAGTTCAATATCGAAGGCAATCCAAACGAGCAGTTTTTAAAGATTATCCGTGAAGTAAAGCCGCATCAATGTACCCTCGTACCCGATAGCGAAGATCAACTGACCTCCGATCATGGTTTCGACATTATCAAGCATAAAGATATGTTGTCAGAACTCAGTCATGAGCTACAAGCCTTTGGTACGCGCTGTGCGGTGTTTATCGATCCTGATATCGAGCAAATTAAAGCGGTCATCGAGAGTGATGTACAGACGATCGAGATGTATACCGAAGAATGGGCGCGCGCCTACAGTAATAGTAAGAGCGGCGACCAATTCGATGAGGTCAAGCAACGCTTTAGCGACTGTATTAATCTAGCCAATCAAAACGGTATCCGCGTCAATGCGGGTCATGATTTGAATTTGGATAATTTGGCTGATCTGCTCGCGCTTAGTGATATCGCTGAGGTGTCGATTGGTCATGCCTTTACGATTGAATCACTGGAGCAAGGCATGGATAATGTCGTGCGTCAGTATTTAGCAATTTGTGCTTAAACCACATTAATAATAAATAGTTTGCTCCTATCAGCAGTTCTAATATCTGCATCATCAAGCGAAATCTAAGGCGTGTCCTCATGCTAAAAATGGTCATAAAAATTGGATAAATTGCAGTCCAACGAGGAAAATAGCGCAAATAATATCGGGATATTGATAAGCTATTTGACTATGTTTGGCAAAATTTAGCTATTTTTAGCCCATTTAGATATTATCGTTTGAATTGAGGACACGCCTTAATAATATTAAAAAAGGAATCTTTATGTATCAAGACTTTCAGAAACATCTACAACAAGAAATCAGCGACATACGCGCGGCAGGACTGTATAAAAACGAGCGTGTGATCACCTCTCCACAAGATGCTCTCATCAAGATCACTGATGGCCGTGAGGTGCTTAACTTCTGTGCCAATAATTATCTTGGATTGTCTGATCACCCTGAGATTAAGAAGGCAGCTATCGAGGCTATCGAAAACTCAGGTTATGGCATGTCATCGGTACGTTTTATTTGTGGGACGCAAGATTTGCATAAGCAATTAGAGGCAGCGATTTCTAAGTTTTTTAATACCGAAGACACGATTCTTTATGCGGCCTGTTTCGATGCCAATGGTGGTGCCTTTGAGCCACTACTGACCAGTGAAGATGCCATTATTTCTGATTCGTTAAATCATGCCTCAATCATCGATGGTGTACGCCTGTGTAAAGCGGCGCGTTATCGCTATGCCAATGCAGATATGCAAGATTTAGAGACGCAATTACAAGCGGCGCAAGCACAGCGTTTTCGTTTGATTGTGACCGATGGTGTGTTTTCGATGGATGGTAATGTCGCGCCAATGGATGAGATTTATGCATTGGCACAAAAATATGATGCCATGGTAATGATTGACGAGTCGCATTCAGCAGGCGTGGTCGGTCACACTGGTGGCGGCGTGACTGAATTGTTCAATCTACGTGGTGATATTGAGCTGATCACTGGTACTTTAGGCAAGGCATTTGGCGGTGCTATTGGCGGCTTTACCACGGGTAAAAAAGAAATCGTTGAGATGTTGCGTCAGCGCTCACGCCCGTATTTGTTTTCAAACTCCATTCCTCCTATGGTAGCGGCAGCTGGGGTAAAAGCGTTTGAGATGCTGTCGCAAGACAATACTCTACAAGATAAATTGCATGAGAATACCGCCTATTTTGTGAAGAAAATGCAAGACGCGGGTTTCGATATCAAGCCCACCGCATCGGCGATTTGTGCGGTTATGCTTTATGACGCCAATGTCTCTCAGCAAATGGCAGATGAGCTGCTGAAAGAAGGCATTTATGTGATTGGCTTCTTTTACCCCGTCGTACCCAAAGACGAGGCTCGCATTCGCGTCCAGCTCTCTGCTGCCCATACTCGCGAGCAGCTAGACCAATGTATCACCGCCTTTGTCAAAGTTGCTAAGCAAATGAAAGTGATTGATTAAGTGTCGTTCGGTATTTGTTCGGTATTCACTCGCTAGATTCAACCATTAAGTACAACACCGTTAAATAAGAGAAAAGTATGAAAGCACTGGTTAAAGCCCATCCCAAAAAAGGCATTTGGATGCAAGACATGCCAGAACCTACTGTTGGCATCAATGACGTTAAAATTAAAATTAAGAAAACCGCTATTTGTGGTACAGATTTGCACATTTATAAATGGGATGAGTGGTCAGAAAGAACCATCAAGACGCCTATGATCATCGGACACGAATACGTCGGTATCATTAGCGAAATGGGCGATGGCGTAAAGCACTTTGAAGTGGGTGATCGAGTCACTGGCGAAGGACATATCGCTTGCGGGCATTGCCGTAACTGCCGCCGTGGTAAGCTGCATGTGTGCGAAAACACCATCGGCGTGGGCGTCGACCGCGATGGCGCGTTTGCCGAATATTTGGTGATACCTGCTGATAATGTCATCAAACTCGATGAGCGTATCAGCGATGAGATGGCAGCCATTATGGATCCCTTTGGCAATGCCACACATACTGCCCTTTCATTTCCTGTCCTTGGTGAAGATGTACTGATTACGGGTGCTGGACTGATTGGTTCTATGGCGACAGCGATTTGCCGCTTCGCAGGGGCGCGTAATATCGTGGTCAGTGATATCAGTGATTATCGCCTAGAGCTTGCTAAAAAAATGGGCGCGACGATGACCATCAACCCAGCCAAAGGTGAAACCATCGAAGGCGCCATTGCTGAGTTAAAAATGCACGGCTTTGATATTGGGCTTGAGATGTCAGGCTCGCCTCAGGCCTTTGATTCGATGATTAGTAATATGTATAACGGCTCTAAAATCTCTCTCTTGGGTATTTTGCCGAACACCACCACGGTGGATTGGAGCAAGATTATTTTCAAGGCGCTAACTCTAAAAGGTATTTATGGCCGTGAGATGTGGGAGACGTGGTATCAGATGGAGCAAATGCTGATTAGCGGTATTGATCTATCGCCCATCGTTACCCATCGCATGCACATTGATGACTTTCAAGAAGGCTTTGATATCATGGAAAGCGGACAATGCGGTAAGGTGATTTTAAGCTGGGATTGATAATGTGGTGCGTCAGTATTTTAGGAGTCGTGGTTAGGGTTTACATTATCACGACTGATAAAACGGCACTGATTTCAGTGCCGATTTTTATAAAGTAAAAATTATACGAGGGATAAACTATGAGCGATTCTGAAGCCGATAAACTTGAAAAGTATTTAGCAGAAAAAGCCAAGCAAGATCAGGAAAAAGAACTAGAGTCTGAGCCGCTCTCTGCTTATGATGCGTGTGTGCTAAAGGAAAGTGCCAAGATTCATGAGTTGATTGCTGGGGCTAAAGAGAAAATTAATAAGTATTCAGACAATTAGTAAGAATGCCTAGAGTCGATTGTTTTTTAATTTTCCGTGGATATAAAATGGAGCCCATTATTCCAGTTTTTCCTCTTAGAGATGCTCATAAATTATTATGAGCAGTTAAAAAATATATTTAACTCAGGAATAGAACTATTTTGAGGTAGCTATAGTTTTTATCATATTCCAACCATCTATAATTCTTCACTTGTTTAATATTGTAATTACTCTGATGCAACAAGTTGATAGCAGGTACTAAATAATCAATTATGTATGCCTTAATCTGATTCCCTGTAACCTTACCCTTTCTTTGTTTTTCTTCTTCTTTTAATAAAAACACCACTTCTTGTAACCAAGCTATCTCTGGTAAAAACAACCTAATATCTGCTGATTTTTTATATCTTAATGAAATACTTCTGATAACATCTAGCCTTTCGCAGGATTGAGCTCCAATTAAACATTTTACAAAATCACTGGGTCTAATATAAGTTAAGATAGGGTAATTATTATAATTATTTACTGATCCAGTATAACGAATTTTTTCATGAAAACTGCCTAGATCATTTTCTATATACTTTAACAACCCTTTGCCCAATTGTGGCAAGCTGTCGTCAACTTGCTTTTTAGACATCTCAGTTATATATTCTAATAATTTTATAAATTTAATATCATCTTTATTCCGAAACCCCAGACCAAATGTCTGTATATCGTCATAGAAGTTAACACAATCATAGAAAGGTATTTCTTTTCCACTAATAATTAGGTTATCAATATTATCTTTAGCTATGTCAAAAACTTCTTCTTTAGTTATATTCAGAAGTCCTTTATCTATAAGCTCCAAAAACAAACCAGTTACGTGCTTTATCTCACCTAATTCCTCATATTTTTTATTACAGAACTGCTTTTTTACGATATATAATAGACTATCAAATTCATCATCTTCAAGATGCATAAAATACCATAGCCGTATCCACTCTGGTTGATTTTTATTAGGAAAATAACGTGAGTTCTTTAAAGACTCTTCTATTTTTTCCCTATGTATTAAACTCTTATCGAATATATCAATCCATACAGAGTCTTCTAATAACATATCAAATGTATCAAAATCTGGATATTTTTCTTTTAAAGCTATGTAGAAATTATTACCTTCTTCTAAAGCTTCTTCGCCATTATATTTAGATGATAGTGCAGAAATATGCGCACCTTTAAGAGCTTTAATATCGACAGGCTCCATGTTTGCACTTTTTATCTCGAAAGAAAATATTAGATATATAGTCAGTCTTTTATAAATAAGATACAATACTTTTAAAATAAGCGACACGGCAGAAGAATACATGACCTATTCAGCAGACTTTCGAGCGCAAGTGATCAAAAGTGTCCAAAACAAAGACATG
>NZ_CAJGZQ010000011.1 GCF_904846185.1 Psychrobacter immobilis | reverse complement strand
TGCGTATTATAGAGGGTTTGAATCTTTAGTCAAGGGCTATTTTATCTTAATTCAAATAAATTTGGTGATTAGACTAAACTGGCAGAATGGCGACGCTACTTTTGCTTTAACTGGATGGCAGTGTATGTTTATTTAAGGCTGGGCTGAGGTAAGCTCGTAAATAAGCATGCTTATTTCATCTCAATCATGTAGGTTTCTTTAACGAGCCGTTATCAATGATCATTAGCTAAAAAATGAGTTGGTCCTTCTTTATCTTATCGTGATGAATACACTGATAGCCAGCTGGATATATAAAGCGCATAAAAAAAGGAACTTACCCTACGGTAAATTCCTCAATATGACACGAACAGTCAATTCTAAAAATTTGCTTTTGCTTTGATCGTCGTAACAATACCCGACAATGCATAGATAATACCAATAGCTAAAATACCGACAGGTATGTCATAGAGCACAATACTCATGACCAATACACCGATTATTAGAACCACAAAAGGTACTTTCTTTTTATCAAACTCTTTAAAGCTATAGTATTTGACGTTACTAACCATCAGTAAACCACAAATCACCACCCAAGCAGCAAATAAGAACATGACTGCCGTATCGTACTGCCCAACCCATTCATTATGGTCGACAGCGACCATAACCGCTGCCGTTACTAATATAGCAGCTAGTGGACTGGCCAAACCGACAAAGTATTTTTTATCAACAATGCCGACCTGAACGTTAAAACGTGCCAGACGGAAGGCAGCACAGGCGGTAAAGACAAACGCACAGCCCAAACCAATGCGACCTAACGGCTGCAGCGCAAAACTATAAACTAAGATCGCTGGTGCAACACCAAAAGCCAGCATATCGGCAAGCGAATCATATTGCTCGCCAAAGGGGCTTTGCGCATTAAGCATACGCGCCACTCGCCCATCAGCACCGTCGAGAATAGCGGACAAAAAGATGGCTAAAGAAGCTTTGTAGAACTCGCCTTGCGTACTGGCCAAAATCGAGTAAAAGCCAGATAGCAGTGACAAGGTTGTAATTAGGTTTGGCGCTAGATACACACCGCGACTGACTACTCGCTGCCCTTCAGCAACTTCTGCTTCAATCACTTCAAAGGTCAAGCCATCATAACTCTCATTATCCGCTAAGCGAATATTGAAATCATGCTCATCAACAAAGGGCGGCTCGGCGGCTGCGCTGTCTTGTAACAATCCATCATTTAGAGGCGGATGATTTGATTCGTCTTTAGGTGATTGCACGTTAGTCATCTCAATATCCTTATTTGCCGGCATAGTTATTCACTAACATGGTTATTCGCCGACTAGCCAGCGTACATTGGTTGCGCTATCAGGCGTTAAGTCTGGAGCATCAGCCACTTTTAATGCAGGCTGTAAGAAGCGTAATATCTCACGTGCATGATTATCAAATTGCCAAGGTGGATTGATGACCAGTAAACCTGTACCGTTAAGACCAACCGCCACATCATTTGGATAAATATTCAGCTCACAAACCAACTGGCGGCGCATTTCAGTACGCTTCAGTTTTTTGTAAAACAATTCAACGGCTTCAACGTTCTTAATAGGGAACCAAAGCGCATAAGTGCCTTGTGGCCATTTATTATAAGCAGCAACGAGTAAATTTATAAGGCGTGTAAAATCTTTGTGCTCTTGCTCATAAGGCGGATCAAGAAAAATCAGACCGCGCTTTTCTTTTGGTGGAATAACGGCGGTAATACCTTCAAAGGCATCACGATGCTGTATACCAATGGGTAACTTGTGCAACTGATAATTTAGCGCATCATATTCGCTAGCTTTGGCTTCAAAAGCTTCACCGCGCACGCCTGCATCTGGATTTTTCTCGATATGATGGGCAACCCACCAAGGAGAACCAGGATAGACTTTATTGTCATAAGTGAAACGGGCTTGCTTAATGCCTTCCATATAATCTTTGACAGCAGCGGGTGCCTTGTCAGTATTGGCATTTAGTAACGCTTGGATACCACCTTTGGCCTCACCTGTCTTGCGCGCTTCTTCACTGCTCAGTGAATACAGTCCGCGACCACCATAAGCATCAAGCACATAAAAAGGTTTGTTTTTTTGCCCCAATTGATTAAGGAGTTGTACCAATAAAATGTGTTTAACCACATCAGCAAAGTTACCAGCGTGGTAGGCGTGTTTATAGTTCATAATCTCAAAAGTTTAAATAAGAAAAATTACATCTATGGTAGCATAGGCAGAGTAAAAGATAACGATGGTTTTGGTAAAAAGGCATTGATTGGCTATGTATTGCTAGCTAACTGACCATAGTGAGACGAAATGACAGAGATTATTAGCAATCTTGATGTGACAAAGTTGGTGATTGATCATCCGATAGGAGAAGATAATCCACCATTATTATTTCCTCATAGCGACGACCCAAGCCAAAAACTGCTGACTCAGCGCGTATTACACCAGTCTGATTTTGATATTAGTTGGCAAGATAAGCTGACTGATACACAACTAGATACATTCGTTGATGATGGGTGGATCATTATTGATGAGGTCTTTGAAACGAAAGCGCTGTTAGCCTTGCAAGCAGAGAGTGGTTTTATTGACTATCGTGACGCCGAGCTGACGGCTGGTATTCGTGTCAGTAATATTCGCGGTGATCGCATCCGCTGGATTACAGAAAACTTCTTTGCTGGGTTTTATTATTTGCAAAGTATCAATGCGCTTGCTGCCTTATTTAATCGCAGTTTATTTGCCGGTATTCGCCACAGTGAAGCGCATTATGCTTGCTATCCGCTGGGTTTTGGCTACCAATGGCATAGTGACAATCCAGCTGGGCGTGATGAACGCGTTATCTCTGCGGTGTTTTATATCAATGATGAATGGGAACCAACTGACGGCGGCGCACTAGAAATCATTGATAAACATGGCATTCATCATAACGTCATGCCTGTCGCCAATAGATTGGTGATATTTGACAGTGACCTAAAACATCAAGTGCAAATTGCCCATCGGCAGCGTTACTCTATCGCGACGTGGATGCGCCGTGATGGTTTGGTGCCGTTTGTTGAAGATAATATTTAAAACGTATTAGCAAGCAACGAGCAACGACTGCAAGCAACGACTAATTGTATCGTGGCTGCCAATCTTAAAAATTTATCATTTTAATTTATAATAAAAAGGTTTATTCATGTCGGACTTTAATAAACAAACCATCCATCAACAAGAAAACCATCAGCAGCAAACGCTAGATTTAAGTATTGCGCTACTTGAACGTCCTTCAGTCACCCCAAATGATGACGGTTGCCAAGATATATTGTCAGAGCGCTTGGAGCGAGCGGGCTTTGACTGTGAGTTTATGTATTATGGTGATAGACAAGCAAAGGGCGAGCACGCTGAAGTCAAAAACTTATGGGCGCGCCGTGGCACCATTGATCCAGTTATTTGTTTTGCTGGTCATACCGACGTCGTGCCTACGGGTGATGAAAACAATTGGACGTATCCGCCATTTACGCCAACCATCGCTGATGGTTACCTATGGGCTCGCGGAGCCGCCGATATGAAAACGGGGATTGCGGCTTTTACCGTCGCCGCCGAGCGTTTCGTCGCTAATTATCCTGAGCACAATGGTTCGATTGCTTTTTTAATCACCTCAGATGAAGAAGGCCCGTCTATTAATGGCACGGTCAAAGTCATTGAGACCTTAGAAGCCCGCAATGAAAAAATCACCTATTGCTTGGTTGGCGAACCATCGAGCACAGATACGCTCGGCGATATCATTAAAAACGGTCGCCGCGGCTCATTGGGTGCGGAACTTACGGTCACTGGCAAACAAGGTCATGTTGCATACCCGCATTTAGCTTGCAACCCTATTCATGCCACGATGGCAGCTTTGGCAGCACTGACTGCCGCTACTTGGGATAATGGCAATGACTACTTCCCTGCGACATCACTGCAAATATCAAATATCAATGGCGGTACAGGTGCCACCAACGTCATTCCTGAGACGTTAAAAGTTATCTTCAACTTCCGCTTTTCAACGGAAACGACTGAAGATGAACTAAAAGCAAAAACGCATGCTATCTTTGACAAATACTTTACTGATAGTAAGGCCGGTTATAATATCCATTGGAAATTATCTGGTCAGCCGTTTTTGACCCCTGAAGGTAAACTGGTTTCTGCCTGTCAAAAAGCGATCAAAAAGGTAACTGATACTGACACGACACTATCTACATCAGGTGGTACTTCTGACGGACGCTTTATTGCACCAACGGGTGCACAAGTCGTTGAGCTTGGTGTAAGAAATGCGACGATTCACCAAGTTGACGAAAAAGTAGAAATCGATGACCTAGGCAAGCTCGCCCAAATTTATGAGGGAATTTTAGAGAATTTACTGTTAGATTAATCATTCGTTGAAGTAAGCGAAAAAAGCGCCAAGTCTGATAGCAGACTTGGCGCTTTTTTATTATTTTGACTAGGGCGTGTCTTCAATTCATCTTACAATGAACGATAGTACACGCCAGATAAAGCATTGACTTAAAATTACGAGCTAACTTTTCATAGCGAGTGGCGATACTACGAAAGTGTTTAAGCCTTGCAAACATATTCTCTACTAAATGACGCAGTTTGTATAAATAGCTATCAAACTCTGGATTAGGCTGTTTGGCGTTTTTTCTTTTGGGGATGATGGGTATCATATCGTGACTTTGAGCTTTATCCCTGATCGCTTGTGAGTCATAGCCTTTATCAGCGATGAAGTAATCTGCATGCCCAATCATGTCAATCAATTCACCTGCAACTTGACTGTCGTGGACGTCACCCCCAGTGATTTTAAAATGGAACGGATA
Source organism: Psychrobacter immobilis (assembly GCF_904846185.1). Taxonomy (GTDB): domain Bacteria; phylum Pseudomonadota; class Gammaproteobacteria; order Pseudomonadales; family Moraxellaceae; genus Psychrobacter; species Psychrobacter immobilis_B. Next base: position 100,947 of record NZ_CAJGZQ010000011.1, on the reverse strand, counting down.
TCCATCGGCATCACAGGATAGGTGTATCTTTGTAGTTGCGCCGCCACGGCTTCGCCCAATCGCTCGATCTTCACCACGCCGAGCTCCACTTGCATGCTGGTGACAGCGAACATAGCTTCCGTCTGTGAATACCCATTCCGTATCAGTTTCTTTTCGTAAGCTAAAAAAAATTCGCCCATAAGCCAGTTTTCGACCAGCGATTAAAGCGACTATAAGCTGTTTTCCAAGAACACAGTTCTTTAGGTATGTCACGCCAAGGCGCACCTGTGCGTAGCTTCCACAGTATGGCTTCCATGACCTCTCGACTGTTTTGAGTTTGATAGCAGCCATGCTGTGTCATCGTTGATTGAAGTTGATCCCAAAGCGTATCTGTCAGTGCTGTTCTTGCCATGACTTGTACTTCTCGCATCGTCTCAATAGATGCGGTATTGTAACTATTATTTATGGCTTATCCAATTGAAGACACGCCCTAATTTATTCAATAATAACTTTACTCAATACCGATATAGAGATCAACTTGACCATACTCTAGATTACCACCGATATAATGCTCAAAATCGACATCAAAAGTTCGGGTATGTTCACAGCTGCGATCATTAAAATAGGTCCAAGCCTTTTCCCAAGCATTCATCACCGTGTATGGCATTCTACCCTGCTCAGAGAATACCAAATACTTTCCTGCAGGAATATCTACTGTTACTAGGTTTGCAGCCTTAGACATATTTTCACTGTCTGATGGCTCTTGCTCACTGGCTACCTTCCAACTGGCAACCACGTCAAAAGCGCCGACCAAATCATCGCTCTCATAGTTATGATAGACACCATAAATGTCTTCGCCTTTAGGCAGATCACTGGCATGGTTTTGATAAAATTTTTGCCATAAACGACCCAGTTTCGCCGTGTCTTCGCTAATCTCAGCGTTATTGGTCGTACGAACGCTAATACCTTTACAAGTTATTGCTTCAGGTAGCTCTTTAATTTGTGACGTCATGATCTGTAAGTCCTATATATTTATTCAGTTTTCTATTTGGGATAGTATTAAAAATAGCGCTTCAGGGTATAAATCTAATCTGCTTCATCAATCCAATTCATCTGAATGGCTTCCAAGATACCTTCGTTTGATTTTTGTGGATCATCATCAAAACCTTCAAGCTCAGTCACCCAGCGATGTAAATCAGTAAAACGAATGTACTGCGGATCGGTCTCTGGAAACTTCTCATACAGCTCAATAGCGATATCTAAGCTGTCTGTCCATTTTAATTTTTGCGGGGTCATGATGGCTCCTTAACTTTTAATCATTTTTAGACACGTCATCAAATCAGTGATCAATTTGATTGGTAATTTGATTGGCAACTTAATAACCGCTATCCTACCAAAATTCGCCCGCTGATTATAGACAAGTTCGTTATGCAGCATTTGTTGTTTTACTTGTTTCAGTAGATTTAATCGCCACTTGATGCTGATTCCAAGAATCAATGACCTCATTCAACCGCTCGCCTATCATATCCAATATCTCTGGCGCACATTTGCCTTTTTTATTGGTCAATACAAACTTAGTCATACCAACGCCCATCAGCTGGTTTTTTACAAAAAAGCGCGTTTCAAAATAAACGTATTTTTTATCCCAGCCAGCAAGCGTGCTATTTACCGTCATTTTATCTAAAAATTTAACTTCTTTCAGATAAACCATTTCTTGCATGGCGATAACCCAATTCAAGGGCTTAATGCCTTTTTGATGACAGCACGCCATCAGCCAACGAGTAACGTTTAGCTCGATAAAAGACAAATAACGATAATTAGGCAGATGATTCCGAAAGCCCATATCATGCGGCAACACTCGATAATGACGAACCGTCGGTGCAATCAAGAGCTCAATACTAAGGCGCTCGCTTACTGATTGCTGCTTAAGTTGTTGTTTTAGCAAACTGACCATAATAAAAAAACGTATCAACATATTCATAAATAACTCTCTTAACGCTTATTTTGTGTAAACTTATTGGGTATAAATTATTGTATATAAAACAGCGACTGGCTATAAATGCAGAGTACCTTAACGCAAAAAAGCCACCTAAGTGACTTTTTTATTTAAAAGCGGATATTTAAAAGCTTATATTTAAAAACTAACTTTAAAGATTAATGACCTGCACCATTGATACTACGTACCATCTCTTCGACCATTTTCTTGGCATCACCAAAGATCATCATGGTTTTATCCATGTAGAACAGACTATTATCAAGCCCTGCATAACCTGTATTCATTGAGCGCTTGATGACCATGACCGTTTGGGCTTTAGTGACTTCTAGAATCGGCATACCAAAGATTGGCGACGTTGGATCATCTTTCGCAGAGGGGTTTACCACATCATTTGCACCGATAACCAAGACCACATCGGTACTCGCGAAGTCTGAGTTGATCTCATCCATTTCTAAAATATCATCATAAGGTACGTCAGCTTCAGCCAATAGCACGTTCATGTGACCTGGCATACGACCCGCGACTGGATGAATGGCAAAACGCACGTTAACGCCTTCTTCTTTTAGCAACTCATACAGCTCTTTTACCGCGTTCTGTGCACGACCTTGCGCCATACCATAACCCGGAACAATAACCACACTACTTGCATTGGCCATTAAGAACCCAGCATCTTCTGCTGAACCAGCCTTGTAGTTTTTAGGTGCACCATCATCAGCGCCTGCTGCTACAGCTCCTGTACCCATACCGCCAAATAAGACGTTGAGTAATGAGCGGTTCATGGCTTTACACATGATATAAGACAAAATCGCACCTGATGAACCGACGAGCGACCCTGCGATAATCAACATCGAATTGCCGAGGGTGAAACCAATTCCTGCCGCCGCCCAACCAGAAAACGAGTTCAATAGTGAGACCACCACTGGCATGTCACCGCCGCCAATTGGGGCAATCCACATCCAACCAAATATCACGGCAATCACTGCCATCGCATAAAACGCTGGTAATGAGTCAGTGACGAAATACACGCCACCGAAAGCAATCATCGCAATAAATAATAATGCTTGGACGGGTTTTACCCAACCCCCAACCAATGTTTTCGCCCAGCTCTTCGCTGCCAATTTACCAAAGGCAAAGACCGAAGCTGAGAACGTAATCGCACCGATGAAGCAACCGATAAATAGCTCTACACGGGCAACGGCACCATGTTGCTGTTCAGTATGCAATACGGTTGCCAGTGCAATGGCGACCGCTGCCAAACCAACGAACGAATGCATCAAGGCAACGGTTTCTGGCATTTGTGTCATCGCAACCGTCTTTGCCTTCCACATGCCGACGAGGGCACCCAAAATCATCGCACCGATAATTAACCAAAGGACAGGGCCTTCTGCTAAGAAAAATGTCGTGACGACTGCAATCGCCATCGCTACCATACCAAAGCGGTTACCTCTGATAGCCGTCTTTGGGCTGGATAAACCGCGCAAGGTTAAAACGAAGAGAATCGCGCCGACCAGATAGAACCAATCCGCATTTGCCGCAATCATTGCTGAGAAATCATTCATGCGTCACCTCCGACATCAGTGGTTGCTACTGGTGCTTTTTTTACTTTCGGTTTAAACATCGCAAGCATACGCTCAGTCACGGCAAAACCACCGAAGATATTGATACTGGCTAAAAACACGGCAAAAGCACCAAGGATACTGGTCGGTGTAAAGACAGAACCATCAATCGTGACGGTCTGTAGCATGGCACCAACGATGACGATACTTGATAGTGCGTTGGTGACGGCCATCAATGGTGTGTGCAGTGCAGGCGTGACGCCCCAAACCACGTAATATCCGACAAAGATAGCGAGTACAAATACGGTAAAAATCGCTACAAATGGTGTGCTACTCATGGCCGCACCAGCTGGCGCTAAAATAGTGGCAATCATCTAATCCTCCTAAAAATTTATTCGTTACTGGCAAATGTGTAGTGAAAGGCAGTCAAAACTTAGCGTTTGGCTAGTCGTACCTGACTGTCATGTGTCACTGCCAGTGCGCCTTGAATCTCGTCTTCCATGTCTAATTTAAGTGCCAAATTAGCTGATGCATCACTTGCTGACGCGTCATCGCTAGCAGGCGCAATTAATGTGGTGATAAAGTTAACCAAATTGTTGGCATACAAATCTGAAGACTGCGCGGCGAGCATCGATGGGATATTGGCAGCACCAACGATACGTACGCCGTTGTCTGTAGTAATGGTTTCGTTAGGCACACTGCCTTCGACGTTGCCACCTGTACCAGCAGCCATATCGATCAATACGGAACCCGCCTTCATTTTAGCAAGGGTTGCACCGTGCACCAGACGAGGAGCGTTACGACCAGGGATCTGCGCTGTAGTAATGACGATATCCGCATTGCTCAGGGCTTTGTCGACGACAGCGGCTTGGTCTTTGACATATTGCTCTGATGGCGTCCACGCATAACCACCGGTAGACTTAGCTGTTTCAGCCTCCTCTGCACTCATCGGTACATCAAGCCACTTACCACCCAATGACTCCACTTGCTCGCGAGCGGTTGGACGTAAATCACTCGCTTCTACCACTGCACCCAAACGCTTGGCTGTCGCAATCGCTTGCAAGCCAGCAACCCCAACGCCTAAGATGACCACTTTAGCAGGCTTAACCGTACCAGCTGAGGTCATAAACATCGGGAAAGGACGCGAGTATTCATTGGCCGCTAGCAATACTGCTTTGTAACCAGCAAGGTTGGCTTGCGATGACAAGACATCCATATTCTGTGCGCGTGACAATGTGCGAGGTAAAAGTTCCATCGCAAAGGCAGTGACACCTTTGGTCGCATAAGTGTCAAGCTGAGTATTACGATATGGGTCAAGCATGCCAATGACAATCTGACCTGACGTTAAGCTTTCAATAGCTGCAGCTGGTAAGTCATTAACGGTGGTAATAATTCGAGACTGTGCGATTACCTCGGCACTGCTGCTGGCAATATCGGCACCTGCAGCCTGATACAACTCATCCGCATAATATGCCGCTCTACCTGCACCTGACTGTATGACGACTTCAAACCCAAGCTTACGCAATTTTTTGACTGCGTCTGGGGTTATCGCTACACGGCTCTCGCTCGCGACATCTGCACTGATTACACCGATTTTCATACCGTCTCCTTACTTACGTCTAATGACTATACTTACGTCTCACGACTACCTTTAACACCCTCAACGCACATTTAAAAAGCACAGGGGACAAAAAAACCTTTGGTCATGGTTGGTTCAACATCATGACCAAAGATTATCAATTTAATAAATGATAGCGACTTTGCCATCATGCCTTTTTATTATAGAGACATCATCTGCCAACTTTCATTGCCTAATGATGACCCACAAGTAAAATAAAAAGTTAGGCATTTACACCATCTGCATAACTTTTATTGTTATATTAAAAATTTTTCCTTTTCAATTAAACGCTAGACTTGACAAGCTATCGGCTTATATCACTCAAATATCTATCCTTTTTAAGGGTAACGTTAAAAAACACGAAATAACGATGGGTAGGTCAAGATACATTGCTGCTTATCGTATAATAAGAAAACTTAATACATAAATAGACTACCCATTGACTAACTATAATAAGGAATGACGATGTATTTTTTACTTTCCCCTGCCAAATCTTTAAATGAGAAAGATGCGGTGCCAGTGAACTTAGACAAATATTATAGTCAACCAGAGCTCATCGAACATGCGCAAGCATTGATGAAAAACTTAAAATCAAAAGAACCGATTGATTTACAAGAACTGATGGGAATCTCTGATGATTTGGCACAGCTCAATGCCAAGCGCAATCAAGAGTGGCGTTGGAGCAACGATAAGCCCTTTACTTTAGACAATGCCAAACCGGCAGGCTATTTATTCGATGGCGATGTTTATACTGGACTTGATATGTATCATATGGATAAAGACACCGCCATTTACGTCAATAAGCATCTAGGTATCTTGTCTGGATTATATGGCGTACTGAAACCGCTCGATTTAATTCAACCCTATCGTTTAGAGATGGGTACCAAACTGAAAAATGAACGTGGTGATAACCTTTATGAGTTTTGGGACGAGAAAGTAACTGCCATTATTAATGCACGTATGGTGGATAGTGATGATAAGATTTTGATTAATCTGGCGTCAAATGAATATTTCAAAGTGGTCAAGAAGAAAGCGCTGAATGCGGAAGTTATCACGCCACGATTTGAAGATGAAAAGAATGGTCAATACAAAGTGATTAGCTTCTATGCCAAAAAAGCACGCGGACTGATGGTGAAGTATGCTGCTGATAATAAGCTTAGCAATGCTGAACAACTAAAGCAGTTTAATTTGGCAGGATATTATTACTGTGAAGAGGCTTCTGATGATAAAACGTGGACGTTTAGACGGGATGCAGCCAGTCAGTAGTTTTTAAAAACATATCTAAAATATAAATAAACCCCGATAAGCTGAGCCTATCGGGGTTTTTCGACAGAATATTATCACCAGTTGCCGTAAAAATTCTCAATGATTATACAGTAAAACGCAATTTATCTCTTGAGACATCAAGTACGACAGTTTGATCATATACGTTATAGGTATGGAGACGATCGATCTCGTTTTCCCAATTGGGTTCGATATAACGCACAAAGGTTTCTTTGTAAGATGTCGGTGTCAACTCTTCTACCAGATACAAAGCCACTCTACGCCCATACCTAATAGTGCCATCTTGAGCCGTACGAAACAGCTGACCATCTCTCTTAAATAATGCACCTGCTAATCGTGACCCACGCACGTCAATTTTTAAAGGCGCCGAGGGATGAATGGTCCAGTTATCTGACTCCAACTTATCAGACGTATAAATATGCAATTCCAAATCCATTGTAAGGACTGAAATTGAACCATGCGTGGTAAAAAGATACCATAAGCCATTGCGCTCAATAACGGCACTATCTGCTGCCTGAACCCCAGACACCAACTCATGAACTTTTTCCCACTTCTGCGGAAAATCCGTCGCTTTTAATAGGTTAATACAATTGGTCTTGGCCGCTTCTGGAATCATATATACAGCGTCTTCATGCTCGAATACATTAGGAAAGCTTAAATGAGAGCTAATACCTAAATCGACTGGTCCAGAATTGATAACTTGATGGTGCTCATCCAGTTCCACCCACTCTATACGGCCGATACCTTCTTTATAATTTAAGCTCTCAAAAAATATATAACGCCTTGAATCTCGCTCAATATAAAAAGGGTCAGCCCAAAAACATCCTTTTTCAGGCAATAGCTCAGTGTATGTTTGCATCGACTGATTAATAGAACCAATCAAAATACTCCAGTTATTATGATAAAGACTCTTATAGAAAGTCTTTATCGTATAGTTTTTAAAAAAACTCATCAAATGCCGTATGGCAGTCAGTTGCTGGGGTTGTTCATAAATTGCATCGTCAAGCATTGAATTCGTCGAATTTCTACTTTTGACGCCAATTTTATTTTTATGGAAATACCAATACAATATAGATGCTGCGACACCATTTAATTTATGCTCGGTTAAATTATAGTCCCAGTAAAATAAAGAACCATATCCTCTCCCAACGACTTTATCACCATTAAGATGCTCATTTAACAGATGTAGCGTGACTACGCTATTCTCCCATTGTTCGGCAAACTGCCAATACAATGCTGATCCGCGTCTTTGTTTGGTTTCATCGCCGTAACGAAATAAGAGAATACCTTTTTTTGAAACACTCAGAACTCTCCCTGCTAAGGTTCGAAAGCCAAATTTGATCAGATAATCTAGATTGGCGGCTTCAAGTTTCTCAATCACTGAATCCTCAATCTCATCATAAATTTTATCCTGATTTGCAACTGATATTACGATGGGCATCTCACCATTAGCCACCAAGTCATGAATAGAATAACGTTTGGTACTACTCTTATTTCGAGAAAGAAAAGAAAATAACTTTTGATTAATGGAAGGAATAACTTTGGATAGACGAGACATGTGATACGCTTGTTTTTTATCTCGTTGGACAGCAATACAGACTTCGACTACGCCTTCATTCACGAGAGACTTTAGGGGCATAAACTTATACCATGCCAATGTTTCATCTTCATCACCTTAGATTACACATGAGTTTTTATAGTCTCTAGCCCACCACACGTGCTCAAACTCCCTTTGAGTAAAGTAAAGATCCACTGTATGTATTCTCTATAACAACTATATCTCAATAATCAGTTAATTGAAAATTTAAATTTATATTAGAAATATTAATCAAATTTGATATCAAAAACCCAAGCAATCTCAGCTCGCTAGGTTTTTTCTGTGTAACGCTAACCATCATAGTAGATGCAAAAAAAGCCCTGCTATCTTTCGATAACAGGGCTTTTAATAGTTAAACAGACTTTATGACAAAGTCATACTTCTAGCAAAAGCGATTTGTCGAGGAAGATGCGCAAAAATAGTACCTGTTGTACATTGAGCGCATCTGACGAAAAGAAATCGCTTTGTAGCAGAAGTAAAATTACATCATGCCGCCCATTCCACCAGCACCGCCCATGCCAGCCATACCGTCATCACCTTGTGGCAAATCAGTAATCATGACTTCGGTAGTTAGCATTAGGCCTGCAACAGATGCTGCATTTTCTAGTGCTGAACGAGCTACTTTAGCTGGATCAAGAATACCCATCTCTAACATATCGCCGTATTCGCTAGAAGCTGCGTTGTAACCGTAGTTACCGCTGCCACTCTTCACTTCGTTGACCACAACTGATGCTTCTTCGCCAGCGTTGGTGACGATTTGACGTAATGGTGCTTCCATTGCGCGACGTAAGATATTGATACCCGCGTTTTGGTCATCGTTATCGCCACGTAGCTCAGACAATGCATTCATTGCACGAACTAAGGCTACACCACCACCAGGTACAACGCCTTCTTCAACCGCTGCACGAGTCGCATGTAGCGCATCGTCAACACGATCTTTCTTCTCTTTCATTTCAGTTTCAGTCGCAGCGCCCACTTTGATAACGGCAACGCCGCCAGCCAGTTTCGCCATACGCTCTTGAAGCTTTTCTTTATCGTAGTCAGACGTTGATTCTTCTACTTGACGTTTAATAGATTCAACGCGATTTTCGATGTCAGCAGAGTTACCAGCGCCATCAACGATCACGGTATTTTCTTTACCGACAGTGACTTTTTTAGCCGTACCCAATTGCTCAAGAGTAGCAGTCTCTAAACTTAGACCAATCTCTTCAGAAATCACAGTACCGCCAGTTAGCGTTGCGATATCTTCTAGCATTGCTTTACGACGATCGCCGAAACCTGGTGCTTTAACGGCACAAGTTTTTAAGCCGCCACGCATGTTGTTGACAACCAATGTCGCCAAAGCTTCGTTTTCTACGTCTTCAGCGATGATTAGCAATGGCTTGCTCTGCTGCATCACTTGCTCAAGTAATGGCACGATTTCACGAATATTGCTGATTTTTTTATCAACCAACAAGATATATGGGTTTTCAAATTCAGCGGTTAAGCTGTCTTGCTTATTCGCAAAGTACGGGCTGATATAACCACGGTCAAACTGCATACCTTCTACGACTTCTAAGGTATCTTCAAAGCTTGAACCTTCTTCAACGGTGATAACGCCTTGCTTACCGACTTTTTCCATCGCTTGAGCAATTAGCTCACCGATTTTGGTGTCTGAGTTGGCAGAGATAGAGCCCACTTGAGCAATCGCTTTTGAATCGTCAGCTGGTGTAGCCAGCAAATGAATTTGCTCAACAGCAGCGCGAACCGCTTTATCGATACCACGTTTTAGATCCATTGGGTTCATGCCAGCGGCAACTGACTTCATGCCTTCTTGCAAGATAGATTGCGCCAATACAGTCGCAGTCGTCGTGCCATCACCAGCGACATCATTTGTGCGGCTAGCCACTTCACGGACCAATTGAGCGCCCATGTTTTCGAATTTGTTTTCAAGCTCGATTTCTTTAGCAACCGAAACACCATCTTTAGTGATGGTAGGCGCGCCAAATGATTTATCGATAACCACGTTACGACCTTTAGGGCCTAGGGTTACGCGTACTGCATTTGCTAGGATGTTTACGCCATCCATCATTTGTTTACGGGCATCAATGCCGAATTTTACGTCTTTTGCCATGTTAAATTACTCCACTATTATAAGTATGAGAATGCAATTAAATGTTTCAATAATTTTTAAATAATGTTGTCAAAATGCGCTGAGTATAAACATACTCAAAAAGGACTAGCCTTCTAACACACCCAATACATCAGATTCTTTCATAATCAATAGTTCTTCGCCGTCAACTTTCACGGTTTGACCAGCATATTGACCGAACAAGACTTTGTCGCCAGTTTTTACATCTAACGCGCGAGTTTCGCCGTTGTCACGAATCTGACCGTTACCAGTTGCTAGTACTTCACCTTGTGAAGGTTTTTCTTGAGCAGAACCAGGAAGCAAGATACCACCAGCCGTTTTTGTTTCTTCTTCTATGCGGCGGACAACGATGCGATCATGTAAAGGACGAATATTCATCAATATGTCTCCAATAATTTGGTTATTTGCAGTAAGGGTTTATTTGAATTAATGGTCTCAATACCAATATCTATAGGCATTACTGCTTAAAACAGCATTCTAAAGATAAGCTTTGAGCTTGTATCAAAAAGTGGGGGCAAAGTGAGTTAGCTTCAAGTGTAAAGCCCAAAAATTTACAAGAATTTTGCATATCGTGGATTATTTAGTTGGTAATGACGTTTATGAACAGTTATTTGATTGGATTGCACCGTATTAAAGGCCTTAGCAAGATTTTAAAAGCAGCCATATGAGTGCTAAATTTCAACACTGATAAGTTACCGCATATCATTTACAACTGACCGATTAACTTACTCCTACTTACTCAACTCACGCAAGTGACGCCTGATGATATAGCGATCGATGCCAGCAACCTTGACTACAATAGCAACACCACAGGGACAGCTGGCACTCTTGAAAAGATAGCAGAACATGACCATTATAGTCCTTGAGAAAATAACAATAGTTATAAGCAATGCCATAAATAGCGATTAAGGAATGTCCATGAGTTTTTTATCAAACGATCAAAAGTCATTAACAACCGATACTAATAATACTAAACGCAGCAAGTCTAAGTTTTTAACCGCCTTAACCACTGGGGCCAGTATTGCTACGATTGGAGCGATAAGTATGACTGCACCTACTCTTGCCAGTGCAAAGAATATCGAACCTTCAAGCGCCAACTACAGCTTCACCGTTGAAGACAAATATAAAGGTACGGCTACTCGCACGCTTAACAAATCAGGCAATACTTGGAAATACAATGTCAATGCTCGGGTGGCAGGTGTTGCAAGTGCTTCGCAAAACAGCACTTTTACCATCAACGGTAATAATGTCATTCCGACTCAAGCCAGCACTACTTATAAGCTATTAGGCGTTGGTCGCACGCACAAACTAGACTTCAATCCAAGCAGTAAAAAGGTGGTGAGTAACTATAAAGGCAAATCGACGACCATGAACATGGCACAACAAGCTTTTGATGATTTAAGTTTGGAAGTACAAATTCGCCAAGATTTATTGAACGGTAAATTCTCTGGCAACTATTACATGGCGAAAAAAGACAAAATAGAGAAAACCCCTTTTAAAAAATCTGGCAACACCAAGATTACCGTTCCAGCTGGCACATTTGATACCGTACGTGTCGACCGTATCCACGATGACAATAGTCGTTCTACCAGTTTTTGGCTGGCACCAAGCTTAGACTACCTACCAGTAAAAGTTAGCCAAATTAATGATGGCAAAAAGATGGATTTAGAATTAACCAAAGTAAATTAAGCTTTTTATTAAATAAGCAGAAATAGCATAAAAAAAGCGGCGCTCTAAATAGAGCGCCGCTTTTTTTGTCTTACACTTCGCTAAATCAACTAACGTGGCTGCTTAACGACGTTGTTCATTGAAGGAAGACGCTTTAGTAGAATAAACAACCAAATATTGATTGTCAGTAATAAGACAAAATCAAGCAAATAAACCACTATCTCTGCCCAACTGCTGCCGTAAACGCGGGTAAACAGCACTACACCACTCGCCCCCAAATAAACCAAGGTAAGCATACTGCCTATCAATAGCACATATGGCGAACGACCCCGTAGTATCGCGGGCGTCAAAATAAATGCTGGTACTAGCCATAATGCTTGCCAGGCGATACCGCCAATGACATCAGGACTACTGGGATTAAAAACATTGATAAAAACAGGTAGCCCAAGCAGTCTATAAACCAACCAAATCAGCCAAGTCACCATCAAGCGCTGACGAATGGGCGTAATTGGCTTTTTAAGTTTGGCAGGTTTGGCAGATTTTTTGGCTGGTGCGCTTATCTCACTATCGGAGCGGTTTGTGACCATTAGATATATTTATTTCCTAATTAATAGCGTTATATAAGACGTTGCATGCTATAAAAATCCGCTTAGCGTGTCCAGTTAGCTTGCGCCAATGCAGTAGCACTAATAGCCAAGCGACGACCTTGGGCGATAGCCAACTCGCGCTCATCTGCTGAGATAGGTTGATCATGCAACGCCCCACTCACGTGGCTGGCACCATAAGGCGAGCCACCACGATGAGTACGATTAAGCGCAGGCTCAGCATAAGGCACACCAACAAGGATCATGCCGTGATGCATCAACGGCAACATCATGGTCAGCAATGTCGTCTCTTGACCGCCATGCATCGAGCCAGTGGCAGTAAATACAGCAGCAGGTTTGTTCTGTAAATTACCTGCCAGCCAAATAGTGACCGTATTATCCCAAAAATATTTCATGGGAGCAGCCATATTACCGAAGTGCGTCGGGCTACCAAGCGCCAAACCCATACAGTCTTTTAGATCGTCCATAGTGCAATACAAGTCACCTTCATCAGGTATTGCAGGCTTGCTCGATGTGGTCTCGGGTGCAACCGTTGGTACAGTACGGATACGGGCTGTCATACCAGCATCCTCAATACCTTGAGCGATAGCATAAGCCAATGTCTTAGTCGTACCGTAATTTGAATAATAGAGCACCAAAACATAAGGGGCGGTCTGACTCATTAGCAATACTTCCTCATAAAACCATTAATGTTATTGTTGATTCTAATCACCTACAACCGCTTCTATGCAGTCTATTTCTTTAGCATAAAACCTCATTGATTATGTAGCTATAGTCGATTCAATTTAAAAATAGTACTAGTACAAGGCAACCGAGTGTAGATGTATATTAAATACCTCAAGCGAGGTTAACGCTGTAATAATTTTATAGTGGAATGACTATATACATAATCTGTGACAGATAACGCAATATAGGCATATATTATGCCCCAGTCATTCACCGACATGCAAACAGCCTTGGTACACATTGTCGCTAATAGCCTGCTAGAAAGGTTGCTGCTGTGCATTTTGACACAATTAAACCGCAGATGGTAACAGCATATCTTTGTTACACTACTGTCACTCAAACACCTGCTAAATGGTCGATATGGAAAATTTATCAAAAAAAATCCCGTTTTTACATCAACGCTGGTTTCAATTTTTACGATTCTTGACTCGGCACTTTTTTGAAGACAATTGCCAGCAAAAAGCGGCATCGCTGACCTACACGACTATGTTGTCAATTGTACCCGTCCTAACCGTCCTATTGATGATCCTATCTTCTGTCCCCGCACTTGCATCCGTTAGAGCACAGATATATGAAGTGATTTATAGTAACTTGCTACCACAATCAAGCATGCAGGTCAGTGAGTACATCAATAGCTTTGCTGAAAAATCCTCAAATCTAACCATCATTGGGGCGATGGTGTTATTTTTTACGACCATTATGACGTTAACAACCATCGAGCGCGCATTTAACCAAATCTGGCGGGTGGAAAACCGCTCTGGCGGTATGAAAAGTATGCTGCGCTATTGGACCATCGTCACGTTAGGACCGTTAGTACTGGGTACGGCATTTCTTGCTTCAAGCGCGGTACAAAGTTTGAGTTTTTTAAATCGACAAATCGCTGGTTATGGCATTGACTGGTCTTTTTGGGTACAAGCCGTATCCATTGGTATCACTGTTGCAGGCTTTATTGGTATGTACTGGTTTATCCCAAAAGCACGCGTACCCGCGAAAAATGCAGCCATTGCTGGTCTCTTCGTCGCTATCGTATTCGAGCTGATGAAGCACCTGTTTGGTACAGTAATGGCAAATTTCACCAGTTATGAAGCGATTTACGGGGCTTTTGCGGCACTGCCCATCTTCTTATTATGGATATATTTGTCTTGGAATTTAATTCTATTAGGTGTTGAGATTAGCTATACCTTGACGATTTTTGAGACTGAAGAGGTCTATCCACGCCACCCGCTCCTAAGTTTGCTCGATATGCTAAACCTCGTTTATACCCATCATTTAAAAGGCGAAGCGGTAAGCGAACAAGCGCTACGTAACGTGCTAGGACGCAAAGAGCTACCAAAATGGTATACCTATATTAATTATCTGCAAGACAGCAATTTAATCACCATGACTGAAGATAATGATTATGTGCTCAAGAGAGATTTGAGCAAAATGACATTATGGGATTTTTATCGCACCCTACCTTACCCCTTGCCTATCAAAGATGAGCTAGATGAGATGGGGCCAGAGGATCAAAAACCTTGGCTTAGCTTGCTAGTCAATCGTTTTGAGAATACGGAAGCTTATGCCAAGCAACAGTTAGATCTACCGCTAAATGCTATTTTTGCCAATAGTGAGCCACGTAAGAAAGCTGATTCTAATGGAAAAGGCATCAAAGGCGGTCAATCAAATTTATTTAGAAAAACCTCGGCGACCACTGCAGCATTAGACAAGAATGAGCCGATCAAAGGCACCCCACACTTTGACCCAATAGCTTATGATAAAGACAGTGATATTGAATGCGATGAGCGGGACAATGAGATTCTTATTCCTAAGGATTTGAATGACTCTCAAATTAAAACCAATGGTAATCTCTTTAATCATAAAGGCGATATCATTACTGAATCAGATAACCCAAAGACGAATTAAGAAAAGCGTTAGTAACGAATGAGACATATTGAATAATAAAAATTAGTTTTCACTAGAGGTTATAATAGAACTTATTATTATAAATCGAACAAAATTCGTACGAGATGCTAACACAGCTGTTATATTGCCTTAAACTTTATTAGAGCAATAACTTGAAAAATACAATAGCATTCCCAGTAACAGCGCTAAGCATTTGTGTCGTATCCATTATGCTTTCTGCTTGTGGTGAAGGTGATGGCAGCACATCATCACTTGTACCACCAACCGTTAGTCTACCAGTAGAAACGCCGCCTGTTAAACCACCAATAACGAGTATTCCTGCTACGCCACTTGAACCAAGTACACCTATTAAGCCACCGGTGACTACGCCTATTAAACCACCAATAATAAGTATTCCTGCAACGCCAATTGGGCCAAGCACGCCTATTAAGCCACCAATAACGAGCATTCCTGCTACGCCACTTGTGCCAGCTACGCCTATCAAATATCCAGAACCAAAAAAGGATATTGCTGATTTTTATTTATTAGGGTTTTTTGACCACGATGGTAGAGCGGGAGAAATTCGTACTATTCGTCCAGACTTGGTTGGCGAATTTCAAGCGATGATACAGTTTGGGCAGAATCATACCGTTGATCCACAGGGTAACGAAGCAAAAAACATGCCGCGCCTAACGGCAGAAAAAGAGGCGCTGTTATTAGTGACACCTACGCTTGAAATGGGTGACATTGATGAGCTAGTTGTAGAGATTTATCAAGATGGGGTTTTATTACGAACTGTCAATTTAGCCGATCCGACTCAAATCCCAGACACGGATCAGACTAACACTGATCAGCGCGCACGCGTTGCTTACAGTAAGCGCGCATGGTCAACCAAACTCAACTGGGATGAGGTACAAGGTGGTCTCAAAATTCGCATTGTGGATGACCAAAATCGTAGCGGTGAACTGTCAGAAGATAACATAGATTTTGCCGCCCCTGGTGAGTTGGTATTGACCAATATCCGTCTGGGCATGTTAACGGATGCACCTCAATCTTGGGGTCATTATATGCTACGCGATCCAGAAAGAGCGGGTTCAGACTACTTCCAAACCATTCCAGCAGCACAAATGACCGTTGCTAGCTATGATGACATGAAGCTCGAACGAGTAATGGTCGCCAATGGCACTATTTATGATTCAGTCAGTGACTCAAATGATGCTGGCGTTTATGCTGGTGATATGCGCGAAAACACCGCGAAATCAACCTTTGGTGTTGGCATTAATTTAGCCAATTGGGGCGTCACCAGTGCTTCAATGCAAAGTCAAGAGCAACCGCAATTGACCCAGAACGTCAATGCGCATCACGCTCGCGGTAAATATAAGAATGGTGAATATAACCACGGCTTAAGCGGCGGTAATGGTATGTTGACCCTAATCGACTCTCAAGGTAATGAGTTCAGCCACGAAATCGGTCATCATTATGGCTTGGGTCATTATCCTGGTGAACAGAACGGCGATTTCTTTTGGGCCGAGCATCATTCCAATAGTGGCTGGGGCTATAATGGCGTCAGAAACAAAATGCGCAGCAACTTAGACTGGCCACGACAGGTCGAGGGTGATGGCCTCACAGGTAAACCTCTTTTCTTAGCCACCTATGGCTATGGTCGCGATGCGATGTCTGGTGGATCACAGAGTGGCGCTTATTCAAACTATACTCACTATACGGGTTATAGTACAAAAATTAAGATCCAGCCAGCATTTGATAAAGCAGTATTTGACGCTGATTCACCAACTGGCTATAAGAAATGGAATGCTGAGCTTAGAAAGATGGAAGTCATCCAGCCTAAAGTGTGGAAAGAATCCAAAAACGTTTGGTACAACAGCGCGGATGGTAATTACTTAAAACCACGTTTGCAGGGCGTGCCAGTCTTTACCATTTTAGGCGGTTATGACCCTGTCGCGCAAAAAGGCATCATTTATCCAGAAGCACGTGGTAACTGGGGCAACGTTTTTGAGTTACCGACACCGCATAACTCGCTTGAATCAGCAAGCTGCTGGTTAAGCGTTACTTATAGTAATAACACGATTAATGATATTGCGTTGGCTCCTAATCGGATGACCAGTAACGCCAATAAGTTCCATGTTAATTTAGCGATTGCAGACAACCCGAAAAAAGTAGATTTGTACTGTAAAAAGGTCAATGAAGCACAAGTACAGCTTTCAACCATTGATATTCGTCAATATAGTGATGCGATTAAACCCGCGGTTACCTTTGGTAAAGAACAGGGCTATACGGCACTAAGAAAGGTAGAATTGCCAATCTTAGAGCAGAAACTTCTTGCTCAAGCAGAACATTCGACTATTAGTTTAGACGCCAACGGTCAGTTGTTATATGATTCTTACAAAGAGTATCGTGATGAGCTTAGCCCTTTAGCACTCCAAACATTAGAGCGTTATGAGAAGCAGCAAGAAACTCTAAATCGTCTAAACCGTTGGGTCAATGTATATCGTACGGATTTAATCAAAAAAGAGCCTGAAGCACTTACCGAATTTCAAAAGTTTGTTATAGATTTAGAGCTACAAGATGATAAACCTTTAGATAATGTGACTACTATCCGTAATGGCAACAACTGCCTTAAAGTTGAAACTCTAGAAGGTGGTAAGTTAAATAGCTTTATTAGCGGCCCAAGTGGCTGTACTGGTGATGACTCTGAACAGTGGATTTACGATCTTAAAGGTAAAATTCACAGCAAAATGGCATTAGATCAGTGTTTAACGGAACAAGGTTCTTGGGTGGTTTTGGGTGCTTGTAGCTTGGACTCGCCAGCGCAAGTTTGGGAGATGAACGGTACCGACCAAATCAAACAAGGTGGCAAATGCTTTGATTTGCGTACTGGTAATTTAGTAGATAATCGCGGAAGCTTAATTACTTACAATTGTAGTGGTGGCTGGAATCAGAAGTGGACAACGTTAACCAAAAACCCAAGCTTTATCTTAGCAACCGCTGGTAATAATCTACCGTTAATCGTAGATAGTCTGCAAAAACAGCCAGTATCGACGGATGATATGCAAACGCGTTCATTAAGTATGGACAGTAAAGAAGAGCCATCAGTGCTAGCAAAAGTAAGCACTGCGATAAGCAATTGGATTGACAATCTAGTCAATTAACAAAACAATCCATCATGCTAAAAATAAGCTCCTATGATAGGGGCTTATTTTTTACTAAATTTTTGTGCGCAATCTGTTATATGATAAGCTAATTTACTTTTAAGAGTTTTTATTAGCCAAACAAAATCGTAGCTTAGTAATAAAAAATGGGTCAATTTTTAGGTCACTTGTGGAGCATATAATATTGAATAAACACCCTGAAAATGGCGGGTTTAACTCTGCATTGCTGACAATAACGCACAGACTAAAGCAGTTTACCCAATTATGGTCACTACAGACACTGACCGATATGCCTGATCGACTAAGAAACCTATGGCAGCAGCTTATCGGCTCTTATTGGTTTATCCCAACGGCTTGCGTCATCGTTGGAATATTGCTTGCGCCTTTATTGGTCACTATCGATCAACACTTTGACCGCGAAACCGTCAGAGAGATTACCTTTGCTTTTACCGGTGACGACGATGCGGCGCGCGCTATCATGACAGCGATTGCAGGTGCAGTATTAGGCGTAGCAGGCACGACCTTTTCCATTACAATCGCCGTGCTGTCGATGGCCTCTTCGCAATTTGGCCCACGGCTGTTGCGCAATTTTTTGACCGATACGCCAAATCAATTTGTGTTGGGGGCGTTCATTGGCACGTTTAGTTATAGTTTATTGGTGTTAAAATCCATCCATAAGTATGACGTGGCTTTTGGTGTGCCACAGCTCGCCGTGACTTTTGGTATTATTATGGCTATTATATGTGCGCTGTTGCTGGTGTACTTTGTCCAGCATATGGTACATGCCATTCAAGCTTCCCATGTGATTCAAAATGCCAGCAATGATGCGATTAATAATATTCACTATTGGTATCGCGATCATTGCGATATCCAGCATCAACGCGATATAGAACATCATGACATTGAACAGTTTCATCATTGGTCAGCAGTGCCCATCTATCCACCAAGCTCAGGTTATGTTCAACAATTTTACCTTGAGTCACTGATTACACTGACACAAGACTATGGCGGCGTGGTGCAAATGCGTATTAATCTTGGTGATTATGTCACTGATAAAAACGTCATCGGCTACTTTTACCAGCGTCCAGCAGATCATCCAAACAATCAACAGAAAACAGCGACGCCATCTTTAGCTGTTGTACCGCGTGCCCCTGACGGGCTTTTTTGGCAACGCTTTGCCGGCTGTATACGTATCGAACAACGACTGGCTCATTCTAACGATATTGCTTATAGCTTGGGACAAATGACTGAAATCGCCGTCCGCGCCTTATCGCCTGGTATCAATGATCCAAAAACAGCAGTCAACTGTGTACAATCACTGACCAGTTGCTTAAGTATTATGATGCGTCGTCAGCCGCCCAGTCCCTATCATTTTTATACACCGGCACAAAACGATGATTCATCGAAAGCCGAAGTTAAACAGCGACGCTTGGCGATATTAGCCATAGTTACTCATACTCCCAAAATATCTGATTTTATCAATACATCACTAGGCGAGATACGTCGGTATGCAGCAGCAGATTTGATGGTCTTAAAAGCGCTATGTCAGGCGATGGTCAATCTAAGTTATGCTCGCGTAAATAACGCACAGCAGCAAACCCTATTGCATGAGATAAAACTGATTGAGCGCGCAGGAGAAGAAAACCTAAGCTATCAAGAGCTGATAGATGACTTGAGCGCGATGTGCCAACAAGCCCAGCAATTCATACTTAGCAACGATGCTCATCATCAGTATTTTGACTATGTTAGCGCGTTTGACACCCATATTCGCCAAGCATTACAAACGCAATCAAAATAAAAAGACAAACGATAACTAAACTAAAATCAAACCTATTTAGTGTTTGTAAGCGCTAAGCTTATGACAATTTTAAACTCACTTGAGAATTTTTTCATGGCCCCTACCAGCAGCCTAACCATACTTGAAATCAGCGCGATATTCTTATCAATCACCGCCCTATTAACTTATGTTAACCATCGTTTTATTGGTCTACCGACCACGATTGGCGTGATGGTTATCTCCATTTTATTATCTATTGGCGCCATATTTTTGGGATTTTTGGGGTTTGATCAGCTGATTGATTATGAAGTAAGCTTATTAGAGCAGCTTGATTTTACCGAAGTTTTATTAGACGGCATGCTCTCTATGCTACTGTTCGCAGGAGCGCTGCACGTCAATATCAGCGATTTAAAACGTTATAAACTGCCTATTGGTATCCTTGCTTGCGTCGGTACCATCGTCTCTGCGATGCTTATCGCCACGGCGCTTTATTTTATGCTGCCGCTGCTTGGTTTCGGTTTGCCGTTTCTTTGGTGTTTGCTATTCGGTGCTCTAATATCACCGACCGATCCCATTGCCGTAATGGGTATTTTGGCATCGGCTGGCGCGCCAAAAAGTATAGAAACGGTCATCGCAGGCGAGTCGTTATTTAATGATGGTATCGGCGTCGTCATCTTTGTATTGCTGCTAGGTATTTTATCCAGTGGTGATATCCCAACCGCCAATTATGTGGCGCATACTCTAGCGGTTGAAGCCGGTGGCGGCATTATTTTTGGGTTGGTACTTGGGTCGATTTTGTATTACATGCTGAAAAGTATCGATAGCTATCAAGAAGAAGTGTTGTTAACGCTTGCTGGTGTGATAGGTGGTTATGCACTCGCCAGCCATTGGCATTTATCAGGACCACTCGCCATGGTGATGATGGGATTAATGGTTGGTAATCGCGGACGAGCATTGGCGATGAGCGATAAAACGCGGCATTATATTGATTTATTTTGGGAATTAATCGATGAAATTCTCAATGCTATTTTATTCGTACTCATCGGTTTAGAAGTAGTGATGATTGCTTATTCGGGTAATTTATTTATCGCCGCTGGTTTGACAATTGTCATTGCCCTACTTGCGCGTTTTATCGTTGTAGGTATGACGACCAAAACCTTTCATCGTCAGCTCGATTTACCGACTGGTGCATGGAAAGTGCTGACATGGGGCGGATTACGTGGGGGTATTTCGGTTGCCTTAGTGTTGCAGCTGCCGCTGGGAGCCGAACGCGATATCTTGTTGGCGCTCACTTATGCAGTGGTGATATTCTCTATCTTGGTGCAAGGTTTGAGTATTGGCAAAGTCGCCAAAAGCATTCGTACTGATGAAAGTACAGCAAAGCCATAATTTATAACCAGTTTTAAGCCAATCGTTTTAGCAAAAGAAAGCCAGCATAAGAGAGTATCTTACGCTGGATTTTTCACACACATTCAGTTTTTTTTGATAGGCACTATAATAGGCTCTTTTTATATCAGACCCTTTCGCTTCATATTACGATAAACCACGACTACGATAAGAAGATTCGAGACTAATATCCCAAGCTTAAACCAATCAAATGGGCTAACGATTAGATAGTAAAGCTCAATAGGAATAAACACCCCATAACCCAGCACACCAAACCAATACGCCCATGTTTTATCTTGCCATAAGCCATAAGCCTCAAGAAAACGTAGACTGGCGTAAGCAAAGATTAATAACAAGAATAATGACCAGTTTTTACTTGCCTGCTGGGCAATCCGTACTGCACTGTCAACTTGCGGTGCCAGTAGCTGTCCAAAAGTCTGTTGCCAAGAAGCAGTCGCTGTCGTCAGCCAATGCTCAAGGTCAGTATGCCATGACCATAAAGCCCCTGCCCCTAATAGTGCACCGACCCCTTTAACCACCTCATAAATTGCTACCGCTTTGATAGATTCACTGGCAGTACCGTGCGACTTGATGGTTTGGTTGTGCAAGTGATGATCGTTATCCTTCGAGGATGGTTGCAGACTATCATCCTGCCTAGGCAAATTAGCCAAAGAAAGTCTCCACAACGCGGCCTTGCAACTGCTGATTAAAGAATGGCGTGTTTTTACCATTGGACAGCATGGATTGGGCGGTCACTTGCCACTCCAAATTAGGATCCACCAGTACTGCGCCGCCGATTTTTTCATATTGCTCACTAATACCAGAGATTTTCGCCGGATTGAGACAGATTTTATCGACAAGTTGCTCTAAGGTTAACACCTCATCATTGACTAGCTGACAAGCCAGCGCCATAAAGGTATCAAAATTTGAGATGCCTGGTGTGCTCTCAGCAAATGGGGCTTTTTTAGCGGTACTGTTCAAGGGTTCATGATGGCTACATATCGCATCAATGGTGCCATCTTTTAGACCACGGCGAATGGCTTGCTGATCGGTATTACTACGCAGGGGTGGTAATACATAGGCTTGGGCGTTAAAACCCTCTAAATTATCATCGGTCAAATACAACTGATGCATCGCCACATCACAAGTCACGGGCAGACCTTTATCTTTTGCCCAGCGCATCAATTCGATTGAAGATTTACATGATAATTGACTAAAGTGAGCGGCGATGCCCGTTTCTTCAACCATCAGCAACTGCGTTGACAAGGCAACCGTTTCAGCAATCCAAGGAATTCCTTGCAAGCCGTGATATGACGCGATATAACCTTCATGCGCCACGCCATCACCAGATAGACTTGGTTCATCAGGATAAAAGAATACTTTCATATTAAAAGTCGCGGCGTATTCCAGTGTACGCAGTAATACTAGATCATTGCGAAAAGGGCGGCGCGCATTAGAAACGGCTATACAACCGCCTTTTTTAAGCCCAGCGATATTTGATGGGCGCTCGCCTTCTAAACCAGCAGTCAACGCACCTAAAATATGCAAATATATACCGCCATCACCAAGCGCGCGCTCACGTAAGCCCTTTAATAATGAACCGTTCTCTAAGATAGGATTGGTATCAGGCGGAATGACCACATGCAAAAAACCATTGGCGCGAGCAGCGCGCCCTTCTGACTCCAAAGTGCCATGTTGTTGTTGACCCGGCTCACGTAGGCGGGCGCACAAATCAACCAAAGGCGGCAGTACCCACATTTCACGCCCAGCTTCGAGTGACGCCAACTTATCTGTCGCAGCACTTGATAGTGAGTCTTTAAATGATTGAGGAAGATGGTTAATTATCGGTGCATCTATATTTAACATAGTTGTCATGAGCGTTATTACCGTATCAATAAAATGGGATAAATAAATATAAAACAGCGAGGCAGAGGATTATTTATTCGCGGCTTGGTGAGCGCGCTGACCTTCCATAGCTAGCGACAGTACTGCCATACGAATAGCAATGCCGTTATTCACCTGTTTTAAAATCACTGACTGGTCGCCATCGGCAACGCTTGATGCAATCTCAACACCGCGGTTCATCGGCCCTGGATGCATGACCAACGCATCGGGCTTAGCCAACGCCATGCGCTCTGGTGTAATACCATAGTGTTTATAATATTCACTCGATGATGCCAGCAGCGGCGAGCCGATACGCTCGTTTTGTATTCTTAATCCCATAATGACATCACAGTCCGTGACACATTCATTCATATCTTCATAGACTTGTACCCCAAAGCGCTCAATGCCTTTCGGTAATAAGGTACGCGGCGCACAGACGCGAATGTCTTTTACACCTAAAGTCTGTAGTGCACTGATATCTGAGCGCGCCACTCGCGAATGCTTGATATCGCCCACGATAGCCACTGACAATTCCTCAAATGGGCGCGGCGCTTCACGATGAATAGTGAGCATGTCGAGCATCCCTTGCGTTGGATGCGCATGCCAGCCATCACCGCCATTAATAATGGCAATATCGGGTGTGACCTCTGTTGCCATAAAATGGGCAGCACCTGATGCTGAATGTCGTACCACAAAAATATCTGCCGTCATGGCTTGTAGGTTCCACAGCGTATCGCGCAAGCTTTCACCTTTTTTGGTACTAGAGCGCTCGATATCGATATTGAGCACATTGGCACCTAGACGCTTTTCAGCTACTTCAAAAGTCGTACGGGTACGCGTTGACGGTTCAAAAAACAAATTCATCACCGTATAGCCTTCGAGCTCAGGACGGTTAATGAGCTGTCCATTATCATCAAAAAACGTCTCTGCTTTGGCAATAATCGCTTGCAGCTGCGCTTTATTAAGACCTTCCACCCCCAAAAAATGGCGAATACTGCCATCGCTATTAAGCTGCGGACGACTTAACGACGCATCCAGTTTCTCATGAATGGTATCAGGGTCGAATTTGGCATAATCCGTTGGCGAGACTGTCTGAGTTGAGCGGCTATCGGTAGAATTTGGCATAATGGCAGGTCTTTATTGTTGGTTTATATAATTTAATAATCATTATTTATGCGTTTTTTGGCGATTTATAGTCGACGATAAGCACAGAGACAAGGACATTTTGGCACTTATTTGCTACAATTTACCCCAGTGGCAGTGAGAGACATAGCGCCGTAAAAAAAACAGCCATCGTCATCCTCTTGGGCAGTAGCCATAGACCTGTCAAAACCATCATCAAAAATCCGCTTAGCCAAACAATAAATAATAATAATGATAGTGTAGCTGATTTTGTGGTCAGGACAAAGATGCCGTGCGAGGTATTTAAAAATTTACCAGATTTAGGTCTGTAACGTGCGACCCAACCGATTTTCCAACCCCTTATTTAATCCTTAGTTTCAATAGCCTTTATTTTAACAGCATTTATTAGGAAGCCTTATGACAACCCTTACAGACTATCTCAATGATTATTCACCCAATCCTGCACTGAGTGACGTTATTACGACTGTCACTGACGTGGGTAAAACCATCTCACAATTATTGAGAAAAGGAGCGCTAGCAGACATTCTAGGAGAAGCTGGCAACCAAAACGTCCAAGGTGAAGACCAAAAGAAACTGGACGTACTGGCCAATGACTTATTATTAGACGCTTTAGCAAAAAATACTCATTGTGCAGGCGTTGCCTCAGAAGAGCTTGATGATGCTACCCCTGCCAATGCAGATGGCAGTTTGTTGGTATTGTTCGATCCGCTTGATGGCTCATCAAACATCGATATTAACATGGCTGTTGGCACTATTTTCTCCATTTTACCGTATCAACGCCAAGGTCAAGTCAGTGAAAATAGCGACTTTTTGCAAGCTGGCAATCAGCAGTTAGCAGCAGGCTATTTATTATATGGTACCTCTACAGTCCTGGCACTGACCATTTCCGATCATGTTGTGATGTTCAGCTTAGACCCAGACACCAATGACTATGTGCTGATAGAAGAAAATGTCACCATCGATGCCGATACCAGCGAATACGCTATCAATGCTTCAAACTACCGCTACTGGCGCGTACCCATGCAGCAGTATATCGATGAGTTAATTGCTGGCGAAACGGGTGTCCGTGGTCGCGATTTCAATACACGCTGGGTGGCGGCCATGGTCGGTGATGTGCATCGTATTTTATGTCGTGGTGGTCTCTTCACTTATCCGTTCGATACCAAATATGCCAATAAAGCGGGCAAATTACGCTTGATGTATGAAGCCAATCCAATGAGCTTATTGATTGAGCGTGCGGGTGGCGCTGCTACTGATGCAGTCAATCGCATTTTAGACATAGAGCCAACCGATATTCACCAACGCGTCCCAGTGGTACTAGGCAGCAAAAATGAAGTCGATTATGTTAAAAATCTGCATGTAACTTACGCTGATAAATAAGCCCTTTAACGTTACTTTGATAATAATCAGTATAAAGCCAGAGCATTTGTAATACTTTATACTGATTGTTTAATTTTTCTATATTTTTTTCTAAGCGATCTACTATGGTAGCAAATCCCACCGAGCTTATTACCTCAGATAAAAATACGACCGTTAAACTTGTCAAATCCTTGTTAACGCAAGCGCGGCAGCGGAAGAAGCAAGGTCAAACGGTGATTGAGGGCGTCCATCTCATCGATGCGGCGCTGCGTAGCGACTACCCGTTTGCTCAAATCCTACTCGCAGAGTCTGCGCACAACCATCCTGAGGTTCAGCAAATTTTGACGCGCTTGCCTACTTATACGCCTATTTTAACGTTATCAAATTCGCTGTATGAGAGCATGCGTAGCTTAGGTACCGGTATCGATATCATGGCCATCATTAAAGTACCAACGCCTAGTTTATCGATGATTGATAATGACTGCTTGATTTTAAATGATGTGCAAGACAGCGGCAATGTGGGCACGCTATTACGCACCGCAGCAGCGGTTGGCATCAAGAACATACTCTGTACCAGCGCGACAGCACAAGCGTGGTCCCCTAAGACATTACGAGCAGGCATGGGCGCTCAGTTTGCTCTGACTATTTATGAAGGTCTAAGTGCGCAAGATATTTTAGACCATGTGCAAACACCGCTATTTGCGACCAGCTCCCATACTGATACAGTCATTTATCAACATGACTTAAAAAAACCTATCGCTTGGATTATGGGGCATGAGGGACAAGGTGTTTGTGATGAGCTGATGCAGTGCGCCACCCCTATCGCTCTACCACAGCCTAATGGTCAAGAAAGTCTGAATGTCGCCATTGCAGGCTCATTGTGCTTATATGAGACGCTGCGTCAAAGAAACTATAACTAATGTTGTTTGACTGAATCAAAAACATACCTCTCAAATACGAAAAACCCGCTATAAATAATAGCGGGTTTTCTACTTAACTAATCACTAAATAACGATTAAACCTTGCTAGTAAGCTCAGGCAATGCTGTAAATAAATCAGCTTCTAAGAAGTAATCAGCAACGCTAGCGATAGGTGCTTCTGGGTCATTGTTGATAGCAACAATAACTTTAGAATCTTTCATACCCGCTAAATGCTGAATCGCGCCTGAAATGCCCGCTGCGATATATAAGTCTGGTGCAACGATTTTACCCGTTTGACCGACCTGCATATCGTTTGGTACATACCCTGCGTCAACAGCGGCACGTGATGCGCCAACAGCAGCGCCAAGTTTATCAGCCAATGGTTCGATATATTTGGTGAAGTTCTCGCCATTTGCTAAGGCACGACCACCAGAAACCACAATGCCTGCTGAAGTCAATTCAGGACGGTCAGATTTCGCCATCTCTTCATTAACGAAGCTTGCTTTGCCAGTTTCTTGCACGTTGTCGATTGTCTCAACAGTAGCTGATCCACCTTCGCTTGCTACTGGGTCAAAAGCCGTGGTACGTACTGTCATGACAACTTTATCTTCTGTGGTCTTAACAGTTGCTGTTGCGTTACCAGCATAGATAGGACGCTCAAACGTTTGCGCATCTACGACGGCAGATATTTCTGATAGCATGCTTACGTCAAGTAAAGCGGCAACGCGTGGCATAAAGTTCTTACCGGTGGTGGTAGCTGGTGCAAGGATATGGCTGTAATCACCAGCGATATCAGCAACCAATAGCGCGACGTTACCCGCTAATTGATGCTCATAGGCAGCGTTGTTTGCTAATAATACTTTAGTCACGCCTTCTGCTTTAGCTGCTTGGTCAGCGACAGCTTGAGCACCACTACCTGCAACCAACACATGGATATCATCACCCATTTGCTTAGCAGCAGCGATGGTATTCAAAGTTGCCTTTTTTAGACTGGCATTGTCATGTTCTGCATATACCAAAATTGCCATGATTTTAATCCTTTTTTGTTCGTATCATCTATTCATGCGGTTGTTTGTGTACAAAGCTGTTTGGGCAACTATTATTTTATATAAAATAAATCAGTTAAATCTATAGCCTTGTACCGGATATGCCGTAGCGAAGTATCCAATCATTGAAACATTAAATGACTTTTGCTTCGTTTCTTAGCTTATCGACCAACTCATCCACTGAACCCACTTTGATGCCAGCTTTGCGTTCAGCAGGTGGCACAACTTTAATGATCTCTTGCTTAGAGGCCATATCAACACCAAAATCAGCAGGCGTTTTTTCATCAAGTGGCTTTTTCTTCGCTTTCATGATGTTAGGCAACTTAGCATAACGAGGCTCATTCAAACGCAAATCAGTGGTAATAACCGCTGGTAGCTCAAGTGCTAGCGTCTGTAAACCGCCGTCGATTTCACGAGTCACGTTTACTTTATCGCCTTCTACTTTCACTTCTGATGCAAACGTACCCTGACCGATACCCATCAATGCCGCTAGCATCTGACCAGTCTGGTTGTTATCATCATCAATAGCTTGCTTACCCAATAAGATAATATCAGTGCCTTCACTCTCGGCGATATTTTTGAGGATCTTAGCAATTTGTAATGGATACGGCTTGTCATCAGTCAACACTAAAACACCACGATCAGCGCCCAATGCTAAAGCTGCACGAATTTGCTCTTGTGATTCTTTTGGACCGATTGAAGCAACAATGATTTCGTCAATCACACCCGCTTCTTTTAGACGAACCGCTTCTTCTACTGCAATCTCATCAAAAGGATTGATTGACATCTTAGTGTTTGATAAATCAACGCCAGAGTTGTCAGCTTTTACACGAACTTTTACGTTGTAATCAATGACACGCTTGACCGCTACTAATGCTTTCATACGTTCCTCGTTTATTAATGTTATGAATTAAAAATTGTCAGTTAAGAACCAAAGGCTCATTTTTTTAAACTGTCGTTCAAAATACTACTTAGGGTTATTACTGCGTCAACAGATAGTAGTTAATTAAGTAAGGAGAAACAATACCGAAAATGCTATTAGTATCACACTACTCATTGATAAAATCTGCTAAAGCTAAGCCAACCATTATTATCAGACCCCTGTATCTTGCGTGACCACAGGCATAAGGTCAAGACAACGCCGTGAATAATGCGTCATAAATTTGTCACCATTCTATAATAAATAGTTTATAAGTACACAATTTTACAGTCTTCTTTAACCTACATCCTCAATATTTCACCTGTTTTCAGCACTGTCAACACGATAGTTACTTAATGGATTGTTGTGATCTATCTCGTTGGCATCAATCGAGAACATCAATCGACAACAATAATCAAAAACTCAAAATCTACGATTTGCTATTTTTACTAGAACCAATCAGCAACTCACTGTCGCGTATATCATCGAATAATGACCAGTCAGGCATAACTGCATTGTTTTTGATGACACTCATATCCCCTGTGGTTTCCATAATGACAGCAAATACTTCAGTTTTAGACTTGATCCCATTCTTGCGCAAAACCTGTTGAACATCACTGGTACTAAGATTAGCCTCTTTTAAATTTCCACTAAAATACTCGCCATGCGCCATTAATATAATGGCTCGATTGTCTATCAGAGATTTTAACGGTTTGAATTTACGCCTGATAAATGAGATAACCCCTTGAATCACAAACAATACTGCGACAGCAAACAGCCCTTGCATTAATGACGGTGTGTCTGATAGCACCGTTGAAGCGAGTATACTGCCAATACCGACAGTCATCGCAAAATCATGGCTTGAGAGCTTGGAGAAACTTCGCAACCCCATCAATCTTGTAAACAACATTAACCCTAAATAAAAACCGATTGCAGATAGAGAAATACCCAGCACTTGCTGCCAATCGATTGAAAACCATGCCTCCCACTTCATAAAACAACCTTATTTTGTTAGATCTTTTTTGAGTCAGTGCTGATGACTGACAGCTAATATCAGTATGCTTTTGATGATTTTACGTTTATAGCGAGAAAAATGGCATAAAAAAAGCAACCTGATAAGAGGTTGCTTTTTTTTAGAGTTGAAACAGTATTTTTATTGTTTTAACAAACAAAGGCATCAATGCATATTGATAATCTTACTGTCATCAAGCTTACCGACTAATCAGCTTACCAGATGTCAAATGAGATTAGATAGCTTCGATTTGCTCGGCTTGTGGGCCTTTTTTGCCATCACCTAAGATGAAAGACACTTTTTGGCCTTCGGCTAGAGTTTTGAAACCACCACCTTGGATAGCGCTGTAGTGAGCGAATACGTCTTGTCCGCCATTGTCTTGAGCGATAAAACCAAAACCTTTAGCTTCATTAAACCACTTTACAGTGCCTTCAACTTTATCTGACATAAATTTTCCTAACTCTTTAACTGTTGGCGAGACGTGTGTCGTCACCGATTAATTGATATATACCCAAACTATTTTCTGCTAAATGCAACAGTCAATACGATCAAAATATCGTTAGATAGCTTGAAATTACGACCTAAAATCTTTTGAGTACAGGCTGATTATAGCAGCTTTTTATAATCGCAACAGGTTAAATTGATGATTTTTGTAAACAACGATAATCCGTTTTGAAAAGTCACGACAGCCAATAAAATACCATCTAATACGTTGATAAGAAAGATATTTTATATCATTTACTATCTATTATTCTAACGTAAAGGTGTCATTTAAGTTGATGACAGCATTATCTCAAATAATAAATAGGTGATAAGTCAGCATATGCTTTATTGAGATATCGGTAACCACGGTGAACTTAATACTAACAAACAAAGCGCAAAAAATATCAGTGAAAATGACTGACTATAGGCGATGTATTTAGCAGGTATCACCAAGTCTTTAGGAGAATCAGGAATACCTTTACGCTTTAGTAAACGCGTCCCGTATATCCATCCAAAGGTAGTATAGATGCCATAAGCAGCAGGTACTGTAATGGCTAGTGGCGTCAAGTCAATCACATATAATATGACAACGGAAATAAAGAACCACAAAGTATCCAAGAGTGAGCTGATTTGAAAAAACTTAGACTTAGGCAATTTGCCATCGGTTTTTTTGAGCATCTCCCCTTCTATCCATATTAAAACAGCTACCACAGCGCTAAGAGTAATATATACGAATTGCGGCGTTAGCCAGTCTGGATAAGATATTTGCACAACACACAACCTATAATCTATAAAAAATAAGAACGCGCAACTCAATCGTCTTGATAATTAATCAGCAATTGGTTGCACTAAGAATATTCAAAAATCAATGAAGGCTAGATATATGAGGCATCGATTGGTCGTTTTCAACCAACACCAAAGCGATTGTGGTTAAAATTTCATTAAAGTAGTGCAAACTAAAAAAGCCCACACTATTAAGTAATAGCATGGGCTCTTAGTTCTATATCAACGATTAATCTCTTAATAGCCTAATACTAAATTAGTTTTTTTCTTTATCGATGATTTTATTACCACCGATCCAAGGCATCATGCCACGTAGCTTAGCGCCAGTGATTTCGATTTGATGCTCTGCATTGTTACGACGACGAGCCGTCATTGATGGATAGTTGGTTGCGCCTTCAGAGATAAACATCTTCGCGTACTCACCAGACTGAATGCGTTTTAGGGCATTACGCATGGCTTCACGTGATTGCTCATTGATGACTTCAGGACCAGTTACGTATTCGCCATATTCAGCATTGTTACTGATTGAATAGTTCATATCAGCGATACCGCCTTCATACATGAGGTCTACGATAAGCTTAAGCTCATGCAAGCACTCAAAGTAAGCCATTTCTGGGGCATAGCCTGCTTCTGTTAGTGTCTCAAAGCCCATTTTAACCAGCTCTACTGCGCCGCCACAAAGTACTGCTTGCTCACCGAATAGATCAGTTTCAGTTTCATCTTTAAAGGTTGTTTCGATGATACCTGAACGACCACCACCAACGCCAGCAGCATATGACAATGCCAATTGTTTGGCTTGACCTGAAGCATCTTGGTAGATAGCGATAAGATCAGGGATACCGCCGCCTTTTGCAAACTCTGAACGTACCGTATGACCGGGTGCTTTTGGCGCAACCATGATGACATCAAGATCACCACGTGGTACGACTTGGTTATAATGAATCGCAAAACCATGAGCAAAGGCTAGGGTCGCGCCCTCTTTGATGTTAGGCTCAATCACGTCGTTATAAAGCTCTTTTTGGAACTCATCAGGCGTCAAAATCATGATGACATCAGCAGCTTTTACCGCTTCTTCTACCTCTGCGACTTTCAAGCCTGCGTTTTCCGCTTTTTTCCATGAGCCAGAGTTAGCACGTAGACCAACGGTCACATCAACGTCTGAATCTTGTAGGTTAAGCGCGTGTGCATGGCCTTGTGAACCGTAACCAATGATGGCAACTTTTTTGCCTTGGATGATTGATAGATCACAATCTTTATCATAATAAACGTTCATAAACAGAGTCCTTTTCCTAAATCATGGCTTGCCATGGATAAATAAACACTTAAATTATAATCACCTTATCGAAGTGATGGGTGAGATAAGCGCTATGTTAATGTTTGAATAAATAATTTGACCTACAATAGGTACAGTAAGTACCCATTATAAACTGAGCGTTTTTTCGCCGCGTGCAATACCAATCACACCCGAACGCACCACTTCCATAATACGTTCACGACCAATCACATCAATAAAGCCGTCAAGTTTGGCTTTGTCACCGACGATTTGAATGGTATATAGATTGGCGTTCACATCAACGATTTGTGCACGGAAAATATCAGCACTGCGTTTAATCTCTTCACGTACGCCACCCGTCGCCCGTACTTTTATGAGCATCAACTCGCGTTCGACGTGTACGGTATCTGATAGATTAAGCACTTTAACCACTTCAATCAATTTATGCAATTGCTTGGTGATTTGTTCTATTTTTTCAGGTGACGTAATAGTGGTCAATGTTAAGCGAGAAATGCTCGAGTCGTCTGTTGGCGCAACGTTCAAAGTTTCAATGTTGTAGCCACGTTGAGAGAACAAACCGACCACTCGCGACAACGAACCCGCTTCGTTTTCCATCAATACCGAAATCAGATGTTGTTGTTGCATTAGGTACGCTCCCCTTTTGTTAACCACATATCACGCATTGCTTGCCCAGCGATTTGCATCGGATATACATGCTCGTTACGATCGACATAAACGTCAATAAATACCAATCTATCTGTTATTGCCATGGCTTCCGCCAACTGTGCTTCCATGGTCGCAGGATCAGTAATCTTGATACCGACGTGACCATAGCTTTCAGCGAGTTTGACAAAGTCTGGTAGTGAATTCATATAAGAATGGGCATGACGACCTTCGTACAGCATATCTTGCCACTGCTTCACCATACCTAATTGGGCGTTATTTAGATTTAAGATTTTAACTGGCAAATTATATTGTAAGCAGGTTGAGAGCTCTTGAATATTCATCTGAATAGAGCCTTCACCCGTAATACAAACCACGTCACGCTCAGGGTTAGCAAGTTTGGCTGCCATCGCATACGGCAAGCCAACACCCATCGTTCCTAAACCACCTGAGTTTAGCCATTGGCGCGGCTCATTATAGGTATAATAAAGCGCTGCAAACATCTGATGCTGACCGACGTCACTGGTGATAATAGCGTTACTATTCGTCACTTTATCTAAGGCTTGTACGACCGCTTGAGGCTTAATACCATTATCAGTGCTAGTGTCATAACGCAGACCATGACGCTTACGCCACTCATTAATTTGTGACCACCAATCCAACAATGCATGTTGTTCAAGTTCTTTATCCTTGCCGATAATCTCTAGTATATCGGTAAGGACAGATTTGACATCGCCCACGATTGGGATATGCGCATTAATGGTTTTTGAAATGGACGTAGGATCAATATCAATATGAATAATCGTCGCATTCGGACAGAATTTTTTGACATTATTGGTTACGCGGTCATCAAAACGTGCACCTATTGCCAAGATTACGTCGGCGTGATGCATGGTCATATTGGCTTCATAAGTGCCATGCATGCCGAGCATACCTAAGAACTGACGATCCGATCCAGGGAACGCACCCAAGCCCATTAAGGTATTGGTTACTGGTAAATTTAAACGGTGCGCAAGATTAGTAAGCTCTTTATACGCATTGCCTAAAACAACACCACCACCAGAGTAAATAATCGGACGCTTTGCAGCAAGCAGCGTTTCAACCGCTTTTTTAATCTGACCACTATGACCTTTTAATGACGGCTGATACGAACGTATAAACACTTCTTCTGGATAAGCGTAAGCAAACTTTTCACTTGGCGCGGTCATATCTTTTGGTACATCAATCACTACAGGACCTGGGCGTCCAGACTGAGCAATATAAAAGGCTTTTTTGACAATCATTGGGATTTCGCTAGCGTGGCGCACTTGAAAGCTATGCTTCACGATAGGACGTGATACACCGACCATATCTGTTTCTTGGAAGGCATCTTCCCCGATTAGGCTGCTAGGTACCTGACCTGCGATAACCACCATCGGCACAGAATCCATAAACGCTGTTGCGATAGCCGTTACGGTATTAGTAGCACCCGGACCTGACGTCGCTAATACTACACCTGTCTGCCCTGTGACTCGCGAATAAGCATCTGCCATGTGACCGGCTGCTTGCTCATGACGTACTAAAATATGCTCGATATTTTCTTGTTGAAACAAAGCATCATAGATATGAAGAACCGCACCACCTGGATAGCCAAAAATATATTTGACGCCCTCATCAGTCAGTGATTGCACCAACATCTCAGCACCAGATAGCATTATAGGTTGCTCACTACCCTCAGCAATGCGTTGTTGCTTTTCTTCAAAATTCTTGGCGGCATTCCCCGTTTGGGTATGTCCCGTCATATTCGGACTTTGCGTGGTTTGCGTCACTGTCATCACCTTTTTTTTTCAAGAATTGGCGTTCATTTATAAGAGAAAACCACGCTATTTACAAAAGATGGTTCGTCTTATAGAAATGGCTGCAAATCCTTATCCATATCAAGAATGTGTGCCCACTATCTCTAAGTAACGCTGTTTTATAAGACAGCAGGCTACTCAAACACAGCAATATATGTAGGGTCAGTTTTATGGCAGGAGTCTATCGATGTACAGTGACAAGATGCGCGTGCATCTATAAAAGAAGCTTATTATTGATAAATAGCAGACAGCATTTACAACAGATTGATTTATACAGAGGCATCGATATTCACAATTTAAATCACTCTCACAGCCAATACTAATTTGTAAAATGGTTAGATTTTACGACAGGCTTATTAAAAAGATTTAATTGCTGAATATTTTTCCATGTTTAATACAACCGCTAGAGTCACGCTTAGCGCATTTCAAATAATAAGTTTATCTTAGTCATTGTAGACAGATAAGTCCGGAGACAATACATAAAGTCATCGATAACAATCTTTATGATTACTATCTTTTCAATATCATTGTCACAAAGAAACGAAAACTGCGTAAGCCACTGATAAGTAACCTATCGTCCTCATTTTCAAGTGCCACGGCAATATCATAAAAGCCGCTCACTGACCAATCAACTGCTATTATATTCGATGGTTTGTGAGCTATTGTCAAGAAAAACTTCTAAAGCCCATCCCTAACTATTAGTTATTAAATAATATACATTCATAAGGATTATTTGTTAGAATCGAAAGCTGGTACATTTTTAGTACCATTCCAACACTTAAATGTTATATTGACACATATATACACATCTGTTTTTTACCCCTTGAGAGGATTGCTACTATGGCATATGCGTCTAAAATAAATACTGCTACCAAACTGCTTATGAGTACTGCGTATGTGCTAATGCTGTCGATGAATGCCAGTCATGCTATTCAAGTTTACAAATCTGTCGGTGCACATGGTGAAGTCAAATACAGCCAACATGCACCGCAAAATGGTAAAAACATTGAGCTGATTGAATTTCGTAGTGACGGCAGACAAAGCAATGCAGGACAATTGGCTGGCAAAACAGATGCCCATCAAAGTACTAATACTCAAAGCGTAGAAGAACAAAGAGTTGCAGCGCTTGAAGCGCGGATTAAAGAACAAGAAGCACAAGCCAATGCACAGCGTTGCCAGTCACTCCGCAATAATCTGACCAACTTAAATGTCGGCGGACGTATTTATGAGATGGATGCAAATGGCAAGCGTCAATATTTAGACGGTCGTGAAATTGAGCTCAAACGTGAACGCGTACAGCAGGCAATTGATCAGTATTGTGGCAACTCAACTACCTAGGCTTAATGCTAATTATAGACGTTAATCAATAGCTGCATTACATGACGAATGGCTGCTGGCATATCCTGAGCTTGTAGTCCTCGTTGTCCAACCAATAACGTATTATTACTTTGATTGACCAGCGTATCCCCTGCTAATCCATGTATAACAACCGCCTGATGCAAGCTTTGCATTCCTGATGATAAATCTTGTTGCGCTAGCAGACCAGCAATGACACCAGATAACACATCACCCATGCCAGCCGTCGCCATCCCAGCATTACCGGCAGCACAAACATAAACGTGGTGCTCATCTAAGCCCTGCTCTAATATCAAAGAACCTGCGCCTTTTAGCACCCATTCACCACCATAAGTTGTAGCGCACTGTTTTATCGCTTGTAGTCTATTGCTTTCCACCTCACTGATTCTCTTATTCAGTAATCTAGCAGTTTCGCCACTGTGCGGTGTCAAACAAACTTGATGATTAACGCTATATTCTCGCAGCTGACAGACCAATTCATGATGCTCTAATTGCAATGATGCCAAATGATAAAGTCCATCAGCATCAATCGCTATTGCCTTTTTAGCTGTCATCGCAGTTTGTAGATACTTTATAAACAACACTTTTGCTTTTTCATCACGACCAAGCCCCATACCAATAGCCATCACAGTGGCTGACTTAATTAACTCCTGCACTCCATCCACATCATGCAAATTGATCGTCATTGCATCTGGTAGCGAAGTTAATAGGGCGCTATGAAAAGCCTCATGGCAAGCAACTGTAATTTTACCCGCTCCTGCCGCCATCGAGCTCGAAGCAGACAATATCGCCGCGCCGCCCATACCTTGTGAGCCATCGATACGATTACCGCCAATAATAAGTACATGACCATAGCTACCTTTGTAGCTATTTTGACGGCGAGGACTTAGACCATATGCAGTAGTAATCAGTGTTGCTACTGGCATGAAACTTTTGTCATTTATTGGATAAGGTATCAGCGGTATATCAACTACCTTGCCGCTATGATCCATACCATCCTTGGTATGCAAACCGAATTTCCGTGCAATTAAGCATAGCGTTATATCAGCTTGTATAGCCACATGCTCAAACACTTCGCCAGTCGAAGCCACCAGACCACTTGGAATATCAACCGCAATGGCTAAGGTACTATTTCGTTCAGATAACTCATTAAAAGTGCTAATGGCTGTTTTATAAACACCTGTAGGCGCACGATCCAGTCCAATACCAAACAACGCATCAATATAAACATCGGCTTGCAGATTACCATCTATTCCTTCTTCTAGATCACAAGCACTATTTTCAAAGCGTCGATAAGGGCAATTGGCCAATAGTGCCTTTTTTAGGGCTTTTTGTGCATCGGAAAATGCTGTTGTGTCATTGGTATCAAAATCATCACTCTCAAAACCCACTGTTACCACTTGTACCTGCCAACCCATTTGCTGTAAATAATGAGTAATGAGCCAACCGTCGCCACCATTATTACCCTTTCCAACCCAAATGCTCACTCGATGCTGACGCATATGACGAAGAGGCACATAAGTAGTGGCTGATGAAGAGATATTTAATTGCTTTTGTTCATATAATTGTTCTATGTGTTGCGCCATTTGCCAGGCTGCTTGTTTCATCAACCCAAAACTATCATGCCCCTCTACAAACCATGCTTGCTCCATCGCATAGAGTTGTTCACTGCTATATAACGGGATAGGTTTTGTACTTTTTATAGGTAATAAATTGGTCTGATTTTTCATAACTAATCCTTGAGTATTTTTTGCTGATTTTTATTTTATTGAGATATGATTACTATCATTTAGCATCAGCTTAGCAAACGCTTACATCAACGTATGTATCAATATGAATGTGAAATTATTTGCTTTTATACTTGCGCTCTTAGCTCACTGGCTTATTATATCGGTACTCACTCTATCGCCTACTGTCACACATGAATAATCTTCCTAAAGTAAACTTGCCTATCTCTTCAACCCAGCAGAAATCAGCTAAGCAAATCTCTACTGAACCTAAGCCTGCGTCCGAAAAAAAGATTAATGTGAATAATAGCCCAACATTTACCACCACAGCAGATGTCAAACAATGGATTAAAGACCAAGCACAGGCTTTAGGGTTTGCCGACTGCGGTTTTTTATCGGTGCATCATCCTTTATTTGCTAAGCAGATTGTACAATTGCAACAATGGCTCGAAAAAGGTTATGAGGGGCAACTGCAGTTTATGCATAACAACCATGAACTGCGGGCAAATCCTGACCAACTGGTAGAAGGGGCAAAAACCATCATCAGTGTCCGTATGGACTATCTGACTCAAGCACCAACCCCACGTACGGTCACTGACAATGACTACCCCAATCAGGGTATCATCGCTCGTTATGCCAGAGGACGCGACTATCATAAAACGATGCGCAGTCGTTTGAAACAATTGGCACTAAAGATAGAAGCCATGCTTCCTGAGTGGCAACACCTCAATATAGGTTCAGAACAAGATTTTATTTTTAGGCCTTTTAGCGACTCTGCTCCTATTTTCGAGCGACCCATTGCCGATGCTGCTGGTCTTGGCTGGACAGGAAAGCATACCTTATTAATCAACAAGCAAGCGGGTTCATTTTTTGTATTGGGTGAGCTATTTATTAGCCTCGAATTACCTGATGACAAACCTGTCAAAGAGCATTGCGGCAGTTGTAGCGCTTGTATCGACATCTGTCCCACTCAAGCGATTGTCGCGCCCTATGAGCTCAATGCTGCAGCTTGCATCTCCTACCTCACTATCGAGCACGACGGTATTATTGATATAAAATACCGCCGCGCGATTGGTAATCGCATCTTCGGTTGTGACGACTGTCAACTTATCTGCCCTTGGAATCGCTACGCCAATCTGACACCTGTAGAGGACTTCGCACCACGGCATAACCTTGATAGCAGCAGTCTGCTTGAGCTGTGGCAATGGCAAGAAGCTGAATTTATGAAAAAAACTGAAGGTAGCCCGCTCAGACGCACAGGCTATGTGAACTTTTTGCGTAATATCGCGATTGGTCTTGGAAATGCTAATAGTAATGAAGAAACCATTACTCAGTTACAATCAAAGTTGGGCGTACATAACGAAATGCTCGATGTACATATCAATTGGGCCATAGCAGAACAGTACGAGAAGTTAAAAAATCTCTAAATCTTAAGTTTATATTTCTATATGCCAAAAAAATGCCTCTTAATAAAATAAGAGGCATTTTTTACTCACACATATTTTTGACAGTTCAAAAGCCTATTATGGCTTAGGAATACGCAGTACTTGACCAGGATAAATCTTATCAGGGCTAGATAGCATCGGCTTATTGGCTTCGAAGATTTTCATATAATCATCCGCTGAACCATAAACCTCTTTTGCGATCTTAGACAAGCTATCACCAGATTTCACTGTATACATCGTTGACTCAGGCGCATCTTCTTCGATATCAATATTATCGATTACCTTAGCCACGTTTTGTACATTACCAATGGCGATAATCGCTTTTTCGCGGTCTGCTTGCGTTTTAGCTTTACCGCTGATTTCTGCAGTATCTGTTGAGCCGTTATACTTGATTTTCAAATCACTAATATTCAGATTCTGCTGCTGAATACGACGAAGTAAAATATTGGCAACTGATTGCGCAGAAGGCTCGCTGCTCTGTACTGGCGTATTGGCGTCTGCTTTTGTTTCTGACCTGGCATCGTGTTTGGCGTCATCACGATTGAAAATTTTATCACCGATATCTTTTGCAAAACTGAACATACCCATTTACATACTCCTTTAAATATTGTTATTTATTATTCATCATTATTTTTTTAATGGCATATACTTTCATATATAACCACACTTTATATATAACTACACTTTGTTACTGCTTACCATTATGAGTATAGACAAAGATAGGTGAGGTAGATAGTAATAGTATGTTGAGTAATGTTGATTTGGCGTAGCTTATGTTAACGTATTGATTAATCACATAACTACCTGTTGCCATGGCAAATTAAGAACATAAAAAAACCGCCTATCTCTACAGATAGGCGGCTAAAATAACTCGCTAAGCCACTAGCTAATTATAGCTGCGCTTGTACATAATCAATCGCTTTTTGAACAGTCGTTAATTCTGCTGAATCTTCATCAGGAATGGTAATGCCAAAGTCACTTTCAAATGACATAACCAATTCGACTAGGTCTAACGAATCTGCACCTAAGTCTTCCATAAATGATGCATCATTGTTGATATCTTCAACATTCATACCCAATTGCTCAGCTACTGCAGCTTTAACTCTTAGCTCGATATCATTACTCATGTAGATTTCTCCTTTTTGATCTATTATTTTGGCAAGTCACCATAGGCCTATCATTAGGCTCTACAGCATTGTATATAAAATCATATCTTCAGATTAGCACAGCTATCTGAGTACTTTGTAACTTGTTTTATAGCTGGTTATACGTTTTGACTGATGTCTAGTAAAGCCCTGCTATAATACAGGGCTTTGACATAAAAGTATCCGTCATTATAACACCCTTTATTATAGTTTACACTCGTGCACAGAGTTTTTTATTATAACTGTGTAACACTTGTTTATCACCTACATATACATACCGCCATTGACAGGGATAACAGCGCCTGTGATATAACTGGCCTCATCGCTGGCTAAGAAATGTACGGCGGCGGCAATGTCTTCTGGCTGTCCAAGGCGGCTGATAGGTACAGCGTCTAGCATAGAGTTCAATAGGCGCTCATCAAGCTCGTCCGTCATATCCGTTTCGATCAAACCAGGGGCTACGCAATTGATCGTCACTTGTCGTGAGCCAATTTCACGCGCGAGCGTACGGCTGAACCCTTCGACGCCTGCTTTGGTCGCCGCATAGTTAGATTGACCTGCATTACCCATTTGAGCAACAACAGAGGTTATATTGATGATGCGACCACGGCGTGCTTTCATCATACCGCGCACAGCACGTTTACTCATACGGTATACCGACGTCAAATTGGTATCGATAACATTTTCCCAGTCGTCATCTTTCATACGCATCAGCAGACCATCTTGGGTGATACCTGCATTATTGACCAAGACTTGTACTGCGCCGTAGACGCTCTCAATCTCTTCAAACAGCTTATCAATTTGTGCGGTATCGCGCACGTCTAAAACACGTCCAATACCGCCACTATCGTGGAGATAACCATCAATCAGCTCAGCACCTTTTTCCGTAGTCGCTGTACCAATAACAAAATGTCCTTCTTTGGCGAAACGTTTGGCAACGGCTTTACCAATACCACGGCTAGCACCTGTCACTAGAGTAATCGTACGACTCATGATAACACCTCCATTAGTTTATCAAGACGAGCGGGCTTGTCAGTAGGATAGCTCGTAATTGGCTGTGCTTGGCGCTTCGCCAAGTTGCTCAATACATTACCACTGCCGCATTCGATTAAAATATTAATTTGCTTGTCAGCCAGCTCTTGCATGGTTTTTGACCATAATACTGGTTGGCTTAATTGCTCTGTTAATGCCTGCTTGATACCTACCGCACTGCTCTCAACACGCGCATGTCGATTTTGGATAACAGGAATCGTTGCTTGATCAAATTTTATTTCTGCCAGAATCTCAGCCAATGCACTACTGGCTGGCTCCATAAGCGCGCAATGTGACGGTACGCTGACCTTTAGCAGGATAGATTTTTTGCCAGTGTTTTGCACTTTATCAATAACGGCATTCACACCAGCAGCATTACCCGATATCACCACTTGTCCTGGGCTATTAAAATTGGCTGCACCTACAATGGCACCTTCGACATGTTCAGTCGCTTGCTCACACAAGTTTTCTACTCGATTGTCCTCAAGCCCTAACACTGCTGCCATGGCAGTATCGACACCTACAACGGCTTCTTGCATCAACTGACCGCGCTTATGTACCAATTTAACCGCATCAGCAAGCGATATGACTTCAGCCGCACAAAGCGCACTGTACTCACCTAGAGAATGACCCGCTAAATAACAAGGCGCTGTGGTTATTTTTTGTTTTAAGATACGCCAAATGGCGATGCTGGCCGTCAGTAATGCTGGCTGAGTATACTGTGTTTGATTCAGTTTTTCTTCATTTTGACAGATTGCCCATAAGTCTTCACCAAGCGCGGCACTAGCTTCAGTAAAGGTATCGAGAATCTCTGGATAGATTTCAGCAAGCTCACTAGTCATCCCGACTACTTGCGATCCTTGACCAGGAAAAATTACCGCAATACGTGTCGGCGGCTTTTTTACCATATCGGGTACAGAGGCCATAACCAATATTCCTTATTTAATTGGAAATATCCCTAAAAACAATTGGGGTTTATTATATTATTAGAGGCGATATAAAGCCGTTGCTTTAGTATTTGTCTAAAAAAACGGATTATCGATAAACTATACACTGACGCACACTATTATCATAGCGGATGCAACTGAAACACGTATAGTAAAAGATACCACTCACATTAAAATGGTAGAGTATATCGGTTCATTTTCATATTTTCTAAAGGCACATGGTAAAAGGTTATTCAAATACCTACCATAAAAGCCAATAGCAAAAAGCCAAGTTATCTAGCCACATAATATATGATAGCGAAATAACTTGGCTTTCTTCAGCTCAAAGCATATTACCTAATAACAGCGTTGCAAAAATAATGACAGTCACCAGTACTATCATTATTTTTGCAATTAGCTATTGAATAGCCAACAATTTAAGCGTCTTGACTAACTTTAAACAACTGGCGACCACGGTAGAAACCATCTTTAGTCATGTGATGACGACGATGTTTTTCACCAGTGGTAGCATCTACGCTTATCTCAGCGATTTCCATACGATGATGTGAACGGCGCATGTCACGACGAGAACGACTTTTACGACTTTTTTGAACGGCCATGATATAGCTCCTATACTTAAAAGGGGATAAGCTTGAAATTCAGCTTTAATCGACACTGACAGAGGCTATATAATCACAACAACCTAAGTCTTACGCATCATTAGTTAAATAGATTGCCACGTATTAAAGTGTTGATTACGTCTAAAATCTATAGTTAGTCTGCAAGATCAGCATCTATCTGCCAGTAGCAGATTGCTAGAATGCAATAAACGGGACATTATACGCATGTTTAGCGGATTAATAAAGCCCTGCTTCTCACTCTTTGGTAGAAA
Source organism: Psychrobacter immobilis (assembly GCF_904846185.1). Lineage (GTDB taxonomy): Bacteria > Pseudomonadota > Gammaproteobacteria > Pseudomonadales > Moraxellaceae > Psychrobacter > Psychrobacter immobilis_B. The sequence continues at coordinate 57,733 of NZ_CAJGZQ010000011.1, read as the reverse complement.
GCTGATGAAAGGTATCATAAATTTATTAAGTAGTACATTGATATATGACTTGTCTCTTAATAAGATTACAACTTGCCTTTTAGCGAGGCTAAAGCAGCAAAAGGATTTTCGCTTTCTTCCTCTTCTGGAATCTCACCAAATTGCTCTACCGTCATTTCACAGTCGTCATGTTTTGGTGACATTGGCGTCTTCAGCAATATCTCATCTTCTACCAATTTTTTGAATGGCAATAAAAGCTCTGGTGCAGGCTCAGTAATAATTTCATCAAGTAATAGATAATCTTGTTCATCATTGATTGAACGTGCTTGGCTCTCATCTTCTAGTAGCGCAATATTATAATCATCAGACAAATCGATAGCCACTGGCTGTAGGCAACGCTGACAGGTTAACCAAACTTCACCAGTCAGTGTGAATGCCAAATGTAAGACATTATTGCGTCGATACAGATTGGCATTAAGCGAGATGTTTGCTTGTTCATGTTCGGTGGCTAAGGTAGCAGCAAGACGTTTGAAAGCGCTTGGCTCTACCTCTCCTGTCCATTCATATCCAGTATCTGCCCATTTATCCAAAGAAATAGATTCAGGCATACTAGTAGATAAAGGCGCTTTTTTATTATCAGCATAACCTGCTGACGGTTTACTTTCTGGAGTGCTTGACATGCGCGACCTCATTCATCAAAACGGTGTATAATATTGCCTGCCATACTAACGGAAAGCATTAAGCGACGCTAGCGCTAGTATGTTAAATTTATTTGATATGAGCTCTATTTTCATCTCTTTATTTCTCCTATTTATATTCAAAGATAATTCTTCTTTTTATCTTTTATTTGACCAGTGTTTTACCTATGAATGTGTTTAATGATAAACCTGACTTCTCGAACCTACTTTCTCCACTTGAAGCAAAGATACTATTGCAACGTCTCACTACGTTAACCAATACTGTGAATGCCTCTTCCACTGACTCGTGGAAGCTTAAAAACAATCAGTACTTAGAGGATGTAAAAAGTGAATGGCAAAGGTTAGCTACTATTAAAGGCTTAGGTGGCACTCCATCATTGGTTAATAAATACGAGCAAGCGGCTACTGATTGGCTCATCCAATTATTCAATAATTTATTCGCTCATCAAAACGTTACATTGGTTCGTGGACAAGGAGAACCAGAGTACTTTCCAGCACAAAATAATGAACCCGCAAAAATTGAATTCGCTCATGGATTTTTTGCTAGCGCATTGCATGAATTAAGCCATTGGTGTGTGGCTGGAGAGGCTCGTAGACGTTTGCCTGACTTTGGCTACTGGTACGCACCAGATGGGCGTACCGCCGCTCAGCAGCAAGCATTTGAGCGCGTAGAGATTAAGCCACAAGCGTTAGAGTGTTTATTTACTCTCGCTTGCGAACGATCATTTGAGGTGTCACAAGATAATTTGTTTGCTGACTTTGATACGAGCAATAGTACATTCGCAAATGACGTCTACCGACAAGTGCAACAATACATTGCTAAGCCCAATATATTGCCATCTGATGCTAAGACTTTATTACACGCTTTACTCAGTGTCTCTATAGCTGATCTAGAGTAACAGCAGCATATCAGCGCAAAGGTGTGGCATTTTTGCGTTAACGATTGTCTACGCATAGTAACGGCTTGCAATCAAACTTATATTGGCTTTGCGCTATACTAAGAAGGCAATGATGCTTTTTTAGTAAGCTTAGTGAAAGAAGCATACGCGTCACAAATGTTCTACTTAGTCAAAAACCTCACACTTAAAAACCCATAATTATAAAATAAGGAACTGCTATGCAAGTATTTTATATTCATCCAGAAAATCCACAGCCACGTCTGATTGAGCAAGTGGCGGATTTGTTACGTAAAGACCAGCTCATTATCTATCCTACCGATACCAGCTATGCTTTTGGTTGTCGCTTAGGGGCAAAGGATGCACTCGATAAGCTCAAACAAATTCGTGAACTTGATGATAAACACCAGTTTACCTTGCTGTGCCGTGACTTAAGCGAAATTGCCAACTATGCTGCAGTGGACAATATACAATTTAAACAGCTCAAAGCACTTACTCCTGCGCCCATCACCTTTATCCTCAATGCCACAAAAGACGTACCAAAAAAATTGGCACATGCGAAGAAAAAAACCATCGGTATTCGAGTACCTAGCAACCCCATTGCGCAGGCGCTTTTAGAGGCCATGGATGAACCTATCTTAACCAGTTCATTAATACTGCCTAACCGCGATGACATACTAGATGATCCCTTTGAGATTGAGGATTTATTAGGCAATCAAATCGACGGTTTGATAAATGCAGGTATAAAAACCACTAAGCTCACTACTATCGTTGATATGACTGGTAGCCAGCCTGATATTATCAGACAAGGTGCCGCGGATGTAGATTCACTACTACGGTAATAGACTCAAGTATCAGACACAAAAAAGCTCCAATTCAATTGGAGCTTTTTTATATACATCTTTTGCTTATTGTAAAATTAGTCGCGATCAACCAATTCTACATATGCCATTGGCGCATTGTCACCATCACGGTAACCACATTTTACGATACGCAAATATCCACCTGGACGGGTCTGGTAACGAGGACCTAACGTGCCAAATAGTTTACCTACCATAGCTTTGCTACGCATACGGCTAAATGCCAAACGACGGTTAGCAACGCTGTCTTCTTTAGCCATAGTGATTAATGGCTCGGCAACGCGACGTAACTCTTTTGCTTTTGGTAAAGTTGTTTTGATCAGTTCATGCTCAAATAATGAGTTAGTCATGTTCTGAAACATTGCCTTACGATGACTGCCGGTACGACCCAGCTTGACTCCACTCTTACGATGGCGCATAGTCAAAAATCCTTAAAGTTTAACGGCTACGATAAGAAAAGCGATCATCAACACGAAGGTCAGCTGGTGGCCAGTTATCTAGGCGCATACCGAGCTCTAAATCTTTAGACGCTAGTACGTCTTTGATTTCCGTTAATGATTTCTTACCAAGATTTGGGGTTTTTAGAAGTTCAGTCTCTGAACGTTGTACCAAATCACCGATATAGTAAATGTTTTCAGCTTTCAAGCAGTTGGCTGAGCGAACCGTTAGTTCAAGATCGTCCACAGGGCGTAATAGCACCGGATCAACCTCTTCTTTCTCTTTCACAGGCTCAGGCGCTTCTTCAGCTTCTAGGTCAACAAAGATAGAAATCTGTTGTTGTAAAATAGTGGCTGCTTTACGAATTGCTTCTTCTGGATCTATAGTGCCATTAGTTTCAAGCTCAATGATAAGACGATCAAGATCAGTACGCTGCTCTACACGAGCGTTCTCAACCTGATAAGCAACACGAAGCACAGGACTAAAACTTGCATCAAGCTTTAAACGTCCGATTGCTTTAGTATCACCATCTTCACGGCGCTGGTTTGCTGGCTCATATCCACGACCCATTACTACACGCAAACGCATCTTAAGATGACCACGATCACTCAATGTACCCAACACCAATTCTGGATTGACGATGTCTACATTATGCGGTAACGCGATGTCTGCAGCAGTAATAGTGCCTGGACCTTGTTTATCCAAGGTCAAAAATACTTCATTTTGGTCATGAAGCGTAATGGCCAAGCCTTTTAGGTTCAAAAGCAAGTCAAGTACATCTTCTTGTAGCCCTTCAAGCGTTGAGTATTCATGGTCAACACCATCAATCTCAGCCTCAATGACTGCAGCACCAGGTAATGAAGATAACAAGATGCGACGTAAGGCATTACCAAGGGTATGCCCAAAGCCGCGTTCTAACGGTTCGAGCGTGACTTTCGCAATCGTTTCATTAACCGTATCCACATTAATGGCATTCGGCGTTAGAAACTCAGTTGCATTTAGCATCATGATGTCACCTCGATTTATTAAACTGGTTTAATTAACGTTGATTGCTCAATGCCGTTTTCACGACATCGAGCAGTACGTCATTACTTAGAGTATAGCTCAACGATCAAGCTTTCGTTGATTTCAGCAGGTAGATCAATACGATCAGGCGCTTGTTTAAACGTGCCTTGTAATTTGCTGTGGTCAACATCTAGCCATTCTGGAATACCACGTTGGGTAGCCAGCTCAATTGCGTTTTTAATACGTAATTGCTCGCGAGACTTCTCTTGGATAGCGATGACATCACCATCTTGCAACTGAATTGATGGAATGTTCACACGAACAAACTCATCACGGCCAGCTTTTTTTACCATAACAGTACGATGACTGACTAGCTGACGTGCTTCGGCGCGAGTTGAGCCAAAGCCCATGCGATAAACAACGTTATCTAGACGGCTCTCAAGCATGGCTAACAGGTTTTCACCAGTAGCACCGCGCTTACGAGCAGCTTCTTTATAGTAATTAGCAAACTGACGCTCTAATACACCATAGATACGCTTAACTTTCTGCTTTTCACGCAGCTGTAAAGCATATTCTGAGGTCTTGTTACGGCTTACACCGTGTTGACCTGGTGGACGACCAGCTTTTTTCGTTTTTACGTCGTATGGTTTAACGCCAGACTTAAGACCTAAGTCCGTGCCTTCACGACGTGATAATTTGAGTTTTGGTCCAATATAGCGGGCCATTGTTATGTCTCCTATAAGCTTTTGGGATAAAAAGCTTCGTCTTTAATATTAGACGCGGCGCTTTTTCGGCGCACGGCAACCATTGTGTGGGATTGGGGTTACATCAGAGATGCTGTTAACTTTATAACCCAATGCACCTAGTGCTCTTACCGCAGACTCACGACCCGGTCCTGGTCCTTTGACCAAAACGTCGATATTCTTAACACCATATTCTTGAGCCGCTTTACCAGCGACCTCAGCTGCAACCTGAGCTGCAAATGGTGTAGATTTACGTGAACCACGGAAGCCTTGTCCACCTGAAGTGGCCCAAGCCAGTGCATTACCTTGACGATCGGTAATCGTAACAATGGTGTTATTAAAAGACGCATGGATATGGGCAATGCCCTCCGATACTGAACGACGAGTCACTTTCTTGCGACTACGAGTGTCTTTAGCCATCTTTTAGCTTCCTAAGTTAATTATCTTTTGAGAGGGCGTGTCGGACCCTTACGAGTACGAGCGTTGTTCTTAGTATTCTGACCTCTAACTGGTAGGTTACGACGATGACGGATGCCACGGTAACAACCAAGATCAACTAAACGCTTGATATTCATTGACACTTCACGACGAAGATCACCTTCAGTCATGTAATTTGCAACTTGTGCACGGATAGCATCTAACTGTGTATCATCTAACTGACTAACTTTAGTAGTAGGGGCAATGCCAACTGCTTCTAAGATTTTCTGAGCAGTGGTACGACCTACACCAAAGATGTAAGTTAGTGAAATAACAGCATGCTTATTATCCGGAATGTTTACGCCGGCAATACGAGCCATTGATTTCTCTCCATTAAAGAAAAATAAGCGTTATTTATCAATAAGGCTTTATTTTTCAGATTTGTTGCTGTCAATACTAAAGCTTTTATAATTATTATCGCTGCTTTGACTTGGTTACAAGCCTATTCATTGACGGTCTTATAAAAGTTTTTGCATAAACTACGGCAAGTGGCGGATGATATCCCATCCGCCGTCATTTTTCAAGTATTAATTTAAATAGTAACAAAAGTCTAAGACTTTATAATACTAAATATTAACCTTGACGTTGCTTGTGGCGAGGTTCTGCTGTACAGATGATATGTACACGGCCTTTACGGCGCACAACTTTACAGCTACCACAAATCTTTTTAACTGATGCTTGAACTTTCATAGCATGCTCCTTTGAGATATCGTACCGCTCATTTAAGGTTGAGTGGGCGATTGAATTAACGTCTGATCATGATATTGATGGGTCATCAAATGCGCTTGGATTTGCGAAATGAAGTCCATTACCACAACCACCATAATCAGTAAAGACGTACCACCGAGTTGAAACGGTACACCAAACGATGACTGGACGACCATTGGCATTAAACAAATAACCGTCATATACATCGCGCCAATAAAGGTCAGTCGGTTTAATACATGATCTAGGTAACGCTGAGTTTGTTGTCCGGGGCGAATACCTGGGATATACGCACCACTACGTTTAAGGTTTTCAGCTACTTCACGTGGGCTAAATACCAATGCCGTATAGAAGTAACAGAAGAAAATAATCATCGCGCCAAACAGAACCAAATATAGCGGCTGTCCTGGAGACAACACCAATGCCATATTCTGTAGTATCTTTTGTGTAAGGGTAGGATCAGTTGATTGACCGACCCACTGCCCTAAACTTGCTGGAAACAACAACAACGAGCTGGCAAAAATGGCTGGGATAACCCCTGCCATGTTCAGCTTCAGCGGCAAATGCGACTGCTGCTGAGCATATATTTTACGACCTTGTTGCTGCTTCTGCGCATAGTTCACTGGGACACGGCGCTGAGCACGTTCAATATAAACGATACCAGCAGTAACCGCGATGCCTAGTAGCACAAAAATAAACAGTACAATCAAGTTCATTTGTCCTTGATTGACCTGTTCAATAGACTGCGAAATCATACCTGGCGTACCAGCCACAATACTCGCAAAAATGAGCATTGAAATACCATTACCTACGCCGCGCTCTGTAATCTGCTCACCAAGCCACATCAAGAACATAGCGCCCGCTACCAATGAGGTAACCGCTGGAATATAAAAGGTCAGACCAGAAGATAAAGTAAGATTTTGACTGATTAAGCCAGCACACATTCCTAATGACTGTACTAGGGCTAAAGCAAGTGTCCCTTGACGGGTATACTTGTTCAACTTACGTCGTCCCGCTTCGCCTTCTTTTTTGAGGGCTTCAAGCGATGGCAATACTGCAGACATCATCTGTACAATAATCGATGCTGAAATATATGGCATAATGCCGAGCGCCATAATGGACATACGCTCTAGTGCACCACCTGAGAACATGTTAAACATGCTCAAAATGGTATTTTCGTTGCGCGAAAACAGATCAGCCAAGTTGACCGGATTGATACCCGGTACTGGAATATGTGACCCTAAACGATAAACAACCAATGCGCCGATTAAGAATAATAAACGCGTCCATAATTCATCATACTTGCGTATGAATGCAAATGGATTGAGCGGTATACCAGTCGATGACATTGATTGTTTTGACACGTTACTACTCCTCGATGCTACCACCAGCAGCTTCGATTGCTAGCTTAGCGCCTTTAGTCACTTTGATACCTTTAAAGGTATAAGCCTTAGTGACTTCGCCTGACAACATAATACGGGCACGCTTCATGTCGTGACGGATTAGGTTAGCCGCTTTAAGTGTTTCAAGGCTAACCACATCGCCATCAATTTTATTTAGTTCAGAAAGACGTACTTCAGCCGTCTTCATTGCCATTTTACTGGTAAAACCAAATTTCGGTAGACGACGATATAAAGGCATTTGACCACCTTCAAATCCTGAGCGTATGCTAGAACCTGAACGAGATTTCTGACCTTTTACACCACGACCACCAGTCTTACCAAGACCTGAACCGATACCACGACCACGACGTTGGGCAGTTTTCTTTGCGCCAACACCTGGTGATAATTCATTTAATCTAAGACCCATTACGCTTCCTCCACTTTTACCATGTAGTTAACGCGATTGACCATACCACGTGTTGAAGGTGTATCTTCTACTTCAACAGTATGATTAATACGGCGTAAACCCAATCCTTTCAAGCTCGCTTTGTGGCTCTTTAGGCGATGGGCACCTGATTTAAATTGAGTGACTTTCATTTTTTTCATCGTAACTCACCTAGTCTAAGTTAACCCAAGATTTCGTCTACAGATTTACCACGTTTTGCTGCCATCTTCTCTGGAGTTGACATATCACGTAAACCGTTAAACGTTGCGCGAACAACGTTAGCAGTATTGGTAGAACCATAACATTTAGTCAAAACATCTTTGACACCAGCAACTTCTAATACAGCACGCATTGCGCCACCAGCGATTACGCCAGTACCTTCAGATGCAGGCTGCATATAAACTTTACTAGCACCATGACGTGCTTTGATCGGATGATACAAAGTTGCATCATTAAGCTCAACAGTAATCATATTACGTTTGGCAGCTTCTAGTGCTTTTTGGATAGCAGCTGGCACTTCACGTGCTTTACCGCGACCAAAACCAACACGACCATTGCCATCGCCCACTACAGTCAATGCAGTGAAAGAGAAAATACGACCACCTTTAACAACTTTTGCAACGCGATCAACGGTAACTAAGCGTTCTACTAGACCGTCAGTCTGTTCATTTTTATCATTTTTATCATTTCTAGCCATGATTAAAACTCCAATCCGTTTTCGCGAGCTGCTTCTGCTAAAGCTTTAACTCGACCATGATATTTAAAACCACTACGGTCAAAGGCAACTTTAGTGATACCAGCTGCTTTTGCGCGTTCTGCGATCATTTGGCCCACAGACGTTGCTGCATCAGCATTGCCAGTCGCGCCTGAGCGCAAGCTGCCGTCTAAGGTAGATGCCTGAGCAATCACTTCACCACCGGTAGGAGAGATAATCTGGGCATAAATATGTTTTGGCGTGCGAGTAACCGTTAAGCGATGAACGCCTAAGAAACGGATATGCGCGCGGGTTTTCTTAGCTCGACGCAGACGAGCTGCTTTTTTATCAAACATTTCAACTCACCTTATTTTTTCTTGGCTTCTTTGCGAATCACATGCTCGTCACTATAACGAATACCTTTACCTTTATAAGGCTCAGGTGGGCGGAAACCGCGGATATTAGCCGCTGCTTGACCAAGCTGCTGTTTATTGTTTGATTTCAAAACAATTTCAGTTTGCGTTGGGGTTTCAGCTGACACACCTTCAGGCAACGTATATTCTACTGGATGAGAGTAACCAACGTTCAAAGTTACCTTGTTACCAGCAACTTGTGCGCGATAACCAACACCAATTAACTGAAGGCGCTTTTCAAAGCCTTCATTCACGCCTTTAACATAGTTGTTAACAAGAGCGCGCATGGTGCCAGTGTGCATCATAGCTTCTTTTGAATCGACTGTAGGTGAGAAAATGATCGCATCATCTTCCTGTTTCAGCTCGACCAATTCATGCAGGCGTAAAGACAAAATGCCGTTCTTGCCTTTCACTTCGACCTGCCGATCGTTCAAAGTAACACTTACGCCGTTTGGCAGTGTCACTGGGGCTTTAGCCACACGAGACATAGGAATATTCCTTAAAAAATTAACTTCTTTATATTAGCGAAAAAACTAACAGGCTAAAAAGCGTGTTAGTTTAGCATAGTTGACTGCGTTAGACACCTATCAATTTGAAATAATTCATTATTACTCAATCAATAGAAGTCTAACAATCATCAAATAGACTTTATCGTCGTGTAGCTTACGCTACAAATGCGACGATTTCACCACCGATACCAGCAGCGCGTGCAGCACGATCACTCATGATGCCTTGGCTAGTTGATACGATAGCAACACCCATACCTTGCTTAACAGTAGGGATAGCGTCTTTACCGCGGAACTGGCGTAAACCAGGACGGCTAAAACGTTGAATCGTTTCGATGACAGCGCGGCCTTCGAAGTATTTCAATTCGATAGATAGGGTTGCTTTATTGTTTGCTTCTTCAGTAACAACAGCGCTCGCCACATAACCTTCGCTAACTAGCAAATCAGCAATTGATTTACGTAATTTAGAGCTCGGCATTGCTACCGATACTTTGTTAGCCATTTGTGCGTTACGAATACGGGTTAGCATATCCCCAACGGTATCTTGCATACTCATATAGTTACCCCTTACCAGCTTGCTTTACGAACACCAGGCACATCGCCTTGCATGACACGCTCACGCAGCATATTGCGTGATAAGCCAAACTTGCGGAAGTAACCGTGAGGACGACCGGTGATAGCACAACGATTGCGCAGACGTACTGGCGATGAATTGCGTGGAAGAGCTTGTAGCTCTAGCATCGCTTCCATACGAGTTTCGTCACTTGCAGTCATATCACTGATAGTTTCTTTTAGCTTGATACGCTTATCAGCGTACTTAGCAACCATTTTTTCGCGCTTTAATTCGCGGTTAATCATGCTCTTCTTTGCCATAACGTCTTTACCTTATTTAAATGGGAAGCCGAATGCTTTAAGCAACGCGCGACCTTCTTCATCAGATTGAGCTGACGTGGTGATTGTCACATCCATACCGCGGATACGATCAATCTTGTCAAAATCTACTTCTGGGAATACGATCTGTTCTTTGATACCCAATGAGTAGTTACCACGTCCGTCAAAGGCTTTAGGTGAAAAACCGCGGAAATCACGAATACGAGGAATTGCAATGGCAATGAGACGATCTAAAAATTCGTACATTTGCTCACCGCGTAGCGTTACTTTGCAGCCAATTGGCCATTCTTCACGAATTTTAAAGCCAGCAACTGATTTACGCGCTTTGGTGACGACAGGTTTTTGACCAGCGATAGCGGTCATGTCAGCTACTGCACCTTCAAGCAATTTCTTGTCTTGAGACGCGCCGCCTACACCCATGTTAAGTGTGATTTTAGTGATTTTAGGCACTTGCATCACATTAGCCAAACCAAGCTCTTCTTTGATTTGCTGCTTTAATTCTTCGTTATATAAAGATTTTAATCTTGCCATTACCATTACACCCTTAGTGTCTTACGCAGTCGCCACTACTTCACCGTTCGAACGATAGACGCGTTGTTTCTTGCCGTCTTCGCCGAACTGATAAGTAATACGATCAGCTTTTTGGGTTTGCGCATTTAATATTGCGACATTTGAGATATGTAGAAAAGCTTCTTTCTTAAGAATGCCACCTTCAACGCCAGTTGCCTGATTCGGCTTCTGATGTTTAGTGACAATATTAATGCCTTCAACTTTAATACGATCATTTTTTACAGCTTGTACAGTACCTTGCTTGCCTTTGTCTTTCCCAGCAATCACGATAACTGTATCGCCTTTACGTAATTTTGACATGGATTACCTCACAATACTTCTGGTGCTAGTGATACAATTTTCATAAACTGATCACCACGTAGTTCACGAGTTACCGGTCCAAAAATACGAGTTGCAATCGGTGCTTTATTTTGGTTCAACAATACCGCAGCATTGTCGTCAAAACGCAGAACAGAACCATCAGGACGACGAACGCCTTTTTTGGTGCGTACAACTACAGCATTCATCACGTCGCCTTTTTTAACACGACCGCGAGGAATGGCTTCTTTAACCGTTACTTTAATAATGTCGCCAACTGATGCATAACGACGATGAGAGCCACCCAGTACTTTAATGCACTGAACTCGTCTTGCACCGCTATTATCTGCAACTTCCAGCATCGATTCAACCTGAATCATAGCGTTACTCCACACGTATGAGCAATAAAAACCAGTTGCTGCCGCTAGCACAGTATGAGTAGTCGGCATTTTAATAATAATAACCGCTGCTACTCTTAATGTGAGTGATATACGCTCGGCGCAATCAGCATCCTTAAAAAGGCGGCTATTTTAACAGCTTCTGGCTTTTAATGCAATTTACTTAGATTTTTTCTACTTTTTCAACCACTTCAACCAAAGTCCAAGACTTGGTTTTAGAGATTGGACGCGTTTCTTTGATGCGGACAAGGTCGCCTTGTTGGCAAACATTATTCTCATCATGAGCTTTGATTTTTGTAGAACGACGAAGCTGCTTGCCATACAAAGGATGACGAACCAGACGCTCAATCAAAACTGTGATGGACTTGTCCATCTTGTCACTGACAACTCGTCCTGTCAATACGCTAGCATTAGCTGTTTGATTGTTATCGCTCATGAGTCGCCTCGTTGTTTCTCGTTAATCAAAGTCTGAAGCTGAGCAATCGCACGACGATTAACACGTACTTCATGGGTATTACCCAACTGACCAGTTGCTTTAGCCATACGAATACGGAAAGCATCAAGTTGCTTTTCATCAAGTAACTGAGTCAGTTCTTCTAATGATTTATCACGTAATTCACTGATCTTCATTACATTATCGTCCGCTTAACAATGGTAGTTTTAAAGGGCAGTTTTGCTGCAGCAAGCGTAAACGCTTCGCGAGCAAGTTCTTCTGAAACCCCTTCGAGTTCATATAGCACTTTACCAGGTTTGATTTCGCATACCCAATATTCTACAGGACCTTTACCTTTACCCATACGTACTTCTAGTGGTTTATTGGTAATTGGTTTGTCTGGGAATACACGAATCCAAATCTTACCACCACGCTTAATTTTACGAGTGATGGTACGACGTGCTGCTTCAATTTGACGGGCAGTCATACGACCACGAGTCAACGATTTTAGACCAATTTGTCCGAATGCAACGGTGCTTCCACGATGAGCTAGCCCAGTGTTACGACCTTTGTGCATTTTACGAAACTTGGTACGTTTTGGCTGTAACATAGTTTAACCTCTGTCTGTGTTTCGACGGTTTCCGTTTCCACGACCACGGCGTTTTGGCGCACGAGTCTGCTCTTCTTTAACGGGATTGTATACACTGTTCATACCGTCAAGGATTTCGCCACGGAAGATCCAAACTTTTACACCGATGGTGCCGTAAGTAGTTTCCGCACGTACTGACGAATAGTCGATATCAGCGCGTAGTGTATGCAATGGCACACGACCTTCACGGTACCATTCAGTACGAGCAATCTCAGCACCGCCAAGACGGCCAGACAGCTCAACTTTAATACCTTTAGCACCAGAACGCATACTGTTCTGTACGGCGCGCTTCATAGCACGGCGGAACATAACACGACGCTCAAGCTGACTTGCGATACCTTCCGCTACTAAATGAGCATCAAGATCAGGCGAGGTGATTTCTTCAATGTTGACCTGAGCAGGTACGCCCATAATTTTGGTCAATTCTTTTTGAAGTCTTTCAATGTCTTCGCCTTTCTTACCGATAACAATACCAGGACGCGCAGTGGCGATGGTAATCTTAGCAGCACCGGTAGGACGCTCAATCATGATTTTGCTAATCATAGCACTATCAAGCTTTTTGCGCAGATATTCACGAACTTGAATGTCGTTGATTAGGTATTCTGAGTATTGTTTAGGGTTAGCATACCAGTTTGCGTTATGCTTCTTTACAACACCAAGACGAATTCCGATTGGATGTACTTTTTGACCCATAACTTATTCTCCTACCTTTATAGTGATGTGACAGGTACGCTTACTGATACGATCAGCGCGACCTTTAGCACGTGGTAGGATACGTTTTAGCGTAATGCCTTCATCAACGTAGATGGTTGATACTTTAAGGGTATCAATATCTAGACCGTTGTTATGTTCGGCATTGGCGATGGCTGAGTTAAGACATTTCTTAACAAACACAGCGCCTTTTTTATTACTATACGTTAGGATATCCAAAGCACGCTCGATAGATTTGCCACGAACTTCATCGGCAACGAGTCTAACTTTTTGTGCCGATATGGCGGCACCGCGTAATTTTGCAGTTACTTCCATGGTAAGCACCTTATCTCTTAGCTTTTTTGTCAATGCCATGACCACGATACGTACGAGTCGGGGCAAATTCACCTAGTTTATGACCAACCATCTGTTCACTCACGATAACCGGTACATGAGTACGGCCATTGTGAACAGACAAGGTTAAGCCAACCATTTGTGGTAGGATCATCGAGCGGCGCGACCAAGTCTTAATTGGCTTGCGTGAGTTGGTGTCTAATGCATTCTCAACTTTGGCAAACAAATGCGCGTCTATGAATGGACCTTTTTTCAATGAACGAGGCATGAAATTCTTCCTTTATTTCTTCTTGGCGCGACGGCGGATGATCATATTGTCAGTACGCTTATTACTACGCGTTTTAAGTCCTTTAGACTTCTGACCCCAAGGGCTGGTTGGATGGCGACCTTTATTACGACCTTCACCACCACCATGTGGGTGATCAACCGGGTTCATAGCAACACCACGAACAGAAGGACGAACACCACGCCAACGTGAAGCACCGGCTTTACCAAGTGATTTCAAGTTGTTTTCAGTGTTAGAAACTTCACCAATAACGGCACGGCAGTTCACGTGTACACGGCGTGTTTCGCCAGAGCGCATACGTAGAATAGCATAAATACCTTCACGACCTAACAACTGAACGCTGGCACCCGCAGAACGAGCCATCTGTGCGCCTTTACCGATTTTAAGTTCGATATTATGGATCACAGTACCCAATGGGATATTTTTCAGCGGTAAACAGTTACCTGGACGAATTGGTGATAGCTCACCTGACATTACTGTATCGCCAACTGCTTGTTTTTTAGCAGCAATGATATAGCGACGTTCGCCATCAGCGTACTTAAGTAAAGCAATGTGCGCAGTACGGTTAGGATCGTATTCAATACGCTCTACCGTGGCTGGGATATTGTCTTTAGTACGTTTGAAATCGATAATACGATAATGCTGCTTATGACCACCGCCAATATGACGAGTCGTTATGCGACCATTATTGTTACGACCACCAGTTTTACTTTTTGATTCGAGAAGCGCTGCAAACGGACGACCTTTATAAAGGTGTGGATGCACCACTTTTTCAACAAAACGACGGCCTGGTGATGTTGGCTTTGCTTTTACGATAGGCATGAGTGTAATCCTTATTCGTTGTTCGCTGTTTCACTAGTAGAAGCAGTCGTATTCGCGACCTCTTCACCAGCATCAGCCATTTGTACATCTTGACCAGCTTTTAAGGTAACGTAGGCTTTTTTGTAGTCATTACGACGGCCGATACTTTTACCAAAACGCTTTGTCTTACCTTTAACATTCAAAGTGTTTACTTTTAAAACTTCAACACCTTCAAACATCATCTCAACCGCTTTTTTGACTTCAAGCTTAGTAGCGTTAGAGTCAATTTTAAATACCTGCACACCAAGTGAGTCGCCAAGCATTTGAGATTTCTCTGAGAATACAGGTCCTCTTAGGATCTGATAAAGTCTTGCGTTATTCATGCTAGTGCTTCCTCAAATTGTTTCGCAGCTTCGACTGTCATGATCACTTTATCAAAAGCGATCAAGCTCACTGGATCCACTTCACTTGTATCAAGTACATTGACATGTGGGATGTTGCGAGCAGCTAAGTATAAGTTTTCGTCAACTTCTTTAGTGACGATTAATGCACGTGATGCATTTAACTCACCTAACTTTGCAATCAACTCTTTAGTCTTAGGTCCAGAAACGCTTAGCTCTTCGACCAAAATCAAACGCTCTTGGCGAATCAATTCGGCTAAGATACACTGCATAGCACCGCGATACATTTTACGGTTAACTTTCTGTGACCAATCTTGTGGTTTAGCCGCGAATGCACGACCGCCCCCACGCCAGATTGGGCTACGAATAGAACCTGCACGAGCGCGACCAGTACCTTTTTGGCGCCATGGCTTAATGCCACCACCAGAAACTTCGGCACGGGTTTTTTGAGCGCGTGTACCTTGACGAGCACCAGCAAGATATGCGGTGACGACTTGATGCACTAGTGCTTCGTTGAATTCACGACCGAAAGCCGTATCAGAAAGCTCAACTGCCGCCCCTGTAACTGTTTTTAAATCCACGTTAATCCCCTTGCTTAGGCTTTGACTGACGGACGTACGATGACATCGCCACCGGTGGCACCTGGGATAGCACCCTTGATGACAAGTAACCCTTTTTCAACATCAACCGATATCACTTCTAGGCCCTGAACGGTAACGCGTTTGTTACCCATCTGACCTGGCATTTTTTTGCCTTTGAAGACTTTACCTGGTGACTGGTTTTGACCAGTTGAACCAATGGCACGGTGAGATACTGAGTTACCATGAGTGGCATCTTGCATGCTGAAGTTGTGACGCTTCACGCCGCCTTGAAAGCCTTTACCTTTACTGTTACCTGTGACATCAACCATCTGACCTTGTTCGAACAAGTCAGCTAGGATCTCACCACCAATTTCACGACCTTCAAGATCGCTATCATTGGCACGAAATTCCCAAACACCACGACCAGCGGCAACGCCAGCTTTAGCGAAGTGACCTTTTTGAGCTGCTGCTACGCGGCTGTCACGACGGGTACCTGTGGTAACTTGGATGGCTTGATAGCCATCTACATCAGTATTTTTTACTTGAGTAATGCGATTAGCACTGATCTCAACCACTGTTACAGGGATAGATGCGCCTGCTTCAGTGAAGACACGGGTCATGCCGCATTTTTTACCGACTAAACCGATCGCCATTTTAGACCTCTTTATATCTTATATTAATGGGTTGGGTGTTTATGTGCATTAACCCAAAGCAATTTGAACGTCAACACCCGCCGCCAAGTCAAGCTTCATTAGCGCATCCACAGTTTTGTCGGTAGGTTGAACGATGTCAACCATACGCTTATGAGTACGGATTTCGTACTGATCACGAGCGTCTTTGTTTACGTGTGGTGAAGTTAGAACGTTGAAGCGCTCAATGCGAGTCGGCAACGGTACAGGACCACAAACTTGCGCACCGGTGCGCTTTGCAGTATCAACAATCTCTTGTGCAGATTGATCAATCAGACGATGATCAAAAGACTTAAGACGGATACGGATTCTCTGGTTAGCCATGCCAGCAAGCTCCTAATATGTGCTTTTGTCATTTTTGCTTTGCAAAGATATGATCAAAAGCCGTTTGGTTAAATATTCACTTAAAGCGGCCTTCTGTTCTTAACCAGAATGAGTTCTTTATCCGAACTTGTAGCGTGCCAAAAGCAAAATAGTTTAAAGCCCCGCCGACCCTTCCATTATAGGATGTCAGCAAAGGCATAATGAAATAGTGCTAGAAACGATGCTCTAGCTGTCATAGCGCCCGCTGTTTGATTGGCGGCGCATATATAATTCAGTGGTGTATATTATACATAGTATTTCAGTCATTGCAAGGGTAATATCTGTAGCGACTTATGATATTACCCTTTATAAACAGTAATATGTAAACAACCGTATCTGTGCTTAATAATCACGCTTATATGAATTGGTAACTATGCACTGTTAATCTAAAGCTATGAAAAATCCATCTAGAACCGTTAATCCAAAACAATGTCATATTGCTCTTGAGTATAGAGATTTTCGACATCAAAGGTAATCACTCTACCAAGTAAATACTCTAAATCTGCCACCGTGTCTGACTCTGAAGTGAGAAGTAAATCAATCACTGCGGCATGGGCAACGACCGTAAATTTCTTGGGAGAGTTATAAGTACGAGCACAACGCATGATTTCACGGAATATCTCAAAGCACACTGTCTCAGCCGTTTTGACAAAGCCGCGTCCTTGACAGGTCGAGCACGGCTCACATAGCTGCTGTCCGAGCGACTCACGCGTACGTTTACGCGTCATCTCTACTAACCCAAGCTCACTGACCTGAGTAATCTTAGTTTTGGCATAGTCTTGTACTAGCTGTGATTGCAGACTCTCTAATACATCATCTTTATGCTGCTGTTCAAGCATGTCAATAAAGTCTAGGATGATAATACCGCCTAGATTACGCAAACGCAGCTGACGGGCGATTGCATGAGTTGCCTCAAGATTGGTCTTATAAACCGTATCTTCTAACGAACGCCCGCCTACGAATGATCCCGTATTGACATCGATCGTGGTCATCGCTTCTGTTTGGTCGATAATGAGATAGCCACCTGATTTTAAATCTACGCGGCGTTTTAAAGCATCACGCAAATCATCTTCGACACGATGGACATCAAACAAGGATGGCTCAGCGGTATAATGTACAATGCGGTCATAGACAAAAGGCACAAACTCTTTGGCAAAGGATCTGACTTGTGCGTAAATTTGTGCATTATCAATGATGACTTTCTCGGTATCCGCGTGTACCAAATCACGGATAGAGCGCAGCGGTAATGATAGCTCTTGATAAATAAGCTCAGAACTTTGATGTTGTTTCATCTCTTGGCGACGCGCGCAGATGGTACGCCACAGTTGCAATAGATAATAAATGTCTTCTTCAAGCTTATCGACAGGGACACGTTCAGCAGCGGTACGAGCGATGAGACCGCCTTTTAGATTGACCGTTTGCATCAAACTAGACAACTCAGTTTTAAGACGGGTGCGCTCCTCTTCCCCATCAATGCGCTGAGAGATACCAATGTGTTCGCTTGAGGGCAGATACACCAAATAGCGAGATGGCAAGGATATATTGGTGGTCAAGCGAGCGCCTTTACTGCCCAACTGATCTTTGGTTACTTGCACTAAAATACGTTGGCTTTCATGCAAGCGATGTTGAATCAACGTTTTAGAAACAGGGATGACTTCGGTATTTTGTATACTAATCACCGGTGGCGTGACAGCCAAGTTATCAGTACTATTTTCTACCACAGCATCTTCTATATTGCTATCCGAGTTTTTATCGCTATTGTCAGCCGCTTTACTTTTATTTTCTGCTACTGGACGCGGCTCACGCTGCATATCATTGACATGTAAAAATGCTGTCCGCGACTGCCCGATATCAACGAATGCTGCCTGCATACCAGGTAAAACGCGTACGACTGTACCCAGATAGATATTGCCGACCAGACCCAATTTATGATGACGTTCAATATAAATTTCGCCCAAGATGCCATTGTCTAAAACTGCGACACGGGATTCCATTGGACTAATATTAATCAGCAGCTCTTCGGACATAATGTTTTTCTCTTATCTCTCAGCTTTCTTGTTAGACGTTCATCGTCTATTATCTTTATAGTGTAACAAATGCAGCTGGCTCTCGCCCATTACTCTAGCGTGTTATTATGTGCAGCAGGTTAGAGTGACAACCAATCTCTGAGAGACCAATAATCTCCATCAGGTTCTGTCTCGTATTTTACTTGATACCAATATCCGTGACGTTTTTAATTAACGCCAGCGTTTGTGGAAGTGGTAAACCCACGACATTGGTATAGCTACCATTGATACGGCTGACCCAAATAGCACCTAAGCCTTGTATACCATAACCACCCGCTTTATCAGCAGGCTCGCCACTTTCCCAATAGTTACTCATCATCTCCGCAGTGAGCGCTATAAAGGTCACTTCGGTACGCTCAGTGATTCGTTGCTGATTAATGATTTGAAATACTGGCTCATGAGTTGAGCTGTTAGCCACTTTAGAAGATAATGATATATAAGTTGCTTGAACCGCTGTCCATACTTCATGGACATTATCAGACATCTGTTGCCACATGCTATAAGCGTGCTCACGATCGACTGGCTTGACCAGAACTGTTTGACCATCTGCCAGCACACCGATGGTATCAGACGTTAAAATGATAAGTGAGTCAGAAAAACAGCTTTTATCCGTTTTCAAGCGTGATGCTAGTTGCTGTATGGCAGCCTCAGCTTTAGTGGCGACCATGCGCTCGATATAGTCTGTGGGTGACTCCTCATCATGCTGTGTTTCATCAACATCTACACTCAATGTACTAAATTCTAGTTGTGCTCTTTCTAACAGCTCACGACGGCGCGGCGAACCAGAAGCTAAAATAATATCCATCGCTACTCTCTTTATATCTGAATTTATCTGCCTACTACCGAAAACTGCTGCCTCTTAGTGCATTAATATTAGTTAGTCAGGATTAATAAACACCAGCGCTAAAATCTTATTGGTTATCAGCAGAATTTTTCTTATGACGCAAATTTACGCAAAGCCAGTAGTACCAATGGCCAGCTGATGATACTCATCAACAGTGATAAGGCAGATTGTGCGACAAAGACATTTTGGATAAACATCTGCAATATCCATAAACATAATTGAAAAACAACCAATCCTAAGCTCGCTAATAACCATGCACTGATGGTATTTAGTTGCCTAATATAAATACTGGTTATTTTTATGAAGAAGGCGACTGCCACGGCGGCAAAGGCTTGCTGTCCCAAATGGGTATCCATGAGTAAGTCAGCAATGAGACCGATGGTAAATGCTGTAAAAATACCAACATAGCGTGGCTGAAATAATAACCAAAAAATCAGCACCATGATCATGACCATAGGGCGTAAGGTAGCCATACTAGGACTTAACGGATAGACATTAAGCGATGACGCAATAACAAAACTTAGAATGATGGTAGCAATCAGTAGTACCGTTGCATTCTCAGAATCAGGATACGACATGGGTACTTACCTTAACGAATGTATTGATGGCTGCTGTTAAAGCATGAGTGGGCATTGATGGGGTAAAAACCATGGCTAAAAATGTATCGACAAACAGACCAGTTAATAAATAGATGCCAGCCATTATCTGATTGGTGCTTACGTATTGAGCGCCTAACTTCTTAGCGCTCATTAAGGGTAATATTATTTTTATTCACCAGCTTATCTTGCAGGACTAATACATATGCATTATCGATAAAGTTCGCCGCTGGGGTCACTTCTATACTTCTAAAGTTATCGGCTTGAGTATCTTTAATATGGGCGATACGCCCGACACGATACCCTGCTGGAATACGCCCACCCAATCCTGATGACACCAGCTCATCACCCACACGCACGTCTGAGGTTTTGAACACATAATCAAGGCTTAATGAGGTTGGTATACCTTGCCCTGTCACGATAGCGCGTTGACCTGTGCGCTTGACTGTAACTGCAACCGATTGCTGCTCATCAGTAATCAATAGTAGGCGACTGGTATTGGGATAGACATTAATAATCTGCCCTAAAATACCGTCTTCATCAATCACTGTCTGTCCAACTTGAACCCCGTCTTGAACACCTTTATTGAGCACCACGATTTGTCTGAGTAAGTTGGTGTCTGTACCGATTACCTGTGCCAAATTAAGATCAAATTGTTCAGGCTTGGTCGTTGATAAAATACCTTGCAGGCGCGCATTTTGTGCCAAAATATAATCTTGCTGCTGTAACTTGGCTTGCGCATGGATAAGCTGAGACTTCAATTGCATGTTTTCGCGGCGCAGCGCTTCTTTAGACTGTAAGCTGCCACCTGCCCAATGCTTGGCATAACTCGGTAACAGTGACAGCTCATAAATAGGCTGCATAGCGGCATGACTGGTACTACGTACTGGATTAAACCATTCTGAATTTTTGCTATCGAACCACATCAGTATTAGAGCTGCTATTAATACAATGGCAGTCTTACGAAGTGCTAACGGCTGGCGCGCAAAAATACTTGGGGTCATAAGTCGTCTAACTCAGGAGTTATAAAATAAGCAGTAGCCAGTACTGGGTTCTAGTTGATTAATGCAATTAAAGGCAGCGCAACTGGCTACCTTTAATTTTATACTGTTTTAACCCACTATTTTTACGCAAGCTATCATCAAGCACGACGAAGATGATTTATCAATACCGCAGTGCTTAACTAAAGCAATCTAAACAAAAATCATGTTCAAGCTTTTGTTATTGATAAAGTCAAGCGCAATACCACCGCCGCGGCTAACACAAGTCAGCGGATCTTCTGCAACGGTCACAGGTAGACCTGTCTCTCTTGAAATCAATTTGTCCAAATCACGTAACAGCGCACCGCCGCCCGTCAAGACAATACCACGCTCTGCGATATCTGATGACAGCTCAGGTGGCGTCTGCTCAAGTGCAGCTTTCACTGCACTAACGATACCGCTCAGCGGATCACTCAGGGCTTTTTGTACTTCTTCTGAGTTGACAGTAAAGGTTTTTGGCACGCCTTCTGCCATGCTACGACCGCGAACTTCGACTTCTAGCTGACTGTCTTCATTCAAAGCAGAGCCAACTTCGTGCTTAATACGCTCAGCTGTCGTCTCACCAATCACACAACCATGGGTACGGCGTACGTGGGTGATAATCGCGTCATCAAACATATCGCCACCGATACGAATCGACTCAGCATAAACGCAACCAGATAACGCGATAACGGCAATCTCCGTCGTGCCGCCACCAATATCAACCACCATCGAACCGCTGGCTTCATGAACTGGCAAGCCAGCACCGATGGCAGCAGCCATTGGCTCTTCTAACAATAGTACTTTACTCGCACCTGCTGAAGATACCGCTTCACGAATCGCTTTACGCTCAACCAGAGTAGACTTACAAGGCACACAAACCACCACATTAGGCTGCGCCATAAAACGCTTGGCTTTTACCTTCGTGATGAAATGCTTGAGCATTTTTTGCGTCACTTCAAAGTCAGCAATCACGCCGTCTTTTAATGGGCGAATCGCTGTAATGTTGGCAGGTGTACGACCAAGCATCTGCTTGGCATCAATACCAACAGCCGCAACGGTAGGGTTTTGTGTACGATTACTTCGTAACGCAACCACCGTAGGCTCGTCAAGTACGACGCCTTTATTAGGAATAAAAATGAGAGTGTTCGCAGTACCGAGGTCGATAGCGATATTATTTGATAAAAATCCAAACAGGTTCATGACTAATATTTCCAGCGTATTACAAATGAGGCGAATGAGGCGAATGAGATTGACTGAGGCGTTACTCGTCAGCGTTGAGCAGGTCGTCGTTAGACATTACTTATGGCGAAATTTGAACCTCGCAACAAGTCAAACCTAAGCAATAATGATGCAATGGAAAAACTGAGCTAAATTATACCGATTTGGCTCAAAAAAAACACAGATATTTGCATCAGTAAGTCAGGATTTTGGTCTTAAATGCTAAAAGTTGTTACAAAATTTAAAATAGCAGTAAATACCATTCGACTTAATGAAACATCATTTAATTCAATAACTAACAAGGCTCTACAGGCAAACGATAATTTTGCTTAGCAGCACAGGTGCATACTGTAACGTATTTCAGAACGTAATGGGTAAGCAATTGAGAATCAATCGTGAATTATACGGTCAATTTTGCAAATCACGCCATCTTGGTTGATATTGTGCATCAATCAAGCGTCATGCTCTGTAAACTTAAGCCAGATGCTTTATAATAAAGCCACTATATATACATCTTAAGATAAACCCCTTGTTTTAGTTTGTGTTAATAATTATCTATATCTAATGCTTGTCTATTTTAGCCGCATTCTACTCTAACAAAAACTGTCCTTCACTGGAGAAACTATGTCACAGCAACCAGCAACGTCTGACAGCAACGTCAGCCGTGAAGAAATCCTAGAAGTTGCCAACCTTGCACGTTTGGGTGTCGATGAAAGCACAGCCGATAGCTATGCCGACGATATTAGTAAAGTATTAAAACTGATGAATACGCTATCTAACGTGGATACCACAGGCATCAAACCCTTAGCAAACATTCATGAAGCTTGCCAAGAATTGCGGGCTGATGTGGCCAAACACGATATCAACCGCGCGCGCAATCAGTCAGTCGCCCCAGCTGTTGAAGATGGCTTATATTTGGTTCCACAAGTGATTGAATAAGCAGCGCGCTGCTTTAATCGCTACCCTATTTTACTTTATGCTATTCACATTTTGACGGACGACACCTTATGTCAGAACTTCATTTATTAAGTACCCAGCAGCTTATTACGGGCTTGCAAGACAAACAATTCAGTAGCCTTGAGCTGACTGAGCATTACATCAAGCGTATAGATGCGCTAGACAGCAAGATTAACAGTTTTATCACTCATACCTCTGAGACAGCACGCGCGCAAGCAAAAGCGGCAGACGAGATGCGTGCTCAGGGCGATCAGCGTCCACTACTTGGCATACCAATGGCGCACAAAGACATCTTTTGTACTCAAGGTGTACTGACGACTTGTGGCTCTAAGATGCTGCATAATTTTATCTCACCTTATAACGCTACCATCGTCTCTAATATCGACAAAGCAGGCATGATTAGTTTAGGCAAGCTCAATATGGATGAGTTTGCGATGGGCTCAGACAACAGTAGCTCTTACTATGGCACTGTGCAGAACCCTTGGAACCTAGAGCGCGTCCCTGGTGGTTCGTCAGGTGGTAGTGCTGCCGCCGTTGCCGCAGGTTTTGTCCCAGTCGCAACGGGCAGTGATACTGGTGGCTCTATTCGTCAGCCTGCCTCATTTTGTGGTTTAACCGGTATCAAGCCAACCTATGGTCGCGTCTCTCGCTTTGGTATGATTGCCTATGCCTCAAGTCTGGATCAAGCTGGTAGCATGGGACGCAGCGCTAAAGATTGTGCCTATCTGCTACAGCCAATGATTGGTCACGATCCACGCGATGCAACGTCCATCAAGTATGATATGCCTGACTACGTACAAGATATCAGCGATGCAGAAGCTGCGGCTGGCGATAAGCCATTTAACGGTCTACGTATTGGTGTTGCCAAAGAATACTTTAGTGCTGGACTAGACGCTGAAGTAGAAACGGCCGTACGTGCTGCTCTGAACAAGTATGAAGAGCTAGGTGCGACGATTGTGGAGGTGAATATCACTGATCCTGAGATTACCCTTGCCACTTACTACATGCTCGCCCCTGCCGAAGCATCATCCAACCTGTCACGCTTCGATGGCGTACGCTTTGGCTATCGCTGTGAGAATCCAACCGATCTACTCGATCTATACACGCGTTCACGCTCTGAAGGTTTTGGCCCAGAAGTACAGCGCCGTATCTTGACCGGCACTTATGCGCTCTCGGCTGGTTACTTTGATGCGTACTATACCAAAGCCCAAAAAATCCGCCGCTTAATCGTCAAAGACTTCGATGAAGCCTTTGCTAGCTGTGATGTGATTGCTAGCCCAACAGCACCAACGGCTGCGTATAAGTTGAGTGACAATCTCGACCCTGCGACCATGTACTTGGGTGACGTTTATACTATCGCGGTCAACTTAGCGGGTCTACCTGCACTCAGTCAGCCAGTTGGTCTAACCTCAGAAGGTTTGCCTGTTGGCTTACAATTAATCGGTAAGCATTGGCAAGAGAGCCAATTGCTCACGACTGCTCATCTATTCCAGCAGCATACCGACCATCATTTACAACACTCTACCATCGCAAAGGAGACGGTATAATGAGTACAGCTACTACTGATAACAATGCCGTGCGTGAGCATGCCGTGCGTAAAGAGCTTTTCGTCGATGGCTATGAAGTGGTCATCGGCATCGAGATTCATTGCCAGCTCAATACCGAAAGTAAGATATTCTCAAGTGCGCCCACTGATTTTGGTCATGAGCCAAACAGCCAAGCCAGTATCGTCGACTTGGGTTTACCTGGCGTATTGCCAGTGCTAAATGCTGGCGTGGTCGATCGTGCCCTAAAATTTGGCATCGGCGTCAACGCTGAGTTGGGTCTATTTAATACGTTTGACCGTAAAAACTACTTCTATCCAGATTTGCCTAAAGGCTATCAAATCACTCAGATGGCAAACCCTATCGTTGGCGAAGGCTATATCGATGTCGTGGTCAATGAAGGGGATAAGAACGAATATCCAAAACGTATGGGCATCACCCGCGCGCATTTAGAAGAAGATGCGGGTAAATCAGTCCATGATGCCGTCGATGGTATGACTGGTGTGGATTTGAACCGTGCTGGTACGCCATTAATCGAAATCGTCTCTGAGCCTGATATGCGCTCGGCTCATGAAGCACTTGCCTATATCAAAGCCATTCATCAGCTGGTCACGTGGCTAGGAATCTCAGATGCAGTGATGGCTGAAGGCTCATTCCGCTGTGATTGTAACGTCTCTATTCGTAAGCCTGGTGCTGAATTGGGTACGCGTACTGAGCTCAAAAACCTCAACTCGTTCCGCTTTATCGAACGCGCTATCAATCGTGAAATCGAGCGTCAAATCGATATTTTAGAGGACGGTGGCAAAGTACTGCAGGCAACGATGCTTTATGATCCAGAGCGCGACGAAACTCGTGTGATGCGTACCAAAGAAGACGCCAACGATTATCGTTACTTCCCTGACCCTGACTTGCTACCTGTGCGTATCGAACAGCATACGGTTGATAGCATTCGTGCAGCAATGCCGGAGCTACCCGTTGCTCGTCGTGCCCGTTTTGAAGAAGCGCTTGGTCTATCAGAATATGATGCGCGTATCTTGACTGGTAGTCGTCAAATTGCCGATTACTTTGAAGCTGTGGTCGCAGAAGTTGGGCAAGCAGATGCCAAAATGGCTGGCAACTGGGTGATGGGTGACCTACTCGGTGCACTAAATAAAGATGATAAAGAAATTACTGATTCCCCTATCAGCGCCAAGCAATTGGCTGGTATGCTAGCGCGTATCAAAGACGATACCTTGTCTGGCAAATTGGCTAAGAAAGTCTTTAGTGCGCTCTATGAGCGCGCGGGCGGCGATGCTGATGATGCCGCTGACAAAATCATCGAAGAAAAAGGTCTCAAGCAAGAAACCGATACGGGCGCTATCAAAGCCATCGTTGAAGAAGTCATTGCAAAAAACCAAGCGATGGTCGAAGAATATCGCGGCGGTAAAGAAAAAGCCTTTAACGGTCTGGTTGGGCAAGTGATGAAAGCCAGTCGTGGTAGTGCTAACCCGCAGCAAGTGAACCAAATCCTAAAAGAGCTACTCGGTTAAGGATAATTGCTGATTGGTTATGCTGACTGTGATACGTAAATTGGGGTCATAGATTTTGGCTAAAATAAATAGCTCTTGCAATATGCATAATTTTGCGTAAAATAGTCAGTCATTCGGGGCGTAGCGCAGTCTGGTAGCGCACTACACTGGGGGTGTAGTGGTCGCAGGTTCAAATCCTGCCGTTCCGACCAAACATAGCAGTAAAGAGAGAAGCCAATCATTGTTTTCAATGGTTGGCTTTTTTTTGTGCTAAATTTGGTGAGTGTATCAAGAAAACTATTATAAGGTTCCGATATGTTCAAATATTTAGACTTTACTGAAGTTTCTCAATTGATTATTAAAAGTAAAAATGTTGATGACTCATCATTAGGGTATTTGAAAAAGAGTGTTCTAGATTTCATTCGACAATCAAAAATAGAACCTTGCTTCTATTACAAAGGTTATCTAAGAGCTATTATAAAAGGAAGTTTCAGCTCAACTATCGATGAGGCTAGATTTCTTTTCGAGGGTTACATCAGACCACCTACAGGCACTGTTCGTAAAGTTTTTTCTGAATACAATGACTATAGAGAGTGTCCTTGGAATAAGCTACTTGGAAATTTTAATGAAGGTGCTGACTCACTTTATATCCAAAAGGTAAATATAGTTGAAGTTGTTGATTTACAAGAACAACATGATGATGATTACTTGAACCGTAAAAGAAAGCCTTTTGATTTCGATAAAGCTAATGAGCTATATATTGAACCTCAAACTTATATTTACGAAGAAATGTATTTCTATAAGATTGATGTAGTAAACTTTTTTAATTTAGAACATCAAACAAGCTATGAAGGTTTAGCTCAAAAGCTGATAGAAGCAAAAATAAAGATAGAATACCTTGAAAACCAACTAGCACAAGCCAAAACTGAAATAGAAGACAAGTTAGCTAATGACGAGCCAACACACCATAAAAGTGTAGGTTCCATGCAAGCGTTAGTAACCACACTTATCAAAATGGCTGAATATGATAAAGCAGACCTAGCCGATCCTTATGGAGAATTTAATAAGCTTATTCAAGCGAAAGCCGAGGGACTAGGGCTGTCAGTTAAAAAAGACTTTATTGCAAAATGGTTAAGGAAGGCTGATGAAGTTCTATAGAACTCTGCCATTTTCTATATAGAACTATCGAACCGCTCTACTCAATAAACTAGCAACCGTAAGCCGCATCAATCACGTTACGGCTAATATGGAGCTATCACATGAAGCACTTAGAAAAAGCTAGAGTCTCAACCAGTACAAGATCAACAGTCCAAAAGCTATTTAATAAGCCACCTAAATGGTCATTTTCTATATTAAAATTTCTGATCATTATCCTAGTACCGCTATTATCAAATGCACCAGATATTCAGCTTAATTTTTATACCGTGAACATCTTATTTTAAGTTTAAGACATACATAAAAAAACCAGCCATTGCATCCAATGACTGGTTTTTTTATGTTTATTACTCTTGATCAAGTATTACAGAGACGCTTTAGTAATCGCACTCAGCGCTTCATTGATGATAAATACTTTAGACTTAATATCCGTAAAGCCAAATGAGGTCAGTCTCTGGGTATGCTTCTCTAAGTATCTGTTGGCATCCTCTAAGTTATCAAACACATAAATACCGCCCGCTTCTTGCGTTGCTTCGTTTTCTGTCCATAGCTTGTAGACCAGACCGCTCTCGTTTGCGATGTCTTCAGCCAACTCTTTCATAGACTCAAAGAATTGATTACCAAAAGGTCCGCTATAAGGAAAGTCGATTTGCAAAAGATATTTCATTATTGAATCCTCATTATTATTAAATAGTCGGCAAAACATACGCTGCCAGATACTTTCAATCTTAACATAGTACGATTGACTATAGACTTTTGGCAAGCGAGCAGCTAGGGTAAATGTACCACTTTATGAAGGTTCAACCCATGTCTGAGGCTATCGCTCAGCCCCTCTCGACTTACTTCACAAATAACGCACCTTGGGAAGCATACCAGCGACCTTATGTGCGTGATTTGGCGTATGTGCTTGCCTGCCCTAACGTCCTAACGGAATGGCTGGACTTTGCGCCGCATCAGAATACACATACCGTGTCAGTACATAACGCACACTTCTGGCAACAGCAGTTTGCGGCGTATCAGCAGCGTTTAAAAGAGCTAGATAGCACCAACGCTTATCAGGCGCTAACTCGCTATTTACTCAAGCGCCCTAGCCCCAATCGCTTGGGTTTTCACTTTGAAGGGTTACTGTCATTTTGGCTAGAGGATGGCTTTGCGCGCAAGCTACATCCGTATGAAACGCTAGCCAGTAACGTCCAGTTGTATAACGGTAAGCAGACGACTGGTGAGCTGGATTTAATCTTATATAATCATGGAGAAAATCTGGTCGAGCATTGGGAACTGGCGATTAAGTTTTTTATGGGATCAGCGCCGTTTGCTCCTGAGAACTGGGTTGGTATTAATTCCAAGGACAATCTACAGCGTAAAATGACCCATATGCAAACCAAACAGTTTCGTACCGTATGGGTAGATACGGAGAAACACGGACAAGTTAAAATCGATAAGCGTTATGGCGTGATTAAAGGACGCTTCTTTTTGCCAATCAACACCACTAACTTTAATTATCCATCTTGGTTAGCACCAAGCTTTCCGATGCACGAATGGTGTGATAAAGATGATAAGCTTAATCTTGCGAAGATTGATATCAGCGCCTTGCGATCTGCCCATTATATCGAATGGTTTACTAGGCGCGACTGCTATGATGGACGACAGCCGCAGGTAGCTTGGTCAAACGACGCACTGCCTACGACGGGACTATACTTCGAAGGTCATAGTCCGATCGTCATTTATCCTGAACAGCGCGACAAAACGCATGACAAATTTTAGTAACGTCCACCGCATTATATGCACATCGACGTTTTAGACATCTGCTTTATTAATGCAATGAATCAAGCTACCAAGCATAGCGTCCATACAAGCTAATCTCACTGCGTTTGGCTTTTTCTGAATCGAGACTGTCAGTCAGCAATTTGATGCCAGCATAACGATTGTCTACAGCAAGACCCAATGCTTGCGTTTGCGGCTCTATCAAACCCGTCACCGTAATGGGGAAAGCATCATTGGACGTTTGGTAGCCTGCGGATAATTGATATAAGTCTTGAATGTCATTCACTTGACCATGTAGACCGAGCTGCCATTGACTGTCTAGCTGATGCTGAAGGCTACCTTCAACTCGCCATGGCAATGTCTGTGTGACATCGTCAGTACTAAGCTGCCCTTCAATCGTATAGAGAGGTCTGCCGTTGACGTCATAATCCAATGCATAACGAGTGCTTGGCATGTCTTTCCAGCGCATGCGTCCAAGGATATCGTAGCCACTCAGAGACAACTGCGTACTATCAGACAACTGACCTGTGAGCTGCAAATCGAGCGAATAGCCATATCCCGAAGGTTTCGCGGGGTTCCAGTCTAGGTTTTCCTCCCCTAAAGCCGGTTCATCATAGTAATAATCGATGTAAGCGTTGGTTTTATCCAAACTGTCTCGTATGTCTGTCACCTCATTATTTGGCAACACTCTGGTGCTTAAATCGCCAACTATCTTACCTTCTAATGCATGCAGTCCTTGCCAGAGATTGGCCCGAGTCGTCAATTGCCAGTTAGGCATGAGCTGCTGCGTCAGACCAATATTAGCACCGAATCTTTCATTGTGCTTGGCTTCTAAAAATAACGGATAATCTTGACTGGTACTTGAGGGCTGTTTATTTTCATACTGCCAATAAACTTCGGCAGTCTCTTTGCTAAACGTCATTAAATAATCATAACGCCAACCTAGACCGTAGCTAATCGCACTGCCCGCAGGACGAATCTCAAGCGACGTCCGACCTTGGGCATAAGCATGATCACCCGAGTCCAGCGGTGCACTCCAATCGTCTAAAAATGCTGAGATAGGCTGTGTTGGGCTATGAGCCGTTGCCATCAGACTCCACTCTATCTGCGCGTTTGACTGAGCAGTTTGACTGTCTAGCAACCCTGTCGCTTGGGGGTAGAAGTAAAAATTCGTGTCAGCAGCTGGTATCTCTGCACTATCAGCAACCGCAGCGCTGGATATCATCATAGCGGCAATCGCTGTCATAGGGATTAACTTGGTACGGCTGTATAAATGCGATGCTAAGCTTTTAGGTAAAAAACCATAGAGACTTGAAACGTTATATGGCATAAATTTCTCACGTTTATTAGAGAGCATAAAAAAGAGACAGGAATCTGTCTCTTTTTTTTGTTGCTATACCTCAATCGCTACTAACAACGTTTGAGAGTCGATGTGACACATGGTTTGATTATAGAATAATTAAACTATTATCAGTAAACTTGGCCGTAACTTTGCCATCATTATCCATTAAATCACCGTAATCTTTACCGTTAACCATGATATCGCCGAGCTTACCCATTTTATCTTTAATAAAATCACCATTGGCATCGACATTTAACTTGATCGACGCTTTATTTTGCTCAACGGTAAACTGGGTGCTAACCACATCATAGTTATTATCTAAGCTGGACTTACCGGTTACGAATAGCTTCTTACCCTCTACGCTAGCAGTCAGACCTTGTAGCTCAATAACATTACGAGCAGTACGCTTAAGATTGGCTTGGAAATCAAGCGGAATCGTCGTTGTACTCTCTTTCGTTACCTTACCTTTAATCGCCAATACTATTTCCATACCTACGTATTTATTGGCGGCTTCTTCGATATCACCGACTTCATCGATTATGATAAATTTCTTTATATCAGCGTCATTGGCAGTCGCGTTCAGTGTAATCTCTACATCAGTCATCGGTTTTTGCTTGGTCATCTTGCCCGTTATAGCAAACTTATAAGGGATTGTTCTAACCACCAGACTGTTATCTGCCAGCTTTCTGCTGACATCCAGTGCGGCAAATTCAAAATCTTTTGCTTCAATCACGCTATCATTAGCCGTCAACTTCAGGCTGCTTAATTTGATGACCGCCTTTTCTAGTGTGATGCCTTCTCTATTTGCATCATTGATATCAAACTCATCATTGACCACGACTTTATCACTGAATTGACCACTGACTGTTGCGCCTTTAGTACTTGAGTTGAGGGTAACGGTATCAGTGCCAGTGCCAATGTTAATACTCTTGAAGCCCAAACTACCGTTAAAGTTATCTGTACTGGTGTTTGAGCTTAGCGCATCTTCAAAACCATCAAATGCTACCTTAAAATTGTCTTGATTGACGACAACAGGTCCATACAAACCTGTTTGCGGGTTATACACATAATCGTATTCTTCAACATCTACTTTAGTTGTACCATTCAAGGTAAACTTACCGTCAGTATTTAACGTCGCTAAAAAGTCTTTTTCTGGGGTCAAGACTATATTTCCCAATGCTGTTTCAAACTCTTTATCATTAGCCAGTGCAGTAATGTCCGCTGCCGTGAGCTGTGATACATCATTCTCTTCCATATAGTATTTTAGATCACTTGGGATATCGAAGGTATAACCCAGACGTGTATCTTGCTTTTCTGTAAGGATATCACTTACATCTTCGTAAGCATCTGTAACCGCTTTATTGTCACTGACAAATAACTTGGCGGTACGAATCATCTCTTTCGCTTGCTCGATTTCAGACAAACTATTATCGACAGGTGGTTTGACTGGCACATCTGGCGTATTAGTACCATTACCAGAAGAGTTATTATTGTTGTCATCACCACAGCCTGCTAACGCTAACGTGCTGGCTAAGGCTAATGCGCTCAATTTAAAAAATTTCATAACACAGTCCTTTATAGAATGATTTTAAAAACCAGAAGCACCAAAATCTTTATCTAATTAAGCAAATAATGCCTCAATTCAAAAAAGCGCCTCTTAATTTAGAAAACTTAAGTTTGCTTTAAAATAAAATAATAATACTCTTATTTAAGTAACTTATCTATAAAGTAAACGGATATAACAGCAATGTTACACAAAAAAATAAATGCCGTTGTTGTGAATAATATTGACTGTATACCAAAGATACTTTATCAATAACTTTCAATCACTTGCATCATCTCGTACCTGAGCATATCTGCGCTTGGCATGCGCTCAGCGTGAAAACGCACAATAGCAATACCGGCACTAGCAAGGGCTTTGTCTTTTTTGTCATCCGCCTTTTGACGCGCTTTACTCGTGTGTGTCCAATCATCAAGCTCGATAGCAACCAGCGTGGTTTGAGCATCAATATCTACAATCACATAATCGACGCTTTGACGACAGATACGATTGAACCAAAAGCTACGCTCGGACGCCTCACTGCTATTGCCTTCGATAATGCGTGACAGTTGAACTTGAACGAAAATATGATATTCCGGCAACGCACTTTTTAGCTTATTAAAGAAAATGACTTCCGTATCCGTCATAATCGGCATCGGCGCAAACGGCCAAATAGCCAACTCATCACCGCGTACTGGCTTTGGATCAGGCTCAACAACTGGGGGTTTTTTCAACAGCTTTGGTACGGTAATCAGCCCTAAAAATCCAACGGCCAATATTAAAAATATAACACCAAATGACATGGTTTTACCTTATACATGATTAAGGCAGCCAAATATGTATTACGACTTCCATAAAGTGACATACATACTCAACTGCGACAGGGCAGCCCTTATAGGCTGACCCGTTATACAGAAAAAATCAGGGGCAGTCGGCGCACATCGTAGCTAAGCTTACGCCAATCAGCAAACACTAAAACAAAAAACACGACAATAAATGTCGTGTTTGAATAAAACTCAGATAAAACAATAAAATCTAACCAAGACTCTGCTGTTTCTTAGCAACAATAGTCATCCGATTATCGTGATTTTAATGCTATTTTAGCGCCAGTATAAAACCCAAGCACTGGTCGTATTGACCTTAGGATCACTATTGATTTTATCTTTTAACGCTAACGCTGCCACTTTACCGCGCTCAGGACCGACGATGACGCGAACCCCACGGCTGGTAGGGCTGGTCTTAACTTGGTAGC
The DNA here is from genome assembly GCF_904846185.1 of Psychrobacter immobilis. GTDB lineage: Bacteria > Pseudomonadota > Gammaproteobacteria > Pseudomonadales > Moraxellaceae > Psychrobacter > Psychrobacter immobilis_B. Next base: position 24,281 of record NZ_CAJGZQ010000011.1, on the reverse strand, counting down.
CTGCGGATTTAAATTTCTTTGCCAGCTCATCTGCTTTGGCTTGATCGTTTGCCAATGCTACTTGCACCCCAAAGCTGCCTTTAGCGTCAGTTTCTTTGACTTCTTTACGGGCTTCGCTGAGTTTCTGCTGTGCTTCACGTTTAGCATCCGCTGATTTTTTGGCTAAAGCCTCTTCTTTCTGACGCTTGTCTTCCCGTGCCTGCTCAGCCGCTGCCGCTTCACGTGCTAATCGCTCCACTTGCTTACGTGATGGAATGGTGATGTTTTGACCCAATTGTAGCGATGTTGACGGTGACAGATTATTCGCTTGTGCCAATACTTCTACTGGCATATTGTACTGCCGCGCCAGTTTAATCAGCCCATCTCCTCTTTTAACTTGATAATCAGAAGGCGACTTTGGTGGCTCATTTTTAGCCGCTTCGGCTGCCGCTTGTTTTTTCTCAGCCGCAGCTTGCGCTTGTTTCTTAGCATCCGCTTGTCTTTTTGCTTCCGCTTCTTTTTTACTGTCTGCTAGTTTCTTGGCGGCAGCCTGCTCTTTAATCGCCGCTTGCCTTTGAGCTTCTTGTTGCGCTTGGGCAGCTTTTTGCTGGTTGCCAGTGTTTGTCTCACTTTCAGCTGACGCAGCAGCGCTAGTCTTTTTTATTGGTATTGTAGCGTCATTTTTTTCCGCGTCGGATTTGGATTTGTCACTCTCTTCAGCAGCTGCTGCACTACTGGCCATATACTGCTGACTTTCTGCACGGGCTTTTGCCAATGCTTCCGCCTCAGCGGCTTCTTGTTCAGTTAAGAACTGCTGAGCACGTTTTTCTTGCTCAGCCACACGAGCAGCGCGCTCTTTTTGTTTTTCTGCCAAGATACGTTTTTCAGTCTCGATATCCGTCGTCAGCGGCTGAGGAGACTCTTGCTCAGGGCTTGGCTTATCTACCATTGCTGACGCTGGTTGTGGTTCATTACTATCACCAATCTGTTGCACCATGGCGTATAGCATCACGCTACCGCCAATAATCATCCCAATGCCCAATAAGGCTTGTCTCGAAAAGTTCATCCGTTTACGTCTCTTAGTTGGTAATAAGGTTGATTGAGCGGCGCAACTGCCGTCTCAAAACTGTGTTTAGATAGTTTTAATAGCCTTGATAGGTGTCATTGCCACCAGTTGCGTCCATCCGTTTTTAAATGTTATGCCAAGCGTTTAATGCCATTATAGAGCAACTTGCCAAATCACTTTGATTATAAAGCATATTTTTCATACTGTCTGCCATCATGCTACTGCTAAGATTAACATTAAATAAGCACCATTTTAATGTTAATTATCAACCGCAAGTGCTGCCAGTGCCTCGCCGATCGTGTGAAAGGAGCCACATACCACGATAAGGTCTTGCGGCTGACTGGCATTGATAACTGCATCGGTCGCTTCTGATAAACGTTTAAATTCGTGTATTTGAGCATCATCGACATAGCTCGATAAGATACCTTGCAAGTGCTCGGTGCTCGCGGCACGTGGATAATCAATCTCAGCGACAAACCAATCGCTAATCGGTAAGCCCGCTTCGGTCAAATGCTGCACGACTTTATTGATATCTTTATCGCCCAACATAGAAAACAGCATTTTAATGCTGGCAGGTTTTCCTGTAGCTTGACTGATATGATTACTATGTGGATTACTGCTGTGATTGAGAGTATCAGAGCTATTTTGATTGGTTAGATGCTGTTGCCAAAGCGGTAATAATTGCGCCAATAAAAACTCAACGCCTTGCTCGTTATGCGCGACATCAAACAGCCAATGGCGATTGTGGGTCTCACGATAATCAAAGCGACCAGCGAGCCTGACCGTTTGCAGCGCCTGCTCGATAGCAGTGCTATCGACATTTAACGAACTTGCGAGCACTGCTGATAACGCAGTGGCAGTATTGGTCAATGATAGTGCTGGGCGCGGTAATTGCATGGTGACAGCAGCATTGCTATATTGCCAAGCGCTTGCATCCACTTCACGATAATCAAAATCTCGCCCAACTTGATAACAAGTTGCTTGATGCTTATCAATCGCTTGCTGCACACTGACTGGCATCGCGGTAGCACCATAAACCACGCTGATACCATCACGTAAGATACCTGCTTTCTCACGGCCAATATCTTCAACATTGTCACCCAGCCAATCGACATGATCGATAGCGATATTGGTAATCACTGCCATATCAGCATCGATGATATTGACCACATCTAAGCGCCCACCTAGCCCGACTTCCAACACCCAGACATCACAATCCGCTTCGGCAAATATTAATAATGCGGCCAATGTGGTCATCTCAAAAAATGACAAGGTCAGCTCACACGCTAATCGCGCTGCTTCTACCTTGCTAAAGGCTTCAATTAACGTCTCGTCACTGACCATCTCGCCATTGATACGCACGCGCTCATTAAATACACTTAGATGCGGTGATTGATACAGAGCCGTTTTATAACCTGCTGCTTGGCACATCTGCGCGATGACAGCCGTCGTTGAGCCTTTACCATTGGTGCCCGCCACCGTGAATACATAAGCATCGTCTTTGGCTGACTGTACCACGCCTAACGCCTCGGCAACTGGCAAAACTCGCGACAACCCCATGTCTATTGCCGATACATGAATCTGCTGCATATAATCGAGCCATTCGGTCAAGCTAGAATGCTTGTTGGGAGTGTTAGGGTTAAAAAGTAGAGAGTCGGACATGGACACAGCCTATATTGAAATATTTGAATAAAAAATGGTCAATGAGAAAGCATTCATTAAGAAAGTACAGACAGTATATAACTACCTGCCCAAAAAGCAAAAATAGCATTTACCGCTGTTGACGATAAATGCTATTGATTGATCTTAGTTAGTCAGCAAAATTTAGCATGCTACTAAGCATAAGTCTTGCAGAATATTAAACTCAGTTATTCGTTAGTCAAGCCGATGAGCAAGTTAGGCATCAACATTAGGCACGCGGCATAACTTAGCCAACAAGCGATAAATGGTATCAATTAATTGATGACGATGTACCACTTCATCGACTACGCCATGCTCTAATAAGAACTCGGCACGCTGGAACGGCTCTTCTAACGTCTCACGAACCGTTTGCTCAATCACGCGCTTGCCCGCAAAGCCGATCATGGCTTTTGGTTCTGCTAAATGAATATCACCTAACATAGCGAGCGACGCAGTCACACCGCCATAAACAGGATTGGTCAATATCACGATATACGGCACGCCAGCAATTCTCAAACGCTCAATCGCTGCGGCAGTACGAGCCATCTGCATCAAAGACAGCAAACCTTCTTGCATACGTGCGCCGCCAGAGGCAGCAAAGCAAACTAAAGGCACTTTGTCTGCCAGTGCTTTCTCAGCTGCTTGGACAAAACGATCGCCAACCACTGAGCCCATAGAACCACCCATAAAGCGGAAGTCAAAGGCACAAGTCACCACATCAAGATTGCGCAGCTTACCATACAGCACAATCAGCGCCTCAGACTCGCCTGTCTTATCTTGTGCTTCTATCATACGCTGCGGATACGGCTTGCTATCCACAAATCTTAGCGGATCTTTGGCAGTAAATTGTTGCCCAAGCTCACCGTCTACTTGATCGAGTAGCCAGTTTAAGCGCTCACGAGCACTCATCGGTAAATGATGATCACAATGCGGGCAAACATAGCAGTTAAAAATCAGCGCCGTGTTGGTAATCATCGAATGACAATTACTGCACTTGGTTGACGGTTCGGTCTCTACTGCCGTCAAAGGCGCTGTCAGTTGCTGTTTAATACCCGGTATCGGGCGATTAAACCACGATTGACCAGCAGTATTACCGTTTGGCTCAGCGTTACTTTTTTCAGTATGGTTCGGAGTCGTCATATCAGGTTTTATTATCGTATCAGTCATATTATTCGCCATTATCAAAGGCTTATCGACAAGCTGGCTCATGCGCTTGTCCCTAAGAATCGATTTATAAGGATCAGTTTAATCGTCACATATTCTCATAACTTTCGCAGTTATAAAGCGCAGTTATAAGGCACGCTTACGTGAAACTGTAATAATTTATATGTGATGTTAGTTTACACACGTAAACTAACTTTAGCAAAGTCATTTAACCCTGTCTTTATAAACATTGTTATTCATATTGCCATAACGATTTAAGTGACGATAATTTAACTTTATTTAACTCAGGCACTCAAACTATCAAGTGCACCGCGTAGCTCATCCATTTTTGCCATGATTTTTTGCTGAGCCGCGGCAACCGCAGTGCTATCATTTGCATCTATATCAGCAAAATTTTGAACCAAGGCACTACCGACAATAATACCATCCGCATGCGCTCCAATTGCTTTGGCAGACGTTGCATCACGAATACCAAAACCCACACATACTGGCAAATCAGTCGCTGCTTTAATCGCTTGCACTTGAGTCGCAACATCATCAGTATCAAGCGTTGCCGAACCCGTCACACCTTTTAATGACACATAATAAATATAACCACCGCAATGGGTCAATACTTGTTCACGGCGCTCAGGTAAAGTGGTTGGTGACAGTAAGAAAATCTCGTTCATCGCATGGTCAGTCAAATGCTGGGTAAAACTGCCCGCCTCGCTTGGTGGTAAATCAACCATCAAAATACCATCGACACCTGACTGCTCACATAGCGCCACAAAGTTATCATAACCGATGATTTCAACTGGATTGAGGTAACCCATGAGGATAATCGGCGTCTGCGTGTCTTGCTGACGGAACTCTGCCACCATTTTTAGCGCATCACGTGTACTCGTACCTGCGGCTAATGCACGCTCTCCAGCTAAAGCGACGACTGGGCCATCTGCCATCGGGTCGGAGAACGGCAAGCCTACTTCAATCATATCCGCGCCGTGCTTAACCAAATCATGTAGCAACCCAACGAAGTTGTTTGGATTAGGATCACCTGCCATTACATAAGGAATCAGGGCTTTTTTATTTTGGGCTTTTAAAATTTCAAAAGTGCTTTCAATTCGGGTCATAGTGTTCTCTTTAGTTATCTATCTCTTCAGACAAGTTATTATTTAAATTTTATATTAATGATAGTGTCACTATCTTGAACTTTGATCAACCATGCTCCATTCATAACCATTTCTAGATCATTAAAACTAGATAGTACCTGCTCCTACTTATGGGTATTACCTTTATAGACTATTTTAATAACCTTATTAGCTATCGACAAGTAAGTCTTACAGATTAATTTACTATGTTCTTCAAGAGTCAATTTAAGGTCGATATCATTACTTTCATTATTCTTATGATTAAAATATGTCAGCTCATAATCATTAAACTGTACTCTAACAGGTACAAACATTTCAGTCTCAGAATCACCTTGAATACTATAGTTAATACTGTGAGCACCTAATTTGTGACGAGCTTGAGTTATTGATAAATTGTTAAACTCTTGTTTTATTGATTTTGGGTTTGGACAATTAAAGAGTTTGAATATATGTAAAATAGCTTGTTGCTGTTGGTAAACAGCATTCAACACTCCATACAATCTCAAATACTTCTCACCCAAATCATTATATTTGGTAGAACCTGATAAACCAAACTTCAGAAAACTTTTTAAGGCCTCATTAGAGTCCTCTAAAATATCCTCAGAAGCAATAATTTCGTTCCAATCATTTTTCGAATTTAGCTTAAATTTTTGTTGAGCAAAGCCTAGAAAGTCATCGGTTTCTTTAGAAAACACCTGCTCCCTTGTAAACTCAATAAACCTATCGTTTATTAAGTTTACTAAGTCCACCATATCTGTCTTCAAAAAAACGTCCTTTTACAACTCAATCCCTTCAGCTTTCATCACTGAATGCAAATCTTTATCACCGCGACCTGACATATTGACGATAATCGTTTGATCAGGGGTCATGGTTTTAGCCAACTTCAATGCATAAGCAACGGCATGAGCAGATTCAAGCGCAGGGATGATTCCTTCTTTGCGCGTCACTTCATGGAAGCCTTCTAGCGATTCTTTATCGGTACAGCCGACATATTCAACACGCTTCATGTCTTTTAAGAAGCTGTGCTCAGGACCAACGCCAGGATAATCAAGACCTGCCGAGATAGAATGCGTCTCTTGAATTTGACCTTCATCATCGGCCATCAGATAGGTACGGTTACCATGCAGTACACCGATACGACCAGCAGCCAATGGTGCTGAATGACGACCCGTTTCGATACCGTCACCCGTTGCTTCAACGCCATACATTTTAACTTCCGTGTCATTTAGGAAGTCAAAGAATAAACCAATAGCATTCGAGCCACCGCCAACGCAAGCCACTAGCGCATCTGGTAATTTACCCGTCATTTGCAAATGCTGGATACGTGCTTCTTTACCGATAATCGCTTGGAAATCACGCACGAGTAGCGGATAAGGATGCGGACCGGCAACTGTTCCAATGATGTAATACGTGCTATCGACATTGGTGACCCAATCACGCATCGCTTCGTTCATGGCATCTTTTAGGGTACGTGAGCCTGAAGTCACTGGCACAACCGTCGCACCGAGCAAACGCATACGATAGACGTTCATCTTTTGACGCTCGACATCGTCCGCGCCCATATAAACGATACATTCAAGCCCTAAGCGCGCAGCAATCGTCGCCGTCGCAACGCCATGTTGCCCTGCTCCAGTTTCCGCAATAATGCGTTTTTTACCGCTCATTTTGGCAAGTAGCGCTTGTCCAATGGTGTTATTAACTTTATGTGCGCCAGTATGGTTTAAGTCTTCGCGTTTGAAATAAATTTGCGCACCGCCAATCTCATCACTTAAACGTTTGGCATGATATAAAGGCGTTGGGCGGCCGACATAGTTGACCAAATCATTGTGATATTCTTCCCAAAATGCAGGGTCTTTTTTGACGGTGTTATATAACGTTTCTAGCTCTTCTAGTGCTGCCATCAAGGTTTCAGAGACAAAACGACCACCATGCACACCGAAATGTCCGCGTGCGTCAGGGTATTGGTTAAAGTCTTGAACGTCTGTTGGATTAGTAAAGGTATTGATAGATTGTGCAGTAGCAGATGGTGCTTTGTTCGTGGCATGACTCATGATAATTCCTACTATAATAAGTGGTATTTTTTAAGATAAATAAGAGGGAAAATTTTCCAAGTAATTAGCTATTTAACGGATAAAAATTCACTGCTAAAACACTAGTTACTGATATTCGAAGGTTCGCCAAGCGTCTCATTTTGCCATCGGTCGCGTTTTACCGCTTTCATAAAGGCACGCATTTTGGCAGCGTCTTTTTTGCCTTTGTCAGACTCAATCCCACCGCTGACATCAACCGCATAAATAGGCAAATCTAAAGTGGCAGCGACATTATCGGCATCCAGTCCGCCCGCTAAAATAATAGGTAGCGAGCTGTCTTGCGGTAGCAGACTCCAATCAAAACGTGCCCCTGTGCCGCCATATTTATGGGGATGGTAAGCATCCAATAAGATACTGTTCGCGCCAGCGGCAGCAAACTCATTAATCTCGGCGCTTACGCTAGCGGCAGTGTGTTGGTCAGCATTGATACGCAGCGCTTTTATCCAGCGTTTATTGACCGCACTGGCCAGCTGCGCACATTGCTCCGGTGTTTCATCACCATGGAATTGAATGATATCAAAAGCGACCTGATTCGCTAATTCTATCAGCTCTGCGCGCGGCATATTCACCACTAGAGCCACTATACTTATAAAAGCTGGCAAAGACGCACTTAACGATTGCGCCTGCTCGATAGTGACAGCGCGTGGACTGGGCGGATAAAATACCAAGCCAACCGCATCAACACCCAACTGGGCGGCAATTTTAATATCATTAGGCTGGGTAAATCCGCAAAACTTAACGTGCATGATGTGACCTTAGATATAACACTCAGTACGACATTATTAGACTGTCTTCGTTACATTGACGGAAGGTAAACGTCAATTGCCAACGCTAAAGCGTAAATATGAGGATTTGTTAATTGAATGGTAAATCCATTGCATCCAAAAACTTATCCTAGCATACTTTTATTACCAGTTTTGTTTATGATTGCGATTGATTAATAGAGGGATAGTTGAATGTCTAAAACGGCGGCGGAAACGTCTCATAACACCGATAGCACAGATAACACCGAAACAAGCAACGTCAACAATAGTGACGATGCCACTAGCGTAAACCCAGCGCATTACCTAATGTGGTTTCGTCGTGACCTGCGAGTTCATGATAATACCGCGCTAGCTGCGCTTTGCGAGCAGGCAAATGCGGATAACGCCTCAGTAAGCGCTGTTTACTTCGTGACGCCTGAACAATGGCAAGCACATGACATGTCGCTGACACAGCTCGACCATATCGCACGCACTTTGCCTATCCTAGCCAAATCCCTGCAAACACAATTAAATATCCACTTAACAGTACAGCTCTGTCCAAGCTTTACTGACTGTGTTGAGGCGATGCTAGATATCTGTAGCGCGAACCAGATCAGCACTGTGATGGCAAATCACGAGTACGAAGGCAATGAAATTAAGCGTGATGAGCAATTAACCAAAAAGCTTGCAAACAACGATATAGAATTTATCCGCTGGCATGATCAATGTATCTTGCCACCACAAACCATCACTACGAACGATGACAGCATGTATCAGGTGTTTACTCCATTTTATAAAAAATGGCGGCATACCTTGGATATCAGCACCATACAAATGCATGAGGTATCCGCCATAAATGGCAACACTAAAGTCAAACTAGAAGTCTCAAACGCCAGTGCTACTATCGAAGATATAGAAAGAGTAAGTAAAGAAGTAGTCGAAGATTATCAAAAGGCACTGCAAAATGCTGGTTTATTAGAGCACATTGATATAGACGTACAGCTTGAGCACGCTCGGGCAGCCTACCCTGCTGGCGAAGATGCAGCTTGCCGGCGTTTAGAGGACTTCATCGCTGAGGATATTGATAACTACGATATCAGTCGCGATGTGCCAAGCTTACACGCGACCAGTCAGCTATCTGCCTACCTGACTATTGGTGCAATCAGCCCCAGACTTTGCTACTTACAAGCTACCCTACAATCAAGCAAAGCACTGGGAGAATTACATGGGAATGACGGTGACACCTTAGACAGCGGGGATAGCTTTGACAACACTGATAATAATGACATTAACCGCTGGATAAGTGAGCTGGCTTGGCGTGACTTTTATCGTCATGTTTTAGACTATAAGCCCGAGCTGATTCGCCATCAAGCGTATAAAAAGGAAACCGATAGCAAGATTAATTGGTCATATAATCAAAATGACTTTGAGGCATGGTGCCTAGGTAAAACTGGCGTGCCGTTAGTCGATGCGGCAATGCGCTGCCTGAATGCGACGGGCTTTATGCACAATCGCTTGCGGATGGTCACGGCGATGTTTTTGACCAAGGATTTATTGATTGATTGGCGCTTAGGTGAGCGTTATTTTATGCAGCAGCTGATAGATGGTGACTTTGCGTCCAATAATGGGGGTTGGCAATGGAGCGCATCGACTGGCACCGACTCTGCACCTTACTTTCGCATTATGAACCCTTTTAGCCAAGCCAAAACCCACGATACCGATGGCGAATTTATCAAGACGTGGCTGCCTGAGCTAAAAGCCATTCCTGCCACCATCTTGCATAGCGAGGATAAAATGCGTCAAGCACTGGCAAAGGGCGGTAAGTTTGCTGATCTTGATTACCTATTACCGATGGTCGAACATAAAGCGGCTCGCCAATTAGCGATTGCTGAATTTAAAAAATAGCGACGCATTACATCAACACTAAAACCTCAATTTACTAAGAATTTCATTAGCTATTTTTAGCCCATTTAACAAGTAATCGATTGAATTGAGGACACGCCCTAGTATCATCTAGAGTTTACAAGATACGAGTTTGAATAATGTATAGGGCATAGGCTAGTAGAGTGAAGCTTATGATTAACAGCACCCATGTCGCAAAAGAAAGCGATTCTTTCGCTTTAGGGCGCTTATTAAGCTGACGTTCAGGCTTAGAAGACGGTTTATTATTAAGAGTTGTCATATACGCCACCTTTTATATAGGGTTATATTACCAACGATAATTCATAAGTTGATTATGAATAATAGATAAGCTCTACTATACAATATAAATGGCGTTACTTTAAGTGTTTCCAATTAATAAGCTAACGTATGACTATCTAGTCTATGGCTCTAATAAAATTATGTATGCATTATTTTACTGGCATCTGGCACGCGCCTGCACCTTGAGTCGTTACCGTCACTACTGCACCAGTTAACGAAAATAGCTGTTGCAGTTGGGTTTGCGCATTTTCTAGTGCCATATTCATGACATCACCACGACAAGCGCGTTCGAGTACTTCTTTTTTTGCCATACTTTGCGCTTGTTGCAAGATTTTTGGATCGACTTGCATCATGCCAAAAGCACCCGTCTGCCAATCATAAATCTCGATATCGTCTAGATAAACCGAAAATATCTCTGATGGTGGGATGGTAATATTGATTTGCGGCATCATTGAAACTGGCGTATTAGCACCCGCTTCTTGTACCTCATCGACGTTAACTTCAGGCTGCACTACTTGTACCATTTCTGGGGTAAGTGCACTTAAATCAATTCCCGCCTCCACTCGTCCGCGCGCGATAAACAAACCCTTTTGCTCGTCTTGCCACAGCTTCATCCAACTGCCAGGACGTTGACTGGTAATGACTGTATCGACACTGAACGCCACCGTTTCCAAACGATTCAATTTTTGAATTTGTGTGACCACGCCTTCACGAGTAATGGTTTCTATCGGCTCTTCCTTGGTTATATTCTGCACACTATAAATAGCAAAAACGATAGCTGATAAACCGATGAGCAGTATCATCCACGACATCATCGCAATAGGTTTTTTCGCTTGTGAGTTAGTCGCATCATTATTAACAGGAGATCGATTGTCAGGATTATTCATATAAACACCCTCAGAGTTTTATCATTTATTTTTATTAAACGTATAACAAATAACTGTCTAAATGATAAATGCTACTTTTGAGCAGCAACTTCAAGTAATAACTACCAATACGCTACATAATGACTAGCGCTACCATTTACTATAAATACCCTAAAAACTGGTAAATAATCGAGTTGTAGTGACCTCATTTGCTCGTTTAAGTCACGTTTAAGTCACGTTCTGTCTGAAAAAACAAAAAGTCATTGCGTCTTAGGCTAACTTTACCTAACATAGTCAGATTGTATAAGCAAAATGTTGGCGTACATCTATTTTTCTGGTCTTTATGCGTAAAGTATGACGCTGCCAACATCAACGTTTTAATGCAAAATGAAAAGTTCCAGCCTTTTTGTAAGGCGTTTTATGAACGCACTTTCTATTCATGTACTGTTTGTCGCAGTACTTTTTAGCTAGGCATGTCCTAGACTATTACCAAGTGATACAAAGGTAAGCTTGCGTCGGCCATCAAAGCACACGCTCAATATCCTACTATTTCTTATTTATTTTATCGTTGATAAGGTTACGCTTTATTTATGAAAGCCAGTCAATTTTTATTTGCCACTCTAAAAGAAAACCCAAGTGATGCCGATATCGCCTCAAGCCAATTGATGGTGCGTGCCGGTCTTATTCGAAAGATTGCTTCTGGGTTATATATTTGGTTGCCCATGGGGCTACGCATCTTGCAAAAAGTCGAACGTATTGTTCGTGAAGAGATGCAAGAAGTTGGTGCACAAGAAGTGCTCATGCCGATGACCCAGCCTGCCGAGCTTTGGCAAACGACCGGACGCTTTAACGATTATGGTCCTGAGCTGTTGCGCTTCAAAGACCGTCATGATCGCGATTTTGTATTAGGTCCGACGCATGAAGAAGTCATCACCAATCTGGCGCAAGGCGAGCTACGTAGTTATAAACAACTACCAATCACCTTTTTCCAAATTCAGAATAAATTCCGTGATGAGATTCGTCCACGTTTTGGGGTGATGCGCGCACGCGAATTTACCATGAAAGATGCTTACTCGTTCCACGTTGATCAAGCATCGTTGGCAAAAACTTACCATGACATGTATGACGCTTATACGCGCATCTTTACCCGTTTGGGCTTAGATTTCCGTGCAGTACAAGCGGATACTGGTTCTATTGGTGGTTTTGCTTCACACGAATTTCATGTATTGGCAGACAGCGGCGAAGATGATATTGCCTTCTCTGATTCTTCTGATTATGCGGCCAACGTTGAGCTTGCCGAATCAGTGAGCACCGCTGAGCGTCAGCCACCGAAAATGGCGCGCGAAGACGTCCTGACGGAAAATATGACCAGCTGTAAAATGGTTGCTGAACATTTAGGCTTACCATTAGAAACGACGGTCAAAACGTTAATCGTCCATGGTCATACCGAAAATAATGAGCCACAGCTTATTGCTATCGTATTACGCGGTGATCATCAGCTAAATACGATCAAAGCCGAGAAAATTGAAGAGGCCAATGTACCGCTGACAATGGCTTCTGATGAAGAACTGAAAGCTGCTGGTCTGCATAAAGGCTATATTGGCGTTAATTTGGATATGCCTGTCTTCGTTGATCGTTCGGCAGCAACTTTATCAGACTTTGTGTGCGGTGCCAATGAAGTCAATAAACACACCACTGGTATGAACTGGGCGCGTGATGCGAGCATTACTCGTGTCGTTGATGTACGCAATGTGCAGGAAGGCGACCCTTCTCCTGATGGTAAAGGCAGCCTAAAAATCAAACGTGGTATCGAGGTCGGTCATATCTTCCAGTTAGGTGACAAGTACTCGCAAGCGTTAAATGCTACCGTATCTGGTGAAGATGGTAAGCCTGTGACCCTAATGATGGGCTGCTACGGTATTGGTGTGAGCCGTATCATTGCCGCTGCTATCGAACAGAACAACGACGAAAACGGTATCATGTGGCCACAGACGCCAACGGTTAATGATTCAATCGCTCCTTTTGAAGTCGCTATCATCCCGATGAAGTCAAAAGAAGAGACCGTCATGCAGACAGCGACAGCACTCTATGAAGAGTTAAAAGCACAAGGCATCAATGTGCTTCTTGATGATCGTAACGAGCGTCCAGGTGTTAAGTTTGCTGATCTTGAATTGATTGGTATTCCTCATCGTATCGTGGTTTCAGACCGTAACTTGGCTGAAGGCAAGTACGAATACGTCAATCGCCGTGAAGCAGAAAAACAAATGCTAAGCCGTGAAGAAGTATTGGCAAAAGTAAGCGGCAAATAGTTTTATTCATAAAACTTACGTAATAAAAAGCGCCTGTCTCATAAATGAGATGGGCGCTTTTTTCATGAAAAATGTCCATTACACCTAATTGTATGATATTTACTGCCGAATCAAACGACTTGGTTTAGGTAGCAAGGTTATATCACTCACACGGCAAGGGTTGATATCAATACCGCCTCGGCGTGTATACCAAGCGCGAACCATCAGCTCACTTGGCTCGTAGTATTGACTCAAATCAGCAAATATTTGCTCCACACATTGTTCATGAAAACCATTATGCTGACGAAAACTTAAGATATAACGCAGCATTCCAGCCTCATCGACTGTTTTATTACTGGTAATCGAAACTGCTAACGTCCCCCAATCTGGTTGATTGGTCACCGGACAATTACTGCGTAGTAAATTAGAATAGAAAATATAAGGCTCAGTGCCAGTATTCTCTAAAATAGAGCTACTGTTTAAATCTTTATCACTACTTAGCAATGACGCATCAGGATGCTCGCACAATGCGATTTTTTCGCTACTATAAGCAAGCGCGTCATCAATACAAACACCCTCAGGTTGAGCCACCAATAACCCTGATGTCTTATCATGCAGGTCGTCATTTAAGCCAAACAACTCAACTTGTACTTCTGCTTGTACACAGGCTGATAAGTCTTTAGCAATCAGCGTTTGTACTTCTGCCCAACTAACGAATTCAGTAAAGTTGATACTGTTTAGATAGAGCTTAAGCGACTTTGACTCAACGATAAATGGCGAGCTAGCCGGAATGCCAAAACGTGCGATAGCCACTTGCGAGATACCTTGCCCATTGAGCCAAGACATCTCAAATGCCTGCCACCAATCGATGCCCACTTTTAGCTTATCATCTTGCCAGCCAATGACATCGCGACCCATACTGCGAGCGATAGGATACAAGGTCTCTGGACTATACTCGGTTGGATAGTCAGTGGTTTGCTCACCCAAGATACCGTGAATACTCATAAGTTACTTACCTTTTATGCTTAAATATAATGAAATAAAAACCAGTCATTTTACAGCAATGGGCTATTTTATGGGAATCATTTGCCAGTCTGATGAACTAGCATTTTTGACCAAGCTAAAGCGTACTCGATAGCCTGTATCATCGGTTTCATTAATAAGATAATAAAAATCGACCAAAACGCTATCCTTATCTTCCCACTCAATATCAATATCTTCAAAACTATGTCTCTGATCTCGATTTTGGTAAAATGCCAAATGCGCTTTTAATTCGCTGGGGTCACTCTCGTAAACAATCTGATAGTCGCCCTCCTTCTGCTTTTGCCAAATCGTAATATTTTCTTCATCTATATAACGCTCTACTGTAGTAATACGTTCTTTGTTGGGTGATACACTTAAATCGATACCATCAAATTCTTGACTAAATCCAGTTTTGAGATTAATAAGTACAGTACTTTCTATTTCGGGAAAACTTCTCAACAAGTACAGCAGTTGTCTCTTTTCGTCATAATCATATAGTGAAAAATAAGAGTGAGATTGGCCGTCAGGAGCAAACAGCTCATCACGAAAAACTAACGGTAAGCTTCGACTGGGTACTTTGATATATATCGTATCTTTTTCTCTCGAAACACGGTTGCCCAATCCCCATTTTCCGCTAAGCTTGTTATCATGTTTCTCTAAGCTGATCTCAAGGCATTTCCTATAAGAGACCAGACTGTCGTATTCACACTTATCATCAAAGTAATTTGAGTTTCTGGTTGGGTCTAGTACTTTCCAAACATAGTCATCCATCGTCGCTTTGGGCAGGTCTGCTTGCACTGAAATAGAGAACATGAGCAGTATTGCACTTGTCATACAGATATGAATTGAATTAACTACTGGTAGAGTTACTTGCATATGAGAGCTAGACCTTTTTATTGTTTTTTAATCGTTGGTATTAGCGTCAGGTAAAACTCTCTGCCATTTACCCTCTTTATTATCAGCCGCATAAATATAGCGCACGCGAAATGCTACCGTGTCAGTGGGATTGACTCTGTAATAAAAATCAACGTTAACTTTATTATCGCTTGTCCAACTGATATCTCGCGCTTCATATACCTCATGCTTTTTATCATCATCATAATCTTGTTCATATAATTCATTACTAGCAAATATCGTTGCATAGCGTTCGGCATTGTCAGCTTTTTGACGCTCCCATATTATGATATCTCTGGTCACACCTTGCCTACCATTAAACCCTACCACTTGAGTCATATCGTCAGAAAACTTAAGATTGGTCGCATATAGCTCTTGCCAGCGCCCCGTGTTTAAATCGACAATGACAGTCGCTTGAGTCTCATACATCGTATGTAGTAACTGTAATAAATTATGCGATTTATCGTAGTATTGCAATTCATAGTGAGCGCTATGTTCCTCTTCAAACGGTTCAAGATAATCCTTAAATACCAATGGCTGCTTATGGTTGGGTGTATTAATATAAATGGTATCTTTTTCTCGAATAACGCGGTCACTCAAGCCCCATTTTCGGCTTTGTGCATTATCAGCTTGGGCTAACGATTTAAAAATACAGTTTTCATAATCTTTAAACGTTCGATATTCAGTGTGATCGTATCGACAGCTGTCTTCATACCAGTCTATCGCTACAGGCGCAGCGACTTTTATCCATATCTCTTCACTTGTCGATGGCTCTAAAGCTAAAGGCGCGGCCTGTGCATCTAAGGATGCTATTGTGGTCAATATAAATAGTCCTGCGACAGTCAACACCGTCTTTATACAATGAGAGATAGCGATCATTTATCTACTACCTTCATACAGTTGCCACTTATCCGTTGAGGCATTTTTAATAAAGGTATATCGTACTCTAAAAGCCGCTGAATCCGCTTCATTCAACTTATAAAAAGAATCTGCATAAAACTTATCATCATTTACCCAAGTAAAGATTTCGCTATCATAAACCTGCTGTGCTTTATCTGCTTGATAAAACTTTTTATGATTGTCGTAGTTTTTTGAATCGTAACTACTACTATAGACTTGTTTATAGTAGCCTTCATAGTAACCGCTATCTTGTCGCTCCAAAATATTGACGTGTTCCGTCGCTCCCATTTCACTTTCAAAACCGACTATATATCTCATATCAGGAGAGATACTTAGCTTTCTGAGACTAAAATCTTGCCAAAACCCAGTAACCAAATTCACTACCGTCAAGCTCTCTCCTTCATAAAAGCTTTGATGTATTGTCAGTAATTTCCGTGATTTATCGTAGTCTTGTAGCGAATAATAAGGATTAAAATCCTCCTCATAAGGACTGGAGTAATCAACAAATACTAGTGGGTTTTTCCGATTAGCGACTTTGATATAAACCGCATTTCTCTCTCTAACGACTTTATCGCTGATACTCCATTGCTTACTAAGCGCATTATCCGCATCTTCCCTCAAGTTATACAGACAGTTTTGTAGCGCATCATAAGTTTCATATTTGTAGTCGTTATGGCAATCATACTTATACGTTGCAGGATCTACAGGCGTCTCCATGACAACCCAATCATAATCATCCATTGCCGCAAGTGGCGCTGCGATGGCAATGCTCGTGATTGTACTCAATAAAGTGGCTGTAAAAGCCTTACTCATACTTCTGACAAAAAAATTTTGCATAAAAAAAGCCCAACAATGTTGGACTCTTATAATAAGGTGACAAGCTACATTTTACAAACTAATCTACAAGCGCACACGTGAGCCATTACTGAGTAAACGATAAGCTATGGTATAGAATACCGCACAGAAGACAAAAATAGCAGCCATCGAATACCAGACATTCACATCAGAATAACCGAGAATACCATAACGGAACGAGTTGACCATATAAACAATAGGGTTTAATAGCGAGATATTTTGCCAAAATGGTGACAAGTTTTCCATCGAGTAGAACACACCACCTAGATAAGTCAATGGCGTAAGCACAAAACTTGGAATGATAGAAATATCATCAAATGAGCGAGCAAACACGGCGTTGATAAAGCCACCAAGTGAAAATAAGATAGACGTACCCAGCACCGTAAATACCGTCACAAATAAATGCTCAATGCCAAGATCAGTAAAAAATAGTGCGACTATTGAAACGATGATACCAATGGCCAGTCCACGAAAGATACCACCACTGATATAACCCATTAAAATCGCATGTTTGGATACGGGAGAGACCAATAGCTCCTCGATACTGGAGGTGAACTTAGCACTAAAGAAGCTCGATACCACATTGGAGTAACTGTTGGTAATAATCGACATCATAATGAGGCCAGGCACGATAAACTGCATGTATGGTACGCCGCCCATTTCACCGACACGCGAGCCAATCATCTTACCAAAGATGACAAAATAGAGACTCATCGTAATCACTGGTGGCAGCAAGGTCTGTGGCCAAATACGCAGAATTCGGCGAACCTCTTTTAATAAAATGGTACGAAAAGCAATCCACTTTTTATTCCATGACATGGTTTTATTAGGATCTATCATTTCTTGACTCACAATCCTGCCTCCTTCATGCTGTCTGCACTTTGGATATTTTTGTCTACTAAGCGCAT
Organism: Psychrobacter immobilis; assembly: GCF_904846185.1. Taxonomy (GTDB): domain Bacteria; phylum Pseudomonadota; class Gammaproteobacteria; order Pseudomonadales; family Moraxellaceae; genus Psychrobacter; species Psychrobacter immobilis_B. The sequence goes on along the minus strand of NZ_CAJGZQ010000011.1, from coordinate 6,496 downwards.
AAATAGCTCTTCTAGTCGATTGGCTTTATTACGCATACTGGCTACCGTGATACCTTGCTCGGATAACTGGTCAAAAACACCATTCAACGATTCGCCTTCAGTCAGTGTGACTTCAAGCGTCTGATCATCAGGCTGCGATGTGTCTGTCACTCCTGCCAAAACCAATTGACGCGTAAGCGGTGTTTCCAAATCAAAAACAAAAGTCTCAACCGATAGCTGCGCCAGCAAGTCCTTCATCTCGGTATTAATACGTATCTCACCATGATCCAAAATCGCAATGCGTTTGCACAGCTGCTCCGCTTCTTCAAGATAATGAGTCGTCAGAATAATCGTGGTGTTTTCTTCGATATTAATCTGCTGCATAAACTCCCACATAGAGCGGCGTAACTCGATATCTACTCCAGCGGTTGGCTCATCCAAAATCAATAATTTTGGCTTATGAATCAGCGCCCTTGCAATCATCAACCGGCGCTTCATACCACCTGATAGCTCACGTGATTTGCTATTGCGCTTGTCCCACAGACCTAGCGCCATTAATAATCGTTTTGCCCGTGGGCGTGCTTCTTTGGCAGGAATACCAAAGTAACCGGCCTGTGTAATCAAAATATCTTCGACTTTTTCGAACATATTAAAATTAAACTCTTGTGGGACGATACCAAGATACTGTTTAGCGATAGACGGATTCTCTAGTAAGTCTGTGCCAAATATCTTTACGCTGCCAGTGGTTGGTTTAAAAAGCGAGCTAATAATACCAATCATGGTTGATTTACCAGCACCATTTGGCCCCAGCAACGCAAAAAAACCTCCTTGCGGGACGGTTAAACTGACATCTTTGAGTGCCGAAAACCCATTGCTATAGGTTTTGGATAAATTCTGGATAGCAAGTGCTGGTACCTCAGACATGAAAACCTCTTTATTGGTTATAAATTTATGTAAAATCGTTTTTAGAATATAAATAGAAAGAAGAGACTGTGTAGTGTCATAAAGTGAGGCTAGTGTCGATGAATTTCAACTGTAATGCCTTAGAAGTACTGTATTGATAATACTCATCATTAAAAAAGCGCCTATCTCATTTAATGAAATAGGCGCTCCACTGATATATAGGGTAAAAGGCTTAGCCAGATATTCAATACTATTAGCTTGCTTCACCAACCATATAATCGACAGCGTTTTGAACTTCTTCATCAGGGATATCAGCACCACCTTTAGCAGGCATGGCGTTAAAACCATTGATAGCATGAGTGTATAATGTTTCTTTACCCTTGGAGATACGTGGTCCCCATGCACCAGCGTCACCTAAGATTGGCGAGCCAAGTAGACCTGCAGCATGACAAGTCTGACATACCGCGTTGTATACTGCTTTGCCATCACGAGGGCCGTCACCAGCTGATGGGCCAGCAGCACGTGCCGTCACATCACAAACTTCATCGTCTTCAAAGCACACTTTAGCAACTGGCTGAATGCGAGCAATTAAGTTAGGATACAAAGCAATCAGTTTTTGCACTTGCGGCGTATCTTGCGGAATAGGCTCTTCATCAACCGCAGGTGCGGCAGCGGCAGTTTCTGCGGCAGGTGCATCGCCATCAGTCGTATCTGCAGCAGCTTGGGTATCATCACCCAACTGCTCAGGCGCATTTGCTACCACTTCCTGCGCTGCTGCTACATCAGAAACAGTTACAGGAGTGTCTACAACACTTTCAGCTTGGCTCACCGCGATACTAGCGATTCCTAGAATGGCAGCTGCCGATAACATAACTACTTTTCTCATTCGTCACGTTCTCTTATTACATATACAAAGGCTCATACGGCTCAGACATTCTGCTTGTCCTCCTTTGACAACCAAATAGTTATCAATAGCAAACAGCCATCCCGCGTACTAGCACACTTGTAATCGGTGATTATAAATATGAATTCTCCCTGTCATTATAAGGGAAAAGGCAGGTAGATTGCCATGCCTGTTTAATGACTATCCTGTTTTTTCTTAAAAAACATCAATCACTGTCTTCATTCATTGGCTTTATGGATTTTATTTGTTAGACTAAGCGGTCTTTATTTTTCGACATCTTTACTGCTCATCACGCTCGTTTAGGCATGATGTTGATAATACCGTACGCCGTTGTTATTATGCGCTCGTAGCTCAGTTGGATAGAGTATCGGTCTCCGAAGCCGAGGGTCGTGGGTTCGATTCCCGCCGAGCGCACCAATCATCATATTACAGCCTTCCCTAGTATTACCAAAAACCTTTAAACCCCTTTATATTAGTCGCTTTATGTCTTTTGATATAACTTGTCATTACCTAGTAGCACCTATAGAATGTTGTACATAGTGTTGTACATACACAACATTGCTATTCTATGACTCTTAGAGGTGTGATGATGAATAAGCGCAAAAACTATCTACTAACTGACAATGGTGTAAAAGCAATAGCCAAACAGTCAGCACCTACTAAACGCACCAGACATAGTGACGGTGACAGCCTCTCCTTAATTCATGATCCTAAAGGTTCGCTTTATTGGGTAATGTCTTATCGCTACCAATCTGACAAAGATATTGAGCCAAAGCAAAAAACTTATCATATAGGTACTTACAAGCTCTCCTCACAAGTGATAGATACTAATTTCAAGCCCGAAGTTTCTTTGAAACAAGCAAGGCTTGAGCGTGATAGTGCCAAAAAACTAATTAATGATGGTATCGATCCCAGCGAGCATAAGAACAGACATAAAAACAGCTACGAACAAAAAGATTTATTCGAAGTCATAGCTAAAAGCTATATGTCAGAAAAATCAAAAACTACATCAAAGAACGTGCAAAAGCTGCAAGGATTTCTAGATAACCATATTCTAAAGCATATAGGTGAATATCCTATTGGTGCAATCACCGCTCAAGATATTATTAAGACAGGACTTGCCATTCAAGCCACTTTTGAGCAGCAAGGCAAACATACCTCTGAAACCGCTCATAAATGTATGGGACTTATCAGCTCAATATTTGACTATGCTATCAACACGCTAGGTTATGACATTGTTAACATTGCCAGCGGACGTAATAAAGCATTACGACCTCATAAAGCTGAGCGCATGAAAGCCGTTGAGCAGCATCAATTCCCTGAACTACTTCGAAATATTGACAGCTATATAGAAAAGCATCCTAATGGACATCAACAAACTGTCGCTGGCTTACAGCTAATGACGCTATGTTTTGTTAGGACTAAAGAATTGAGGTTTTTTGAGTGGTCAGAGATTGATTATCATAAAAGCGTTTGGCGCGTACCAGCTCATAAAATGAAAATGCGTCAAGATCACATTATCCCGCTGTCATCCCAAGCAATGACAATTATTGAAAGCTTAAGGCCACTGACAGAAAGTACTGGCTATGTTTTCTATAACTTTGAGTCAAACAAGCCATACAGTGAAGCATGGTTCAATCAGGCGTTGAATAGAATGGGCTATAGTGGCGATCCCTACCCTAAAATGACAGGTCATGGATTTAGACAGCTTGCCAGCACTGGCTTATACGAACTACAATTTTCCGAAAGCATTATCGAAATACAATTAGCACACCTTGAGCAATCGAGCGTTAAAAAGCGTTATGATCTGTCAGCACACTTAGCCCAACGTCAAGTAATGATGAATAAATGGGCGAACCATTTAGATGACTTGCGAGCTGGCAAGGCGGTCAGCTTTGACTTACTGACCCCTAATGAACTCGCCAAAGAAATGGATAGCCGTAACGAGCAAGCCACTGATATAGCGCTGCATGATAAAGATATATTGATAAACAGCTTACGGGCACAAGGCGTATCTCAACAGGTATTAGCCAAACTTGCCGAGCAACTTTAACAACACCGATTTACTAATTATCGTCAGCATTAGGCTGGCAAGCTAATATTGATAGCGTTAATCGCTGTCATAATCGATTGCAAGGCTAGGATTAATTACCCGAACGACAGCAACTGCACCCTTAAGCTGTTATTGCCTTGCAACTTTTTTATTCAAGGGTGTGAGGGTGTGAGTTGTGGGTATTATCTATGAATACATGCGAAAGCTAGAAAAAAGTGATCCGTCTATAAATGTAGAGGAAATGGACAAATTTATTAATTTTCATGACTTCATTGATTTGTTAGAACTACATACTGATGATACTAGGCAAACGATCGTTAACCATCTAGCAGATGATAGCAGTTTTTCTCAACTAGATTTTTACTATTTATATCTTGAGGTTCTTGACAGAAATGGAGAGGAAGTAAACAGACATTATTTGGATGAAACTTCTAATACAGATGTTTTAGAGCCTTTAAGTAAAAAAGTTAAATACACCAAATTTAGTTATGACGCATATAAAGATGATGATCCTGTGAGCTATCCAACAGAGGATTTTCTAGAATATATTTTAGAAGACGATGTAGATGACAGTTTTGACGATATGTATTGGAAAGTTGAAGACATACTAGAGCTAGATTGTATATCTGTGTTAGAAATAGATATGAAAACCTTTAAAGAATGCTATGACGCATTATCCACTGATGCGCGGACAACACTGAATTTGATTAGAAGTAAACAAGATTTTAAAGACAAACAAGTGGAAGTAAATAATGATCAGAATTTTTGTTCTGATGCTAATAATCTTAAAGTTTCAAAGCCTAAGCCTATAATTGATAATAATGTAGCACTGAGTACTAGAAGTGCTAATAATGCAAGCAAGATAATAGCAGCTCTTGCTAGCGAGCTATTGGAAATGGACTTAACAAAGCCTTTTGCTGATGAGACTAATGGAAGGATAAAAGCTGCTATCGAAATGCAAGGCAATAAGTTAAGCAAAGATACTATTGGGCTTTGGTTGAAGCGTGCCCATGAAAATAGTATTTAATTCCAACTAGGGCGTGTCCTAGAATCTAGTTAGAATTACTTGCTTTCTAACTAGAACTACCACTGTAAGCAACCAAGTAATATTCACTCCTTAGCACAGCCATTACTGGCTATAACCAACCATGCTATGGAGTGAGTCACCATGAAGTTAAATGATAAATACCTAAGAATGGCAGACCTTGCCAATCAACCCAAACGCGAAGCTAAAACATACACTACCCAATCAGGCCAGCAACGTACTATCACCGCCAAAGCTGCTGCACGCGGTATCACTGGCTTTTCTGCAAAACACATCTACCATCTGATTAATGAAGATAAATTCCCCGCGCCAATTAAAATTGGACGTGCCAGCCTATGGCGCTTGTCTGATATAAATAGCTGGTTAGATAGCCACAACACTACTAATAGCGGCGAGGTATAAACTATGACCACCTCAAAGCAGTCTACCAAGAAAACTTATAGCCAAATAATACTTAATCACTTGCTGGCAGGTAAAAGGCTTTCAAATATGGAAGCTTATGACCAGTACGGCATGACTTGTTGCTTGAAACGCATTAGTGAATTACGAGCCAAAGGTATAGTCATTCAAGATGAAATGATTAAAAAAAATGGTAAGCGATACAAATCGTATTGGATAGAACAACCCGTCACCATGACTGATAATGACCACAATACACAAGTCACACTCAAGGCAGGTGATACTCCTCTATGCCCAATCGTCTACGAGGGGGACTAGATGAATAATACCTTAACAGATATACATGAAAAAGCCCGTGCTGTGAACACGGGCGCTGACACTATATTACGAGGCTGCAAACCAGCCACACGGGAGCAACTGGTAGGCGATACTTTTTTAATCAAACTCTGTAACATATTAGAACCTGAACGGCTGCTATTTTCTACAGACAACACCACTATATATTATGGTGAACAAATTGGCAAAACCGAAGCGACAGCTGGCACGATAGCCCTACGTTTGACCGATAAACAAGGCGATACAGTAGGCGCGGTATTCTACACACCAAACAGCAAAGCAAAGCCCATTGTCATTGATCCTACAGGTTATGGCGCTATCGTCATTGGTGAGACTAACAAAGCCAATGAGGTGATAGCATTTAATGACCTTGATAGCGGTATTGATGTTTACAGCTACCTGATGGGCAGCGATAAAACAATCATTGTTAGCTCTCATAGAACCAAGCAATGCCTTAAAAAGGTTGTGCAGCACTGGAGCAGCGGATCACAGGTTACCGTACCTATGACGCTTGATGACAAGGGCTTGATAAACCTATTGGCAGGTGTAAAGGCGCAAGCATTGGTTACTGTGGCTCATATCGTCACTATGCTACAGCATGACAGCTATGAAACGATACTGGCAGCTGATGATACCCAGCTAGTTAATTTACAAGACACCTCCTACTATCCTGAATGGCGCGATGATCCCCAGCTGAATGAACCGATGACCTACAGTGATGGGCGTTTTGAGCTTTACCACGATGGGCTATTTTTTGTGAAGTATAACGATGACGACCCAGCAAACATTGCTTTCAAGTCTAAGGCGTTTGTTTGTTCACCGATTGAGGTTATCGCTAAGACACGGGACACAAGCAGCGGTACATGGGGGCGGTTAC
>NZ_CAJGZQ010000010.1 GCF_904846185.1 Psychrobacter immobilis | reverse complement strand
TGATCTAAACCCTATCGAGAAAAAGTGGGCACAGGCTAAGTTTCTACGCCAAGGGTGGATGGAGAATAATTTACCAAAACTGTTTCAGGATATGGGCTGTATCTCTTTTATTATAGACTGACTATATTATGATTTTTATCAATTAATCCAATTCTAGAATTAGGATAGATATTCGCTTCATATACCTTATCTTTGTATGTAATTTTAGTGGAAGCTGTAAATGCAAAATCAATAGGAGACAAATCACGAATATTATTAATAGTACCGTTATATTCTTTAAAGTTTTTTAAGTTTACGATACTGTCAAACTCATTAAAATTCTTCCAGTAGTCACATAATAAGAGTTGATCATTATTAAGTTCGAAATCATCACAGTTTAAGGTAATATTATATTGAACACTATTGGATTCTCGATTGATAGATGCTTCTGAATTTGCTGGATTGCTGCAGCCAGTTATTAATAATATAACTGTTGTGATAAATGTTTTTTTATATAGAGAAACATCATTGTTCCTTAGGAAATCTTGAATGAAATACAAGCTTTGGTTTACGGTAAGGCGCTGGTTTAGGTGGTGTCGGAGGGTTAGGTAAATAGACCTCTTGCAAAAGTAGCAGAGGGATTTAAAATAAGAAACACATCCATAACTGGCTAGGAACCATGCCAAATATAGATAAGCTACTCAAACAAAATGATGCAGGCTTTAAACGCTACACAGGTATTCATAAAGCGACCTTTCATGAAATGCTAAATGCTATGCAACAGCATGAAGCACAAAAGACTAAATCAGGTAGACCAAGTGAGCTTAGTCTTGAGGAACAGATATTACTGGCCCTCACTTATTGGCGTGAATACCGGACGCTGTACCACATCAGTATGGACTTCGGAATTCATGAGTCTTCTGCCAGCCGCATCATTCGTAAAGTTGAAGACATATTGATTGATTCAGGTAGGTTTGAGTTGCCTAAAAAGCTTCCTAGTAGAGTTGATGACGATATTAATTGCTCAGTCGTCATCGTCGATGCCACCGAAACCCCAATTGAGCGTCCAAAAAAAACCAAAGAGACTACTACAGCGGTAAGAAAAAACAACACACCTTAAAAACTTAGGTTATCGTTCATTGGCAAACCAGTTTAATATTAGATATTCAAACGTCTAAAGGTTCAGTTCACGATTTTAAGCTGTATAAAGATACTTGTCCTGATTGGCTACCTGACAATGCTAAATTACTAGCAGATAGTGGCTATCAGGGTATTGCAAAGCTACATAAACAAACCTTCACCCCCTTTAAAAAGCCACGTGGGGGTCATCTGTTAGACCTTTGCAAACAAGCCAATCACTATCTGTCTAAGTTTCGCATTATGGTTGAACACAAAATAGACTTAATTAAATTATTCAAAATCGTGGCTCATAAATATCGCAACCGTCGTCAGCGCTATGATCTTAGAATGAAGCTATTCGCCAGTGTTGTTAATTTCGAGCTTGGTCTATGACTTTTGCAAGAGGTCTATTATTTTTTCATTGAGATCCAAACAAATCTACCTTCGTAATCTGTCTTACTACACAAGTCTTCATGAAAATGGACTTAATCATAAGTCAAGTTGAAATGCTTCATTAGTCCAATTAGCAAACAGGCGACTGACTTAGCCTGCCTTTCAGTTAGCTCCTCCCATTTCTCTTTATTCTCATAATATAATCCAGATACTTCAATGCCTATAGCAGTTGAATTACCTATCCCAGCTTTTATGGTTTTTGGAAAAGGTGCTCTGCCCATATGATTAGATTTAGATGTGACACTAACAGCTTGATAAATCTGTCCATCTTTACCTTTACTATTGTCTACATAAAAATGCGCACCAGTTGTTGTATTTCGTCCTGCTGTAATACTACTCATTGCTGATGCTCCAACTGTGCGATGTAAAACAATTGCTTTGCAATTCATAGTATTTGGATGGTTCATTTTTTTTATCAGTTCCATTTGTATTTTTGGATTAGTTGATAATCCTTTACTATCAATTTGGAAATTTTGACACATACAGTTCTTAATATTATTAACACAAAGGGTAGAGGATACTGGCTTTTCAACAAGGCTAAACTTCTCACAATTCCCAAATGACTTATAATCTTCACCATCTGTCAAAAAATGCTTGATCGACTGTGCAATTTCAGACTTCATGACTATATCGTCACCATTTTTATCCATATTATTTCTTGAAAATTTTGCTACTCTCTCTTCTTTTCTAGTTTTAGTTTCATTAGGTAAGTCTAAGTCGGCAGAAATTTTTGCAAATACAACGTGTTCAGGTAATCTACTAGAAGCAGGAAATAGAACCTGAAGGTAAAAATCTATAAATTCAAGATCTTTATTTTTGATAGATTTAAAGTGTTTTTCAACAATATCTAAATACTCTAATACAGTCATATCAGCAAGTTGTTTAATTCTTCTTAGGGTTTTACCATCATCCCAATAATTATGAACGTTTTCAAAAATTGGTTGTTTACCCGTTAATCCTTTATAAGTATCGGGCATAATTTGAATGAGGCCTGTGCCGCCAGAGTTTCTTTTATTGGGAACTACCGTTTCAAATTTCTCTCCACTTTCCCAAGCAAACACAGCCATCAAATTATTTGCTGTTTTCAAGTAATTATTTGGCCATAGATTTTGGCATATCTCAATAATTTTCAATCGTTCATCGCAATCAAACTTTTTACCCCAAATCAAATCATGCGCTTTACAAACACACGAACCATTAGTAGTGGCTACATCCTTTGGTGAACCATCTGAACTGTTCGAGTTATTTGTCGTAACATTTATAGGATTATTTGTTGTGTTTGACTGCGACGATGAACCACCGCCTGTAGACGACGTGTTAGACCCACCTTTAGGAATCTTTAGCTTATCACCTGGATGAATAGTATCCTCTAAACTTAGACCATTAGCACGGGCTAAGTCATTAGTATTAACACCATGCTTTTGAGCGATAGCGCTTAGCGTATCACCACTCTTTACAGTATAAGTACCTAAAGCTGATGAAGCGTTTGGTGATGTCGAAGTAGGAGAGGAACTACTTGAACCAGTAGAAGGCTCTTGACCAGTAGGTCTGTCATTCTTGCCACCGCTCATAGCGTCATTAATACCCTCTAAACCTTCTTTTGCCTTGTCGCCTAAAGCCCCTAGACCGTCACCAATACTACCAATGGCTCCACCGATAGCACCAACCGTTCCTTTTGCTATATCAGTTACAGTATCCATTGCACCATCAAAGAAGCCCTCCTCTTTATCAGAAGCAGAAGGTTTTGATGATTGCTCTGGAGTAGGTCTAGCAGTGGGGGTGGGCGAAGGTTTAGTCGCTGTTTGGGTTTTAGCTGAGCCGTTACCACGTAGCTTAATCGTTTGTTTCACTTGCAGCGTTGTTGGATCTGTAATACCATTGATACGCTTAAGCTCTTCTACTGACACCCCACTTCTTTGCGAAATACCAGATAATGTGTCTCCCTTTTTTACCTTATAGTGAGTTTGAGTTTTTAGAGAATCAGGTCTGTTATTGGTAATGCCTGTTAAGCTACTGTTCGATGGTAGTATTTTGAGCCACTGACCAGAATATATTTCATCCTCTTCTTTAATTTTATCTTTATTGAGCTGAAATAATATCTGCCAAGTGGTATCGTGTCCTTGCCTCAATTTGGATTACATTTTAGGGATGAAAAACATTCTGCTCTAGGAGGTTAGATTGGTAATATTCCCTTTGAAGTCAATCTTATAACTAAAATTAGAAACTGTACTGCTGTACCCGTTAATTACTAAATTGTTAGTTATAGAATAGTTAGAGTTCATAGGTAGTTCAATGTACTTTGTATTATCTCCATTGCTAACAATTATATAATAAAAGTCAACTTCTCCTTCTTCAGTATATCCAGCTGCATAGATATCTAAGCCATAACTGTTTTCTATATTATAATAGGTTCCAGCCATGACTCCTGCCGGTCCGTTTTTAGAATTAGAAAATATTTTGTTATAAAGCGTACTATTGAAAGGATTTCGAATACAGTTTTTCAACTTACAGGTAACTTTACCATCAGTAATAGAAAAGATTATTTTATTGCTATTATCTTTATCAGTACTTGTAGTGATATTTCTTGTTATATCATTAGTTTCATTGATAATTTCAGGATTATAATCGCACCCACTCATTGCTATAATTGATGTCAGTAAGGCGCTAGCTATAAGTTTTACATTCATAATGTGACCGTCTAGATAGTTTAATTTTAAAGTAATATAAATTTTTAGTTGATAGTAAATATTATCCAGGGTATTTCAGCTACAAAATAAAAAGTATAAATGTACTTGTTTGAAATTTATTGCTAGTACTTACTGGGGAAGCCTAGATAGTTCATTCAATCGATCTTGGTTTAGATTTACTAAGCACTCTAAAGGCAATAATTCGGAACCAATTCCCTGTGATGCTGATGCTTCGGATCCAATATAGTCTTTGCAATAACTATCTCGATAGCTTATCCAGTTAATTTGAGATTTTTCAAAAATATTTTTATAATCCGTAAGCTGATAGTTTTTATAGTAAACTTGAGCTATCTTCTTTTTAATCTCTTCATTTTTTATCTTTAGTTGTACTATTGAATTTGCTTTGTTAGGTCCAGCAAAAGAAATACTAAATACCGATGTTAGTATCAAAATGCTCAAAAAACTAATTAGATATTTCATTTTTCATTCCTCAAATTATTATAGTTGGATTACTCTAATATTAGTGAAAATGGTGGCGGTCTATGTTTCATTAACTCTTGTGTTGTACCATGAACATGAATAGCGCTTCCTGCACCGTATATGTAACCTGATTTCTTAGCTTGCTGTTCAACATCTCTAACCCACTTTTTCGTACTTGCGGAAGCTTCTTTAAGAACGTTTGGGTTAGCATAATTTAAGTTATTTCCTACACTAGATGGAGTACCAGAAGCTCTTGCTCTTAGATGGGACATAACAGTATTCCTTAGTCTCTTAGTAACTCTGCTTTCTGGAACATTTTGTACACTACCGTACGCTGTAGGACGTGGTGCATTAATGTCAGAAAATTGCCAACGTTCATTTATTACTTCTCTAATTGTCGACCATTTTTTTAGTCCTGTCATTCTTCTATTTAGAACCGTATCTACAACTCCTGCAGCTTGCAGGCTAAAATTCTTATCAGATAAAGTAGATACTACTTCTGTAGCAGTGACCTTTACTATATCGTCGACATCTTGTGTGCTTAAATGTAGTTTTAGCTCAGCAGAGTGTATTTTGGGAATAAAACTGCCACCGCAGGCAAGCATTTTATTATTAGCATGAGTACTTAAATCATCACCGATCATACCTACAACAGTTTTAGAAAAAAATGAAACTTTTAGATACTTTTCTTCATATCTACTTACATCATAATGTACCCAACTAGTAGCTGCATTACTACCGTCATTCCACTTGGATGGCTCAAGCCAAATTATATTCGTTTCTCGCTTTAAACTAGCATTCATCTGTTGAATAAAAACTACCTTACGAATTTTTTCCATGTCAGAAATAGATTTGGTTCTAACTCCATTTTTGTTGAAATGCATATCAAATGCCAATCCCATATGGTTTACTGTTTTTCTTCCCTTCTGTTCATTTCGAATAATGCACCTATAAGCAGAATCTATTGATTCCAACGTGAATTTTAATTCGGGATAGACAGAATCTAAATAAAACATCATTGCTTTTAGCATCCATATAACGCTTCTATGTGTACCAGGGTATTCATTGGCTATATTATTACCGCTAGGAACGCTCATCCTACCGTTACCAAAACCAGAACATTGACCACAAGGACATTTCATTTGTTCGTGATAAGGTCCGATTGGATATTGATAATTAAATTTGTCAATTGCTTTAATAAGTGAGCCACAAATTTTACCTGTTTCAGGTGCTTTCATATAATCACGCTGAAACTGTTTGATGCACTTTTCTGTAAGGTGTGTAAAATCACTACTAGGTAGGGCGCCGCCAAAACCTGCAAGTCTAATATTTACTTCTAAAACTAATTTCTTCTCTGCTTTATCGGTGGTTCTGCCTTTAAATATACAGGCAGGATCATCTTTGCAAACAGTGCCACTTACGACCTTTGGTGTACCATCTTTTGAGCTGTACTCTTGTTCAACAGGAATTTTTATAGGAGTATCTGTTTTAATTTTCGCATTAGTACCGGCCGCAGGCGCTCCTCCAGCTGGCTCATCCTTCTTGCCACCACTCATAGCATCAGTGACACCTTCAACCCCCTCCTTTGCCTTATCACCTATCCATTTAGTAGCACCGCCAATAGCTCCAACCGTTCCTTTTGCTATATCAGTCACAGTATCTAGTACACCATCGAAAAGCCCATCTTCTTCATCAGAAGAGCTTGGGGCCGTAGTTGGTCTAGGTTTAGCCGTTGATGTGGGGGAGGATTTAGGACTTGCATGAGATTGTGCTGAACCATTTCCACGAAGTTTAATTGTCTGACCCTCTTGCAACGTTGTTGGGTTCGTTATCCCATTCATACGTTGAAGCTCTCCTACTGACACGCCGCTTCTTTGTGAAATACCAGATAATGTCTCTCCTTTTTTCACTTTATACTGAGTCTGTGAGGTTAGTGAGTCAGGTCTCTCATTAGTTATACCCGTTAAGCTACTACCTTTTGGTGGCACTTTAATAAATTGACCTGTAACTATTTTATCAGGGTCTTTAATAGTCGACTTGTTGAGCTGCGCTAGTATCTGCCAAGTGGTGTCATGCATTTTAGCAATGGTGTATAGATCTTGACCTTTCTTAACTTCGTACTCATCTTTACCTGCCGCAACTTTATGGGTACTTCTTTTGTATGAGCCGCTAATTTCACTAAGTGCTTTGAGCTTGGCTAATTGAATATAAAAAGGTGCTTTTAGAGTGTATTTACCTTCTTTGGCAGGAACACTAATATAACTCTTAACCTTAATCATCTCTTTCGTCAACGGATGACGAATATGAACCACTAGTATAGTGCCAGGTGGTCGACTGATTGGTGTTCCAAGTCCTTGACTGTCAGATTTGCTGATACTAATAGGCGTTCCTGATTCTCTAACCTCATGATACAAATTAGGAAAAGGGTTGTTAAGAAGGTCAACAAATTTGAGTTGAAATACAATACTTTTGGTTTTACTCATCGTTGCTCTCCTGATAAGAGTCTTGGCCTAAAGAATCGTTTGACTCATTACTGTCATATTCATCAGACATTTCTGTCTCTTCATCCTCGTCAGGTTCAAACTCAACACTCCAATCCGTATCTTTAAAGCCCACTAGTATTTCAACCTCTTCTTCTTTATCACTAATAACTGGTGCGGTACGTCCATGCTCATCTAATACACCTTCTATCAGCTGCCCATCAGGTCGTAGCATCTGGAACTCGATATCTTTAAAATTGTGCTGATAAAACAAATCATAAACATCAAGCTTATTACTAAACAACGGAACAGTCTCAGGCATCATCGGTAATGAATAATTAGCTCTTGCCCCACTCACCAAACCCTTCTTCACCGCCTGAATCTTAATCGTCCCTGGGCACACAAGCTTAATGCCACTATCATCAATTGTAATCGAAGCCCCCGCTGACGTTTGCAGCTTAATACGCTTCGGACTCGACACATTGATCTGTCCCGACTCACTACCAATCGTCATCCCTTGCTGAGAATGTAATTGCAGCTCACCGCCTTGTGCCTGAATACCGAGTGGTTCTCTATTGGCACTGATATGTAGTCCTGACTTATTGGCTTGACCGCCAACGCCCGAGAGCGACTCAATCGTATTTGCCGTCAGCATATAATTACCCGCCACCACCTCTGACTGCGTGCTGCCTGATTGTTTGGCAATCGTCTCTGCTGTCCAGAGGGTATTGTTGGCAGATGCGAGAATACTGTCACGGCTGACCAGCATTACATCGGGCGCGCCCAATACTTCCGTATTGAGGGTCTCATCGATCACTTGTGCCGTGGTTTTAAAGGCATCTATTGATTGACCCGCACGGCTGAGCGCCTCGGTCGATTGCAGATGGGCTTGTTTGGCTTCTTTTAGCGTCTCACCCAGCTCAGCACCTATTTTAAGCTGACGTTGTCCTGCATCATTGACCCAAGCTGACTCGTGCTCACTTTGACTATGCCTGACACCAAAAGTTGATAGCAGTACGCCTGTATCACCGGTGATTTGCAAGCCATGGTCGGTTGCTAGATTAATACCTTGTCCACTGGTTGATGATTGATGATTGCTAAAGCGATGACGCAGTATTCCAAGCTCAAGCACATGCTCATCAGAGGCAAAGGTGGCGCTAGAAGTGATGGTTGGTGTCTCAGCATTGGCTTTGCTGCCCGTATTCACCGTCCACTGGAGACCGACTTTATTAGGCGTGTCATCGAAACTTAGGCTTACCTCAGAATCAGACGTCAGCCCATATTGAGCAATACCAGAAATCCAACCACTGTGAGTATCATCTTCACTAATTTGCGAATGACCCAAACCACCACCATGCCAACGAGGAGAAGATCCTCCTTGCAAGTTGTGTCTATTCGATAAGCCTGCGTCACGAGTGGTGATGTCTTTGTCATCGGCATCGCCCATACCGATACCGTCATAAAGCGATCTGCTAATCACAGGACTGTCTATATCACCGTACCAATGGTTAAGCAGTACCGACTGCCCAAGCCTTGGCGCAAACTGCCAACCATGAGTGCTACCCGATGACAGCTGCAATGAGCGCAGTGGCGGGGTAGTGCCGTCATCGTGAGGACTGATACCTGACCAAACAGGCGTGGTGATGGTTTGTTGTAGATTATCAGTGCTGACACTGGAGTCATAGCTGGGGGAGGCTGATAAGCTTGCGTCACCAGTACGTGCTTGGGTGAGACCCGTGTAAGTGCTACTGGCAAAGGATAAAGAACTGGGATAAGGGCAATAAGGAATAGCTGCGTCAAGTAACGTCGCTGATACCCAAACCCCAGTATCGCGGGCGATGTCAAAACCATGATCGGGTATTGAAAAGTGATTGTGATTCATTGTACGACAGTGCATATGCTGAGCAGTGCGCTGTAACCACTGTTTGATAAATATTTGATGATGGTATGAAACGCTATCGTTGTCAGGCTCAATACCGATTAAGGTAACCGCGATACAATGCGTCGATAAGCTTCCAATAGAGGGTAGGTTATTGATACTCACTGGGCTACCGACACTTAGACCACGCATGGCTCCAGTCGCTTGATAAGTTTCGCGCTGACAGTGATTGGCAGATATCCATTGCTGTGCAAGATGAGCGGCGGCATCATCGCTGTGCACGCGAGACGGCGCACCAATTAATACCGTCGTGTCATCTGTCGCAAGCGGCGACTCATCTACCGCTTGACCTTCATAAATGGTATCAGCCGCTAACCCATCTGCTCGTACTATTACCCTATCACTGCCAAGTTGCTGCGACCTCATTTGTAGCGTATGGACACTATCTTGACCTGATTGTACGGATGATTGGGCATAACTATAGGTCAGCGGTATGAGCTCGCCTGTGTCTAAACCATCAACCAACCACCACGTGCCAAGCTCATCGACGGAATTCCCTGACACCCATAAAGTCGATATACCAATATCAGCGAGCAGTCCAGTGATGAATTCATAGTCGCTGACATCCGACTGGGTGCGCATGGATAAAGGTGCCGATAAATGCGCTGACGATTCATCATCCGATGACAAAAGAGACTCAGATATTTGCCAATTTAAATCGTAATCACTAAGGATGAGGGTAATAATATCGAGCGTCGATTGATTGATAAAACTGCGGGTATGTATCGACTGTGCCAACTGCCAATCGGGGCTAACAACTTCTAAAGTATAAAAGTGCATCGCGCCATCAGATTGCTGATAACGGATGCTTCGTATCAGCCCAGTACGACAGCTAGCGGTACGATCAGCGGAAAACGTGGTTAAGCATATCGGAGCATTGATTAATGATAAACAAGCGTTCGATTCGATAAAATTATAACCAAACACTAGTATGTCAATATTGTCAGATTGATTAATACCGCTTGCACCGCAAAACGCAACAGGGTAAAAGGTGTTTATCGTTGAATTATCAGTATTAACGGTAATATTATGTAGACGATTGGTCTTAGAAGGCATAAGAAGGGTACCGTTACTGCTTATTTTATACCAAGAAAATGGCTTGAATGGGTGGATTACTAAATTATTTATTAAGAAAAGTATAGAGTTTATTGAAATATTGTCAAGTATATGTATAATCAACCTCATTGATTTTTTATGATTAATGAACTTTAGTTATATTTATTTCTTTTAAAAAATCTATCCTTTTATATTTTTAGTGATGATACTGTTGTTATGAATCCTATTTATCGTACTAAACTTGCCACCGCAGGTCTGCTATCAGTCTTACTTAGCGCTTCTTTATTGACAGCGGGTTGTGGCAGCACTGCTCAGAAAAATGTACAAACCACGGTCAGCAAACCAATAGTGAAGCAGTTGAGTGAGCCTTCGCTTGCCTATTTGTCAAACGGCAATCAACTTAGCAGTGAAGCGTGGATGACTATTGCCAAAAATAACTATGAAAAAAAACGCTATGCACGGGCATTGAGAGCAGCTAATGAAGCTCTAAGCGTTGATAATGAAAGGCTTGATGCACGTCAGCTTGCCATGCTTTCAGCAGTTAAAGTGATGGAAAGTAATATTGATGCTTATCACGATAATAGTGGTGATAAGGCGACACTGAATGAAACGCTCACCAATATCACCACTTTAGTTAACGCGTCTAATTAAAATAATGTTGAGCAGGCACATGTATTTATCTCACACCAATAATGGCGAGCACCGACTTACAATGACCAGTATCAGAAGCAATATTAGAGTCAGTTTTACGCTATCCAAAGCGTTTTTGGCAGGTCTATTCATTATGGGTTCAGCAATGACTACCGCCCATAGTGAGCTTGTCATACAAGAAAAAGACCCCGGTTCTAGCATCATAAATCAATTTTCGGCACTCAAAAATGCTGATGCAAAATCACCGCAACTGCATCAACTGGTCACGGATTTGAATCAAAGAGTATCTCGTAATCCTAATGACTCGCTAGCATGGGAGATTTTGGCGCAGATTTATTCTAACAATGGCTATCATGCTTATGCTGTTTACGCAGCTAATGAAGCCATTGATCTGGGTCAAAGCACTGCTAAGCTAAAAAAGATACTACTCAATAGCAGCGCTATCGTCTCCCAAAGCCAACTGCAGTCAGATTATCTCACTGATGAAGTGGACGCAGCGTTTTTGAAGGAGTATCAGTACGCTTTAAGTAAAATATATGGTGATATCTATGGTTTCAATTACGATGAGTCTTTGCCGAAACCACCAGCGCCAGTCGTCAAGCCTAGAAGCGGTAGATCAGGCACTAAATCAAAACCTCAGCCCCAGGTGTCTGTAAAAAAAGCATCGAAGCCTATTAAGAAAAAACCAGCCGTAAAAAAACCGCCACGACCACCAAAAGTTAAGCCTGTTACTAAACCTTCACCTACCAAAAAAAGTAACGCCAAATCGACTGATCCATTCAGTATATTGCGTTCAAACTAGACATTGCTGAGGTAACTTATTATGGCAAAGCAAGACAGTGTACAAAAGAAACTCGCAAAAGTACGTGCGCCTCGGGTGCATCTGACTTATGACGTTGAAGTAGGCGATGCGATCGAAACCAAGGAAATTCCTTTTGTCGTTGGCGTTTTGGGAGAGTTTTCAGGAGATTCCACCCTTGAACAACCGCGCTTTAAGGACAAAAAATTTGTCGAAGTAGATTTAGATACCTTCGATGAGGTGATGTCAGGTCTAGCACCGCGTGCGACCTTTCGAGTAAGCAATGACTTGAGTGATAAAGGCGGCGAATTCGCGGTTGATTTGGCATTCAATAGTATCAACGATTTTCGTCCTGAAGCGGTTGCTGATCAAATTGAGCCACTAAAGCAATTGGTACAAGCACGAGATCGCTTAGCAGATTTACGCAACAAAATATCAGCCAACGAAAAACTTGAAGACCTATTAGATGACGTGCTTAAGAACACTGAGCAAGTCAAAAAAATGGCGGAACAAAATCAAACCGATGGTGAGGATTAAACGATGAGTGCCCAAGCCCAGCAAAATCTAGCACCTGATGCGTTAAATAATGACAGTTACGACTTACTCGAAGAAATCGTCAATAAAAGTAACGTTGCCAAGTCTGATGACGAAAAAAATCGTGCCAAGTCGCAAATTGCAGAGCTTGCCAATGAAGTCATGCAAGGCACCGTAACGTTGTCAGATAATTTGGCCGCATCGATTGACGCGCGTATTGCCCAAATTGACGCGTTGATCTCCAAGCAGCTGACCACCGTCATGCACGCGCCCGAGTTTCAAAAGCTAGAGTCCAGCTGGCGTGGCTTGCATTATTTATGTAGCCAGACTCCGTCGGAATCCATGCTAAAGATTCGTATGATGAATACTACGAAGCGCGAACTGACTAAAGATTTTCAATCGTCAATTGATTTTGATCAAAGCACGCTGTTTAAGAAAATATACGAAGAAGAGTTCGGTAGCTTCGGTGGTGAACCTTATGCCGCTATCGTTGGTGACTTTGAATTTACTCGCCAAAACTCAGACATGTATCTGCTCGAGCAATTGTCTCATGTTGCGGCCGCTTCTCATGCACCTTTTGTGTCGGCGGCTTCCGCTGAAATGTTTGGTCTTGACTCCTTTACCGACATTGGTCGCCCGCGAGATTTGTCAAAGATATTTGAAACCGCTGAATATATACGCTGGCGCGCGTTCAGACAGTCAGAAGATGCGCGATATGTTGCGTTAACCGTGCCTAGCTTTTTAGGTCGTCTGCCTTACGATCCTAAAGATGGCACGGTGGTTGAAGGATTTAATTTTACGGAAGAAGTTTCTGGTAATAATCATGACGATTATCTATGGGTGAACGCAGCTTATGCGTTCGCTTCACGCTTGACGGCGGCTTTTTCTGACTATCGTTGGTGTGCTGCTATTCGCGGCGTTGAGGGTGGTGGCTTGGTTGAAGGGTTACCTGTTCATACTTTTAAGACTGACGAAGGGGATTTGGCACTTAAGTGTCCAACGGAAATCTCTATCACCGATCGCCGAGAAAAAGAGTTGAGCGACTTAGGGTTTATCCCGTTAGTCCATTGCAAAAATACCAATTACGCTGCTTTTTTTGGGGCGCAGTCAGTACAAAAAGCCAAAACTTATCAAAACGATGATGCCAATGCCAATGCTGCGCTATCGACGCAGATCCAATACATTATGGCGGTGTCACGTATTGCCCATTACCTAAAAGCAATGATGCGCGATAAGGTAGGTAGCTTCTTAGCGCCTGGTAATGTTGAGTCGTTTTTAAATGACTGGATTTCTCGTTATGTCTTGCTAGATGACGGCGCCTCACAAGAAGCAAAAGCCCAGTACCCACTGCGCGAAGCTTCTGTACAAGTTGTAGAAGTGCCGGGTAAGCCTGGTGTCTACAAGTCCGTGGTCTTTTTGAGACCACACTTTCAACTTGACGAATTGTCTGTTTCTTTGCGTCTGGTCACTCAACTGCCGCAATCTAGCAACAGCTGATCGTTTATTAAAAACTAACGTGAAATTTAAATTTTAAAAAAAGGTATGTGATATGAAAGATATTTATATTCAGTTCCGCGGTAAATATAAAATTGATGGCGAGTCTCGTGATAGCGAGCATAAAGGTTGGCTTGAAGTAAATACTTGGGATCACTTGATCCGTCAGCCAAAATCAGCGACAGCAAGTAGCGTTGGTGGTCATACTTCTGAGCGTTGTGAGCATGCTGACATGACGTTTATGAAAGATTTGGACTCAACCAGCCCTAAACTATGGGAAGCGTGTTCTGCTGGTTATACTTTTGATGAGATCCAAATTGATTTTTATCGTGCCAACGGTGACAAACGCGTTAAATATCTTGAAGTAAAACTTAAGCATGCGCTGATCGCAAGTGTCGAGCCAACGGTACGTTCTGAAGGCGTACCAATCGAAAAAGTCGGTATCAAATATGCTGCTGTTGAGTGGACTTACACCCAGCAAGATATCGATGGTACTGCTAAAGGCGCTGTGACTAAAAAATGGTCACTAGCCAACAACACTGCTACTTATACCGCCTAATTTAGGTTGTATCAGGTGTCATCTATTGTGTCGTACCGAAAAAGAAAGGTTTATATCTAGGCCTTTCTTTTTTGTTTGTTAAATAGGAATGATTATATCAATGAATTACGCCACTAACGCCTCTAACAAAGAAATTGGCTTTCGTCCAAATTTGTTCGAGCAGTTATTTGATGATCAGCCCCGTCATTTGTCGCATGAGCTCGTGGTTCGTCGTCTTAATATCGATGAGCTAAAGTCTTCGGTCGCACGAGACCTTGAAGCTTTATTAAATACGCGTTGTGTGGTGTCAAGTAAGCTTCAGGCCTATCAACACGTGCGCTCATCGATATTGAATTTTGGCATATTAGATTTTGTGGGACTCAGCAGTGCCAATCCTACTGACTGTGATTATATCTGTCGCCAAATAGCCCAAACAGTCGAGCAACAAGATACCCGGCTAAAAAACGTTCGCGTATCGCTAGATATTGGCGCTGTTGATGTCAATCAACTGTGTTTTTCTATTGAAGCATTATTAAAGGTTTATCCAGCACAAGAGCTGGTCAGCTTCGATGCGTTCTTTGAGCCAAGCTCTCAGCGTTACTTAATAAAATAATCATTATCCCATTAATGAAATAACTACTACTACCGCTCAATTTATACAGTTAGCAGCGATCAATATATTGAGGCGTCATGGACAGTTTACTTCCTTACTTTGAGCATGAGCTTAGCCTGTTTAATAAACAGTCAAAAGAGTTTGCCAAAAAATATCCCAAAATAGCCAATCGGTTGTTGATGGGGCACGATACCGTCGATGATCCGCATATTGAGCGCCTGATTCAGGCGTTTTCGCTCATCAGTGCGCGTATCAATAAAAAATTGGACGATTCATACGCTGATTTTACTGAGTCGCTATTAGAAGTCGTTTATCCTGATTATCTCAAACCTTTCCCATCAGTCTCTATCGCACAATTCAATTTGGGCGTGCAAGGCAATGCGATGAGTGAAGTTGTCGTCGCACCCAAGCAAAGCACGTTTGCGACTCAAAAAATAAACGGTACGCCTTGCCAATTTCAGTCCACTCAAGACGTGACATTGCTACCACTAGAAATAGATAGCGTTAGCTTTGAGACGCGTCAGGAAGTATACGACAATCAGCATGGTCTGCTGAATGGCTGTATCAGTATCAAGTTCAAAGCATTAAATCCAAGCTTTGATTATCAGGCATTATTAAATCATTCACTAGACTTATATATAGACGAAGATGCCAGTCAAGGCACGAGTTTATGGGATTTATTATGGTGTGATGTGAAGCAAACGCATCTGCATGGTAGGAAGGTTAATAAGATAACGGGCAGTCCGTTTGAGATTATAGGCTTTGACCATGAACAGCAGATTCTTCCCAGTCACCGAGTGAGTAATGCCGCTTCTGCTTTATTGAAAGAATATTTTTATTTCCCTGAAAAATTCAACTTTTTACGCCTGAATCTTGGCCGAGCTTGTCCAAACTTAAAAATTGACAGTAATGGCTTTGAGATTCGTTGCTACTTTAAGTTTGATAAAAAAAATACCATTCGTCTAAAAAACCTGCAGCAGTTAAGTACCAGTAGTATTAAGTTGTTTTGCACCCCAGTTGTCAATCTATTCAAAGCCGCTGCTAAGCCTATTCAGGTAACGCATCGTTCTGTCTATTATGATTTGGTGCCCGATACTCGTGCGCTTTTTCAGCACGAAATCTATGAGGTTAAAAAAGTCATAGAGTCGAAGCAAAGTGACAATCGTTTGATACAACGTGAATACCATCCGTTTTATGCGCTCAATCACTATGAGCAGCAAGATGAAGGTCGTTATTATCACATTAAACGTGATAAGGATATGGCTGAGTTCAAGCAGGGTTTTGAATATCAGATTATGTTTGTAGAAAAAAACCGCGAGGATTTATCAGGCGCGGTCAGTATGAGTGCGTCTTTGCTGTGTACCAATAGAGATTTGCCGGCTCAAGTAGTATTCGGTCAAAGCCGTGGCGATTTGTTTAGCGAAGGGATGACTGGCTTTAGCAGCTTATCGTTGCTAAAGCAGCCGACTAGAACGGCACGCTTCGACTATACCGGTGAGGAACGTTGGCGCTTGATATCGCTGATTAGTCTGAATTTTTTATCGCTTGCCGCCCAAGATGCGGAGCTGATGAAAGAGTATTTATCGCTATATGACATTACCCAGTCTGCTTCTAACAAACTGTTGGTCGAAGGTATTGTGTCTGTCGAAACCAGTATCGAAGCTCGACGTATTCAGCGTTTGCCACAGCCTGGGTTTGTGCGCGGTACACTGATCAATATTCAAATCAACCAAAAGAATTTTGCTGGAGTGAGTATCCGCCAGTTTGCCCATTTATTGGCGCATGTGTTTGGCTATCACGCCAGCTTAAATAGCTTTGTTGAAGTATCCATTAGTGATGCTGTTACTAAAGAGGAGATATACAGATGTCAGCCACGCAGCGGTCTCAGTCCTCTTATTTAACGGATCTAATGGCGGCGCCGCAATCTTATGAGCTATTGCAAGCGCTCCGTTTGGTTCGGCATGAAGTCAGTATGGGGTATGCACCTATTGAGGTACGTTACCGTGCCTCGTTGTCATTGGCCTATCCGCAAGCTGAAATTGAGTCGATGGCGCTCATTGCTCAGGACAATATGGAAGACAGTGGCAGCTCATTAAAGGATGGTCAAGTAAAGGCTAATTCATTAAAGGCTAGTTCATTAAAGGCTAGTTCATTAAAAATTACGCGGATAGAGGTTTGCCCTGCAGTTATCGGATTGACTGGCCCGTTGTCAGCCTTGCCAGCGATGTATACCGACCATCTAGCCTCGCGAGTCAATCATGCAAAAGATAAAGCGGCACCCGCTTTTTTAGATTTATTTAACCATCGATTGACGGATTTGTACGTGCAAGCGAGTTGGTTTTATAACTTGCCATTACAGTATGAGATAAATAATAAAAAAGACAACTATCTACTGAGCTTGCGGGCATTGGCGCGTCAGCCGAAGAAGCTAACCGCCATCGATAGCTTGATTGCTTATGCTGGCATGATCGCCCCAGGACGCCTGACAGCCGATCAGTTGTCACATGTACTGTCGCATTTTTTAGATAGCACCGTCAGTGTCGAGCAATTCGTGCCTGAGTGGTTTGATCTGCCCGCTAGCGAGCAGACCGCACTCGGTGGTCAGCATGCGGCACTTGGGGTGTCAGCGTTTTGTGGCGCGCGGGCTGTACAGTTCGATAGCAAAATTAGAATCGTCTTTCATCAGTTGGATGCCAAACGCTATTTAAGACTGTTGCCTGCAGGGGATATGTATCGCGTCATTATCGATTTTATTCGTAAATGGTGCGGTGTGAGCTTGGCGGTCGAGATGCAGCTGGAATTAGATAAGCAATATATTAGCCCTTTGTCGTTATCTGAGGATGGCTTTGGTGGTTTAGGACGCGGCGGCTTTTTGGTATCGAAGCCTGCGACTCAGCATCATGATGACACCCGCTATGCGTTGCCTATTCAGTAAAGCTTTTATCGCTAATAGATAAATTGCTTGTTTACTAATAACGCTCAATAGTCACTCTAATTTTGATGCATCCGTTTAATAAACCAGTTTAATAAAAATAATGTTATACCATTCACAAAAATTAGAGTGGCAAGGAAAACGAGTGAAAGTACTACGCCTTGTAGGCTAAGCGAGTTTGACACAGCTAATCTTACTTTTTGGGTTTGGTATTAAGTCTAATAAGAATGCTAAAGGAAAAGATTTATGAGCCAGTTAAAAGCTGTAATTACCCGCTTAAGCCCAAGCTGTCGACAGTGTTTGCAGCAGGCAGCTAGGCTTTGTATCAATAACGGGCATCGCGAAGTTGATACGGTTCATCTGCTACATGAACTGATTGCCACGCCGCACAATGATGTGGCTCAAATTTTAAAAGTGAATAAAATTAATCAGCAATCATTGCTAGCTGACATAACCGATTTGCTTAATACCTTTGGTCAAGCAACAGGCTCGACCCCTGTTTTTAGTCAGGATTTGATGGCGTTGTTAGAGGATGCATGGGAGCTGGCAAGCAGCCAACATGGTCAGAGTATTGATAATAATAACGCCTTAGAGATCCGCTCTGGTCATATATTGCTCGTGCTATTGGCATATGAGCGTTATCAGTCGCTACTCAAAACCCTTCCTGAACAGCTACAGTATATTGATCGCTTCACGCTCAAAGATGATTATGAGCGTCAATGTCTCGGTAGTACTGAGGGCAGTGGATCAAGCAGTAATAAAGGCGTCAATAAGGGTGCTGATGATGGTGCGAATAGTGCAGACGATGATACTAACAATCAAGAATCTTTAGACACTAAGCAAACTGAAGCTAAGCCAACCCCTGCGTTGGATAAATATACTTATGATTTGACTGCTAAAGCCAGTGCAGAGCAAATAGATCCAGTGATAGGGCGTGAATTTGAGATTCATCAACTGATCGATATTTTGATTCGTCGTCGCCAAAATAACCCTATTTTGACTGGAGAGGCAGGGGTAGGTAAAACAGCAGTGGTTGAGGGACTGGCGCAAAAGATAGTTGCAGGTCAAGTGCCGGATCAGCTCAAAGACGTGACGATACGCAGTCTCGATATGGGGCTGCTACAAGCAGGGGCAAGCGTCAAAGGGGAATTTGAAAACCGTCTCAAGCAAGTCATCGAAGAAGTACAAGCCTCGCTACAGCCTATTATATTATTCATTGATGAAGCGCATACTTTGATTGGTGCTGGTGGGCAAGCGGGTCAAAACGATGCGGCTAATTTACTCAAGCCTGCGCTAGCACGTGGTGAGCTTAGAACCATTGCGGCGACGACGTGGTCAGAATATAAGAAATACTTCGAAAAAGATGCAGCGTTGTCACGCCGTTTCCAAGTGGTCAAAGTCGATGAGCCTGATATCGAGACAGCAGTAGCGATGATTCGTGGGTTGAGTGCCAAGATGCAGGATCATTTTGGCATATTAATCGATGACGATGCGCTACAAGCGGCGGTTGAGCTATCCGCACGTTATATCAGCGACAGGCAACTGCCTGATAAGGCCGTTAGCGTATTAGACACGGCGGCGGCACGGGTGAGCTTATCTAAGACCGCCATACCCAATCAACTTGACAGATTAAAAGCCAAAGGCTTGCAGTTAGAGCAACATATCAATAATCTCAGTCAGCAGCTCGAGCGTATCGGCGGTGTGGATGAAAAAGAGAAAGTCAGCCAAAAAATTGCGGTACTTGATGAGCAGCGACAAGCCAATCAGCAAAGCATTGCTGATATGACCAACCGCTGGCACGAACAGCGTCAGCTTAACGACCAGCTTGACGCGCTCAATAAACAATTAAGTGGCAAGGCAGATAATGCCTTTAATACAAATACGCTTAGTGCAAAAGAGCGCTTAGACAAACAAGCTGAGTATCAAAGTATTGAGCAGTCGCTAAAACAGATACAAGAGACGCAGCGCCTGATTCATGCGGTATTAGATCGACAGGTTATTAAGCAGATTATCTCAGATTGGACAGGGATTCCACTGAACGATATGGCAGGCAATGAAAAAGACCATATCTTGGGTTTGGCGGATACTTTGCAATCGCGAGTCATTGGTCAAGATCACTCGGTGGCGGCTATCGTCAAGCGTATTCACACGGCAAAAGCACGTTTAGATGATCCCAATCGTCCGCAAGGGGTGTTTATGCTCGTTGGGCCAAGTGGTGTGGGTAAGACACAAACGGCACTAGCACTATCAGAGGTGTTGTACGGTGGTGAGCGCAATCTTATTACGATTAACCTGTCAGAGTATCAAGAAGCCCATAGCGTTGCCTCGTTAAAAGGCTCGCCTCCAGGTTATGTTGGCTATGGTGAAGGTGGTGTATTAACCGAAGCGATTCGCCGTCGTCCTTATAGCGTACTCTTACTTGATGAAGTAGAAAAAGCCCATCCAGACGTATTGGATTTGTTTTATCAGGTCTTTGATAAAGGGGTGATGGAAGACAGCGAAGGGCGTTTAATTGATTTCAAAAACACGCTTATTTTATTGACCAGTAATGTTGGTTCGTCTGCGATTATGCAGGCATGTATCAATACAGATCCGAGTGTTACTGACTTTAGCCTGCCAGACAGTGATAGCCTAAAACAAGTCATTAATCCGCATTTGTATAAAGCCTTTAAACCCGCGTTTTTGGGTCGCTTAACGGTCATTCCTTATTATCCATTAACGGATGATGCGCTCGCAGAAATTATTCGTCTTAAGCTGGATAAAATCACTGGCCGTATTCATGATAATTATGATGTGCCTTGTGTTATTGATGATGAGGTGATTGAGCTGATTTTATCGCGTTGTCATGAGGTCGATTCTGGTGCACGTAACGCCGATGCGATTATCAGCCATACCTTGCTGCCGCAGCTGGCAGGTCAGCTACTGGCTCATGATGACAGTCAAAGTGTGTTAAAGAAAATTACCGTATTCGTTGATGAGGACGATAATTTTGCTTATCGTCTGGATACTGATGCTGTTGTGGCGCTCAATCAAATGGCACAACACAGCGAAGATGAAACTGAGGATCAAGTTGAGGATCAAGTTAAGGAACCACCGAGCAAACCCCTTTCAGCTAAAAAGTCTGCCATTAAAAAGCCTGATGTTAAAAAGTCGACAGTGAAAAAAACAGCCAGTAAAAAACCTATTAAAAAGTCTATTAAAGAGGAGTCACTATAATGAACACTGATCACTCTTTAGCAACCAATATTGACACCCTGATTGCGCCAATTAATGGCAGTCGTCATGGGGTCGGCGAGGACCTGATATTTGATCCACGTATCGATGCCATCGTGGCCGCTCGTCAAGAAGATGACCCATTACTGGCACAAGGCAATTGGGTCACTGAGCTAAAAGTGGCTGATTGGGACTTTGTGAAGGATCAGTGTGCAGATTTGTTGATTCATACCAGTAAAGATATGAAGCTGGCACTTTGGTATGTCGATGCCTTGAGTCATACCGATTATTTAGCAGGTATCAGTCAGGGTTTAAGTCTATTGCAGGCACTCAATGACGAGTATTGGCTGACGATGTACCCGCCGCTAGATGGCGAGGAAGACAGCATGGATATCAGGGCAGGGCTGCTGTCATGGTTCGTCAAGGCGCTCACTGATGATATCAAGCAGCTATCGCTTTCTGACACAAAGACAGAAAAATATAACTATAACTATTATCTAACCGCTCGTGATCATGACAAGCAGCGTCAGCAAAATCCCGATAACGAATCGTCCAATCAATTAACGCTAAGTGATTATAACCACGCTATCAAGACCAGCAGTGAGACTTGGCAACAAGCACTGATGAGCAATCTTAAAAAAGTTACTGAGCAGTGGCAGGCGCTGACTGATCAGCTCAATGATTTGATGGGTATGGATGCGCCAGTCTTCGCACCAGTCACGGATTTATTGGTTGCCCTGACCCAACATTTGCGACCGTTGATACCAGAATATTCCGATACCACTAGTAGTGTTTCTGCTCAAGAAAGCGTAGCAGATACTATGGACGGTATGACTGACAATGAAAGTACGATATCAGATAGTAATGGACAATCAGCTAGCACAAAGAATATTAGCTCAACCAGTTTTAATCCTAGCAACCGTGATCATCAAAGCAATCGTCAGCAAGCGCTTAAATTATTAGGTCAAATTCAAGATTATTTTGCGACCAATGAGCCGCACAGTCCGGTGACGTTTTTACTTGGCCGTGCTATTGACTGGGCAGATATGCCGCTCGACCAATGGTTGACTCATATCATCAAAAACGAAGACCAGCTGGCGACGCTATCTGACATGATTGGCATTCAGCCCAAACGTGATTCATCTGACGATGGTTATTAATTGAATCAACGACAAATGCATACTTGGTTAACAGGCAATCTGCACGCAATTTATAATCTTGCAATATTAAATTTTCCACCTTTGGACTGATAAAAAAGGGCTTATCATGGTATGGACCCAAACAAAGCGGCATGTGCAACTGAGTAGTGCCCATCCTGATATTGCCACCAGTCTCATTCAACAGGCTGACTTGGTTGAAAGCTTACTCGGGATGCCATTGCCCGACAGCGTTTGGAGTAAGCCCGCTCTTATGCCAACGCCTGACGCTTATCCAAGCCCGTATCATCACGACCAACGAGCGCAGTCTTATCAAGAGCGCCAACTAGCCCTCTATTGTGGCTATCGTATTAGCATTACTCTACTGCATCCACGAGCAGGACTGGATATAAAGCAATGGCTAGGGCAAAGTCTCTCGATACATTGGCATACGGGCGACAAGCTACTGCTAAGCCAAACCCGTCACGGTATCATCACCGAAGCCGTTGCTCTCGGTAGTAACAGTGGTATGGCAGCTTATCGTATCATCTGTGAACCTGCCCTCAACCAATTACGCCTATCTAGCCATAACCGCCGTCATCATCATTCAAGTTTAAGCGAGCTTATCACCAATATTATCAGCCCATACGATATAAACGTTGAGATTGACGAGCGCCTCAGTGATGACAGCAATTACCATATTCAGCACAGTGTCCAATACAACCAAACCGATCTGGCCTATTTGAACCAACACCTTGCCCTCTATGGCGTCACAGGTTATTACCGTCATGAGAGCGACAAGCATACTCTAGTCTTACTACCTAGTGATGGCGAAATCTTACGTCCAGACACAAACGACATTCAAAGCACCTTAAGTCAAAACCCTGCCAACCTTGCTGATAGACAAGACCGCATTACTGCCATTCGTCCGCGTATTGCTCAGCATACTCAGCAAAGCGATCTACATCGTTATGACAGTCGCTTGATGAGTACCTATACCGGCAGTAGCAGTAGCGAGCAACCGATCGACTCATCAAACAGCACGCATCAGCGCTTTTTACACAGTCATAGCCGTTTTGATGATAAAGGTCTCGATAAGCTTGCTACTCGCTACCAGCAGAACGCACAGCAGCGTGCCAACCTTGGTAGCCTAACTGGTAATATCCGTCATCTAAGTCTGCCAAGCGCGCATCATATCGATGGCAACCCTTATTTGACCGATCCCATCAGTCTGGTGTCTCTTCATCAGCATATTAATAATCATATTCCAGCAGATTGGTTGGGGGTAGTACCCTTTGATCCCATTACCTTACAGTCAAATACCAACTATGATAATGACGATGACAACGATGACAACGTCCATCATATCAATGCCTGCTACCTGCCGTTTCCGCATCATCACCATATTCCTTATGGGGAACAGCTTGCTACACTTGGACAACCTCATCCGAGTATGACAGGTCTGATGAGCTCCAGTATTATTGATACAGATAGCAGCGCTATCACTCATGACCGCAATTACCGTGCGCATATTAGATATCACTGGCAAAGCGAAGGCGACGACAGCGCGCATTGGATACCCATCGCCAGCTACCTCGTCGCCGACCACATGGGACAGACCCATCCTCTGCGTCATGGGCAACATGTTCTCATCGACTTCATCGGCGGTGACATTACTCATCCCATCATCATTGGCAGCACCCATAACGGCCAAGGTAATTCTGATGCTCAGCACAACAGCATCGTCAGTGACTCAGGTAGCATTGACGCCACCAGTCCAGCTTGGTTTATCAATCAAAGCCATGCTTATCCCATAGACGGTATCAAGACTCAAAGTATTGATAGCAGTCGAACAGGCGACGCCACCAAAGACAGCCTTATTAATGGCTATAACCAGCTGATGTTTGACGCCCACCCTGAGAGTCCACAAATCAACGTCTATAGCAGCAGCTTCCAGTCTAGCTTAACCATCGGACATCTGTATCAGCATACCGACCACACCCGAGGGCAAGCCCGTGGACAAGGCATCAGTATCGAGACCCAAGCTGCCGCTAATGTGCAAGGTAGCAAAGGTATCTATATTAGTAGCAGTCAAGCATCAAATCCTCACATGAGTCATGACAGCCACAGCAAACTACAAACTGCTGACCAACACCAACAAGCTTACGCTCAGCTGGCTGACACCCATCAGCCAGTGGGACTAGAGGGCAGTAGCAATAATAAGAGTAACAGTAAAGAAGATGCGCAAACCCCATTTGCCGAGTTTAGCAAAGACACCAACGATAGTAGTCTTAGCGAATCAGGACAATGGCAACAAGCCAATATGCTGATCGACTCTCAGCGTCATCTCGCACTATTAAGCGGACAGAATAGTCAGCATACCAGTACCCAAAATACGCATAGCCACGCTACAGACAACACCCATCATCACAGTCAGACGCAAATGAATCAGCTGGTGGCAGGCGATATTCATTACTACTCCAACAAAGCTCAGACTCATACAGCGGCTCATGGCGATGTGACCATACAAGCCCATCAGAATGAGATGCGCCTTGATAGTGAGCAGACGCTACGTATCCACAGTCGAGACAGTATCGAGATTATCGCGCCTGATACGTTAACCCTAAAAGCGGCGGGCAGCGGCATTGAAATATCAGGTGGCAATGTGACATTTATTACGCCAAGTCAAGTAGGCTATAAGGCGAGTAAGGTGGATTGGGGCAGTGGGGGTGGAGTTAAAACAGAACTGCCTTATTTAGCATCTGTAGAAATGGAAAACTGGATTGGTCTTAAACTTTTAGGAGTTGATGGTGAAGGTCTACCAGATGTGGGCTACAAGATATTCTTTGATGGCGGTCAAGTTATTAAAGGAAGACTCGATAGAAAAGGTGAAGCACATCATGAAAATGTACCCGAAAAAGCCAACCGTGTTGAGTATGAAGAAAAGGATATTGAAGACTCTACTCCTGAATCGTTTCTGAAAGTTTTAGAAGCTGCTAAAAGTTTTAATAAACAATAAGGTTTAAAAATGAGCTTTTTATCATCAACAGAAAAAAAACTTTCAAATGCACTTGCGTGGTTTAGTGCACCTGTGAATACAGCATTGCAAAAAGGTAAAGAAACGGCAAGTGATATCGCTGATTGGCTCTGGGTCGTCATACAAGGCGATTTTGCAGAAGAGCCTTCTACTGCTCAAGTTGCTACTGGCACTGTTGTCTCTATGATTCCATTTGTAGACCAGATCTGTGATGTTCGAGATATCTGTGCTAATTGTAGAAAAATCAATCAAGATGATAGCAATCCTTGGGCGTGGGTAAGTTTAATTCTGACATTAATTGGTTTGTTCCCAGTTTTAGGCTCATTAATTAAAGGGATATTAAAAGTATTATTTGCCCCTATAAGACGTTTTATGATGCGTCCTTTGTCCAAGGCTGGAAAATTTTCAGGTAGCTTGATATATAAGACAGTTGAACCTGCTATTGAACAAGGTATAAAAGAGCTTAGTAAGTTTTTAGGGCGTCCTGCTGTAAAAAAGCTAATTGGCAAAGAAGCGTCTGGAAACATATACAGATGGTCAGCTAAAGAGCTGCGCAAAGTAAAAGCTATGGTAACTAAGAAGCAGATCTTAGCAATGCTTGATGAGCAAATTGGGTACTTAAAGGATACCGTTGAATTCGTACAAAAGTGGGGTAGCAAAGGTATAGGTAAACAAGCAGGCGATATGCTTAAAATAGTGGGAGATGTACGAAATAAGGCTAACAGACGCCTTGGTGAGTTCTTAGCGCCAGTGCAAGACTTTTTAGAACGGCTAGCAATACGTTTAGATACCGAAGGTGGGTATAAAGCAGTTACTAATCTGACAAACATCGCGAATTTTAGAAAAGTCCATACCGACGGTGAGGTGCAACTTATAAAAATCAGTTCGCCCAAATGGGTAGATGTGACCAGAAGAATTAAGTATCCTAAAGTAGAAGAATGTCCCAAAATACCTAAAGGTTATCCCAATATTTCTGATAAAGGTAAAGGACCATTATGGAAAAAGTTTAACACATTTCATGATATGAAGGCAGTAGAACTAGGACAGGGGACGAGTTTATATCGCGTTGTTGACCCTACTAGTAATGATAATAGTATATGTTGGATGCGAGCTTCGGAGTATTTGAAACTTAAAAAACGAGAAGATTGGCGCAGACGTTTTGCAGTATGGGCAAGCTGGAATAGTAATGGAGAAGTCGTACAGTACATTGTCCCTAAAGGTGGTATGAAAGTTTGGGAAGGTAAAGCCGCCAGTCAAATACTTGAAAATAGTAAAGGTCAAATCCAAACTGCTAATGGACGCGGTGCTATGTATGTGTTGGAGGGTGGTGGCAAACAAATTGTACTTGATCCAGCACAATTAATTAAAAGCAGAGTAAAACTACGCAGAAAAACAGGGTGGGGCTATGGTAGTGATCTAAAGGGTCTAGAAAATACAGACATGGTTGGCGTGCCAACCCTCAAACAAAACTGGTATAAGTGAGTAAACAATGAATAACTACATCATCAGACCGCAAGAGATTTACCTACTAGAGCGCTACAGTTCACCCTCATACTTTAAAGAGATGCGCGATGCCTTTGCAACTATGTTAGAAGCTGCTGAATACGCATTAGAACTGTTTGTCAACGATTTACCCTTTGATTATCGTACACGACCTATCAATAGACAACCTGATATCGTCTGGGGTGAGCGGGTATTACCGAATTTACGTGATACTTTAGATAGTCTCAATGTTGGCTATCAAGAGCTTTTAAAAGGGGATCTAGCGGCAATAAGATATGGCGGTAATGTTGAGAGTGATTTTCGGGCTATCAGTATGGATTATGATATCGATTGGATGCCTGAGCAGCAACAACTTGATTATGAAAAATGGCGGAGAGAGGCAAGCACGCGCGCTTTTAACTTAGAAATAACCAGTTATTTTGGCTGGAAAATTGGTAGTTTAATTGAACGCTATACTACTGAATCGCGAGGACCACTTAACCCACCCGAATCGTGGCCTATTTATCGTCTTAATCCAAAATATAGCGTTGAGTTAGATGAAGTCGTCCCTGTCGCAGGTATTTATGTACCTAGTAGAGCAGATGCCAGTGCTCAAGTGTTATTGGATGGCATGTTAGCAAATGAAGCTTACGTCGGTTATGATCCTGAAACCATGCAAGCGGTTGGTGATGCACCAGTCACTTGGATGTTGGTTGAGCGTATCGCGGATACTGGCGGCGGTAACCATAATGTCGAGCCAAAACGTTTACGTTGTGAGTCGGGTAAACCTTGTCCATTCACAGGCTACTGGTGGTCACCATCAAGTAAAGATGTCAAACACTTCAAAGCAGGCGACATCATGCCAAAGATGAAGCGACTTGAATGGCAAACTATCTGGTATTTCAACGAGACCAATCAGTTAGACGATTAAGTTAATCAATATTTTATCAATCAACTTATAATAAATGAGTTTTACATATGGTAAATCATTCAATTCCAAAGACCTTATTTAAAATGTGGCTGTGTGTGTCCCTACTATTTACGATAGGAGTTAGTCAGTCGCAACTTGCTATGGCAGCTGACACTTCTTATGCTGATAATACGTCCAAGACCGCAGAAGAGTTGAGATTAGAGTATCTCGAAGCGCTTGAAGAAGAGCAGAACAAGCTATATTTTGAAAACTTTGCAACCAATCCTGATGACATTCCGATCAGTGAGTATGAAGGAGGGACAGATCGATACTTTGGCGATTTAAGAGTTGAAGGTGATGAGCTTATATTAGAAGTTTCAGGTGGTGAGCTACTTATTATCACCAGAAACGAGCGTCAAGAACAGCTTAGACAGCAACTTATACAGTTTGTATCAGAGCATAGCGATGTGTCAGTTAATGTTGGCATACAAGGTTTGATAAATGTAGATAGTGAGCCAACGACAGAGGACTTGGATGAATTGGTTCTTGTGAATTACAATAATTTAAAAGCTAACGCCACTCATAATCTTTTTAAGATGCTTAGCACAATTAATGATCAGGAATGAGGTTTGTACTTGATAAGAGTCTGCTCAAACTGCCACGACATTAAGGACAACTAAAAATGAGTGCATATCTTGTAGACATGGAAGGGCGGTTTCGATTAACCAAGAAACCGCCATTTTTGACACCGTGATATCAAGCGGTTGGGCAGAAGCTTGCAGACGTCAAAGGCATCCATGAGACAGTGCCTTTGGATAAATATAAAACCTATGATGTGCCATTGCACCCTCAACAAACGGTGGTACAGTTTAACTCGACTTATCTTGAAACCACAGGGCGTAATGAAAGACGTCGCGGCGATGCCGTAGGATGGGGGCTGTCTTTAGGATTTGTTGGAGTGTCTGTGAGCAATGGTATCCTATATCTGATTGTAAAATCCACAACAGATTTTGATATTGTATCTCTCAGTATTGGTCTTATTCTCGCTTTTTCTATGACCTTATTCTTTGTTCCATTAATCAATGTGCTCTCAACCGAGTTATTTACCACACGGCATTCTCCTATCCGCTTCAACCGTAAAACCCGTAAGGTCTATGTCCGTCAATACAATCGTAAAGTAGAAGTATATAACTGGGATGACTTAACTTTTTTTATTGCCTATATCAATGAAGATAGAGACATCAGAGCCGTGACCTTTGATAAAAACGGCGAAACCATTACGGGTATGTTTGCACTTGCCTTTCAAAACAATGTCTTTGATAAAAGTTTAATCAGTTATTTTGAGTTTATCCGTCGTTATATGGAAGGTGACGATCAGCAACTAAAAGAAGTCAAAGAGGCCATACGTTACATCTATCCCATACATAAGAAACGTGAAACCCCGCTGATGTCATTTAAGCGTTTGATATTGAACGTAGTACATTACTCTCACGAAAACATGGAGTACCCTGAACGAACTTTTAGGTTTTACCCAGTGACAATAGTTATTCTACCTTTATTAGCTCTGCGTTATGTTGGCCGTGTGATCTCAATGCTGACCAGCTACCGCCATCAGTTTAGCAAAGCTATTGAAGCGGAATGTCAGATTGATCCTAATGACCCTTATGATTTGAACAAACATCTACCAGAGGGCAACCTTGAACAGAATAACCAGCCTATTTGGAAGACCATTGTTTACAGTGTAGGTGTTATTATTGCTAATATTATCATGCTGTTTATCGGTGCATTTATTATAGACATGATAGGCGCGGCAAGACCACATGGTGACTATCCGAGCATGGTCGATAAACTCTGGTATGTGATTGGTTTGGGGTGGTTGTCTTAATAAATCATTGGCTACCTTTTTATTACTGTATGTGATTGCTTAGATAAAAGTAATTAGGGATAATAACATGCAACTACGCGATGATTTCGCTACCCACCTTAGTAAGCTTCACAATCCTATTGACCGTCCTTATACCGCCAGTATAGACAAAAGCTTATTAAAGAGCACTGAAGAGATTGAACATCTTAACAAAGAAATTCATGATGTTAATCCTGATTACTTAACCTTCCTACCCGCATACTTCTGGGTGTTTTATTTTGCTGTTGGCTGGGTTTATTTTTCTTCATTTTGGTTAGGTAATTATTTTCTTCAAGATATTGGAGAGGTTGTCTTTATAGATGGTGAATTTAGTATTTTTGATATAGTATTCAGCTTCTTATGGATTGTTGTATTTGGTACGCCACTAATTTTATTTCTCTATCAACTCATCAGAAAGCGCTTCATTCGTACCCAGTACTACTTTTTAAAAAAAGAACAGAAAATAGCTTATTATTACCGTCCATTATGGAATTTTAGACAGCCTTATGCGCTTAAGATAGTCGACTATAAAGATGTGCATCCAGACTTGCATCTGGATAAATATAATCAAGCGTACACACCACTCAATCTCTACGTCGCTGATCCTGAGACAGGGGACATTACCCATCATTTAAAGCTTGAGGATTATCGAGTCAACCCGCGAGTGCAATGGGCATTTATTCGCACTTATATGGAAAGCCCAGCGGATGATCTGCCAATAGACAACGAAATCTGCCAAGCTTATCCAGCTGACACCAGTAAATCATTGTTTGCCTGCGCTGATATTGTCTTTCGCAAAAACGGTATACTGCCGAGTGATCATTCTGGCGGTGGTCAGATCATGGTCTTTATAATAGGCCCAATAATAGCTTTAGGTAATCTATTTCAGGCTAATCATTACCAATGTACCAAGCGAGCTATCTTACATCCTGACGTGCAAAAGCTTTTGACATGGAACGGTCAAAACAACCCATACCCCATTCAGCTTATAACTGATGAAGCCAAATTAGCTTTTGACGGTAGAAATTGGGAAGTTAATGTCAGATGGGTGTGTATCATACTCATTAACGTTGGTTTATTTGTATGGGCGGTGGTGGCTTATAATAGCTAGCAAAAATTAGCATGTAGCTAAGTTGAATTATATTATGATGATACCTCTACCACCTAAGCCCCCAGTATTCAAAATAATCAGTCGTCCTTACGAAGGTAAAATACCTGATTTTAAAGAAAAGCAAAATAGTGTGGATAGATTAAGTAATATTATCCATGAGGTCAACCCAGATTATTTACTGTTTCATCCAGTGATTAACTCTATTCAAAATGTATGGCTTTTAGCTTCTTATGGATCATTATGGTTGTTTGGTCAGTTCTTCTTTTTAATATATGCTATGTTCAATGCAATAATAGAAGAAGGAGTACCAATTTATTATTTCTACGCAACTATATGTCTTATTTTCATTTTCATTACTTTTTTTACTGCCCCTTTCCTAACACTTAAGCAGCTGGTTATTAAAAAATCTCGATACAATAAAGTCTTATTACTAAAAAAAACCCAACAAATTGCCTACTACGAGCACAATCGAAAGCAAGAACCTGTTTTCCATCTTCTTAATTATAAAGATATTATTGCCTCTGTCAGAGGTAATGAAGGTACGAATCTTGAGTCTCTTAACTTGCATATTATTGATAAAACAACAGATGAAATGATTCATTCAATTAAATTTGATGACATGCGACTCAACCCCTACGATCAATGGGCATTCATTCGCACTTATATGGAGCGTCCCGCAGAGGAACTACCTTTAAACACAGAGCACGCCCAAGCGTGCCCAACGGACATGAGTCAGTCATTATTTGCTTGTGCTGATATCGCTCAAACCTCCAAAGAGTTTTATTATAAGAATCCTACTCATGAGTTTCGTCCTGTTGACTGGATTAGGTGCTGTACGGTTAGCTACTTAGACCTTGCCGAGGGCAATATCTATCAATCAAGCGCCAATCCTGCCTTGCACCCTGAAGTGCAGCGACGGCTCATGTGGGATGGTCAAAACAATCCGTATAACATTCTGCCTGTCACCGCAGAGCGCCAAGCCGCCTTTGCAAACCAAAACCAAGCAGTAAAGCTGAAATGGTATTCAGGTATTGCTGTGAATGCGACATGGTTTATTGGCTCTATATTGTATGTGATGCTAGTGATTGCTTAGAGAAAAATTTATCAGCCAACATCAATTAAACAGTACGAGAACCGCTAAAAATGAACAACTACATCATCAGACCGCAAGAGATTTACTTATTAGAACGCTACAGCTCACCCGTTTACTTTAAAGAGATGCGTGATGCCTTTGCGAATATGCTAGAAGCTGCTGAATATGCATTGGAGCTATTCGTCAACGATTTACCCTTTGATTACCGTACGCGCCCCTTAAACCAACAACCTGATATCGTTTGGGGTGAGCGGGTATTACCGAATTTACGTGATACTTTAGATAGTCTCAATGTTGGCTATCAAGAGCTTTTAAAAGGGGATCTAGTGGCAATAAGATATGGCGGTAATGTACAAAGTGATTTTCGCGCTATCAGTACGGATTATGATTTCGACTGGATGCCAAAGCAGCAACAACTGGATTATGAGAAATGGCGGAGAGAGGCAAGCTTACGTGCTTCTAATATGAAAATAACCAGTTACTTTGGGTGGTATCTATATAGTTTAATAGAAAATCACAGCATTGAATCAAAAGGAGCACTTAATGCGCCTGAATCATGGCCTATCTACAGCCTAAACCAACAATATAGCGTTGAGGTAGATGAAGTCGTTCCTGTCGCAGGTATTTATGTACCAAATCGAGCAGATGCCAGTGCTCAAGTGCTATTAGATGGCATGTTAGCGAATGAAGCTAATGTCGGTTATGATCCTGATACGACACACTCTGTCGGTAGAGCTCCTGTTACTTGGATGCTTGTTGAACGTATCGCAGATAGCGGTGGTGGCAGTAGTGTAGTACTGGAATCTTCACGTTGTGAGGCAAATCAGCCTTGTCCGCAGACAGGATATTGGTGGTCACCTGCCAGTCAGGAGTTGCAACATTTTCAAGCAGAAGACATCATGCCAGACATGACTAAAGGAAGGTGGGAAACCG
Source organism: Psychrobacter immobilis (assembly GCF_904846185.1). Lineage (GTDB taxonomy): Bacteria > Pseudomonadota > Gammaproteobacteria > Pseudomonadales > Moraxellaceae > Psychrobacter > Psychrobacter immobilis_B. The sequence continues at coordinate 80,627 of NZ_CAJGZQ010000010.1, read as the reverse complement.
TTTGGTATTTTAACGCGACCAATCCGATGACTATTCAACCTACCACAAGTTATATAAAAAGGAAAAGAGCCAGGCGACCCAAAGTTTACCAACGACAAAATGGAGATGCGTATTTAAATAGCTCTGTTAAACATGCCTTTTTTACTATAGTCATCGTCGATATATCGATTCTGCTATTTGTTGAAAAAACCTGTGGAGCCACTATCTATGAGCAGTTATTAAAGACTATCTTTATGCAGGCACTGTGTTTATTTATGCTCACGGATTCCAAATTAATGCTTTGGTTGGCTAGTGTCACCAATAGGCCGTTAAGTACTATGAAAGTGGCTGCTTTTTTTATCATGTTAGGATCGTTCTATCTATTTTTTATTACGACACAAGGTTTGCCTTTTCAGAATGGGATAATAGGATGTGGCTAACTATTGATTATATACAATTGATATAGCTTATTACCCTAAACGTGAGAAGGACGTTTAACAGTAAAGCTAGCAGTTCATTACTAGTAAATTGTCTAAATAGTGGAAAAAATTTAGTTTAATAAGAGAAAATGCACAATAAGAAAAAGGCTTCCAATTGCTTGGAAGCCTTTTAATATAATGGTACCCGGAGCCGGAACGGTAATTCGTGGTTAAGCATTTGATATATATAGATAAATATTTAAAGATGTATTTTAGTACACTTGTCAGTATACTTAAGATTCGTTTTTCAGTTTTATGGTAATTTCGTAACAGAGAATTGATGGCTTCAATCACTACTGAGTTACTAATTGGTTTTTTTATGCTCTTCCAACCTTTTGCTTTATCAGCTTGGCGTTTATCGAAAAAGGATCGCCATCAGCTATTTTATCATCAATGTTGTGAAGATTCTCATCTGAAGCTAGATTACTTTCAGTAGCCTGTAGTTTCGTTAGTAGATCATTACCTTTCATTGTGGAGATATTTGTAGTTGCAATCATAACTTCATGACGATTAATTTCCTCACCAATTGAGTTTTCAGTAGCAGTATCGTCAACGTTATCCAAACTCACAGTTTTATCATCAGATTGGTTCTGTTGAGCATTTACGATTGGCTCGGCATTGTCAGTGCAAACAGAGTCTTCAATATCTGGTGGTAAGTCTAACGCCTTAACCTGAACGTTTACATTTATTATATCATTGCCCTCACAATCGACTAGTAGATGCTCAGGAGTATTGTTTTGTACTTGTAAAGTTTGCTCAGTTTCAAACTGACTAATATGAGGTTTCTTATAGTATCTAAGCCAATTGTTATTTTTTTTATTATAAACTGTAGAGATAGCTTTAAATGATTGTTCTTTTAATGTATGTTTATTGATATATGCTATTTTTGAAGTTTTTGTAGTGGGTTTATTGAGCTTAGTATTAGAATCGATATCCTTTAGAGTCTTTAATCTTGATTTTTGTTTTTGCCATGTATTTTTCATGGTTCTTATAAATTTAGTTCTTGTTTCAAAGGTATAGTGATTTAAGGGTACGGGGCTAGAGATAGTAGTAGAGTTAAGGAAAATAAAAGCCATGTAATCAAACGAAGCTAAGATATGATTGTATCGACTAGCGGTTTCATCAATATCAAAATAAATATAATCACTTGCACCAAGATAAGTATTTAAAGTGTTGTCTTTACTTCTCTTATTCAGCATATATTCATACGCCCAATCAATTTGTTTCCTATCTTTTCTATCTAACCATTCAAGTTCATTATCTCTAATTTTACTTAGAATAAACATATCTCTAAGTGTATTCAGCACAGCTATTTTTTTATGAACTGTATACTCTAATTGGTAATCTTTAGGGTTTATTATTTTTCTAGAGAGATAGTAAATATTTTTTGAATAGATGATATCGTGATTGGCTGTCATTATCTCTTCACGAGTAGTTATATATTTTATTCTATAATCAGACGATCTTAATGCCATTATAAACCATAATGTTGCTCTATCTTTTCCATGAAGCCAGCTAATATGACTCTGTGGAATTATAATAGCAGACATCTCAGCTAGCAAATTATCGACTCTAGTAGGTGAGAAATTTCTTATCTCTAAAACAGTAATTAGTTTTTTCTTGCAATTCCTATCATCCTTTACTAGAAAAACTTTTTCTACCGGATTTATTTGATTTAAGTAATATAAACACCAGTATGATTCATGAGCCGTTAGTTGATTTACTTTGCTTGTTATGTATTCTTTATTAGAGATAATTTTATTTAATTTAGGTTCTTCCATAATAAAAATTACATCCATGATTAGAGTATAGTCAATCTTATATAAATCAGATACGGTGTCAGGCTCGCTTAGTCTACTATTGGTAGTACTTTCGCTTGCCTTCCTTGTATCTAAACTATATTGAACCGACTATATATAAGGATCGAAATCTACCTAGTTCTGCGTAGTCAAAATCAATAAACAAGCTCTATTATATCGCAAAAAATGGTCATCATATACTGTATTTTTGGTCAGAATATTGTCAGAGGATATGATCGCTATACCTTGAGGTTATGGATACTGTACGGGGATTTCTATGCCAAATTACCTTCATTATGACTCTAACTCCATTCGAACCACTTCCTTATACTAAAGGGTAGCTTAGGATTGGATTTAGCTAAATACTCAGCTCTGCTTAGGATATAGTCTACTTTAATACCATGTTACAGATCGGGTATATATATTATTAACACACACACTAGATATGTTTTTCTAAACTGAGAGAGTAGCTCTCAGTAATTATAATTATAAAATTACTAAGTCTTATTAACTTATGAATACAAATTCATAAGGATGATAATCACGATGTATAACTCGGTCAATAACTCCAAAATAATATCAGATGTTGATATTCTCGTTAGAAATATAATATATCAATGCATTTCGCTTAAGAATGTTAAAAGTGAATTGAATAGGCTGTATTATCCATTTATGACAATTTTAGATGATGAATTAGCGTACTCACAACCAATCAATGCATTTATAAGTGCTACCAATGCTATTGTTGGTGATTCCTACCCATTCAACGTTTCATGGAATAATAGTTTGACTGAGAGTTTTATTCGGTTGCTGTTATCTTATAAAAGCCATATTAATTATGACTATAATAAGTGGTACTCACAAGGAATAAGTAATTCCAATAAGCTTGAAAACAGTATAAGAAAACTATTTATTAAAAGATCTAGACTGCTTTTTGTACGTGTTGACTTAAAGTATTTTCAGGAAGTTAGTGACCATATTACTATTTACGATTTCGATGCTCACATGCAGAAACTGCGGGATTTCATAGGTAATAAACAAACTTGTTTTGGAGACTTGCTTTTAAATGCTTGGTCCTTAGAACAAGGAGAGGAAAACGGTAGTTTTCACTGTCATCTATTACTCGTTTATGATGGCTCAGAGCGTTATAGCGATACGTATTTGGCTATGAAAGTGGGGGAGAAATGGCAAGATATTACAGAAGGGTTAGGATATTTCTTTAATTTACACACTCCTAATTATAAAAAGCGGTTTGAATATAAAAATACGCTTGGTATAGGCATGATTCATCGGAGTAATATTCAGGAAGTTGAGAATGCCGTCAACGCAGCATTATATTTAACCAGACCATTTAAATCAGATGATAGTTACCAACGTCTTAAAGTAAAGCTACCTGGTATGCGTACCTTTGGCAAAAGCATAAAAAAACAAACTACATAGTTTTTACAGTTCTAGCTTACTCTTGATTTTAGTGATACATCAAGTGATATAACCCATAATTTTAAAAAAATAAATATTGTGTTCGCCAGAAAAATATTTATTGAGAAAAGTAATGTTGTTATAGGTTTTTCTTAAATTTAGTTTAATAAAACTAATTTTAAATAGATTGGCTATATCAAAGTAATCTTAGATATATAGTATTCCTATGAGATCAGTCAGGAAGCATCGCTCTCCTGACTGTTTAACCCCAATCCATCCTAATTAAAGGTCTGCTTAATCGCAGGCCTTTTTTATGCGCAATCGAAAAAGGAGCAATTTATGAGACCGATCTGCCCACACTGTCATTCAGCGAACGTCAGAAGCACTGCCGATACTGACAGTCCCTTTAATCTCTTCGAGCAACTGTGTTCACAATCTGCCCTATCAGGTCTTGGTGTAAGCATCTGTAGGTACTACAAAATCAATTCAGCAATCGGTGTAGTGGTAGGTACTGCACTGGCTTCTGCGATTAGCTTGGCTAAAGACAAGCTACAACAGCCACCCTTACTCGTTTTAGCAGCAAAGCCCAGTTATACCTGCAATACCTGCTCAAAAACTTTCAGTATTTAACCTATCTATATAACCCATAATTCTAATCAAATCTAAAAGGACAATGATCATGGCACATTTAATCGAATCAATGGCATACGTTGGCGAAACCCCTTGGCATTGCTTAGGTAATGAGCTTGCTCCAAAGCAGCCTATCGAGATCTGGGCAAAGCAAGCGGGTATGGATTGGCGTATTGAATCCTCAGACGTTAGCTACATGGCAAATAACGATAAAGGACATAACCTGATCTTGCCCTTTGCAGAGCAAAAGGTGTTGTACCGCTCCGATAACTTCGAGCCGCTATCGGTGGTCAGCCAACGCTATCAAGAAGTACAGCCGCGTGAGATTTTAGAGTTCTATCGTGATCTTACTGAGCAATCTGACTTTGAGCTAGAAACGGCTGGCGTACTTAAAGGAGGGCGTAAGCTATGGGCATTGGCTCGTACAGGCCAGTCAGCAACGCTTAAGGGGAAAGATGTCAGTAATGGCTACTTGCTTCTGGCAACCGCTTGTGACGGCACTCTGGCGACCACAGCACAGTTTACCTCCATCCGTGTGGTCTGCAATAACACGCTAGCAATTAGCTTAGCGGACGGTTCAGGAGGTGTAGTAAAAGTACCGCACTCCACCTCCTTTGATGCCGATAAGGTTAAGCAGCAATTGGGCGTGTCGGTGAAACAATGGGATGAGCATAGCTATGAGATGAAGCAGTTATCAGAGCGCCGTGTGACCCAAGCAGAAGCAGCCAACTATCTTAGCCGTGTATTTAATGATCAGGACAATGACATCATTCTGTTTAACAGTGCTAAGAAAGAGAAAGACGCCGTGCCCAATGCCAAGGCGATGAATCAGGTCATGAACATGTTTAACGGTCAAGGTCGCGGAGCCGATCTTGATGCTGCCAAGGACACTGCTTACGGTCTGCTATGTAGTATTACTGAATACGTCGATCACGAACGCAGAGCAATGTCGAGAGACCATCGATTAGACGGTGCTTGGTTTGGCTCTGGCGCTAAGCTTAAACAAAAGGGTTTAGAGGAATCGCTACTGATGCTGGCTTAACCCGCCACATTTAAAATCTAACAATATAATCAACCACGCCTTCGAGCGTGGTTTTTTATGCCGCTTATTTCATTTAATACCAATAATCAATTTATCGAAGGAGTTCGTTATGAACATGATCGCACTAAACAGCACGACTCAGCCAAGACCAGCCAAACGTGCAACCATTAGGCTTAAACCAGCGTTAGTGAAAACCAAGCAAAATGATACTGCTGATAAACCTGCCCAATCTAATACTTCAACGACTGCTAGGCGTTTGGTTAATACTAAAGACTTAAGCCGTGAGGACTGGCTACAATTTCGCAGACAAGGTATTGGCAGTAGTGATGCTGCGGCTGCTTGTGGTATCCATCCGTATCTATCCATGCTTGAGCTATGGATGATTAAGACCGGACGCATGGAATCAAGCATTGATGAAAGCGTAGAGGGCTATTCACCTTTATACTGGGGCAATACGCTTGAGGCGATGGTCGCTAAATATTACCAAGAACATACCGGCAATAAGGTACGCCGCGTCAATGCCATCTTGCAGCATCCTGATCCTGACAATTACTTTATGCTGGCTAATTTAGACTATGCCATTACTGGTAGTGGTGAGGTACAGATTTTAGAGTGCAAAACCGCTGGTGAACATGGTGCCAAGCTCTGGAAGCATGGTGTGCCCTTGTATGTGACGTGCCAAGTTCAGCATCAGCTGGCGGTCACTGGTAAAACTGCTGCGCACATCTGTGTGCTACTTTGTGGACATGAGGCTAAGATTTATAAGGTTGAGCGTGATGAGCGCTTGATTGAGTCCATCATGAAGCATGAGCGTCTGTTCTGGCACTACGTAGAAACGGACACCCCACCAACCCCTGATCATAGCGAGTCAGCTGCCAAAGCCTTAAAGCTGCTTTATCCAACGCCTAAGCCCTCAAGCAAGGTTGATTTGCGAGATGATGATGGTGCCAATAAGTTATTTGAGCAACTGCTGAGTTATCGTGATTACATGCAAGAGCTAGAGCAGCGTCATGATCAGGTAAAGCACCAGCTGCAAACACTGATTGCAGATAATGAGGTCGCTGTGTTTGAAAAAGGCGCTATTTCTTGGAAACGCTCCAAAGATAGTATCAGTTTGGACAGTAAGGCCGTTATCAAAGCGCATCCTGAGCTGTTGGCTAAATTTAGTAAAACCAAGCAAGGTAGTCGCCGCTTCGTCATCTTAAACGACTAAGCCGCTATTTATTCAATCAACACATAGACAAACCAAAACAAGCGCATAAATGCCCACCCTAATCGGTGGGCTTTTTTATGGCTAAACACATTTTATTAAATACATAAGGACTATCACCATGATTAAAGGTCTAACCATAACCCCACCAGTATTAGGTCGTATCAGCATTGGACGTGTCGTTCAAAAGGACGGCAAACGTCTACCTGCTAAAGACGATCAATTTACCATTACCAGCCAAGTTCAAAATAAGGATGGCTGGATCAATCATCCACTAGATGAAAAGCTACGCGCAAATAATGACGGCAAGCTGAGACAAATACCCGTGCGTATGCTATTTAACGACCCTGAGCTTAATTTGCGAGCCGAATATACCTTATTTGATCGTCAAACTGGACGCCCGCTATGCGTGGGTGACGGTGAGCAATGTCAGCGTCGAACCAGTAATGGCGTTGAGCAACTGCCATGTCCATCACCTGATCGCTGTCCATTGGCGCAAGGTGGAGCCTGTAAGCCGTATGGCAGACTTTACGCAAATCTGAGTGAAGACGACGAGTTAGGCACGTTTATCTTTCGCACCACAGGCTTTAACAGTATTCGCACGCTTGCCGCACGGCTGAGCTACTTTGCTGCGGTGTCAGGGAATAAGCTGTCGTGTTTGCCCCTGCAATTAACGCTAAGAGGTAAAAGCACGACGCAAAGCTACCGAACGCCGATTTACTTTGTTGATTTAACGCTACGTGATGGGGTGACACTAAAGCAAGCAGTGCAAGATGCGCAGACAATTGATGCGGAGCTTAGCGAACACGGCTTTGATCAAGCAGCATTAGAACAGGCTGCGAAACAGGGTTACGTCAATTCATCCTTTGAAATTGATAATGATGGTTTGTTAGACGTGGCTGAAGAGTTTTATCCCATGGAGACAGATGACGTTAGCAATAGTCAGCAGGGGAATTATCAGAACGGGTTAGCCACTCATAACGTGACTAGCATAGAGCAAGGGCTACGGCAAAGCGTGACGGCGGTGAGCTAAAGCAATCAATTCAGATTTGCGGCATAAATTAGTTAGTCTGAAACAAGCGATTTTAGGTCGCTTGTTTTATTTCTTGTCGGTTTATTTTTAGTGGCTTAATACCTAGGTTACGTCTTACAATGTGCATGTTCTTCATAACGGCATATTAAAAACAGATTATTATTGTTTAAAGTAAGGGTAGCTAAAATGGATTTAGAAAAGATAATGGCATTAAGTATTTCAGTACAACTGTCTAAGAAAATATCTAAAAGAATTACCAATCAAACTCAACGTTATTTACAGAGATCTAGTGAATCTACAGTAACAACAAAACCTCTTGAAAATGTATGGGACGATATTTGCTATAAGTTCCAAACACAAGGATTTTGCGGCAAGGTTTACGAGTTCATGGTTGTAGAATATGTTGGTTCACTGGTCGATGCTTTAGAAGACTATGAATTTAATGCCCTCTATCTTCAAATTGAAAGCCTGCGTACGATTCTATCTGATTCAGCTAAGAGTACGCCATCAGATATAGATGAACAAAGTTCTATTAGCATGCGTTTCTTCAAAGATCGAGTTATTTTATATCTCATTGAAGAGTATGTTTATAAACGGGCTAAAGGTTACACAAACAAAAGGCTTAGAAAAGCTCTAAATAGTTTGAATGAAATTGAAAAGAGTTAGAGGAGGCCAGTAAGGTGCTACTGAAAATAAGTTGCTTCAGATAAAGGTTTTTAAAAACATACCAGCCGTAAAACGGCTGGCTTTAACTGCTTAACTCGTTTTTTAATATGATGATAGCTTTTCCAGAATATTTACTGAGGATAGTACATATATTTGATAAATTATAGATTGTAAAATCTAACGAGTATGGAACAAGACTCTATTATTAATCCCTGCTGGTGCCATCACTGTTACTAACTGCAGTGTCAGGCATATCCTCCACTGAATCATCCCCATCAAATCTACCCTGATTAGCTTTTGCTTGAGCTATATTGTTTTTAATTTGCTTTTCATAGTCAGTAAGCCCGTCGTCGTTGTCGTCATCATCGTCTAAGTCGTCACTAAAGTTACGCATACTATTTTGCCTCTAAAGATTGAATGAGAGGATAGTATTCAATGTTTACGATGTTGTTTCAAGAAGTTTATTATTAAAGCGTATGAGGATAGTATTGTTACTACCTAAATTATTATATAAGGACAATAGATGAATCTAACAGATAAGGAGTCTAATGCTCTTTCTAGAGTTACTAGGAAGGATATTGATTCTAATATAAAAGGGATGATCTAAAATGCAACAGCATTAAGCTAAAATCATCAAGCCAAGTATATGGCATAAAAAGGAGCTGAATAATCAGCTCCTTTTTTATTGCTTCAATTAAGGCAAACCGTTGGACGCAATGGGATGCTGTAAAAAAATATAGGACTCGGTAACTGTATGAGAGGAAACGCTCTCATTCACTTATAAGGAGCAAATCATGAAAGATTTAAACGCAGCACAGCCAGGAATCGAGCAATGTAATCACATACCACAGCTATTGAGTATTAAAGATGTTGGTAGCTATACTGGTCTTAGTCGTTCTACGATTTATGAGATGGTTAATGAAAATTCTGATCGTTATGACCCAACATTCCCTAAGAAGGTACAACTGACACAGGTAAGGGTAGTGTGGGTAGCGAGTGAGATCGCAGAATGGATTAATACAAAAATAGCTGATAGGTTTTGCTGATAGGCAGTGGTAAAAAATAAGCCACTAACAGTGGCTTATTTTTTTGTTTAGGGTTGTTGTCCATCTACCAGTCATTAAGTACAAGCGTTAGCATATTCCGTTTCTGTTAAGTCTGGGTTACGACAGTCTTCCGATGCATTATAACCATCTTTAAAACGTGAACGTTCTTTAATGAATTTACGTAAAGAACCCTCTTCACTACCATCGAGTGTAAAATCATTGAGTAAGTCTATCATTTCTTGCGAGGTTTCAAGATCATTGTCAACTAGATAATCGATGTGTGCCGCTTGAGCAGGTGTTAGGGGCCCTGTTATTTCTTTGTAGTCAACTCTTGTAGCATTATTACGGAAAGCCTCATCACCCGATCTATCAGTAGTAATCTCACTTACTTCTGATAGGGATTCAGTACCAGCATCGTGTTGTTCACGTAATTGTGTAGCACGTAGATCTTGGAGTACATCATCAGTGCAAACTCCGTCAGTGTTTTCTTCGCAAATAATGATGCCATCTGAATTATACTGAAGTTTGCTTACTGTTTCTGTTACTTCCTGAGAGGATACCGAGTCTACTGCTTCCTCGGATAGTATTTTGTCACTTGAATTATTACCTGCGTTAGACTCACAGCCAACTAAAAACGCAAGAGCAACAGTACAGCCTAAAAAAACACTTTTCATTATTATAATCCTTTTCCGATATGTCTTTCAGATATCAGAATCAAGTTCATTTTTGATATTTATATATAACTAGCCTCTGATAAAGTCGGAAGCTATTTATAATGGTAGGATTGATTCTCTCGCATTCATAGATGCTTTTATATATCAAGCAAATATATAATATTACTTAATGCGTTATTTAAACCTATTTTTTATAATCCAAATAAATGAGTACAGCTAAACCTTCGCCAAAAATTCTTTCGTCAGCTTTGCTAGCTGAGCCACCTTTATAAAATTCATTCCATCCTGCTTCACTTAAATTAATCGAATAATCACGTTTTAGACTATAGCCTTTATTTAAACCATAACCATCGCCGTCTTTAGCATGCTCTTTAACTTTACAGTCTGGGCAACCTGGTGTATGAAAACCATTTGGGATAGACTTCCATTGCTTAGATAAAGCATAAAAAGCATTACAATCTTGGTTACCGTTACAGCGCTTAATCTTAGGAGCAAGTTTTGGATTGTTATAATACTTATTCATCGTAGCAACATCGGCATGGCTTACTGAAAAAATAGCAGCACAGCTAATACCCATAGCGATTTTTAAAAGACTGTTTCTCATAATGGTTTCCTTTTTTGTTTTTAAAAATAATCTATTCATCCGTATAGCTAACAAGTAGGCTATAAGCTTGTTAGCCGTTATTGATTATAATTGTATTTAGGTTTTTAATTGTCGATTATTAAAAAATACTGCACATCAATCTACATTCTTAGAGACATAAATTCAGTCTCACCATAAACGGACATGTTCTTTACCAGTAGATGCGTTGTCAATAATCAGCCCACGAGATAGATCCAGACACCAGCCTTCTTGGCATTGCTCTGTTGTTCTGAGACTAAATCCTCCAAGTTCTTTAGTTTCTAAGTTTCCCAGCTCTAAGCTATCCATACTGACATAACGGCTCGTATCATTATCTGGCCACTTAATGGTCATAAGCGGTAAATTTTCATTAGATCCATAGATTTGTTTAAGTACAGGGTGAATATTAGATTTAACGTAGGAGTGTTTAACTAAACACTTTTTACTGGCTGTCTTACCTTTGTAAGCACAATTAAAATAAGCTTCCCCTTTATCTAATTTCATAAAATCTTTAATAGTTGGTCCAGCTTGTGCTTGAGTTACTATTGAACATACAGCTAAACATGCAACATACGAGATTAACTTCATTGTTTGTCCTACAAATTGATTTTTATCAAAAGAGCATTATATATTAAAGAACAAAATTTTACTCTATAAGAAAACGTCAGAGGGAGATAAATATACAACGATAAAAGATGTCTTAAATATCTAAGATTATAGGATAACGTTGGGCTACAAAATAGTATAATAGCAAGCAGATAAAGCTATACTTTGAACCTAGAAATATGCAAGTCATCAGATTGATTTTCAGCAGTATAATACTTAGGTCTAATAGAACCATAAAAATAGTCTTTTCAATAAAAAGACTATTTACAGACTATTTTCAAATAAAAAAACCATATAAATCAATACTTTAATCTTGTCTCTAGAGATTGAGTAAAAAGACTTTTCTAGTAATTAGTCTTATCTATTACCAACTGCATTAAAAATTCTAGCAAATTATATAAGAGTCAAAACGTATAGTTTTACTGATTTATACGCTTACCTGAACACGCATATCTTCCGTATCTTCACAGTATTTTATCCTAAGCTCTTTAAAGCTCACCTGACCATTTTGGATAGCTTGCTTGATGATTTTCTGTCGTTGGTTTAGCCTCGCATTTCCTGTTTTAACTTCTGCAATAATGAGATGCACGTCCTCGATAGGCACGTTGCCATCAGCGCATTCGTGCAAGTTTTGGAAAATGACGTAGTCAATCGGTTCACCCATAAATCGGCAGTCCGAAGGGTTGTAAGGAAAATCAGTGATAAAGGGTGTGAACTGCTCACCAATTTGACCTTTTAGTACATTGCGCTGCATATTGTTGGAACGCTTTTGAGCCTCTTTAATGTCTTTTGCTAATTGCTGTTGAAAGCCTGCTTCTCTTTCGACCATATCGTTCCTAATTTGCGCAACATCTCGTTCACTCTGTAGCAAAGCCTTATTTTGTAATTGTATCCGTTGTATAGCCCATACAAGCATGGCTAATATCAACAGTATTATAATTAGTAGCATAGTAGTGAGTGTCATAGTTTTATTCGCCGTATTATCAAATAGAATCATGTTTAAGCAGTAGGGGTCATATCCATTTCTTGCAGTCGTTTCAAGACGGTATCTGAAAACGGCTTGAAGTAATTCCATGACTTATATTTTTGGTTATACTGACCGCCGCCTTCGTTACGCCACTGCTTTAGTATCTCGATAACTTCGTGGTTAAAATTCACGCACTTAATAGATACCATACCTGAATTAAAGACTCTGACATCTACCCAAGCATGGTTGATGGTAAATCGATAGATCGTATAGCCTTTATCAAAGCTTCCGTTGCTATTCTCATCAGTGCTGCTCTGGCAATTATAGATAGGCTCAGGTAATGGTGTAGGGGCTACTGGTATTGTGAGCGACTTCGGTGCTGGAAATATCCACTGCTTATTACTGACACAGTCTAAAATATGATCTTTGGCTTCCTCACTTGGCAATTCAATACCTTGCGTGATGATTTCTCTCAAATTAATCTCAATAGTCTTAACACCCAATTGCTTAATAAAATCCGCTTTATCAGTATCGATGAAAGAAGTCACAGCAACCTCAATAAACATCATTTCCCCGTCAACCGTTGCGACTATATCAGGTCGAATACAACCAACAGCTTGTTCCTCGATTAACTGATCAAACTCCCAAGTTTTATCCTCGTTATTTTCGTCATCAGGTAGAGATGGCAGTGTTAAATACCTCTCTTGCATAATGACTTGCTTGGCAAACTTGTGTAGGATGCTTTCAGGGTGAATAGTGCAGCTTTCCTTATTGTTGAGATGCGCAAAATGATGCTCATTCTTCTCACCTTTACGAGCCACTACAGGCTCACCACATTCAAAGCAAAAACACATACAAGCCAGCCCTCGCTCGACTTGCTTAACATTGACGATTTGCTTTTGCTCATTAACAGCGATTGACATTGACATAGTTACCATCCTCTTGTTAGTTGGTTAGGAGTGAGGTAATTATGAGAAGAATTTTGCCTCTGAAACAGACTGCTATAGGGGATGTAATAGGGGTTTAATCGGTATTTATATATGAAAAACATACACTTAATTGTCTTTGAAGAGCTCAAAAAACAATTGCTTAACTTTCCAAGAAATACTTTTTATGATCATTGTCTAAGAATAATAGTTGACGCACAGCTCAATAAACTGAAATATTCAGATGAAGAGTTTGAGCCTGAGAAGCTATCAAGGCAAGTTATTTACGCCAAAGCTAGAGGCGTAAATGAAAATACTGTAAGCAGTGAAATCGCTAAAAATAAGATAAAAACGGATAGATTAAATATAGAGTTAGTAAAGTTTATTGAATCACAACCAGACTGTGAACAGGCATTTAATGATATAGGCTATTTGCCAGAAGTTATCTCATCTTTATCAGAGGGTGGTGCCAAGAACAGAACCCTCGTATGGATGAGCATTAAAGCTATTGAAAATGAGGGAGTAGATGAAGAGCAGATAGCAAGATCTGCCGTCATTGACTCTGATAACATTGAGGATGATGAATATTTAAGTAGTGTTACTTATAAGCGAAAAGCGGCTTCTGAGATTAAGCCATCTTTATTCACTCGTCTTTTCTTCAAAAAAGGTGAGCTAAAGATCTTAAGCTTTCGAGGCGTTTTGCTAATGATTTTGCTGATGCTAAGTTTTTTATTAGATATCTTTATTGCTATATTTTCGTTACTCGTCATTTTATTACTAAGCGATTTGCCAAATTTTAAGCTTTGGCAAGCCATAGTTTTTGTGGCATTCATTCTTGTGGCTTATCTTAACTGGCGATATTTCTTTGTGCCGTTATATAGACTGCCTTATTACCGTGTTGTTAAAGCACCTATGTTCTTTGCAAATATTAATGTCGTTAATGCAGATATTGAGATGTATTGGGATAAAGATAAGCTGAATGTAGCGAGAGTCACAGAGTTTACTGCAACTTGTCCAATTTGCTCAGGATTGATAGAGCTAGCTAGTGGCAAGCCTGATCAAAAGCAGCCGCTAGTAGGCCGCTGTAGGGAAGCTCCTCATGCACATGTATATAGTTTTGATAGAATGAGCATGAAGGGGTACTTTTTGGGTGTGTCAAACTACTTGCAGGATAAAAGCACATGAGGCTGTTATTGAAATCATTACACTACGACATAAAGTGACGTTTTGTTTTCGTATGCTATATGATGATCTGTACTTTTCATTATGAGATTCTACATGACTTAGCTTGAACAACAACTGCAAAGACTTAAATAGCTTTCGGTACTCAGCTATAGCAAACTGTATAAGCTACCCGTTCCAGAAAATGGATCTAGATAGCTTATTTTCGAGATCAAATACTTACCCTAAGGACTTTAAAAGCTTATTACTATCTAAATTATAGCCTGCTTCACTGAGCTCTTTTGATAGTACCTGTTTCCAAGCACCGGCATTATCTAACTGGTTCCAAATAACACCGCTAAAATCTGTCGGAATTTCTAAATCACCTGATTTAAATGCACATACCCTGTTCCGACCGAGTTTGCCCATAAAGTAACCTAACTCTAGAATTACATTTTGACGTGCTCGAGGTTGGTAATTATCTCCATCTTTCGATTTACCCATATCATCTGGAGTCAGTAATATAATTGCAAACCCTACATCCGCAAAATGCTCAATTTTTTCAATAATCGTTTTATTACCACTTGCTTGTTCATGAAGAACAATAGCTTCAAAATCATTTTTTTCTAGAAAACGCGCCATCATTTCTTTTGCGTGATCGTCATGCCCATGGACAACAAATACTTTTCTACTAGATTGAGTTACAGTGTTAGCATCATGTATCTTAAGCTCAGGCTCTATTTTGCTATTCGAAGCAACATATTCTTTATAATCTCGGACAAAGGGAATAATTAGTCCTCTAACTAAGTTGTGAATACAAGAGATTGTTTTATTATCGCGGCTACTAAAAAACTCGTATGCATAATTGAAAGCGTAACTGGTATCATTACCTATTTTTTGAATTAATGCATACTTTAAACCTAAGTCCTGTTCATCATCGCCAGTCCATTGTAATTTGCTAGTGCCCGACATTCCTTTCTGTGTGGCATAGCTCGCTTCTAGAAATTTTTCTAAATCAATATTTTGAGTAAGTGCTTCATTGAAAGGCTGTAAGTCTTCATGGCGTAATAACTGAGCTAGCTTTTCAAGCAAGCCTTCATAAGTTTGGCTCTGTGATGCTTGGAGATCTAACACGGTATTATCGATTTTTTTGAATAGATCAACGGCCATTTTCATTCTCCTCACTATCAGCCTGTATTCTTGCTTCACTTGCTTTATCTACAATCATTTGCCTATATTCTGCCTTGATACCGTCAGCCATTTCGATAGCCAAAGGATTTGAAGCGTAATTTTCGAACTTTTTATCAATCATATTTTCCATTTCAACGATAGCTAACTCAATGCTTTCAGCACTTTCAGCATCGAACTGTATGGTTCCTAATTCACCTTCAAGCTCATCGGTCACTTTGCCCAACTCACTTAATGTCTTGTTCAGTTGATCCAGCCCTTTTATCTCAAACATCTTATCTACTCCTATTTCATGACTATCGAATTTTATAAAGTTATAATAGCAGGTTAGCTGATTAACAATTCACATTAGCCGAGCATATGCGACAATATGTGTCGTTTGAAATATTTGGCTCATTGTTTGGATAGAATGACTTTGTCATAATGCCAAAGCAGTTTTATAAGTGCTCCTTTTACCTTACACCTTAGGAAGTATCATGACCAACCTGTCTACCGAAACCCTCTTTGATGAAACTGAAACGGCAAATAGCAAACAAATTGCTATTTTGAAAAAGCACTTTCCTCAATGTTTTGACAAGGATGGTCACTTTCAGCCTGAAAAGATGATGGAGGTCGTAAAAGCCAACGAAGTAGATATGGTCAAGGAATCATATAGCTTAAATTGGCTTGGTAAAGCCTATGCTAGGCTGTTAACCAACTTACCGCCACAAAAGCTACTAAAGCCTGATACAGCCCATAACGAGAGCTCAGAGAACAGTGATAGCGGTAATGTACTGATTAAAGGCGATAATCTTGAAGTATTGAAGCATTTGGTCAATGGCTACCGTGAAAAAATTAAAATGATATACATTGATCCTCCTTACAATACGGGATCAGATGGGTTTGTGTACCAAGATAGCTTTAAATTTTCAGTGGATGATTTAAGTCGCTTAGCTGGTATTGATAAGGCTGAGGCGGAGCGTATTTTAAGCTTTAATGCTAAGGGTTCGAATAGTCACAGTGCTTGGTTAACCTTTATGTATCCTAGGTTGTATATTGCTAGAGAACTTCTTCAAGAAGATGGTGTGATTGCTATATCAATAGATGAAAACGAGTTTTTCACTCTTAGAACAGTGATGAATGAAATTTTTGGTGAGAGCAATTATTGCGGAGAGATCGTCTGGAAGAACACATCAAAGAATGATCAAAAATATATATCTTTCCAGCACGAGTACATTCTTATTTTTACAAAAAGTAAAGGCACAAATGAAGGAGACTGGACTGAAAAAAAAGGTGGTTTAGATGAAATTTATAAAGCCTTTGATAAATTCCATAAACAATATGGCGATAATTGGAACCAGATTCATAAAGAAGCGTTAGCTTGGTATAAAGGATTTCCACAGTCCAGCCCAGTTTTTTCGAGTAAACACTATAACTGGATGGACAATAGAGGAGTTTACTTTGCCTCTGATATATCTGGTCCTAATGATGGTCAATACGTATATGATGTAATGCACCCTACTACTCAACAACCTTGCAAGCAGCCATCAAGAGGTTGGTTTTGTCCTGAATCAAAAATGCTAGAGCTTATAGAGCAAGACAGAATCCATTTTGGGGAAGATCACACGAAAGTACCGAACAATAAGACTTACCTGAAAGAAACAGAAAATCAAAGTTTAACTAGCTTGAGATTTACAGATAGTCGTGCTTCTTCGAAGAGGCTAAGTAGATTGATGGGCGGGAAAGTATTTACTAACCCTAAAGATGAGCTACTTCTAGCTGAATTAATGAAAGCTTTTGGAGTTACGAATGAAGATATAGTTTTAGATTTCTTTGCTGGTTCAGGGACAACTGCTCACTCAATTTGGCACTTGAATGCGAAAGAGTCATCTAACTTAAAGTTTATTCTTGTTCAAATAGATGAAAAATCAAAGCAAAAATCAGAAGCATACAAAGCTGGATATCTAAGTATCTTTGATATAACTAAAGAACGGTTAAGTAGAACTGCTAAGATCTTTAAAGAAGAAATATCTAACAATTTTTTGGATTTAGGCTTCAAAATATTTGAAACCACTAATGATTTCCGTCCCAAGATAGATGATGACTTTGAAGTTAGTAATGAGAGCCTATTTGACGACATGGTGCTCAGTGATGAACAGTACCAAGCACTGCTGACGACATGGATGTTATATGACAATAACCATCTAACACAGCAAATTGAAGATATAGACTTGCAGGGCTATAACGCTGAGCTGGTGAATAAGAACCTATATCTAATCGCCTCTGACTTTGGCACTCAAAACTTGAAGTGCTTGTTAGACAAGTTAGATGAAGATAAAGATTTTGCGCCAGATAGAGTTATAGTTAATGGCTACAACTTCGATACCGCCATACAGATGGAGTTAAACGAAGCCATCAAAAGCTATCAAAACAAAAAGAAGATCACGATCAATATTATTGTTAGATACTAAATTTTTGATAGCTATTTTCTTTTTTAACTTCATATACGAGAGTGACTATGGCAGGCTTTAATTTCGAACCAAATCTACCTCATCAAGAAAAGGCAATTATTGCGTTAATAAAGTCGTTTGCAAACGTAGAGTTTCATTCTTCAAGCGACTATACCATCAATCAATATATCAACCCTAAGATCAGTTTTAAAGCTATAGCGCTAGCCACTGATATTGAGCAAGTGCAAAAAGATAACGGTATATTTGGCACAGATAAACGCAGTGACGACCCTATATTTGATATATCAATGGAAACGGGTACAGGTAAGACCTATACCTATACCAAAACCATGTATGAGCTTAACAAAATCTATGGGCTGTTTAAGTTTATCGTCGTCGTGCCTACTCTTTCTATTAAAGCTGGTACGGTAAACTTCCTAAAGAGTGACGCTTTGCGTGAGCACTTTCGCCATGATTTTCAAGGTGAATATCATGATAAGCAAATTGTCACTTACGTGGTTGAAAGCAAAAAAAGTAAGAAAGGCAAAAGATCCTATATGCCTGAGTCTGTGACTCAGTTTGTCAATGCTAGTCACGGTGACAAAAGTAAAATACACGTTTTGGTGATTAATCAAGGCATGATTAACTCACCTACTATTCAAGAAGAAAGATTTGATCGAGCATTGCTCGGAGAGAAGTACGATAGAGCAATCAATGCTTTAGCAGGTATTAACCCTGTCGTTATAATAGACGAGCCGCATAAGTTTCCACAAACTGGTAAAACTTGGAAAAGTATATCGAACTTAAAAGCTCAGTTCACGCTACGATATGGTGCAACTTTCAAAAATGAATATAAAAATCTTATTTACCACCTAACTGCTGTTGATGCCTTTAACCAAGACCTAGTCAAAGGAGTTACCGCCTATGTTGAAACCTTATCAGGTAATGATAACGCTAAGCTCACTTTAAAGTCATTAGACGGCAAAGAAGCCGAGTTTGAACTTAGCGAGAATGGTACTAAGACCCCCTATATACTTGGGAATAATGATTCACTTTCGAGTATTCACTCGGCGATACATAGCTTAAATATCGAAAAATTAAATAAAACGACTTTGGTGCTTAGCAACGGTATTGAGCTTAAAAAAGGCGAGAGTATCAACCCATACTCTTATCTTGAGTCACTTCAAGACAGTATGATTCAAAAGGCTATCAAAGAGCACTTTAAACTGGAGCGAGAGCTACTTACTCGCAGTCCGCGCATCAAACCGTTAACGCTGTTCTTTATTGATGATATCGAGGGGTATAGAGACGGTAATGAGCTTGCTGGCAGTTTAAAAACACAATTTGAGACTTGGGTACTAGCAATAGCTAAGTCCTATCTTGCTAAAGAAACAGATCCATTCTATAAGCAGTATTTACAGCGTACTATTAAAGATGTCAGTCTGACTCATGGTGGCTATTTTTCAAAAGATAACACGGGTAACGACGAGAAAATCGAAGCTGAGATTAACGAAATTTTGCATGATAAAGAAAGTTTATTGTCACTGGATAATCCAAGACGCTTTATTTTCTCTAAATGGACGTTGCGTGAGGGGTGGGATAATCCAAACGTGTTTCAAATCTGTAAGCTTCGATCCAGTGGTAGTACGACCTCTAAACTACAAGAAGTTGGTCGAGGCTTGCGATTGCCTGTCAATGAGCATATGGCAAGAGAGAAGACAGATGACTTTCGCTTAAACTATTATGTTGATTTTACGGAAAAAGACTTTGTTGCAGAGTTGACTCAAGAGATTAATGAAACTTCCGTATCAGAAGTTGAACCAGAATTATTAACTAACGACTTAGTTGAACAGATTAAAGGCTTTTATGATGTTTCTAAAAGAGAGCTTAGTAACCAGCTATATGATCAGAATCTAATTGATGATGACGAGAAGTTCTTGGAGGGTGGTTATCAAGCCCTTAAAGACCTCTATCCTGATGCCTTTGGTACAGCACTTAAAAAAGGCAAAATTGAGAATACGTCTAAAGAGGATACAAAAGCTAAAACCAAGGTTAGATTAGGTAAGTATGAAGAGCTTAAAGAGTTATGGGAGCTGATTAACCAGCGCGCTATTTTAGAATATCAGTTTGAAGATGAGGGTAATTTTTATGAAAAGCTATTTATGGACTATCTTAAGCAAGAAATTACCGCTAATAACTTTAGTAAGACTGGGCTCGTAACAAAGGTATCGAAGCTTCATATCCACAATAACCAAGCTGGTTATCATAGTGTATATGACGATGAAGAGGACTTCGCAAAAATCAGCACAATGAGTTACGGCAGTTTCTTACGTCAGTTATCTGAAAAAACATATATAAAACTGCCTACTTTACATAAAGCGTTCGTTACTCTCAAACATCTAAAAGGCAAAGGTGAACAAGGTCTCGACATTAATGACTATTTGAACATTCAAACTATCCGTAAGTTTGCTGACGGGATAAAACTCTATTTGTTCCAAAATGCTATGCAGAAGTTTGAGATAGGCTATAACATCATATCTAATCAGGTACACCCCACCAGCTATACGGATTCAACTGGCTCACCTTTAAATGAGTTAAAATCAGGTCAGCTAGGTGTTCATTATGATAACGGTAAGCCCGATGATGCTTATCTTTTTGAGGATGTTTTCTATGATTCGCCTTTAGAAAAGCAGAATATTAAAGAGCAGATAAAGCATGTGACGGTATTTAGTAAGATCCCTCGCAATTCGATTAGAATACCAATAGCTGGCGGTGGCACTTACTCACCTGATTTTGCTTATGTTGTTGAAACTGAAAAAGGTCAAACACTAAATCTAATTATTGAAACAAAAGATACCAGCTCATCTGATAGCCTGAGAGCAGAGGAAAACCGTAAGATTAAGCATGCTGAGCGTTTATTTAATCAGATGGAAGCAGACGGGCTTAGCGTGAGCTTTAGCACCCAATTTCAAGATGATTTGATTAAGGATATTATTAAGAAAGCATTATCTATAGCTCATTAATACATTAAGTATTTGAAATATCAAAAGTAATCTAGAATAAATTAAATTTTTCTCATGGGAAAAATTTATGCTCATAATAAAATCTTAAGTAGATTATTTACTAGCAGTTTGACTACAAGAGTATATACGCAGATATGAAAGCAACAGAAGCCAAGCTACTTGACTTTTTAAAAAAGTCACCACAATTTATTATTCCTATATATCAGCGCACCTACTCTTGGACTGAGCAGCAGTGCCGTCAATTGTGGGATGACATTATGCGAGCAGGCAGTAACAATGCTGTCGGAGCTCATTTTATTGGTTCTGTAGTTTATATTGAGAAAGGCTTATATCAGGTTTCTAGCCAATCACCTTTACTGGTGATTGATGGTCAGCAGCGATTAACCACAGCGATGCTTCTTTTAGAAGCTTTATCTCGGCATCTTGGCGATACTGAACCTGTAGAAGGATTTTCGGCAAAGAAATTGCGTAACTATTATTTGCTAAATCCACTAGAAGACGGCGAGCGTGGATATAAACTAATTTTGACGCAGACTGACAAAGACAGTTTTTTATCTTTGGTTACACAGAAGGCGCTTCCACAAGATTTTTCTTTACGTATCAAAGAAAACTTCGATTTTTTTGATACACAGCTAGGAAAACTGAATGGCAACCTAGAACAAATCTGTCGTGGCTTAGCCAAGGTAATCATTGTTGATATTGCTTTGAGTAGAGATCAAGATAATCCACAGTTAATTTTTGAGAGCATGAACTCTACTGGCAAAGCACTGAGCCAAGCCGATTTAATTCGAAACTTTGTGCTGATGGGGTTGGAACCGGATCATCAAGCTGATCTCTATAATGACCATTGGCGGCCTATGGAGGTCGAGTTTGGACAGGAGAGCTATGGCGATTACTTTGATAGCTTCATGCGACACTACCTCACCGTTAAAACGGGTGTTATACCTAGAATTGATGGTGTATACGAGGCATTTAAGCAACATACTCAAAAGCTTGAAGAACGAGGTATAACTGTAGATCAGCTAGTTGCTGATATTCATTCTTTTGCAAAGTATTTTTGTGCAATGGCGTTAGGAAAAGAAGCTGATAAGCAACTGGCAACAGCATTTAAGGATTTGCGTGAACTGAAAGTTGATGTTGCTTATCCTTTCTTACTTGAACTCTATCACGACTATAATCTTGGGCAGCTTAGTAAAGAAGATTTTTATAATGCAGTTCGTTTGATTGAGTCGTATGTTTTTCGTCGTGCAGTATGTGCAATCCCTACGAACTCTTTGAATAAAACCTTTGCAACTTTTCATAAGGCACTAGACCTCTTGCAAAAGTAGCAAAGGGAATTAAAATAGGAAGACACTCATAACTTTTTAGGAACCATGCCAAACATAAATAAGCTACTCAAACAAAGTGACGCTGGTTTTAAACGCTACACTGGCATTCATAAAGCCACCTTTTATGACATGCTTGAGGCCATGCAAGAGCATGAAGCATCTAAGACCAAATCAGGCAGACCAAGTGTGCTCAGTCTTAAAGCACAAATACTATTAGCCCTGACTTATTGGCGTGAATACCGCACGCTTTATCATATCAGTATGGACTTTGGTATTCATGAGTCTTCTGCTAGCCGTATCATTCGTAAAGTAGAAGACATCCTGATTGACTCTGGCAAGTTTGAATTGCCTAAAAAGCTGCCTAGTCGTGTCGATGAGGATACCAATTGGTCAGTCGTCATTGTCGATGCCACCGAAACCCCTATTGAGCGTCCAAAAAAAACCAAAGCGACTACTATAGCGGTAAGAAAAAACAACACACCTTAAAAGCGCAGGTTATCGTTCATTGGCAAACAGGGTTGATACTTGATGTACAAACCTGCAAAGGGTCAATCCACGATTTTAAGCTGTATAAAGATACTTGTCCTGATTGGTTGCCTGAGAATACTAACTATCTAGCAGACAGTGGTTATCAGGGTATAGCAAATCTACATAAGCAAACCTTCACACCATTTAAGAAACCTCGTGGTGGTCAGTTATTGGAGATATGCAAACAGGCCAATCACTATCTGGCAAAGTTCCGTATTGTGGTTGAGCACAAAATAGGCTTAATCAAGTTGTTCAAAATCGTGGCTCATAAATATCGCAACCGTCGTCAGCGCTATGATCTTAGAATGAAGCTGTTTGCTGGTATCATTAATTCCGAGCTTAGACTATGACTTTTGCAAGAGGTCTAGTATAATTCATAAAGTTATCACTATGAAGAAATAACAATGTTAAAAATTTTCAATAATAAAAACAAAACTTATGTTCTATTGTTTTTTTCATAAAGGCTGAAAAGCTTTGCTTGTTGTTCTTTATGTCATGTCATGTCATGTCGCGTCGTGAACTAGCGCCATGCAATCACTGTCAGCTAAGTTTTTTCTAGATTCTTTTTAGCCAAGGTATTATGTGGTATTTTTTGTGGATGAGCCGACACTCTGGCGCTATCTGGCAGCTAAAAGCAACTAAGGATGACTATGAACGTAGAATGGTTGATGGATTACATTGTTTTGATAGACTCAGGCAGCTTGTCAAAGGCCGCAGAAAAACGGGCCATCACGCATACCGCCTTTGGTCGTCGCATCAAGCTTTTAGAAGAGTGGGTTGGGGTAGATCTAATAGAGCGTACTCAGCCCATCAAACCCACACAGGCCGGACAGCTGTTTTTAGAAGCGGCGTATGAAGTCACGGCCACATTGTCTACCGTACGGGCGCAGCTACAAGGCACCATCAACACCAGCCAACAAAGCATTCAGATTGCCACCGGTAGAACGCTGGGCAGCAACTTTTTTCCACAGTGGTATCGGCAAGTCACACAAGACACAGGGTTTACTCAGATGTCTGTGCTCACCAGTGGCACTGAGTTTGCCATCTTGCGCTTTATCGCAAAAGAGTCAGACCTGCTCATCGCCTATCAAACCCCAATGACAGACTTATTGTTAAATAAAAAACAATACGAATACAAAGTATTGGGGCAGGAAATCATCGTGCCAGTAACGGCAGCGGCAAATACAGATGCCATCTTGCAACAGCTAAGTAAAAAAGCCAATATTCATAAGACCAACTGGCTAACGTATGACAAATCTTTGTCTCTAAAAGGACTGGTGTCAAATTTTTTAAATAAAAAAGACATACTGGGCAACCTGAACTCCGTGTTTGAGTCCGATAACTACGAGACCCTAAAAGCCATGGTAGTGGCAGACGTGGGTATTGCGTGGCTGCCATTTTCAATCGTAAAAAATGAACTCATTAGCAAACAGCTGTATAAAATTGGTGGACAGCAGCTGCAGCTCACTGTAGATATCGTGCTGTATAAGCGTGTGGTTGAAACCAATCCTAGCGTTCAGCAGGTGTGGGATGCAGTGCAACCCTCAAGTATCAACTTAAAATAAAACAGCGAGCGCTTCCATGCTGTCATGGTACATCGTACGTAGGAAGTATCGACAACAATGATGTTTCATGTCTATCACTGCGACGCTTACAGCTGTACATTGACACTCATGGCTATTACAGCGACGCTCATGGCTGTGCTCACAACAAAAAACGGAAGGCATGACCTTCCGTTTTTTATGGTGTATTTTTTGAGGGTTTAATAAGGCAACATCTATAAAGCCTATTTAATATAGCGAACGTGCTGAATAATGTCTTCGTAGACTTTTTCTTTGTTGGCGTTGTAGGTTTTTTTGTTCATCTCAAAGATGTTATTGCCATTGGTGTCTATAGACACAATCAGCGGGCCAAATTCTTCAACTTCGCATACCCATAGCGTCTCAGGCATACCCAAGTCTTTCCATTGCGCATCCACAATGCGTTTGACTTTGGTCGCTGCCAGCACCGCATTACCAGCTGGATACACCAAGTGGATGGCGTTATTTTCTCGGCAGCCAGCTTCGGTATTTGCTCCCATGCCACCTTTACCCAGAATCAGCTTTACCCCGGTTTGCTCAATAAACTCTTTTTCAAACTTCTCCATGCGCATGCTGGTGGTCGGGCCTACGGATACCATTTCGTATTCATCTTCGCCCAACTGGCGGATGATAGGACCGGCATGCAAAATGGCAAGGTTACGCACATCCACAGGCAAAGGCCTTTTTTCTTCAATCACTCGGCGGTGTGCCACATCACGGCAAGTGACCAATGTGCCAGTGAGATAAACAATATCACCAACCTTTAAATCTACGATGTCTTCATCTTTAATCGGCGTTTGTAAAATGTGCTTACTCATAGCGCTGCTCCTTCATGTGAGGGCATGGTAAAGTTTAAGTCTTTATCAAAGATGATCTTGCCACGACGGTGTGACCAGCAGCCGGTATTAATTGCCACGCCAATGGTAGACGGGTGGCGTGCCGCATTTTCAATATTCACGCCCATTACGGTCTTATTGCCGGACAACCCTTGCGGGCCAATGCCCAGACTGTTGATGCCTTCTTCAAGTAGCTCTTCTAGCTGAGCCGCTCGTTCGTTCGGGTTTTTGCTGTCTACGGGGCGCATCAAGGCCTTTTTTGACAGCATGGCGGCAGTTTCTACCGAGGTTGCAACACCAATACCTACCAATAGTGGTGGGCACGCATTCAGACCATAGGTGGTGAGTCTGTCTAGCACAAAACGCACCACGCCTTCATAGCCTTCA
Source organism: Psychrobacter immobilis (assembly GCF_904846185.1). Lineage (GTDB taxonomy): Bacteria > Pseudomonadota > Gammaproteobacteria > Pseudomonadales > Moraxellaceae > Psychrobacter > Psychrobacter immobilis_B. The sequence continues at coordinate 55,069 of NZ_CAJGZQ010000010.1, read as the reverse complement.
CCCGGCATCAGTACCATGGCATGACCGGGCAAGGTACAGCCGCCACCAGCCATATAGGTATAGATTTCGCAGTCGTCGCTGTCTTCCCGAATCTCCCAAAAAACAGAAGGTGTGCCGTCACCCACGTTTTGCCCTGTGTTGTACTCATCAAACGTTTCAATCGAGTTATGGCGCAGCGGTGTCTCTTTGGTTGACTTTACCACAGAGTTTTTTAAGATTTTCTCAAGCTGTCCTATGAGTGGAAAGTTCTCCCCGCAGCTCACAAAAAACTGAATCACACCGGTGTCTTGGCAGCTTGGACGCTTCAAGTCTGCGGCAAGCTTTTGGTTTTCTATCATGGTGTCATAAATCAACTTGGCGAGTGGGTATTCTTCTTCGGCTCGCAGGTCGTTTAGTTTTTTGCTCACATCGTCAGGCAGCTGATAGCTGACCAGTGAGATAAATTTACTCATGGTATCGCGCAATTTTTCAGCGGATTCTGCTTTGGTTATCGTTGTCATATCATGCTCCTTGGGTTTTGCCTATTGGCTATGGATAAAAGGGAAATACAATGGGTAGTAAAATAAATGTGATGATGATAGAAATGATGATGAGAGGTAGTCCGGCTTTGACATAGTCGTTAAAGCGATAGTTACCAATGTTATAAACCATGGCATTGGCTGGCATACCAATGGGGGTTGCGTAAGCAAACGACCCACCAATCACCGTTGCCATGAGTACAGCTTTGGGGTCAGCGCCAATTTGTTGAGCAATCAGTATGCTGATGGGTACAAGTAGCGCCGTGGTTGCGGTGTTAGACATGAAGTTGGTCAATACAGCAGAAAGAATTAACATGACTGCCATGACCACCATGGGAGAGGGGTTGCTACCCATGATGCTGACAATGGTGTCGGCAAGGGTTTCACCAGCGCCTGATTTTTGCAGTGCGGCAGCCAATGACAAAGAGCCCACAAATAACAAGATGGTCTTCATGTCAATGGAGCGTACAGCGGTGTCTTCATCAATGACTTTAAACACCACCAGCAGTAACGCACCCAGCCAAGCACTCACGTACAATTTGACGCCTATTTGTTTTTCAAACACCATGGCAGCAACGGTGAGTACCAACACAGCTAGGGATACATGGCGCTTCCAAGCGGGTACGGTCGAGTAGTCGACTTCTTCATCAAAGATGGTATTAGATTTAGAGGGTTTGGCATCGGGTAAAAACTTATAGCCAAAGAAAGCAAAATAGATGATGCCCACAATCAAAATGGGTAAACCAATCTTGGCGTATTCAAAAAAGCTGAATGAACCGCCTACGCCTTGCAATCCTGATTGAGCAATGAGGTTGCCCGGTGCACCAATCAAACTTAAGTTGCCACCCATGGCAGCCGCAATGACCAAAGGCAACAGCAAGCGACCTCGAGCAAAGCCGGAGCGCTGGGCAATACCAATGACCACAGGAATTAAAACTGCGGCTGTTCCTGTATTGGATAGCAAGCCGGACATGAGACCGGTGATGAGCATCACGGCTACGATGAGCTGCCGCTCGGTTTTAGCAAACTTAGTGACGACCGAGCCAATTTGCTTTGCCATGCCGGTTTCAAAGATGGCAGCCCCAATAATAAACATGGCCATAAACAGCAGCACATTGGAGTCTACAAACCCTGCAAACGCTTCGGTGGGTTCTAAAACACCCGTAATGGCAAAGCCGGTGCTGAGCAGCATGGCAGTGACTGAAAGCGGAATGACTTCAGTGGTAAATAAAACGATGGCGGCGACTAAAAAAATCAGCGTAATGATTTCTGGTCCCATAAACACTCCTTGTTATTTTGTAAGCTGGCATTTTTATCAAACCGTCTTTGGTTGTTTTTATGCTGGCTTATGCGTCCTAACAAGAAGTATAGAAACCTGAAGTTTTAATCTTGTGCAAAAATTATTCATCATTGAATAATTTTTGATAAAAATTTTGATAAGAGGCGACTTGTGAGAATAAAAGTCAGAGAAGGGATAGAAAAAAACACAGCCTGTAGCGACTAACGGTTGTAGTCGTTACAGGCTGTGTTTGGAGAGTTTATGCTTATCGTTTTAATACTTTAAAAGGGTTTCTGTCATAAAGTATGACTCGGACTTACAAAGTATGACTCGGTCTTACAGGACATCCAGTAAGGTCTTAATCCGTTGTATTGCCTGTTTGCTTTCTTCCACGCTGGCAACCAGTGCAATGCGTACAAAACCTGCACCTGGGTTGATGCCGTCTACCTCACGAGACAGATAACGCCCTGCCAACGCATGAATATTGACTTGCTCATACAGCGCTTTAACAAACGCCTCATCATCTTGTTGATAGATGTCTGGCACTTGCAACCAAAAATAAAACCCCGCATCGGGCTTTCGTAGCGACAATCTGTCACCCAGTTCATGCATCCATAAATCAAACTTTTCACGGTACAGCACTCGGTTTGCTTCTACATGGGCTTCATCTTGCCAAGCGGCAATGGATGCCAGCTGATGATGCAGTGGCAGGGCACAGCCTTTTGGTACGTGCGGTATTGTAAATACGGCTGCAAAATAGCCGCATCGCCAGCAACAAACCCAGAGCGCAGCCCTGGCAGGTTAGAGCGTTTGGACAACGAATGAAAAACAAGACAATTTTTATAGTCATCTCGTCCAATTTTGGCGCATACTTCCAGCAGCCCAAGCGGTGGCGTATCAAAATACAGCTCGCTATAGCATTCGTCACTGGCAAGCACAAACCCATACTTGTCAGACTGCTCAATCAAAAAGGTCCAGTCTGCTTCACCCATCACTGCGCCTGTGGGGTTGTTTGGGCTACACACAAACACCAACTGCGTCCGCTGCCAGACCGCCTCAGGAATTTGACGATAGTCTCCAGTAAAATCATTGTCTTCCGTGCAGGGCACAAAATAAGGCGTTGCCCCTGCAAGCAATGCTGCCCCTTCATAGATCTAGTAAGCGTATTATTGCTAGGCACGCTATTGTTAGACACACGAGTAGCAGACACGCCATTATTGCTCACTGTCTTATGCTTGGGTCGGTTTGCCATGACTAGTGACTCCGAGAGATACCATGGCGAGTGATACGGATCACTTCATCAGACAGCTTCTTGGCATTGTCGGTACCGATGGCTTTAAACAGTAGCTTTAGTAGCCCAACTTTGATGTCTTTTTCCATCTGTGACGGGTTTAAGGAGTTGACTGCAACCGCTTTATCGACAACGTCATCAATAGCGTAAGCGAAGCTGACGAGTGTGTCCTTGTCTAGGCCGTTTTCTTCTAGAAGACTTGGATCAAATAAGTGCTTGAACAGTCCATAATAGGCTTGTGCATGTTTGTTATGCTTACCTGACTCATCGATAAACTCGTTTGGCACATCAGGCACTTTGCGAGCTTTAACGTCTTGCTCAAAGTCTGCGAACATCATGTACTGCTTGACTGGTGCATTAAACATGGCTTTGGCGTCCTCAATGGCTTTTTTTAGCAGCTTAGAGAAGTGCTCTTGCGCATAAGGGTCGTCAGCCAAATCCTCTTCAATCATCTTAGTGACACGGCTGGTGATCTTGTCCGTTTGGTTACGCGCTTCGTCATCACTTAGTGCTTCAGGTTTGATGTCCTTGCCCATATTGCCGACTAGGTAAGCGCCTTTAGGCTCTCTGACTTCTATACCTGCGATATGCTTATTAAGCAGGCTACGAATGTCATCCTCAAATTCATCAAAATTGATGGTTTCATTGGCATCTTCACGCGCCTGTTTACGTAGCTGCACAAAGGCTTTTAAGTCTTTTTTCTCTGCACACGACAAAAAAACAAAAAAGTCTGTTAAAGCAAAGGCATAATAGTAATTTTTAAGACGAATCAGACCATGCCAAACTTTAACAGACTTAGTGAAACTTTAACCCAAAACCTGAGTATGAACAAGGCAAGAATCACATGTTTGAGCCTAATGATAATAGCCCTGATTACTGCTCAAAGCAGTAATCTTAAAAAAAATAGCAAGACACCTTCCTAAGGGTGGCAAGACCGACAGTCACTATCGCAGACTACAGCGATTTTTTGCCGAAGCGAGGATAGACTACGATCAACTGGCTTTAATGATATATCGACTATTTGGGCTAGGCAAACTCACCTTAACCATTGACCGCACCAACTGGAAATGGGGTAAAAGTAACCTCAACATCTTTATGCTAGGGGTGGTATATAAAGGGATAGCCATCCCCTTATACTGGCAAATGCTAGATAAGCGAGGTAATACAAACCATCTTGAACGCTGTGAACTTATTGAGCGGTTTATCAAACAATTTGGCAAAGATAACCTTGAGATGATAGTAGCGGACAGAGAGTTTGTTGGCGAAAAATGGTTTAACTGGCTCACCAATAATCACATACCCTTTACCATACGGATTAAGAAGAACAGTAAAGTTAAGAATCATCATGGCAAGTTGGTACAGATTAAAGAGTTATTACGCCATGTTAGCCATCAAGAAACATATCGACATGGACGAATACTGACTGTCGATGGTTGTTTGGTTCGAGTATTTGCCAAGCGTGATAAAGACTACGGTTTAGTGATTGTGGCCACCAATCAACTAGAAACAGTGGATGCGATGACAAGCTATGCTAAGCGTTGGGAAATTGAGACTTTATTTGCTTGTCTAAAGGGCCGTGGCTTTAATCTTGAAGATACCCACTTAACCCATCTTGATCGGGTCAGTAAATTAGTCGCAGTGAACGCCTTAGCATTTTGTTGGGCTTATCAAGTCGGTATTTATAAAGACAAAAATAAGCCGTTAAAGCGCAAGTTAAAGTCAAACGCTCGACCTCAAGCCAGTTTGTTTGCGCTTGGCCTGGATGTGTTGATTGAGGGCCTTCACTTGGTGTTCTTTAACAATGATAAGACTGTATTTCGACAGTTAGTTAGCTTTTTAACCCCTAAACCTATGAAAATCGGGTGGGGATGATTTTTTTGTCGTGTGCAGAGGAATGCCAGTATAGCGTTTAAAACCAGCGTCACTTTGTTTGAGTAGCTTATCTATGTTTGGCATATCTATTATGTAAGTAGCGTTCAATAATATACGTTGTGTCTTACAACTACTTTTGCAAGAGGTCTACTAAATAAGAATCGTTATCTAGAGAGTATTAAAGCTCACTTAATCGGATTACGTTCTTACAAAAGATTTCCAAATGACGATGAGTTTAAGCGTGAACTTATTATTCGTGATTTATACAATTTCCGAAGTCGTAGTTATTGGTTACGTCGTTTTGAGAACTTTGAGCGCAAAGAGCATGTTTTAGTAGATGAATATACTATTGAGCATATCATGCCTCAGAATGAAAGGCTTTCGAAGCAGTGGCAAGAAGAGCTTGGCGCTGACTGGCAACAAGTGCATGCAACCTATTTGCATACGCTTGGCAACCTAACATTAACTGGTTATAACTCTGAGTACAGTGACCGCCCGTTTATTGAAAAGCGTGATATGACAGGTGGTTTTAAGAACAGTCCACTTATACTTAACGAAGATCTAAGAAGCTGTAGCGCATGGAATGAAACCACAATTAGTGCGAGAGCTAGAAAACTTGCCAATCGCGCTATTGCAGTATGGGTGGCACCTCATTTACCAGAGAGTATATTACAGGCTTATATCGATATACCTTCACTGCATGAAGGTTACACGCTGGCAGATCACATTCATCTTGCTGAAGATGCACCAATGCATGATCTCTTTCAGCAGCTTCGTAAAGAAGTAATGGCTCTTGATCCTAGTGTTACTGAAGATATATTAAAACTATACGTTGCATTTAAAGCAGAAACCAATTTTGTTGATGTAGTGCCATTAAAAAGCAAATTGAGGTTATCTATTAACTTACGTTTTCATGAGCTAAATGATCCTAAAGGAATGGCTAGAGATGTAAGCAATCTTGGTCGCTGGGGTAATGGTGATGCTGAGATTGAGCTGAGCGATATTTCTGATTTGCCCTATGTAATGGGGCTTATTAGACAGAGCTTGGAAAAGCAGATGGGTGAAGGAGTGTAACTCTCCACAATAATTACGCTAAAAATAAACTATAACTTAAACAGCCTCTTATATCGAATAGTTGTTTTGAATTATGTTCGATGAAAAAGCGGTTTTTTAAAGATAGTATATATCTTTAAGATGATTGGTTTTTTAAATGCAACTTACTAATTTGATAGCTAGGAAAGCCTAACATGAACATGTGTGAAAAACATAAAGAGGTCGAAAGGCAAGTAGTAGAGTTTACTGAAAATGTTAGACACGTAGGCGAAGAATCTATTACCGACTATTTATTTTGGAAGTGGGCAGATATTAATAAGTGCTTCCAGCACTTAGATTTCAGCCACTATACTAAACATCAGGAGAGTAAGACATCAGGCGCTGACTTTAGAATGGAGATTTGGCTAGTAGGTAAAACTCAGAGCTTACCTTTGTTATTCCAAGCTAAAAAAATCAGCAAAGAGTATCAGAATTATATAGCAGCTATAAATTATCCCAAAAAAACAAAGAATCAAATTGATACTTTACTAGGATATGCGAAAACAAAAAGAAAAGTGCCTTTGTACATGTTTTATAGTGATTCAGGCTTTAAACAACATAAGTCTTTTAGAGGTGGAGTTCACAAAGTTCCTGGAATCTACATAGCTCATGCTAAAACTGTAAAAAAAATCGCTAACCAGAAGCCAGGATTCAAGCTGTCAAGAACTCAACTACTTTCTAAAAGTATGTCCTTTCATAATCTATTTTGCTTTACACAGGAAGATCTTGATCAGAATAATAGCGACATCATAGGGCTAATTATAGAAAGGCTTTCAGCTTTAGTAGATAGCTCTGAAGAAGTTTCCAATTGTGTAGTATCTTCAGAACTGTTACCAGGCTATGTGACTCAGCTACTATCGGAGACAGTAGCGACTAAGGAAGAAGATTATAAAGATGCTGAAAAGACGCATATAAGGAATCGTGAATCATTAAAAGCTTATATAGCTAGCATTGGGGTTAGAGAAGATAACGTTTTCTACGATAATTATGGTAACTCTAATAACCATAGCTTAATGAGTACAAATATTGCTGTCTATGATCTTAGAATATAGTAATGCTTATTAGCTAGAATGCTATGTCGCTTCCTTCTTAAGAAGCTCCATTACTTTGTCCTCTCCCAACTGGTCAATCAACGCTTGCAGATGGGTAGTAGAATCAGATTTGTTTTGGGCATCTGCTCTAAATTCTGCCGTATCTCTACCTTCACGCAAAGCATCTAAATAGTCCGCCCACTTCTGCATCATATTACTACGATCATCAATGTATTCAAATCGACCATAGGCGGTTCCATTAGGATCTTTCGTCGTATGACCCAATGCCATCTCTACAAGCACAAGTGGATACTTTAACTGCTCTTGTAAGATAGTCTTCGCTGTCGCTCTAAAGCCATGAGCACAATGTATGCCTTTATAGCCTAAATCCTTCAAACGCTTATTCGCCGTCGCATCAGATATGATCTGATGCTTTTTTGCCGTCTGGCTAAAAAATACGTAGTCAGTATGACCGTTAATTTTATGTTGCTCACGTAATATGTTCACAGCTTGATGAGGTAGGGGAACGACCATGTCTTTGACCATGTTCACCTTGCCTTGCCCCTTCAATGGCTTTAATCGCCACCTGCCAGCTTCTAGGTCTAGATCAGCCCAGCGCATACGTCTTAAATCACCATTACGAACAAACAGAAGCGCTAATAGCCTAAGGGAATTTATGGTGTTTGGGTCACCTTCTATTGTCTCGATAGCTTTAAGTAATTTAGCCAAGTCCTTCGGTTTAGTAACCGCAGGACGATGACCGTAACTTGACTTAGCCAACTGGCTCTTAATGAGCGCCGCAGGATCGCTCGTACAGAAGCCTCGTGCCCCAGCATAGACAAACACATCACTGGCAATGCCAGCACAGCGTTCAGCCTTGTCGGTGGACTTACCATCCTTGTTTAATGAGTTGGCTTGAATGTCTAACAGCACTTCAAGCATTCTAGGAGATGTGATATCGCTGATTGGCTCGTCACCAATATATTTGCATATAAGTTCTAAGCGGCCTTTCTTACGAATTAATGTATTACCTTTTTGAGTTTGTTCAAGAGTAGCGAAGTACTCCCAAGCAAAATGATTAAAAGAGTTTTTAGTTTTACTAATAATAATTTTCTTTATCTCTTCACGATGAAATTTTGGGTCAATACCTTTGCTTAGCAGGTCTTCATATTCACGCCAAACCTCACACGCACGTGCATACGAGATACTTGGATATATACCAATGGATATAATACTTTGCTTAGGATTTGAAGGAGGGTAGTAGCGGTACATCCATGACTTAGTCTCAGTAGGACGTACCATTAAGAATAGTTTGGGATGATTTTTGACAGCAACGAAGTACTTCTTATCTTCAGGCTTATGGCTGCTGATGCTTCTGTCTGAACTGATCGCTTTTCTTTCCATATCCTAGATCTCTATGAGTAGACTCAAAACTCGGTATACTTGACAGTATACTCAAAGTGCATGGATTAGGATAGATTCATAGGACAGTATAGAACGCCAGATACAACAAAGCCCCTGATATCAGGGGCTTTAGCTGTTCTATAAGATAGTATAGGACTATGTAATGGTACCCGGAGCCGGACTTGAACCGGCACGCTATTACTAGCGAGGGATTTTAAATCCCTTGTGTCTACCAATTTCACCACCCGGGCAAAACTTGTATTATCTAAAAGTAAGCTTTCTACTTGTTAGATAGTGGTCGCTATTATAAGCATTTATATTAATAAAGCAAGCTAAAATTAATATAATATGAATAAAATTTTAACCTAAATAATTGGAGGCTGAGGTCGGAATCGAACCGGCGTTAACGGAGTTGCAGTCCGCTGCATGACCACTCTGCCACCCAGCCAATCAAGGACGCCTATATTAGCAAATATAATTTAAATTACAAGTTATTTTTTAGCTAAATGCGAATTATCTACTCAATTCTCCTTATTTGACCATAAATTAATGGCTATTCAAAGTATTAAGAGGTCAAATTAAGCTATTATCAAGCTTAAAATTAGGAATGGTTCGTCAAAAAACATCATAACTATCGAATATAATGTACGAAATAATATCTTCATTATTTCGTTGTGTGTTTGATAAAACGAGATAGGGAATAGATAGTGTTTTAAAAAAACCTTATTTGAGATAAAAAGGAGGCAATTTATTATCTAAAAATCAGGGTTATATGTCTGTCATTAAAGCGCTGCAAATGAGAGTTTGTGAATAAGTGCGCTTAATGAGAAAGTCGAGCATAAAACTTTATAGGTCTGAATAATTCGAATAGTAAGTGACTCTGTTATCACGCAAAAAACCTGCTAATCCTAAGCCATAACGCTCAGCGACACGCACTGCGGTACTGGTAGGTGCAGACATACCGACTAGCCAAGGGATGCATCCACGAATGGATTTTTGTACCAGCTCAATCGATAGGCGTGAGGTCATAAGGACGCAGCTAATCTTTGCTTTATTGCGCAGTTGCCAACCGATCAGCTTATCAAGCGCATTATGGCGCCCTACATCTTCGAATAGGTATAGCCGCTGATTATACATCGTCGCAGCGGCGTGTACGGCACCGGTCAGTTGGTGCGTATGCTGCATGGCATCGACTTGCTGGCGTATTGCTAATAGACAATCAAGACTTGGTGTATCTGCCTTTTGTCTGTTTTGACGATAGATGCTCAAGTCAGGCAGTGCTTGTGTTAGCCCTGTGATGCCGCACATACCACAACCTGTACGCCCTGCTAGCTGGCGTCTTTGCGCTTGGATACGCTGATGACAACGCTGGTTTAGTACTAGCTCCACCACATAAATGTCATAATCTTGCAGTGACGATAAGCTTTGTTCAAATGCTGCAGATTCAAAACTTTCATCCGTAGCATCTCTTATAAATCGTTCCTTTATAAATGAATCTTGCGTGAATTGTTGATAATTTTCGATATCATTCAGTTGGGTAACTTCCCAATCAAGCAGCTCATGACTATGCTGAATTAAGCCTTCGCTAAACAAAAAGCCGACGGCTAAATACTCTAGCTGGTGAGGGCTTGCCATCAGTACCGCATAGTGAATACCATTGATAACGATAGCAACCGCAGCTTCCACTGCTAAGCTAGTTGATTTGCAATCGATACTGATTTGCTGCATAGGGGTCTGTGCAATATTAGTCTTAGCAACACGGGTCTCAATAATGTTGTTAGAGTTATACTTATCTGTCGGATAATGATGCTTTTGCGCCCAATGATCACGTGCAAGCGGCGTTGCAGATGACTCTATAGTTTCTGACGTCTTATTTGTTAGGGTTTTTACCGAAAAATTATCGCTATATTTTGCGTCAGTTTCAGTATCACTTTGGGCAATCATAATACCTCGTTATATCGTATGGTCATTGCCAAAGTTATCATCTCTTTTAAATATATGCATCATTCAATGATTCGCCCGTTGCTGACTATGCATGATCGGTCGTACCAGCATTTGCCTCAACGCGTTGCAAAACAACGGTCGTCGATTTATACGCTGGTATGTGAGAGTCTGGTGCATGCGTGTCTAAATCAAATAAATCATTACATTCAGGATAGTAAGTTGCGACAGCGTTAGCGGCGATATCCATCTCAGTCAATACTAACGGCCCTAGCGTGCGTGGCTGAACGGTAACGTCTGTGTTATTTGAATCATTTGAGCTGGCATGGCGGGATACCATTACTGGGTCACCTGCTTGCCAACCCAAACGAGTCATTTCATCTGGGTGCATAAATAACACATCACGGCGATTGGTTTGGCGATAGCGATCTTCAAATCCGAAAATCATGGTATTAAATTGGTCATGGCTACGGACACTGGTCAATTGCCAAATTTTTTGTTCATTGTTTGGCGCATTATTAGTCTTATCATTGGATTTTTTGTCATGGTGAAAGGCTAAGGAGGTCTCTGCCATTTGTGCTGCGACGTAGGTGATAGGGTATTGTGGTACTTCAAATTGCGCTTTGCCACTATCAGTATTCCATACACGATGACGCGCAGAATGGTATAAATGAAAGCCACGCTCGGTTTCGCGAATACGCTGATTAAAGTCTTCAAAACCGTCAATCGCTTGGGCGATATAGTCACGAACGATGTCAAAGTCTTCACTCATTGCTTGCCAAGGAATGGACGAATCAGCACCAAGCACATGAGTGGCGATATCTGCCACAATTTGTGCTTCAGATTTCAACGTATCGCTGACGGGTTTCAGGTTGCCTAGAGTGGGTACAATCTGACACATGGAATCTTCGATAGTGGCAAATTGCTCACCTTTGGCAGTAATAATACGTTCGGTACGACCTAAGCAAGGCAGAATAAGGTTGTTCGCGCCCGGATACAGCATAGTTTCATTAAGTTTAGTACCGACAAAAATATTGAGCTGAGTGGTGGTTAAAGCTTGCTGAATCGCACTGGTATCAGGTGCTGCCATGGCATAATTACCGCCCATACTCAGAAATACTTTTAGCTTACCGGTAATCAATGCTTTCGCACCAGAGACCACATCAAAGCCATTTTCTTGCGGCATCGGACGTTCAAACACACGCTCAAGGCTATCTAGTAGCTTTTGTGCAGGGCGCTCATGGATGCCCATGGTACGGTCGCCCTGTACGTTAGAATGACCACGAACGGGAGACGCGCCTGCGCCATCAATACCAATCATCCCCATTAATAATAATAGGTTGGTAATCATCGCTACATTATCATCGCCTTGGACGTGCTGAGTGATGCCCATACCCCAGGTGCAAATGGTCGCAGGACTCGCCGCTACCAGTTTTGCTATATTAATGATTTCCTCTTTACTGATACCAGACCCACGTTCCACATCCGGCCATGATTGTTGGCGGAGCCATGCGTCGAGTGCCTCATATCCTGAGGTATGTTCATCGATAAAGCTCTGATCGATTTTATTGTTTTTAGTCAGCCACTTAGCGATACCGGTTAAGAGTGCTGCATCGCCGCCGATCTGAATTTGAATGACCTCATCGACCATCTCATCACTTTGACCTGCCGCCATATGCATGGGCTTTTGCGGATTTCTAAATTTACGTAAGCCTTGTTCGCGCATAGGGTTGATTGAGAGGATTCGACAGCCTTGCTCGTGAGCATGAGCAAGCATTTCAAGCATGCGTGGATGATTGGTCGCAGGATTTTGTCCAAACATCAATATCAGTTTGGCTTGCTCAAAGTCTTCCAGTTTCACGGTCGCTTTGCCAATACCCAACTGTCTACCGAGCATTACCGACGTTGGTTCGTGACACATATTGGAGCAATCGGGTAAATTGTTGGTGCCAAAACAGCGCACAAACAGCTGATACATAAAGGCGGGCTCGTTGGTCACCCGGCCTGAGGTATAAAATAGCGCCTCATCTGGTGAGTCAAGCTGTCCTAACTGTTCAGCGATACACTGATAAGCCGCTTCCCATGAAATCGCTATATAACGGTCTTGCGTTGCATCATAATATACAGGCTCTGATAAACGACCACTATGCTCAAGCTCATAGCCCGACCAGCCTTGTAACTCGGTAACGCTATGTCGCGCAAAAAACTGCCCATCGGCTTTTTTAGTCATGGTCTCACTAGCGATGACTTTGATGCCGTTTTCACAGACATCAATGGCTTTATGTGACTTATGATCTGGCCAAGCGCAGCCCGGACAGTCGAATCCGCCTTTAGGTTGGTTGCTTTTTAGCACACTTACGCTACCCCGCAAAAAAGTCTGATAATCCATCAGCTTACGAGTAGAGGAAATCAGCGCAGGCCAACCGGCAGCAGGGTGGGAGTAGACAGGAATTTTGCGCATGACAGACCTCATAGTAAATGGCGGTAGCGGGCTTTGATATACAGCAACTATTTTGATATAGAGCAACTATATAGTGACGAGCGAGAATTTTGTAGAAGCATTAACTATAGATAACAAAAAAACCTTTAAGAAAAATGTATTTTCTTAAAGGTTTATCGTGTCTATGCTCACTCACAAGCGAGCATAGAATGATGTCTTCATAAATGCCATCTTCTTAATATATCAGTAACGCACGTCTTTAGGTTTTTTACCATTTGGCCAGTCATTGACCTTACCAGCAAAGTCAGGGCGTGGCTGATGAGTAAAGAAGTGCGCCACATCGACGGCATCTTGATCGCTCAGCACATTTCCGTGACCCCATAAACCTTTGGTCTGAATACCCATCGGCATGTTGTATTTTACAAAGGCTGCTGCCTTGTAAGTACGTGCCATACCAGCACCGATGTTAAAGGATTCATCGCCCCATAGTGGCGGGAACACGATATCGCCGCGACTGTCTTTGATGCCTTCGCCATTATCACCATGACAAGTTGCACATTGAGCTTTATAAATTTGTTCGCCGCGGACAGGGTCTGGGGTTAATGATTCATCCACTTTACCCGCATTTTGGATATCGACTTTTTGTTCTTTTGGGGTGTTTTGCGACAGCCATTTCATATAAGCCAACATTGCCAGCATTTCAGGGGATTCAGGCTTCAACGGTTTGCCATTCATTGAGCGCTGGAAGCAGCCATTAATACGTTTGGTTAAATCGACTTCCTTACCAGATCGTGGCATCACGCGCGGATAGAAATTATAACTATTGATGTACGGATCACCCAGTGGAATTTTACCTTGTGAAATATGGCAGCTGTTACAGTTCATTTGCGCGCCCACATGCTCTGGCAGTAAGCGCTTGGTTTCGTTTAATAAGCGTTTACCATAAAATATCTCATCAGCATTTGGTTCATCCAAGATAGCCGTATCTTGCGGCAGCACATAAGTGCCGATATCTTCGTTGGCATCATCAGTGGTGACTAAGCCGTACTCAGGCGCATTCTGCTCGATAGGCTCGGGCTGCGAGCAACCACTACTGATAGCGGCGATACTAAGCACTGAAGCAGTAAGGATAGCAGTGGTTAAGTTGCTTATATTGATTTTTTGAGAGACAACGCTAGCAATAGTAGGCAAGTTGAGTGGAGATTTTTTCATTATTCTGCTCCTTTTGTTTGCGCATCAATACTTAAGTCTGGGGCAATATCCGTACTGGTTTTTGGTTTTTTGGCGAGGAAAGCCCGCATTTTTACCACATCATCGACATCGATTTCAGGCGCTTGGTTGGTCCAGCTATTACGGACATAATTGACTACTTCTGCCACATCTGCATCGCTAAGATTGCTGAATTCAGGCATGGTAAATGCCATACGGTCATGTGGGGTTTCAGGCATACGACCACCGCTTAAGGTAATCTGTAGTACCGAATCGGCATTGTTAGAATAAACCGCACTATTGCCATCAAGTGCTGGGAAAATACGCGCGACTCCTTTACCATCGACACGGTGACAAATTTGGCAATATTCGGCGTACAAAATCGAACCGCGTGAATCATAGTCGCCATCTAGTAATTTTTGTGTGGTGAGGTCTTTTTTCGCTGGCAGTGTGGCTTCTTTGTTTGGTGCTGGCGTCAATGTTTTAAGATAGGATGACATGGCGTTGATGTCGTAGTCGGTCATATACTGGGTACTATGCTCAACCACTTCGGCCATGGCACCAAAGGCAGCCGTGGTATCAGTACGCCCAGTTTTGAAGAAGTCATTTAATTCTGAAACTGTCCAAGTGCCAAGTCCGCGATGCTCACCGCGGATACTTTTGGCGCGCCAACCATCGATGATGGCACCGCTCAAATACTTGTTAGAATCTGCATTACTTAGAGCGATTTCTTGAAAGCCAATACCGCGCCCAGTGTGACAAGAGCCGCAGTGCCCAGGACCTTCGATTAAGTATTGACCACGAGTCAATAGTGCGTCGTCTGTCTCAGGGACAAAGTCACGCTTGCGATCAAATAAGACCTGCCAGTATGCCAAAGGCCAGCGCCAGTTTGCTATCGGAGGTAGCTCGCTTTTTAGATTGGCTTGTTTGACGGCTTTGACATCGGACATAAAGAAAGCGTACATCGCGGCTAAGTCTTCGTCTGGCATGAGTTGGTAAGAGGGGTACGGCATAGCAGGGTATAAGGCTTTATTATCACTGCGTACACCATGCTTAACGGCGTTTTTAAAGTCGTCGAAACTATAGTTGCCGATGCCAGTTTCTTGATCGGGTGTGATATTGGTCGAATAAATTGCCCCAAGTGGCGTTAGCATAGGCAGACCGCCCGCATAAGTCTCGCCATCGAGCGTGGTATGACACGCGACACAGTCAGCAGTGCGCGCGATATATTCGCCCTGCTTGATGAGAGCAGGATCAGTGATATTGACCTCGATATCGCTACTGTTGGTGCGCATATTTGGCAGTAATTGCCCAATAATAAAGGCAACCACCAGCCCGATGATGGCTGCTATTATTATAATCAGTGGCCATTTTTTCATAAGCCCGCCCTCCATAAGATATTTTTACTAAGCTTATAATTCATCACCCATATTTTATGAGGTGTATTAACCATTCTTATTGAAATCAAAATTGAAATCGAATCTTTGTGATTTAAGCTCAGCGAATTAAAAGTTACACAACTGTCATCTAGTATAGGGTAGCGGGTAATATTGTGGTATTGTGGAAAACCACATTATAATTAAGGTTTTTACTTATAGTGTACGTTTGGTAGGTCAAATATAAGGCTAGGTGTATGCATAAAAAGTCTAAAATTTGGACTATCTTAAAGGCTTGTTTTATTACCGTGGTAGCATGGGCTGCTTGGTTGCCGCTATCTAATGCCACCGCCCAGACTTACTATTTAGGTGTGTTGGCACCGCAAGGCGAGACAGCCGCACAAAATCGCTGGCAGCCCTGGCTTGACGAGCTTAATGATCAGTTATCAGATGACACCGTGATATTGGTACCTTTGGCGCTGGAGAATTGGCAACAGCAAATAGAAGCACAGCAGTTTGCGCTAGTGCTTGGCCCGCAAGTACAGTTTATAAAAATGAATACCATCAGGTGGCGCTGGCTGGCTACCTTACAAACAGAGACGGCTCAATTAAATAGCAATGCGCAAAACGCTCGTGATAGAAGTTCTCGTGATAAAATTTTTAGCAATCAAGGATTTGATGCTGAGGGTATTAATGGGCAACAATCGCAAAATCAGCTATCGACGACAGTCACCCTCGCCAATGAATTTAATAAGCTAAATGAATATACGCCATTAAAACAGCCGAGTGCGATGGAAGAGGTCGCCAGTGCTTTATGGGTCGCTGCCGACACTGATATTTATCGTTTGCAGGATTTGGAGCAACGGCATATTGCTGCCGTCGACAATGACGCATTTGGCGGTTATTTATTGGGCGCACATTTATTACAGCAAAATGGCATTATGCCAAGTCATTACCAAACACAGTTTGTCGGTTATCCGATAGAGCGCACTTTGCATGCCTTGGCTAGCGGCAAGGTAGACGCTGCCATTACGCCGCTTTGTTTGATGGAGGAGATGGCAAGGCGCGGTCAAATCAATGACAAGCAATACCGTCTCATTCATCCAGTTGCCACTGTATCCAGCTGCCATTCTTCAACGAAAATATACCCAAATTGGACATTGGCAGCGACCGAGCAAGCGCCAGATGCTTTGGTGCGCCAGATCAATCAACATCTATTTGGCAAGAGTCAATTAGAGCAGCGCTGGTTGCCAGCAGAATCAAGTAGCGATGCTGAGCGCATCCTTTATGAGATGAATCGCCATCCCGCCCAAAAGCAGCTGAGCGCGCATATGATCGACTGGATAAAGGCGCATCGATTATGGATGGCTGTGATTATTTTGGTTATCCTGATATCGACAGTAAATTATGCTTGGATGAGCTGGCTGGCATGGCGGCGGCAAAAAAAGATAGTGCGGCAAAATAGACTAATCCGTGATTATGATCAGCAGTTACACCAATCAGAGCGCTTTGCGGTCATCGGTGAGATGAGCGGTGCTATCGCTCATGAAATCAATCAGCCGCTGGCAACCATTCAAAATTATGCGCAAGGATTATTGATACGCAGTCAACAAGCGCATTCATCCAAAAAGACGGTCGAGGCAGCGTCACCTGATAATGTGGCAACAGAGAATGCTCTACAGCAGATTGTCAATGAAACAGAACGCGTCGCTGCTGTGGTGACTAATATCCGCCGCTGGGCTGGACGGTCGCAAGCGAATGAAACTCGTGTCGATATCGCAGCTATCTATCAACAGTGCATCTTATTATTGGATGAGCAAGCAGTAGGTATCAATTTTTGGCTGGCAAGTGATTATCAGCATTTAACCTTGCCAAATTTATTATTAGATCAGTTACTGATAAATAGCATGACCAATGCTGCGCAGCAAGGGGCGACCAATATCATGCTACGCTGTCAGGCAGAGGAACACGATGGCAAGCAATGGTTGGTACTGCATCTAAGCGATGATGCTGGCGGCTTTGATCAAGCCCAGCTTAAAGCACAGTACCTACCAGAGAACCTACCCAGTCAGTATGCTACTCAATCAACGAAAGCAGGCGGTCTAGGATTAGGACTGATGATATGTCAGCGCTTATGCAAGTCGCTGGGCGGTATGATGCAGCTAAATAATATTGATGCCGAACGTGAAATTGAGCAAGTTGACCAAGTAATGAGCAGCGAGCAGCACCGCTTTAAACGTAGCTTAAACGGTAAAATCCAGCTGCTACAAACCAATGCTAACTATCGACTGTCAAACACGGTGGGCGCACAAATATCTTTTTATCTGCCATTATCTTTAGCGAATAACGACGAAAAACTCTAATGAATATCAATAATGTATTTAGCCATAAGGTCACATATGACGTCTAATCAACTCTCAAATGAGCCTACGTGCTGGCAAGATAAAAACAGTCATCTGTCTGATGATTCATCAGGTATTACGCCAGAATCGCTTATCATTCATATCATTGATGACGAAGAAAGTGTGCGCATGTCCTGTGATTTTTTGATTAGCAGCTTAGGGCTGTCGACCCAAGTGTGGGCAAGTGCGCTGACGTTTTTGCAACAAGTTAATATCTATCGCCCAGCAGTGATTGTGAGTGATTTGATGATGCCAGAGATGAGTGGTCAAGCGCTACAAGTGCACCTTAGTCAACAGGATAGCCCTATGGCATTGATAGCGCTAACGGGAAATGGCGAGATTGCTGATGCTGTCAATATGCTGAAGCAAGGTGCGGCTGATTATTTGGAAAAACCGATTAATAGCCGCCGGCTACAAGAAGCGCTTGCATGTGCACAAGACCTCGCTCTAAAACGCGCCACGCTTTATGATATTAAAAAGCTTTATGCGCAGCTGACCGATAAAGAAAAGCAGGTTGCCAATGAATTGTTAGAAGGTAATTTGAATAAAAATATTGCTGATCATTTAGACGTTTCCGTCCGTACGGTAGAGGTGCATCGTTCACAAGTGATGAAAAAAATGCAGTCGCAACATGTCAGTGAGTTGATTCAAAAATTAGTATTGCTTGATGCTTAAAAATTAAGACAGTCGTATCAATTAAAGCAGTCATAAAAAAACGCCTGATATTAAACAGACGTTCTATTTTTTCAAGAGTTGAAGAATTTTGCTAAGTTATTTAACTCAATATCAAGCTATCATCTTCGACTTTTTCGCCGCGAGTTTGCTCAAACATATCAAGTAAGTCATGTACAGTCATGCCTTGACGTTTATCGCCAGCCACATCTAATACCACTTGTCCTTGATGTAACATCACCGTTCTGGTGCCATGCGCCAATGCCTGCTGCATTGAGTGCGTGACCATCATCGTTGTAAGCTGATTGTCCGTCACAATTTTATCGGTCAATTCTAAAACGAAAGCAGCAGTCTTAGGGTCGAGGGCAGCAGTGTGCTCATCAAGCAATAAAATTTTGGAAGGTTGCAGTGAAGCCATCAATAGGCTAACAGCTTGACGTTGACCACCGGATAACAGACCCATACGGTCGGTCAAACGATTTTCTAGCCCCAATTTTAATACTGATAACTTTTCGCGAAATAAGTCACGGTTATTTTGGTTTAGCGCAAAGCTTAAACCACGTTTGCCGCCGCGCTTATAGGCAAGCGCCATATTTTCTTCGATGGTTAATGCTTCACAAGTCCCCGCCATCGGGTCTTGAAACACACGAGCCACCCAATGAGCGCGTTGGTGCGCAGTCTTTTTGGTGACATCAATGCCATTTAATAAGATTGAACCACTATCGACGCGCGTGGTACCACTGACTGCATTTAAAAAGGTTGATTTACCCGCGCCATTGGTACCGATGACGGTGACAAATTCTCCATCAGCGATATTAAGATTGATACCGCGTAGGGCAGGGTTTTCAATGGGCGTTCCAGGATTAAAGGTCAACCGCAAATCTGTAGCTTGCATCATAATAATTATTCCTTATGGTTGCACATTGACATTAAGCCCGAACTTTACGACTTAAAAATTTATTTTTAGCTTTTGGCAATACCAAGGCAAATACGACGAGTAGCGCTGTAATCAAGTTTAAATCTTGCGGGCCAAAGCCGATACTACGTAGCGTATCGCTCGATAGCGCCACCTGAATAAATAGCTTGTACAGCACCGCACCGACGACCACGGCAAAGGTAATCAGCCAAATACGCTTGGCAGGAATGATGGTTTCACCAATGATGACCGCTGCCAAACCAATGACAATGGTACCAATACCAATCGAGATATCTGCGCCACCTTGAGTTTGCACAAACAATGCACCTGCTAAAGCAATCAAACCGTTAGAAATCGCCATACCAATGATGGTCATCCATGAGGTATTGATGCCTTGCGCCTGTGCCATGCGGAGGTTGGAGCCCGTCGCCCGCATCGAAAGACCCGTTTCGGTGCTATAGAACCAGTTTAAAAATAACATGGCAGCTATCACCACGACACCAATAATCAGACAGCGCATCCAATAGCCGTTGCCATCCGTGACCAAGGTGCTAAAGACCGTAGTTTCACCCAATAATGGCAAGTTCGGTGCACCCATAATCCGTAAATTGATAGAATATAGTGCGACCATCACCAAGATACTGGCAAGTAGTTGCAGGATGCCAAGTTTGACGTGTAGCCATGCCGTAACAATACCAGCGATGGAACCTGCCAACATACCAAAAGCACAGGCAAGCCATGGGTTGACACCAGCGATGATAGAAATACCGGCGACAGCGCCACCTAGTGGAAAACTACCGTCAGCGGTCAAGTCGGGGAAGTCGAGGGTGCGAAATGAGATCAGCACACCAAGTGCTACTAGGCCATAAATCAGACCGCTTTCAAGTGCACCAAAAAAAGCAATTAAAGACATAAGAGATCAGTAAGTCATAACCAAGCGTTTAGCAACTAACGTTCTAATATCGATTCATAGAATGAGTGCGTAATATAGATCAGCACTGTCTCATCTATACGTCAATTTTAGCTAAACGACTAAGCGGTGAATTTAACAGATTAAACAATCTGCGGTTAGGGTAAACCAAAACATGTCACGATCAACAGCTATCATAAGCTACCTAGGTTCAAAGCTTTGATTGAAAAAAGGGCAAATTTAGAAATGACACAAATACTTTATATTTAATCAATGTGGTTTAAATAAGAAGCCCAGCCTACTGATTCATAGCTGGGTTTCTGATGTTAAACATTTAGCCTCATCGCATAACGGTAGATGACGGCTGACACCAAATCCATCAAACTCGGTATCTACCTTATGATAGCTGTAATGAGCTAGCTATAAAAGTGCGTTATTCTACCACTTCTTTTGCTTTATCGATAACCGCTTGTGACAAAGTAATGCCTTCTTCTTTGGCATGCTTTGGACTAACGTATAGATCCAACATTTGCGGGGTGTAGACAGGTATAGCGCCTGCTTTTTCACCATTTAAAATACGTACCACGATTTTGCCTGTTTCGCGACCAAGCTCGTAGTAATTCACGCCCAATGCAGCAACGGCACCACGCTCAACTGAGCTAGTGTCAGACGCAATCAGTGGAATTTTGCTCTCTTTAGCGACTTGATATAGTGATTCGTAAGCCGATACGACGTTATTATCGGTTGAGGTATAGATCATATCGACCTTACCTTCGAGGCTACGTGCTGCCATCGCAATATCAGTACTGCGCTGGGCAGGCGCTTCGAGTACATTGATACCTAGTGGTGTCAATTTTTCTTTTAAGTTTTTCAAGATAATCGTTGAATTGACTTCGCCTGGGCTATAAACATAGCCGACATTTTTTAGGCTAGGAATGATTTGACGCATCAGCTCAATTTGTGGCTCATAAGGCAGTGCATCAGAGCCGCCAGTGACATTGGTGCCAGAGCCATCTAGTTTTGTCACTAGTTTGGCGGCAACTGGGTCAGTGACTGCTGAGAATACTAAAGGGATACTGCTAGTAGCAGCAGCTACTGACTGCGCTGATGGAGTACCAATCGCAACGATAACGTCTGAATTGTCTGCGACGAATTGCTTAGCAATCTGTCCAGCAGTGGCAGTGTTACCCTGTGCGCTTTGGAAATTAACCGTTAAGTTTTCACCATCCTTAAAGCCTGCTTCATTAAGCTCGTCGATAACGCCCTTACGGACGTCATCAAGCGCTGGATGTTCGACGATAGCCGTAATAGCGACGGTCTTCATCGCTGTGGCTGCATCGCCAGTAGCAGCTGTATCAGTGGTACTGGTATCTTGTGCTGATTGATTACAGCCAGTCAAGATGGCCGTACAAACGCCACCTAATAATAGTGCTTTACTAAAGTTAAAATGACCAAAACGATTTTGATACAACATGGGTCTCACTCCTGAAAATAATAATGTGTCCGTACATTATTTAATTTATAGATAAAAGGTATAGATGGGTAAAGGGTAAAGCGAGCCATCAATATAGAAGGCTAAATGTTATTTGTCAGTGCTACTTGTCAGAACTATTTATCTGTACTATTTATCCGAACTCTGCGCTTGTTTGTCGACATTAATGGCATTTTTGAGCAGCTCATCAGTCAGGCTGACGCCTTGCTCAGCCGCATGTTTCGGGCTTGCATATAAGGTTAAGGTATTCATCACTTCAGGCTTAACGCTACTAACTGCTTCGCCATTTAACACACGATACACCATTTTGCCTGTGGTACGACCAAAGTCATAATCATTGACACCAAGCGCCGCAGTCGCACCACGTCGCACACTAAACTCGTCTGAGGCAATGACAGGAATATCAAGCTCATTGGCAGCACCTGCCATCGCTTCAAAGGCGGATACCACATTATTATCTAGTGAGGTATAAATCACATCAACACGACCAGCAAGGCTACGAGTCGCCATGGCCACATCCGTCGGGCGATTGGCGGTGACGTCTAATATCTTAAGCCCACGCGCAGGCGCAGCTTTTTTAAGTTGATTGAGTACCACCACCGAATTGACCTCACCTGGACTATAAACATAGCCAATGGTTTTTGCATTGGGCGCAATTTTTTGAATATTGTCTAGTTGCGGCTCGATAGGTAGCTCACTAGATAGTCCTGTCACATTAGATTGGATAGGCGTATTGTTCTCGTTAATGAGCTTTGCCGCGACAGGGTCTGAGATAGCCGTATAAATAACCGGAACCGTCTTAGTTGACGCAACGATAGACTGAGCTGATGGCGTCGAGATTGCCACGATGGCATCTGGATTGTCTCCTGCAAACTGCTTAGCAATCTGACCTGCTGTCGCTGTATTGCCTTGAGCACTTTGAAAATTAATGGTTAGATTTTGGCCTTCAACATAGCCATTATCTGCCAACTCATCAATAATGCCGCGGCGCATCGCATCTAACGAAGGATGTTCGACGATTTGAGTGATGGCTAATGTCTTGGCAGGCTTGTCAGAATCTGCGGCGGCACTGGTATCTGTCGTTGCAGCAGTGTCGGTCGTGTTTGAGCAGCCAATTAATCCAAGCGCGGCGCTCATAGCAGCACCGAATAGGCTGAAGCGTAAAGTAGTAGCAAAGGTCATTTTATTGGGGCTCATAGGTTAGAGAGTGCAGGTTACCCGAGTCAATGTTATGTGCATGCTGAGATAACGGGCTAACATCAAAGTAATCAATCCATTGATCATTACGTCCATATTATGACAGTAATGTAACTTATGGCAATAAGAAATTAAAACACGTTTGTCATTACCTCTATAAAGAACGTGCTGAATCAATATTCATCGATATTATCTTCTATATAAGCACTGATTTTGGCGATTGACCAGCGATAGTTTTGGGACAATAAAAAAGATGCCCAGTTGGACATCTTTTTTGTTTGTTGAGTAAGCCTAACTATTAAGCAAGCACATCGCCAATCACGCAGTTGTCAGGTAAAGTAACCACCGTCAGCTGGGTTTTTGGATTGCCAGTTGATAGTACCATACCCTCTGAGACACCAAACTTCATCTTACGCGGAGCAAGATTGGTCACGCAAATGACCTTTTTATCTAGCAATTGCTCAGGCTCATAGAACTTACGAATGCCGCTAAACACATTGCGCGGTTTGTCTTCGCCAACGTCCAAGGTAAATTGTAAAAGCTTATCTGCGCCTTCGACATGATTGCAGGCTAAAACGTGAGCGACTTTCATCTCAACTTTGGCAAAGTCTTCGATACCGATATAGTCAGTTTGCTCAGTATTTGTCTCAGCATCTATATCAGTACCAGCTTCTTTTGCTGACTTATTATCTTTTTTAGCAACGGCTTTGCTAGCCACTGGAGCAGCCGTTTGAGCCAAAGATTCTTTTGACGCCTCAACCATCGCGGCAACGTCTTTTTCTTCGATACGCTGCATCAAAGGTTTGAACTTATTGATCTTGTGCCCCAATAGCCACTCATTACGGCTGGCAAAGCTTAAGTCGTCAATGTTCAAAAACTCTTTGGCATTGGCGGTTAGCTCAGGCAATACTGGTGCAAGATAAACCATTAATTGACGGAAGATATTAATCGCGACCGAGCAAACATCTTGAACTTCTTGCTCTGCGCCTTCGACCTTAGCAAGCGCCCATGGTTTTTTCTCATCGATATATTCATTGGCTTTATCAGCACATTGCATAATTAAACGCATGGCACGCGAAAACTCACGGTTCTCGTAAGCGGCAGCAATCTCATCGCCCGTTTTGGTAATGTCTTCTAATAAACTTGGCTCAGCGCAGATCTCTGTTAGCATGCCGTCATATTTCTTCACCAAAAATCCAGCGCTGCGACTGGCGATATTGACCACTTTACCGACTAGATCAGAGTTGACCTTTTGCATGAAATCTTCTAAATCAAGGTTGATATCCTCGACTTTATCAGACAGTTTACTAGCAAAATAATAACGCAAGTATTCAGGATGTAAGTGATCAGCATACGTTTCGGCTTTAATAAAAGTACCGCGTGACTTACTCATTTTTTCGCCATTGACCATCAAGAAGCCATGAGCAAAAACACCCGTTGGTGTACGGAACTCACTACCGGCTAGCATGGCAGGCCAAAATAGCGCATGGAAATAAACGATGTCTTTACCGATGAAGTGATACACCTCGGTTTTATGCTCGTTTTCTTGCATCCAATAACGGTCGAAATCAAGCGCCTCGTCTGTACCTGCGCGTTTATCGCAGAGGTTTTTGAAGCTCGCCATGTAACCCACTGGCGCATCTAGCCAAACATAAAAATATTTGTCTGGCTCATCGCTTGGGGTATCTGGAATCTGAAAACCAAAGTAGGGCGCATCACGAGATATATCCCACGTTGCCAGACCTGCTTCAAACCATTCTTGTAGCTTATTGGCGACCGATGTTTGCAATCGATTGTCACTACGCGTCCAATCTTTTAAGAATTGCTCAAATTCAGGCAAATTGAAGAAGTAATGCTTGGACGTTTTCAGAATAGGCGTGGCATCTGATAACGTTGAATGCGGGTCTTTAAGATCCGTTGCATCATAGGTGGTACCGCAAACTTCACAGTTATCGCCGTATTGGTCTGCCGCTGCGCATTCAGGGCAAGTACCCTTGACAAAACGATCGGCTAAAAACAGCTGTTTTTCAGGGTCAAATAATTGTTCGACATCTTTGGTACTGATATGCCCAGCATCATTTAAACGACGATAAATCAGCTCAGAAAAATGTTTGTTTTCTTCTGAGTGGGTGCTGTGATAATTGTCAAAGTTAATCAAAAATTTAGCAAAATCTGCTTCATGCGACGCTTTCACCGAGGCAATTTGTTCCTCTGGCGTGACGCCATTGGCTTCTGCTTTGAGCATGATTGCCGTACCGTGTGCATCGTCTGCGCAGACATAAGTGACCTGATGGCCTTGCGCTTTCATGGCACGCGCCCAAATGTCGGTCTGAATATATTCTACAAGATGCCCCAAATGGATATAGCCATTGGCGTAGGGCAGCGCACTGGTTACTAGAATCTCACGCACTTTCATCACCTATATTTTTATATAAACGGGTTGGTTATCAAACGTCTTAAGCGCTTTATGACGAGCAGGCGCGATATGATTAATATTAAATCATTAATGCTAAAAACGTTTAAAAACTTATAAAAAAGAGAAAATTTAAAAAAGTGTGCCTATGATACCGTAATTCGGCCAAATTTGTGACATTACCTGAGTAATTAATATAGTCGCTAATAAAGCGATTAACTCTATACGGTATATAGAGTGTCAATCAATTATGAGAGATAAATAGTCGGTTGTATTTAGAGGTAGTAATGAGAAAGCATGCATAAAAAACCCACCAAGCAATCGCTCAGTGGGCTATTTGGTATCAAGCAATAATCGTTACATTTAATTATCTTTAAGGTTTAATAAATGCCTCATTTCAGGACATTAGAACGAGCCAAACATTGTCCCTAAAATGATAACGGCGACCACAGCAATAAGTGGAATCACCATTGTCACCATGGCGACGTTCAGATAAGACTGCTTATGGGTCAAACCACAAATCGCAAGTAAGGTGATGACAGCGCCACTATGCGGTAGCGTATCCAAACCACCCGCTGCCATCACGGCAACACGGTGCATGAGCTCTGGGTCAATACCCGCTGCGACCGCCATTCTTAAATAGTCTTCACCCAACGTAGAGAGGGCAATGCTTAAACCACCAGACGATGAGCCAGTAATACCAGCCAGCGTGGTCATCGCCACCGCTTCTGAGATTAAAGGATTGTCAGGCGTTAGATTTAAGATACTATCACGAATGATGAGGAAGCCTGCTAACGAGGCGATAACCGCGCCGTAACCAACTTCTGAGGCGGTATTAAAAATTGGCAACATCGAATCATAAGTACCACGGTTGATAGTTTTTTGCAGATTATTCCAATGACCGATACGTAACAAAATTAACACCGCACAAGCCACGACTAACGAGATGATAATTGACCATAAACCCAGTGAGCCTGCGATATTTAGATCAGGAAACTGAGCTTGTAAGCCGCTAAAATCCACTGATGGAAAGACAGCGTAAGTTAATAAAGCATTTAAGCCAATGACCAACACTAGTGGAATCATAGCAATAGTAAATGAGGTGTGATGCGTATTTAATACCTCAGTTTCTTTTTTGGCTGCGCCAACGCCGCCCACATCCTCTTCGTCATGCTGACTATAGCCTTCGCCTGCTGCATTGGCTTTTCTGGCGCGTGATTGTAGCCATAACCAACCGCAAATAAACATGATGGTGCCGCCGATAATACCCAAGATAGGCGCGGCAAAAACGTTGGTATTATAGTAAGGAATCGGAATGGCGTTTTGAATGGCAGGCGTGCCTGGCAGAGCAGTCATCGTAAAGGTGAATGAGCCTAAGGCAATCGCTGCCGGAATCAAGCGCTTAGGAATATCAGCGGCTTTAAACAAGTCTTTGGCGATGGGGTAAATAGCAAATGCCACGACAAATAAAGAGACGCCACCATAGGTTAAAATGGCACAAACTAAGATAACCGCTAAGATGGCTTTGCTAGCACCAAGCTTTTCGACCACGGTTTTGGCAATCGCCGTCGCCGCACCAGAGTCTGCCATCAAACGCCCAAATAATGCACCCAGCAAGAATATAGGGAAAAACTTAAGTAAAAATCCACTTAGCGCCCCCATAAAGACATCGGTATAGGCCGGAATCGTGCTTAAAAAATCACCTGATAATAGTACGGCTAATGTCGCCATAATCGGTGCTAATATGAGCACAGAATAACCGCGATAAGCAAAAAACATCAATAATAATAAAGTAATGACAATAGCAAAGGTACTAAACATGCTCGCCCTCCTTGGCAAAGTTCAGTCAGCGAGTATGCAGAACATGGTGATATTGGTCAATAAAATTACTTAAAATAGGCAATATTTGACATTTTATTAAACATAAATCCTGTCTTAATAAGATATTGACCCATCATATATACTGCTACTGCGCTGGCTTGTATATTCCTATGGTTATTCTCTTCTCGCTACGAGAATAATATGGTAAGTTAGCACAAGATTTTTAATTATGATATATCGATAGAAAATGTATTAATATAAATATGGAAGTATTGAGTGATGCCACCTACTCATAATCATTGATGATAGAAGTTAATAACAAAAAATAGACTTGCAAGGAGATAAGCATGAGTCAATCAAAAGTATATAGCAGTGCCGAAGAAGCGCTAAAAGGTATCGTCAGCGATGGACAAACGCTCGCTATCGGTGGTTTTGGTCTGTGCGGTATTCCTGAAGCGTTAATCGCCGCATTGCGTGATAGTGGTGTTAAAGGGTTAACTTGCATCAGTAATAACGCAGGCGTCGATGACTTCGGCTTAGGATTGCTATTGCAAACGCGCCAGATTAAAAAAATGATTTCATCCTATGTCGGTGAAAATAAAGAATTTGAGCGTCAATACTTGGCAGGCGAGTTAGAAGTTGAATTAACGCCACAAGGTACTTTAGCGGAAAAACTACGTTCGGGCGGCGCTGGTATTCCTGCGTTTTACACCGCCACTGGCGTTGGCACGCTGGTCGCTGAAGGCAAAGAAACCCGTGATTTTGATGGTCGTACTTATATACTTGAGCACTCATTACGCGCTGATGTGTCATTAATCAAAGCGCAAAAAGCGGACAAAGCGGGTAATCTAATATTCAACAAGACGGCGCGTAACTTCAATCCAGATTGCGCCATGGCAGGAAAAATTACCATTGTTGAAGTCGAAGAAATCGTAGAGACGGGCACATTTGATCCTGATGACGTGCACCTGCCGGGTATCTTTGTGCAGCGTATCGTCTTGAATAGTAATCCTGAAAAGCGTATTGAAAAGACTACGACTAAAGCAGTCGAAAGCGCTTAGTTAAAGGCTTTATAGAATTTTTTAAAGTGTTAAATTAATAATAGAATATAGTAATACTATTCCTAAAAATTTGAGTGGCAAGGAAAACGAGTGAAAGTGCTACATTTAGTAGACTAAGCGAATTTGACACCGCTATATTTTTTGGAGTCGTTATAAAAATAAGGAAGTTATCATGGCATGGACAAGAGAGCAGATGGCACACCGTGCCGCACAAGAGCTACAAGACGGCTATTATGTCAACTTAGGTATTGGACTACCAACCCTAGTCGCTAACTACATCCCTAAAGATGTCGATGTTTGGCTACAGTCTGAAAATGGTCTATTAGGTATCGGCGAGTTTCCAACGGCAGAAAATGTCGATGCAGATTTGATTAATGCGGGTAAACAAACCGTCACTGCCGAAGCGGGTGCCAGTTATTTTAGTAGCTCAGAGTCATTTGCGATGATTCGCGGCGGTCATGTTAATCTTGCAATATTAGGTGCGATGGAAGTGTCAGAAAAAGGTGATTTGGCCAACTGGATGATTCCCAAAAAGATGGTCAAAGGCATGGGCGGTGCGATGGATCTAGTCGCTGGCGTGCAGCGCGTGATTGTTTTAATGGAACAAGTCAATAAACACGGCGAGCCAAAAATTCTTGCCAATTGCGAGCTACCATTGACGGGCAAAGGGGTAGTTGATCGGATTATTACCGAACTTGCTGTACTAGACGTCACTGACAACGGTCTAAAGCTAGTTGAGCTGGCAGAAGGTGTTAGCTTTGATGAGCTACAAGAAAAGACGCCAGTGAGCATTGCTCAATAGTTTTGATACACTACCTAATAGTGTAAAGGCTGATTAATATTTTATTTAATAGCCACTATATTTTAGTGGCTTACTTACAGGTTGACCTCATAACTTCGCATCACTACCTATTATTAAGGACAATATATGGCGAACCAATTACAACAAGATTTGACTGGCAAGGTGGCATTGGTCACCGGCGCTGCCAGCGGTATCGGACGTGATATCGCTGAGACTTATGCGAAGGCAGGTGCGGCAGTTGGTATTGCTGATATTAATCTTGAAGCCGCTCAGAAAACCGTTGACGCTATTGAAGCGGCAGGCGGACGCGCATTTGCCATTGCCATGGATGTAACGTCTGAAGCTGCCGTTAATGACGGTGTACAGCAGCTTGTCGATACCTTTGGTGGTATTGATATTCTTGTCTCTAATGCTGGCATTCAAATAATTGACCCGATTCATAAAATGGCGTTTGAGGATTGGAAAAAAATGCTTGCCATTCATTTGGATGGGGCATTTTTGACCACCAAAGCGGCGATACAGCATATGTATAAAGATGACAAAGGCGGTACGGTCATTTATATGGGGTCAGTCCATTCGCATGAAGCATCCATGTTTAAGGCGCCTTACGTCACAGCGAAACATGGGTTACTTGGGCTGTGCCGGGTATTGGCAAAAGAAGGCGCTAAGCATAATGTACGCGCGCATGTGATTTGCCCAGGGTTTGTCAAAACGCCATTGGTCGAAAAGCAAATTCCGCAACAAGCGGCTGAAAAAGGTATCAGTGAAGAATCTGTAGTCAATGATATTATGCTGGTGAATACGGTAGATAAAGAATTCACGACCGTCGATGATATTGCCCAATTGGCATTGTTTTTAGCAGCCTTCCCGAGCAATGTATTTACAGGTCAGTCTATCGTTGCCAGTCATGGGTGGTTTATGAATTAACTGAGTGGTGAATTAATGGGTTTGCGGGCTGTTTGATTGGTTTAAGAATCATGGGCTTGCTAATAAAAGACCAATCCATTAGCATCTAGTTTTATATTAATTTGAGCCAATTAGATTGGCTCTTTTTTATGAGCGCTTGAATAGCGTTTCGGGTTGCACGGAGTAAGTATAATGAATGATAAGGATTTTGCAAAAACGCTTGCAGCAAAATTAAGCCGTGCTATCGAACAACAGCAGTTTGAGCAATCAATCAATCAACTTCAAAATTTGCGCCCGATTGATATTGCCGATGTTCTAGCACTCATGGAGCCAAATCTTGCATGGCAGCTACTTGAGCATCTGCCCAATCGTTCTACCGTGTTCTCCTATTTAGAAACGGATATTCAGGTTGCACTTGCCTATGTATTTCCTCGGGCTGTATTAGCAAAGATAGTAGGCGAGATGCCTGCGGATGAGCGTACCGACTTATATAAGCACCTAAATCAGGAGCAGCGGGATGCTTTGTTACCCGCCTTGGCACAGGCACAACGTGAAGATATTCGTAAGTTATCTGCCTATGAGGAGCGCACTGCTGGTGCGTTGATGACGTCTGATTATGCGACTTTAGCTGCTCATATGACTGTCTCTGAGGCATTGGCAGCACTGCGCCTAGAAGCACCTGATGCCGAGACTATTTATCATGCTTATGTGATTGATGACGAGCGTAAGTTATTAGGCGTTGTCTCTTTACGAGTACTTATTTTAGCGGCTCCTGAACAGCTGATTAATGACATTATGATGACTACAGTAGTGTCTTGTAATGTCAATGATGATCAAGAAGACATTGCGAAAGTCGTGGCTCGCTATGACTTAATTGCGCTGCCTATTACTGATGATAGTGGCGCTTTAATCGGTATTGTTACCCACGACGATGCGATGGATGTGGCGAGTGATGAGGCAACCGATGATTTCCATAAGTCGGGCGGTATCTCGACAATGGTTGGCAAATTAAAAGATGTAAGCGTTCGAGTGTTATACCGTAAGCGCGTATTCTGGTTGGTGTTTTTGGTATTTGGTAACTTGCTCTCAGGCTTTAGTATTGCAAAATTTGAAGATGTGATTGCTGCCAATTTGGTATTGGTGTTCTTTTTACCTTTATTGGTCGACAGTGGCGGTAACGCTGGCTCGCAGTCAGCGACCTTGATGGTGCGAGCTTTGGCGACTGGCGATGTGGTCATGCGTGACTGGTTTTCATTATTGGGTCGAGAGGCGGTGGTTGCGTTGATGCTTGGGGCGACGATGGCGGTGGCTATCTCAATTATCGGTTATGTACGTGGTGATGCAGTGGTGTCGTTAGTGCTGGCACTGAGTATGATGTCGGTGGTGATGATTGGTTGTGTGATTGGTATGAGCTTACCTTTTGTGCTTAATAAATTGGGTTTTGACCCTGCCACTGCCAGTGCGCCTTTGATTACCTCTGTCTGTGATGCCTCGGGTGTACTTATTTATTTGTTTATTGCTTCACAGTTTTTGTCTATCGGTTAATGCTGCTATAAAGCCTAGTCCCACTAGCGTTGTGGTTTTTTTATAGTGGTAATTCAGCTACACTGTCACTATAAAAGGTCTGGCTAACACGTTCACGAGCAGTATTGTTCACGACAGTATTCGCTGAGTTTTTGCCATGCCCACCCACTTGTATAGGCAGTAATAGTCGCTATGTTTAACTTTATGAAGAAAACCTCCACCAAAAAATCAGAAACACCAGAGCAGCGAGCAGAGCGCGATAGTGCCGTGGACAAGGTGCTGCTTGGTTATGAGGTAGGTACTGTCAGTATTGCCACCATGGTAACGGGGCTCGAGCGTGATGGTGACCAGCTCACCTTAGACTTGCGTCTACCCGTAAATAGTAATCCTGAAATTATCCAACAAGAACTTGGGCAACTGTTACATGCGCACGGTATTAAAACCATTCACATGAATGTTCGTCTGCCCGCACCGACGAAAGGCTCGAGGTCAAGTCTGCCAAAAGCAATGCCAAAAACCACTAATGCCATGGACAATCAACATAAACCAGCGGCAAATGCTGATAGCAATACTACTGTTGAACCACCAATTACCAAAGCCGCACCGACACAAGCGTCACTCGCCGCGCATCCGCGTATTCGTCATATTATCGTCGTGGCATCGGGTAAAGGCGGTGTTGGTAAATCCACTACCACGGTCAACATTGCCTTAGCATTACAAAAATTAGGCAACCGTGTTGGCGTACTAGATGCTGATATTTATGGTCCTAGTATGCCAACGATGCTGGGCGTCGATAATGTCAAACCTGAGCTGGAAAACGAGCAGTTTGTTCCTATCAATGCGCACGGCATGGCAATGCTATCGATTGGTAGCTTACTCGATGGAGATAATACGCCGGTTGCATGGCGTGGACCAAAAGCCACTGGTGCGCTGATGCAGCTGTATAATCAAACCAACTGGCCGCAGCTGGATTACTTAGTGATTGATATGCCACCGGGTACGGGCGATATTCAGCTCACGCTAGCTCAGCGTATTCCCGTAACGGGTGCCGTGATTGTCACGACGCCGCAGCATATTGCCTTACTTGATGCGCAAAAAGGTATTGAGATGTTTAACAAAACCAATATCCCAGTACTCGGCGTGGTCGAAAACATGGCACTGCATACCTGTAGTAACTGTAATCATACCGAAGCTATCTTTGGCACAGGTGGCGGCGAAAAAATCGCTGAGCAATATCAGGTGCCGCTGTTAGGTCAGTTGCCATTGGCAAGCGGTATTCGTGCACAAGTGGATAAAGGTGAGCCAAGCGTATTAGCCGATGATGAGTTTGCGCCGTACTATCTTAGCATTGCTAAAAATATCGAAGCCAATATTAATAAATTCGCTAAGCCTGTCAATGATAAGCGTATTTTTTAATAGTTTTATAACGGTTCTCGATGATTTTTAGCGATAGCTAAATAGCCTAAGTATAAAAACTTGCAAGGATTTGGGTTTTAAAAAGGGAATATTGCGAGCTTATCAATTTATCAACGACATTTAGATAATATTCCCAAACAGTATAGGTGACTGAAATTATTCCGTTCGCCGATATATGCGATTGAGCTCTCAAACAATCAACTGATGGCCGTTTGCTACTCTAAAGACGGGAGTAGCAAACGCCATCAGCAAATGTGACGGAAAGGTTGGCAGATGGATTGACCAGCATTGAAGTTAAGGTGATAACGGCAGCGTTTTTTGTGGGTTCTGCGAAGGCAAAAAGAAAAACTGTACATACTGCCGTGAGTTATCAAGGAAAAATAGTACCTTTAGAAAAATTTGGCTAGGATGCCTCAATCATGAATCAAAATCGTAATGAGCAAGATCAGCAACACTTATCTACCAGCATTAAGCCAGCTGTTCTTAACGAGCTTATTCAAAATGGTCAGCCTATTTTTGGTGTTTTTGCTCACGTTAAAAATATCAATTATTTGGACTATCACAGTCATCTTATTTCGCAAAAGGCGCTGCCAAACTGGCGCAAAGAGTTAAAAGCCAATCAATTCTGCTTTATTCAAATTATCCAGCCGCCTTATCGGATTTGTTTGGCATTGGCAACGATTAAGTTGGCAACCAGTGCCTTTGTTTATCTTTATAATGATGAGACTAAGCAGTTAGAGGTTTGTGAAGCATTGCAGCCGTTGATGCATCACACACAGTTAGAAGGCGATTGCTATCAAGGGCAAATGGCATTTACCCATAGTAATCTCACATTAACATTGGATTTTACGCCATCAAAAATCGCAGTAGCATTGGACAGTAAACACATTACGCTTGATGCGACGCTACAGCGGCAAGCAGCGCCATTAGCAGTCTGCACACCAACGGGCAGGCGTGGCTGGACCTTTACTCAAAAAGAACCGTTAACTGCTCTAGCTGGTCATTTGCTTATTAAAGCCCATTCAAAATTTAACACTGATGCTCAAGCCAAACAAATCCACTTTTCCGAAACGACTATCGCCAATCTCGATTGGACGCTTGGCTATATGCGTCACAAGACCAATTGGTTTTGGAGTTGTATCAATAGTTATTTGCCAGACGGTCGTCATTTTGCCCTAAATCTAGCGATGGGCGTCAATGAAACAGGGGTTAGCGAAAATGCGTGCTGGCTGGATGGGCAGATTTATTATTTACCGCCTGTGATGTTTGTCCGTGATGGTTTAAAGTTGCCAGCTAATGAGCAGGATGATAATGCTAAAACCATAGATAATACGCGACAGCCTTGGCGCATCTATCATCAAAACCTAGGCTGGAGCAATGTTGATATTGACTTAACTTTCACGCCGATAACCGTTTATAAAAAGACAGATAACTTTGGTGTGCTTGCCAGTATATTTGAGCAATGGCTTGGCTTTTATAGTGGTGAGATTCGTCTAAAAGATGACGTGATTGAAATCGATAAGATAATGGGCTTAGCAGAAGATCATTTCGCAAAATGGTAGGCGGTTGTCGTATTGATTGTAGATTTATATTAAACGCAGGCAAGCCTATAAATTGAGCGCTCAATTCCGTATAATCGTCGCTATCAAAATACCGTTCATATCGTAAATTTTATTTTATAGCTGCTAAGGAACAACAATGTCTATCAAGTCTGACCGCTGGATTCGTAAAATGGCTGAAGAACACGGCATGATTGAGCCGTTTGAAGCGGGTCAAGTACGTTTTAATGATACAGGCGAGCGTTTGGTTAGCTACGGTACGTCAAGCTATGGTTATGATGTACGCTGCGCGCCTGAATTTAAAGTTTTTACCAATGTTCATTCAGTGATTGTAGATCCAAAAAACTTTGATGAAAAAAGCTTTATTGATGTCATCGGTGACGAGTGCATTATTCCACCAAACTCGTTTGCGCTAGCACGCACCATGGAATATTTCCGTATTCCACGCGATGTATTGACGATCTGTCTTGGTAAATCAACGTATGCCCGTTGCGGAATTATCGTCAATGTGACGCCGCTGGAGCCTGAATGGGAAGGGCATGTCACTTTGGAATTTAGCAACACCACCAATCTACCAGCGCGTATTTATGCAGGCGAAGGGGTGGCACAAATGCTATTTTTCCAAAGCGATGCTGATGACGTATGTGAAACCAGCTATAAAGATCGCGGCGGTAAGTATCAAGGTCAACGCGGCGTGACATTGCCAAGAACCTAGTAATCTTATATGCTAACTGAAAGTGCACAATGATAAATCTTTTAGATTAATCACAAAAAGGCTGACCGTATATAATACGACCAGCCTTTTTTATACCGAAAAATTGACTATTTCAACACTTTTAAACCTGCTTTATTATCACGTTTGGCTTTAGGTGCCGCAGTAGGGCTCTTCTGTGAGCTTACTATCGCATCATCTTCAGGTTGATAGTTGTCATATTCATTGGGGTCAAAAAACATCCCTTGCGAGTTTTCTTTCGCATAAATACCTAACACCGACGTCATTGGTACCCAAATCTCTTGTGACACGCCGCCAAAACGCGCACTAAAATGAATATAATCATTTTCCATACTCATATTACCAGTCGCACGGCTGGCGATATTCAATACGATACGACCATCTTGCACGTGTTCCCTTGGAATCTGTACGTTTTCGGCAGTGGCATCAACCATCAGGTAAGGCGTTAGTTGATTGTCTTCTATCCACTGATAAAGCGCGCGCACCATATAAGGACGTGTTGGGGTAATAGAGGTGGTTTCGCTCATCTAAGGGTTTCCTATACTGATAATTTGAAGATAATAACTTAAAGGTATTTTGTTGTTTTCTATTTTAAGACAGCGGTTAAGCATTGTCTAGGGTGTGTCCTGCTCTTGCAAATGGTAATAAAAATTGCAGCCAAACAAATAAAATAGTACTGATAATATCGAAATATAAGCAAGCTATTTGACACAGTTTGACAAAGATTTAGTCATTTTTGACCCATTTAAGGTTTAATGCTCAGATTGAGGATACACCCTAATTAACGCACACTTTTTTGAAAGCTAGTACGCTCAAAGACCCGCTGTTGATAATCAAATAAGGGGCGACTAATTGCGCGTGGCAGCTCAATTCCCATTTCTTCAAGTCGCCATAACAAAGGTGCTAACAATACATCACACCAGCCAAAATCGTCTGCCATAAAATAAGGTTTATGAGCAAACAGTGGTGATAGAGTAATCAAAGAATCGCTTAACTGTTTTTTCGCAATAGCAGCTTGTGCTTTATTAAAGCTATTAGGGTGCATGAGTAGACGCTTACCGAGTACCAGCCAATCATGCTGAATACGCCAAGCCAGTTGGCGAAATTGGGCACGCTCTTGCGGGGTATCTGGTAGTAGCTTGTTTGTATGGTAACGTTCTTCAAGATACTCAAAGATAACGTTGATCTCATACAGTGCGATTTCACGTTGTTGCAGAACAGGTAAGGTGTGATAGGGATTCAGCTCGGTTAAATCTTCAGGCCGTTCAGAGTGCAAGCGTGATAGATAATAGGCAAGCTTTTTTTCCTCAAGTAATAGGCGCACTACATGACTGTCGTAGCCGTCATCAGCGTATAAAATCAGCTGACTACTTGGAATGTCGTTCGCATCAATCATGAAAGCCTAATGTTAATAGTAAAGCCTATCATCGTAAACAAAGTTGCCCTGATTATCAAGGCAAGGTACGTAAACATTGCGGGTGAGCCTTGTTTTAAATTATGGTTCAGTGTTTTATGGTCTTTTAAGAGACAAAAAAAGGCACTACCAGAGTAGTGCCTTTTTTTCGATAAAAATATATTTTTTAATACTCAATTACTTTACATCTTTCCAGAATTCTTTGTTCAATAAGTAAACTGGAATGAGTAATACTAATAAGAATAAAATCACAAAGAAGCCAATCACTTGACGGTCATGACGGTTAGGCTCTGCCATCCACGCCATAAAGTTAACCAAATCACCCACTTCGGATTCAAACTCTTCAGCACTTAGCTCTTCTTGCATATTATGCAATACATGAGGCATCGCCGCATTGGCAAGTACTAAGTTATTGGCACCCCAAGGACGGCTTGGGTCTTCATAAAACGATAACAGGTAAGTATATACCCAGTCATCGCCACGTAGTCTGGTTTCAAGTGATAGATCAGGAGGCGCTGCGCCAAACCATGATGCTTGTACTTCAGGATCAATTTCAGCATTAATATGATCACCGATTTGATCGGTGGTGACCATCAAATACTTTTCGACCAACTCAGGTGGTATCTCTAAATCTTTAGCAATGCGCGAGTGACGAACATACTGTGCAGAGTGACAACCAGCACAGTAGTTCATAAAGATTTTCGCACCGTTTTGTAGCGAGCCCTTATTGGTAAAATCAATAGGAGCAGTACTACAAGCTAAGTGTTCTTCAACACCCTCAGCATTGGTGAATGTACCACATCCACCGCCACCAG
The DNA here is from genome assembly GCF_904846185.1 of Psychrobacter immobilis. GTDB lineage: Bacteria > Pseudomonadota > Gammaproteobacteria > Pseudomonadales > Moraxellaceae > Psychrobacter > Psychrobacter immobilis_B. The sequence goes on along the minus strand of NZ_CAJGZQ010000010.1, from coordinate 17,563 downwards.
CTGCCAGTGCAGTACCAGCCGTCAAGGTTAATGCCGCGCCTAAGCCTAGACCCGCTAGGGATTTAATTAGCGTGTTCATTAGTGACCTCCGGTAACGCGTTCTGGTGGCTGTTTACACTTCTCAATAGAGGTATAAATTGGCATCAGTAAGAAAAACAAGAAATACAAGACAGTGAAGATACGAGCCATCAATGTTGCTGTTGGTGTCGTTGGCGTCGCGCCTAAGTAACCTAAAACTAAGAAACTAATCGCAAACACGGTTAAAGCAATTTTAGATAAAATGCCTTTATAACGTATAGAGCGTACAGGCGATCTGTCTAGCCATGGAATCAAGAATAGTACGGCAATCGCACCACCCATCGCAATCACACCACCCAACTTGTCAGGAACCGCACGTAAAATGGCATAGAATGGCGTGTAATACCATACTGGTGCAATGTGTGCTGGCGTTTTCAATGAATTCGCTGTCTCAAAGTTTGGTGGCTCAAGGAAGAATCCGCCGCCTTCTGGGAAGAAGAATACCACTGCAAAGAACAAGATAAAGAAGACCACGATACCAATCATATCATGCACTGTGTAGTACGGATGGAATTCAATACCATCTAACGGCACACCATTTTTATCTTTTAGCTTCTTGATATCAATACCATCAGGGTTGTTCGAACCCACATGGTGTAGCGCTACAATATGCATGAATACTAAGCCCACAAGTACAAGCGGGATAGCAACCACATGTAGAGCAAAGAAGCGGTTTAGGGTGATACCTGAGATAATATAATCACCACGTACCCATTCTGCAAGCCCATCACCAATCACAGGTAGAGCAGCAGGAAGGTTCAAGATAACCTGTGCACCCCAAAATGACATATTGCCCCAAGGAAGTAGGTAACCGAAGAAACCTTCTGCCATCAATGCTAAGTAAATACCCATACCGATGAGCCAAATAAGCTCACGTGGTTTCTGGTATGAACCATATAGCAGTGCTCTGAACATATGCAGATATACGACTACAAAGAACGCAGATGCGCCAGTTGAGTGCATGTAACGGATAAGCCAACCACCTTTGACATCGCGCATGATGTATTCAACAGATGCAAATGCCCCTTCGGCACTTGGGTTGTACATCATGGTCAGCCAAATACCTGTTACCAATTGGTTAACCAATACCACCATTGATAACACGCCAAAAAAGTACCAAAAGTTAAAGTTTTTTGGTGCATAGTACTTTGACATATGGTATTCATAGGTTTCGGTCGCTGGAAAGCGTGCGTCCACCCAATGCATTAACTTTTTACCCATGCTCATATTAAGCCTCCCCAATCGTCAAGATGGTACCATCCATGTTGTAATCTGGGACAGGTAAGTTAAGCGGTGCAGGAACGCCACTATAAACGCGACCCGCCAAGTCATATTTAGACCCGTGGCATGGGCAGAAAAATCCGCCATACCAATCATTACCACCCAAGTCAGCCGCGCCAACATCAGGACGGTAGTTTGGTGCACAACCTAAATGTGTACAGACGCCTTCTACTACCAAGACTTCTGGCGAGATAGAGCGTTCTGGATTTTTACAGTATTCAGGTTGTAATGATGCATCAGATTCAGGGTCAGACAGTAAAGGTTTTACTGACGCTAAAGTCGCTAGCATATCTTCTGTGCGTTTGACCACAAAAATGGGTTTACCACGATATTTGACAACGATCATCTGTCCTGCTTCGATAGAACCAATATCTTGGGTCACTGCAGCCCCTGCAGCCTCAGCTTTAGCGCTTGGGTACCAAGAACGGACAAAAGGTGTTGCCACAGCAGCTACCCCAGCTGCACCAATCGCGGCAGTCGAGGCAATAAGAACTCTACGGCGTTGTACGTTAACGCCTTCGGCTTGGCTCATTAATACTTCCTCCAGGTGAATGAAATGGGATTATCCCACACTGGGTTTGTGGCTTAGAAAATGTACAATATCAAGCCACTTTGGCTGTGCCTAATTTTGCTAATTGTTGCTATTCTAAGCTATTTCGGTGATAAAATAAATTATTGCGTTAAAAATAAAGCAACCTTGATAGAACATACTCTAAGGTTGAATAGGAGAATTGATGCAAAATAGCTGCATTATCAATGTCTCACATAGATTTTTTGGCAAGGATTATAAGCGTGATGACCTTATAATTAATAAGGATATTTTGCAATAGCGAATGATACTCGAAATTAAGGTAATGTTCACTAACTTTCAGTACCTAACTACTATGTAAGTAGTCGTAAACCAATAATCACCGCTTTATAAGAACAAAACGGTGATTATTTCATTATTTTTCATATCTTATAAAACTCGAAGTTTTATAAAACATCGCTTCAGTCGCTAACGTTAGCTCTCAAGCGCACTCCAACGCTCAAGCTTATTCATCATCTCATCTTCAATCGTCAGTAGGCGCTCACTTGCGGCAGTCGCTGCATTAACGTCAGTGGTGAACCATGAGCCATCTGCTAGTTTCTCTTGCAATTGCGCTTGTTCAGCTTCTAATGCAGCGATTTCTTTTGGCAAATTATCCAGTTCACGCTGTTCATTGAAATTGAGCTTTTTAGCAGATTTGTTAGGTTTTGCTGCAGTTGTCTTATTGGTAACTTTACTGGCAGTATTTGCATTATTGGCTGGTGCTCTAGCCGCGTGTGCGGCTTGCTCACGGTTTTTCTGTACCAAGTATTCTTGATAACCACCGACATACTCTTTGACGATACCTTTGCCGTCTTCATCTTGGTCAAATACCCAAGTAGAGGTAACGACATTGTCCATAAATGAGCGGTCATGGCTGATTAGCAAAATCGTACCGCCAAAGCTGGCGACGGACTCTTCTAGTAGCTCAAGTGTCGCCATATCCAAGTCGTTGGTTGGCTCATCAAGTACCAGAATGTTGGCAGGCTTTAATAGCTGTTTTGCAAGTAGCACGCGGTTACGCTCACCACCTGATAGTGCTTTGACAGGGGTACGCGCACGCTCTGGGGCAAATAAGAAATCTTGTAGATAGCTCATGATGTGTGTCTTACGACCACCCACTTCTACAAAGTCTGAGCCTTCAGAGACGTTTTGCGCCACACTGGCTTCAAGGTCTAACTGATCGCGCAACTGGTCAAAGAAAGCGATTTTTAAGTTAGTGCCTAATTCAACACTACCAGTCTTTGTGACTTCATCATCAGACATATCGAGTAGGGCTTTAATCAGTGTGGTTTTACCCGCACCGTTGGGTCCGACAATGCCGATTTTATCACCGCGCATAATAGTGGTTGTAAAATTATCAACCAATACGTTGCCATCATATTCAAGATGTAAGTTTTTAACTTTACAGACCAGCTTACCGCTTTTCTCACCTTGACCCATCGTAATGTTCACATTACCGACTTGCTCACGGCGATCGCTACGCTCTTCACGCAATGCTTTTAGCTCGCGGACACGGCCTTCGTTACGGGTACGACGGGCTTTGATACCTTGGCGAATCCATACTTCTTCTTGCGCCAGTTTTTTATCAAAGTTGGCGTTATTTTTTTCTTCAGCGAGTAACTGTAGTTCTTTTAGCTCTTGATAGCGTGCATAACCACCTTCGCCTTGAGTAACGTCATAGCTGGTTAATTGACCACGATCTAGCTCAATGATGCGAGTCGATAGTTTATTGACGAATGCTCTATCATGGGTGACAAACAACAATGTTAGACCTTGCCAATCTAATAAAAAGCGCTCTAGCCATTCAATACTATCAACGTCTAAATGGTTGGTTGGTTCATCGAGAAGCAGTACATCAGGTTTGGTGACCAATGAGCGTGCTAGTAGTACACGGCGCTTACGCCCACCTGATAATGAAGATAAATCATCATCTGGATCCAGCCCCATGGTTTTGATAAGGCGGGTGGCTTCGCGCTCTAAATCCCAACCGTGTACCGCATCGATATCATGCTGCAAATCGGCCATACGCTCACAAGCATCCATGTCGCCATTGGCGCATAAGTCAGTTTGGGCATTGTAGTTGATAAGCAGCTCAGCCGTGTGGCTGCTACCACCCATAACGATGTCTAGGATACGTCCGCTTGTCTCGGGAACGTCTTGTTCTAGCATCGCAACGCGCACGCTGCTATTGATAATGACTTCGCCGCTATCAGGTTGTAAGGTGCCGTTAATTAGCTTAAATAAGGTGGATTTGCCTTCGCCATTACGGCCAATTAAACAGACACGTTCACCTGCTTCAATAGCAAAATCAATGCCATCAAGAACAGGAGCGACGCCAAAAGCAAGGTGGATATCTTTTAAATGTATCAGAGCCATAGAATATCTTAAGCTTATATAATAGTGAGGTAGGGGTTGCTGCAAAATTGCGAGCAGTATAACATGCCATCACGTGACTGTAGTGAGCGTAAATGATTTTATCCGCACTATTTATGACTTTTGTTCAAGGCTGCTATTTTATAAAGAGCATCGTCGTCTAATTGCTACTTTTTATTGGTCATCGAGCCATTTTATTAATGAATCCTACCAGTCTTATGTTTATGATAATTCAGAGAAAAATATGAATCAATTTAATCCTCAAGATAAAGCTCAGAACGAGGCTTTAGCTGTGCATGCTGACTTACAAACGCAACAAGTCATTGATTTACAGATGAGTATGGCGCATCTAGAGATGACAGTAGAGCGACTCGATGAGGTGATTGCGCGGCAAGATAAAGATATTCAGACACTACAACGACAGTTACAGCTGATCTATAAACAAGTGGAAAGTCAGGATCCTGAAGGCGGCATTGCACCTTTTGATGTAATAGCAGAAAGACCCCCTCATTATTAATATCTGCAAAAACTAAATGGTTGAAAATTTATGACTATTATATCCGCATTGTGAAATACAGACACTGTTCAGTCATAATGAGGAAATAATGTGTTTTTGCAGTTGTTTTAATGTTCGAAAATCTTTACTATCCTCCACCTCGGATACTGCTTGCCCACTAACACTAGGCAAAGTAGTAAAACAATGCGGACGTTTGGAGATATATAATGCGCGCAAATTTTCATTTGAAAACTCTCACAGTAGCGGTTGCTGCTCTTTCTATTGCTAGCGTTGCTAGTGCTGCTGGTCTTGATCGTTCAGGTCAAGATATCACCGCATTCTTACAAGATGGCCTATACGCTGAATCTGTTTATACTTATATCGATGCCGATGTGAGTGGTAAAGACTTGTCAGGCAATAAGATTGGTGATATCGCTGAGTATTATGATTTTTTCCGTTATGGCGTAAAAGCAGATATTAACGACACGTTTAGCATCGGTATTTTATATGATGAGCCTTTTGGTGCAGCAGCGGATTACAGTGGTAATAATGACTTTGTAGACCAAAACCCCGCTTCAGATAGAAACGGCGAAGGCACTAACGTGGAAGTGCGTACTGAAAGTATCACTGGTATCGTCGGTGCGAAACTTGGCGAAAGTAAGAGCTTTCAAGTCTATGGTGGTCCAGTGGCACAGCGTGTAAAGGCTGATGTGAAATTGCGTGGTACTGCTTATGAAGTTGCTAATGGTTACACGACACATATTAGTGCTGACCAAGATTATGGTTGGTTAGCTGGCGTTGCTTATAGCAAACCCGAAATTGCATTGAAAGCAGCCCTAACGTATCGTTCAGAGATTGATCATACCACTAATGCAGCTGAGTCTTATCCTTTAGCCATATTAGCTGGAAAGCCTACAAGCAGAAGCAATACTATTGATATTACTACTCCTGAGTCAGTGAACTTTGACTTCCAAACGGGTATTAATTCAACTACCCTAGCAACAGCAAAGGTTCGTTGGGTGCCTTGGAGTGATTTTGCAATCGTACCATCACTATACAATGAAGTGAGCACTGCAAATCCCGCATATGGTCCTGATGGCTTATCATTGGTAAGCTATGATGAAGATCAATGGCAAGTTGAGCTGGGTCTCGCTAAGCGCATGACGCCAGCATTAGCAGTGACAGGTACTGTTGGTTGGGATAGTGGTGCTGGTAACCCTGTAACCTCACTAGGTCCTATTGAAGGCTATTACAGCGCTGGTTTGGGTGCCAAGTATAATGTGACAGAAAACTGGGCAGTATCAGCTGGTGGTAAATACTTATGGTTCGGTGATGCTGAAGGTCAAATACCGAATAAAAATATTGTGAGTGATTTTGAAGACAACGATGGTTTTGCACTTGGCTTGAAGCTTTCTTACCAAGCAAACTAATGTGATGTGTAATTTGCTAAGTTATAAATCTATAGCCTAGATAATAAAAAGCGATCCTGATTGGGTCGCTTTTTTATGCTAGCGTGTTTAAGTTTAATAAAAGATTAGAGTATTTTAGAATTATTAAGTTATAACAGATAAGTATCTGCCTGCTATCTCTAAAAAATATTGATAGCAATTTAAAAATTATGAGAATGAAAAACTAAATATTAGTTTTGTACGTGTATCTTATTTGTACTGTCCAGTCATATTCGGGAAATAAAGCACTTTAATTGTTGTTTTAGTGTCAAAAAGGCATTAGTATTCATCTCAGGACACGACTTTTATAATCATAAAGTTATGCGCAGCAATGCTAAATATTGATTATTTAAGTAGTAAAACAACAAGGACGTTTGGAGATACACAATGCGCAATACCTTTCATTTGAAAACCCTTGCAGTAGCGATTGCCGCTTTTTCTGTAGCTAGCGTAACCAATGCTGCTGGTCTTGACCGTTCAGGTCAGGATGTCACAGCCTTCCTCCAAGATGGCACCTATGCTGAAGCTGTTTACACCTATATCGATGCTGATGTTAGTGGTTATGATAGCGCCAATAACGTTCCTACTAATAATACCTATGTCAGAGGTGATAAGACTGGCGATATCGCTGAATATTATGACTTCTTTCGTTATGGTGTAAAAACAGATATCAATGAAACCTTTAGTGTTGGTATCTTATATGATGAGCCCTTTGGCGCAGCAGCGAAATATACTGGCGATAACAATTTTGTTTCGAAAGGCGATATTAATGCATCAATAACTCAGTTAACAGGTGGACGGTTCAATGCCGAGACTCTTGGTCCTGAAATTCAAGATTTAAGAGAGCAGGCTCAAGCAGCAGGTGCGGAAGCGCAACGACTTGGACAATTAGCTGCAACAGCTACAGATCCTCAAGTCGCACAAGGTCTTGCACAACAAGCTCAAGCTCAAGCGGCAGCAGCGCAAGGTTTTGTGAGTGAGGCTACTGGTCTCGGTACAGCAAATGCGATAGCCCAAGCAGAAGCAGCTAATGCAGGGGAAGGTACTAATGTTGAAGTACGTAGTAACAGTCTGACAGCCATTCTTGGCGCAAAATTTGGTGCCAACAAAGAGTTTCAAGTATACGGTGGTCCAGTCGCTCAGCGTATTGAGTCTGAAGTGAAATTACGAGGTTTGGCTTATGGTCCTGCTACTGGCTATACCTCACGTAACAGCCCTGATATGGATTATGGTTATATAGCCGGCATTGCTTATAGCAAACCTGAAATTGCCTTAAAAGCAGCACTGACTTATCGCTCTGAAATTGATCACAACATGAAAGTGGCTGAAACCTATCCTTTAGCTGGCGTTATAGCTGGTGATCCAGCTGCAGCCAATCGCACCAGTAATATGGAAATTACTACTCCTAAATCCGTAAACTTTGATTTTCAAACGGGTATTAACCCTACAACGTTAGCAACTGCAAAAGTGCGCTGGGTACCTTGGGGTGACTTTAAGATTACGCCGCCACTATATAATGAAGTTAGTAAAAGATCTTATGGACCTGATGGTTTGAACTTGGTTGAGTACGAAGAGGATCAATGGCAAGTAGAGCTTGGTCTAGCCAAGCGTGTTGCGCCAGCACTTGCAATTAGTGGTACCGTTGGTTGGGATAGTGGTGCTGGTAACCCTGTTACCTCGTTAGGTCCTATCGAAGGCTATTACAGCGCTGGTTTGGGTGCAAAGTATAACGTGACAGAAAACTGGGCAGTATCAGCGGGTGGTAAATACTTATGGTTCGGCGATGCCCAAGGTGTGTTGCCAAGTGACAAAATTGTTGGTGACTTTCAAGACAATGATGGATATATCTTCGGTGTGAAATTGTCTTACCAAGACACTAAATAATACGCATATTTAGCAGTACTAATACATAAAAAAAGCGATCCGTGATGGGTCGCTTTTTTTATCGGTGTTCGAAATAGAAATTGATATAAAAGAACATTAAATCAACGACTTTAAAGTGTGCATAAAAGTTTTTAGCAAAATAATAAATTTATTTGACAGCTTTTTTTAGACGATTTCTAAGACGGCAGTGATTGGTTTCTTGCCCGCAATTAAACGATATTTGCCTAAAACATAAGCCACAACATCATTGAATTATTACGATCATAAGTATATTTCAGCTGAAATATACGCTTCTTGAAACACACTTAAGTCCAAGACTCATTGACCTCTCAGCGCTAACAGTATGTCTTCTTATAGGTGATCTTATACATCGATGTCTTTATGGCGCTCAGTACTTTGCCGATGCTAATAGACATTATAACGGCAATATCTCTAACTTATTAGCCGTACATTAGTAGTTATGCTTACCATCGCTTTTTATACCATTTTTCTTCAAGTTCAGACTGGGAAAGTCGACGCAGTTGCTATCTATTGGGGTTTTAATTACCCCAGGCTGTGAGCCTTCCTTTATTACCTCAGAATACTTTCTCATACAGCATCATGTTTTTTTAAAATATAACTGTATATTGAATGGTTATAATTTAATCATTTATTTACCTTCGAGATTTGAATTGCGTTATCAATTTATGTATTAGAGCTAATAGCTCTCAATAAAAAAACCTCGCCAATGATGGCGAGGTTTTTTTATAGTGATAATTATATCGATAAGCTTATTTATTTAAATTGAGTTCCATTTCTTTAAATTTCGCAGTAACAGAGGCTTTTGGACCGCCTGTCATGATACTTACCGCAAAAATGGCGATTGTACTTAAGATAAAGCCCGGAACGATAGCATATAACCAGCTATTGAGTGCCATGCCGTTCATCTGGAAAGGACCGTAAATCCATAGGATAACCGTCAATGCACCAACGACCATACCAGCAACTGCACCATTACGGTTCATACCGCGCCAGATTAGGCTGAAAATAACCAACGGTCCAAATGCTGCACCAAACCCTGCCCAAGCGTTAGAAACCAAATTCAATACTGAGCTTTCTGGATTAGACGCCAGTAAAATGGCAACAACGGCGACAATGATTACGGAAATGCGGCCGACCAATACTTGACGCGCCTCAGGTGCATCTTGATCAAAAAACAACTTATAGACATCTTTAGTCAATGAGCTTGATACTACCAATAGCTGTGATGAGATGGTACTCATAATCGCAGCTAAAATTGCAGCTAATAAGAAGCCTGAAACCAATGGATGGAATAAAAACTGCGTAAATACTAAAAAGATGGTTTCAGGATCATCTAAAGTCATCGCTGTCTTTTGAACATACGCACGACCAGCAAAACCTGTCATCAGTGCCCCGATAAGGCTGACAATCATCCAGCTCATACCGATGTTACGGGCAGTAGGGACATCTTTGACTGAGCGAATGGCCATAAAACGTACAATGATGTGTGGCTGACCAAAATAACCCAAACCCCATGCCATCAACGACACAATACCAAGGATACTCATCCCATTAGTAATGTTAAGCAAGCTTGGATCGATATTTCTAACCGCTTGAGTAGTGGCTGAAATACCACCCAGATCAGTGAAAGCGACGACAGGAACAATGACCATCGCAAATAGCATGATGATACCCTGTACAAAGTCAGTCATCGAAACGGCTAAGAAACCACCGAATAACGTATAAGCAACGACAACGCCAGCGGTGACCCATAGACCAGTGCTATAAGAAAGATTCAGTGAGCTTTCGAAGAGTTTACCACCGCCTACTAGGCTTGCAGCAGTATAAACCGTGAAGAATAAAATGATAACCACGGCTGAGATAACACGCAGCATGTGCGACTTATCTTCGAAGCGGTTGGCGAAATAATCGGGTAGAGTGATGGCATTGTCAGCCACTTCGGTATAAACGCGAAGGCGGGGTGCCACGATAAGGTAGTTTAAAAATGCACCAAGTGTCAAACCAAGTGCGATCCATATACTCACGACACCGTCAGCATACATATAGCCGGGCAAGCCAAGTAGTAACCAACCTGACATATCTGATGCACCTGCCGATAGTGCAGTGACTGCTGGACCTAAACTGCGTCCTCCTAACATATAGCCTTCAGTATCATTGGCTTGCTTAAAGTAGGCGTAAATGCCAATACCAATCATCACTAAAAAATAGGCGCCAAGTGATACCAGCACGCCACTAGAAACTCCGTTCATATAAATTGTCCTTAACCAACATGGTTGGCGGTAATTATTTTAACTATAAAGATTAAGTGTTATAAGACGATGTCCCAAACAATATCTAAAGACGAAAAAAGCCATTAAGTAGGACATAATGGCTTTTATTCAATATCTGCTGTTAGTTTTATATGATTGATGCTGTTCTAGGGCTAATACGAATTCGCAGTGCTCAGAGATCAATAAGAATGCCATATTACATCGATTGCTCGCATTTGCGACTTAGTTATCAGTATCGGCCACCTATATAACCAATCATTTAAAACCATTAAACCTACTGTTAACCATCATATATTACTCGAAGTGTTCAATATATGACTATCAGTGTTCTTATAGTAAATTTTTGTTATAAAAACAACGTCAAGCGTATTATAACGCATGAGGGTCATAAATGCGAATAGCGTGTTTTTTAGATTCCATAGCACGCTCTAATCCTCATTAAGGGGGAGTCTTATTCAATAGGCGCTAATAAGTCTAACAAAGCAGTAACGCTGCTAGATTGCGTCAATTTCGGATTGATAACCACACCCAAATAGCGTTGTAACTCTATATTGTCTGCCATATCGATACGTTCTAAATCCTGACTAATCATGGTTTGCGGTAATACAGACCATCCCAGACCAACAGAAACCAGCATGCGAATAGACTCAAGAGGATTGGTGCTCATCGTGGCATAAGGTTTCAGATTGTGCTTAGCGAATTCAGCCAAGGTAATTTGACTGGTAAAGGTGTTGGCAGACGGTAAAATAGCAGGATAGCGTGCCAATTGCTCTAGTGTCACATTAGATTTGGTCGCTAAAGGCGATAGCGTACCTGTCATAAAGTAAAGAGGGTCTGACCATAGCGTATGATAGGTCAAACGCTTATCATAGACGGGCGGCAGTGTTAAAAATGCTAATGATAAATCGCCATCGAGTACGGCTTTGTGCGCTTTTTCTGAATCAACGAAATGTACTTCTAGTTGTACAGCAGGATAAGCTTGGATAAAATGCTTAAGTACAGGCGCTAAATGGTGCAAGCCAATATGATGACTGGTGCCGATCACTAATTTGCCAGATACGATATGCTGAGAGTGTTGCAGATTAATCTTAAAATTCTCATAATCTTCTAGCCAACGCTTGGCATGCGGCAGCATTTCATTGGCTGCTTGGGTTGGTACAATGCCGCGTCCCACCGTATCAAACAAAGTAATGTTGAATTCATCTTCCAAATTTTTGATGCGTTTACTGACGGCAGGCTGTGTGATAAACAGTTTTTCTGCGGCACCTGAGATGCTGCCAGTGTGCATAACGGTAACGAATGTCGTCAAGTTTGTGGTGTTCAAACGGATGTCCTTAGCTACTTTGCGAGCTATAAATAAAAGTTGGCTGACCCAATCACAATGTATTAGAAATAAAAGTTTGCGTCTGGGCAAAAATCATCAATTATTATTATAGGATTAGCCTGCTATAATCACAAGACATCAAGACGTATTGTGACATATTTATTCTATTAAATTGACTATTTGCAGCTCATCGCATGTTTTAAGCGCTGATAACGGTCATCAATGTAAAATCGCCAATATAAAAATATCGATTTTGATACAAGCGCTGCTGACGATGCCGCTGATGATAAAATTTAAAGAAAATTTTTACCATAGACTATAAGCAAGTAAAAAAACCAGTAATTAGCAACCAATAAAGGATAGCAACATGGCAGGTCAAACGTTATATGACAAACTTTGGAATGCTCACGAAGTCACCAAGCGTGACGATGGTTCGAGCCTGATTTATATCGACCGCCATCTGTTGCATGAAGTGACCAGTCCGCAAGCATTTGAAGGCTTGGAGCTGGCCAATAGAGCACCGTGGCGCCTGTCGGCTAACATCGCCAGTCCTGACCATAACGTACCCACAGTCACTAAAGAGCGTTTAGAAGGCGTGCCTGGTATCAAAGACAAGGTATCACGCTTGCAGGTAGTGACATTGGATGAAAATTGCGCCAAATTTGATATCGCTGAGTTTACGATTAATGATGCTCGTCAAGGCATTTTACACGTCGTTGGCCCTGAGCAAGGTTTGGTGTTACCGGGTATGACGGTTGTTTGTGGTGATTCGCATACTGCTACTCATGGCGCACTGGGCTGCCTAGCGCACGGTATCGGCACATCAGAGGTTGAGCATGTATTGGCAACTCAGTGCTTGATTCAAAAGAAATCAAAAAATATGCAAATTCGTGTCACTGGTAAGCTTGGTGCTGGCGTGACCTCAAAAGACGTGGTACTTGCTATCATTGCAAAGATTGGCACGGCTGGCGGGACAGGTCATGCTATCGAATTTGCTGGGCAAGTATTTGAAGACATGAGTATGGAAGGTCGCATGACCGTCTGTAACATGGCAATCGAAGCGGGTGCTCGCGTGGGTATGGTTGCGGTCGATGACACGACCATCGAGTACGTCAAAGGTCGTCCTTATGCGCCAACCTCTGAGCAATGGGCGCAAGCGGAAGCTTACTGGCGTACCCTATATTCAGATGATGACGCGGTATTTGATACTGTTGTTGAGTTGGATGGTAGCCAAATAGCGCCACAAGTCTCTTGGGGAACCTCTCCTGAAATGGTTGTCGATATCACTCAATCTGTACCAACACCTGATCAAGCGGTAGATGAAGCACAAGAAGAAGGCTGGTTACGTGCTTATACCTATATGGGTTTAGACGCTGGGCAAAAGATTACCGATATCCAGCTTGATCGCATTTTTATTGGTTCATGTACCAATTCGCGTATCGAAGATTTGCGTGATGCCGCCGCAGTCATTAAAGGTCGTAAAGTCGCTGACAATATCAAAGAAGCCATCGTTGTGGCAGGTTCTGGGCAAGTGAAATTGCAGGCTGAAGCAGAAGGCTTAGATGCCTTGTTTACTGAGGCTGGATTTGAGTGGCGTGAGCCGGGTTGTTCGATGTGTCTTGCCATGAATGCGGATAAGCTTGAGCCACAAGAACACTGCGCTTCAACGTCTAACCGTAACTTTGAAGGCCGTCAGGGCAATGGTGGTCGTACCCATTTGGTCAGTCCAGCGATGGCAGCAGCAGCAGCATTGGCGGGTCACTTTGTCGATGTAAGAACGTTTTAGCTTTGCATTTCTATAGAGCATAAAAATGAAAATGCTGTTTGTTTTATTTTGCTTATTGGGTAGCTCTCAGCTAGCGATGGCTCGTGATTACTGTAATGGAAGATTTGCCTATTGTGTCGATGTGCCAAATCAACTGATATGGTTGCCTGAGGCAGATAATGGTGATGGTCGTCATTTTAAGTTACCCAATTCTAATGCCACTATTTTGGTCTTTGGGAGTAATACACCAACTGTTTTCTTTTATACAGATAGTGATTATCTAAAAGAGAAGCAGCATCGATATAAAACAGGCATGACAGTTACTTACGAGCGGTTAAAAGATAAAACCTATACAGCAAGCGGCTATAGAAAAGACGGTCAAGTTTTTTATCATGTTATTAAAGTTAAGGATGGTCAGGAAGCAGTATTACATCTGAACTATCCTGAAAGTGAAAAAACTAAAATGACAAGTATTGTTAAACAAATGGCACGCTCTTTTGAGATTCATTAGACCGTCAAAAAAATTTACGTTAGTAATCGATATTTTAAGGAAAAACCATGCAAGCTTATAACACTCAAACGGGTATCGTTTGCCCATTAGATCGCGCAAATGTCGATACCGATCAAATTATTGCCAAGCAGTTTTTAAAATCCATTAAACGCACAGGTTTTGGCGTCAATTTGTTTGATGATTGGCGTTATCTTGACGAAGGATATCCGGGTCAAGACAATAGCACCCGCGTTATCAATCCAGAATTTGTGCTAAATAAGCCGCGTTATCAAGGCGCGACTATTTTGCTAGCACGCCGCAACTTTGGTTGTGGTTCTAGTCGTGAGCATGCGCCTTGGGCGTTGTCTGAATATGGTTTTCGTACGGTGATTGCACCAAGCTTTGCCGATATTTTTTATAACAACTGCTTCAAAAACGGCATGCTACCAATTGTCTTGGATGAGGCAATTGTAGATACATTAATGAAAGACACGCTTGCTAATGAAGGCTATGAGCTAACCGCAGATCTTGAACGCCAAGTCGTCGTCACCTCAACAGGTGAAGAATATGCATTTGACGTAGATGCTTTTCGCAAACATTGCTTGTTAAATGGGCTTGATGATATTGGTTTAACCTTGCAGCAAAGCGATGCCATTAAAGATTATGAGCATAAGATGATGCAAAAAACACCATGGATATTTAACGATGTACGAGCATAAATCATGAATCTGCAAGCCATTACTTATAAAACTGCTGAACAGTAATAATGTAACGTTGAGTTATGGCGGTGAACTGGCTAAAATGAAGGGTAGTTTTTTTACGATATTTTATTATTTCTCTCATAAATAGTAGCCGCCATTATGAATAAAAAACGTTATGTTTTATGGACAAGTACGGTTGTTGCCGCAAGCTTATTGTTGTCAGGCTGTCAGCTATTGACTGGGTATCAGAAAATAGATGAGGCAGAAAACGCTAAAGCATGGGCAGGTAAGATTCAACCGATTGCGGGTGAAGTCAATATTGCCTGTATAGGAACTTATCATTGTGAAATCGCAAGGATAGATAAGACACGAGTGATAGGGGCTGATACGCATGAGCCTATCAATCCTGCCATGCTGGTCGCGATGAAAGATATGAGTGCAAAGGGCAAAAGTCATACCAGCAATAAGCATGCACAAACCTCAATGCACGCAAACATAGATATGACACCACTCGCTCATAAAAATGAGATTAAAATTGTACCTTTGTCTGCTTCAGGCATGCCGGGTCTAACCAATTATTATGCGCGAGTAAAACCTGCAAAACGCGAAGTACAGGTGAATTTCTATCCAGAAAACAATTTGGGCTATGTTGAGCGTTTTACTTTAATTCACGATTTTATTGAAGCTGATACTTATCAATTACGGGCTTATCAGAAAAAATCTAACGATAATTCTGGCAGCTTATTAGACACTGCTTCACCACAGCCGCTATGTGTTGATCTGTATCAAGGCAACACTGTACAGCGCCGCTTTTGTAAAGAGCTGTCTGCTGAGCATCAAGGAGAGTTTGTAGAAACTCGTATCGTGAAAGCATTGCCTGCATCATCGAAAGTAAAAGCCAAAGCTTAAAGCCTATTTGAGTTTTAAAAATAGCAGATTGACCACGGTTTTTTGTGTTGTTGAAGGCACTAAAAATCGTTTTTAGGAAAATATCGTAAATTTGTAGTATTAGGGCGAGTCCTCAATTCAATTGATTATCCTCTAAATGAGTTAAAAATGGCTAAATTTTGCCAAACATCGTTAAATAGCTTATCAATATCTCGATATTATTTGCGCTACCTTCGTTGTTTGACGGCAATTTATCTCATTTTTATCACCATTTTCAAAATGAGAACATGCCCCAACATAAATAAAAAACTACCTACCCACAAGGATTAGTATGGCAACGATTTTAACATTAGCGGGCGATGGTATCGGTCCCGAAATCATGACTCAAGCCATTGACGTACTGAATGCGGTCAATAAGAAATTTGCGTTAGATTTGACACTTGAATCTGGATTGATTGGTGGTGTGGCCATTGATGCAACGGGTGAGCCTCTGCCAGATGAGACGCTAGACCGTGCCCGTGCAGCAGATGCGGTATTGTTAGGAGCGGTCGGTGGCCCTAAATGGGATGGTATTGAACGCAGCAAGCGCCCTGAACGTGGTTTACTTAAAATACGTGGTGAGCTTGGTTTGTTCGCTAATCTACGTGTGGCAAAGCTTTACCCGCAGTTGGTCAATGCGTCTAGTATCAAACCTGAGATTATTTCAGGCTTGGATTTGCTTATCGTTCGTGAGTTAACTGGTGGTATCTATTTTGGTGAGCCACGTGGAATCCGCACGCTAGAGAATGGTGAACAGCAAGGCTACAACACCATGGTCTATAGCACAAGCGAGATTCAGCGTATCGGCAAAGTTGCTTTTGAATTGGCAAAAACACGTGCGCAAGCAGCAGGTACAGCCGCGAAAGTTTGCTCAGTGGACAAAGCAAACGTATTAGAAGTCACAGAGCTGTGGAAGCAGACGATGACCCAGATGCAACAAGCGGACTATAGCGACGTGGCGTTATCGCATATGTATGCTGACAATGCTTGTATGCAATTGATCAAGAATCCTAAGCAGTTTGATGTCATGGTCACCGGCAATATGTTCGGTGATATCTTGTCTGATGAAGCTGCTATGCTCACTGGATCTATCGGTATGTTGCCATCAGCCAGTCTTGATGAAGCAGGCAAAGGGATGTATGAGCCGTGTCATGGTTCAGCACCTGATATTGCTGGGCAGGACAAAGCCAACCCATTGGCGACTATTTTATCGGTTGCGATGATGCTGCGTTATACTTTTAAGCAAGAAGCAGCGGCACAAGCGATTGAGCAAGCAGTGAGTGATGTCCTTGATGACGGTTTGCGCACGCTTGATATCTTGGACAGTAGTGAAGCTGGATTGAAGCAAGTAGGGTGCCAAGAGATGGGGCAAGCAGTATTGGCTAAATTACTCTAGTCCCACTATAGTGATATGGATTAAATTTTTCCCTGTTTTATTTCGATAGGGAAAAATTCTCATCTTTATCGTTTATCGTCGTTCTAAACCCATAGTTTGCTCAGCAAATTATGGGTTTTTTATGTTTATTATTAATCGCTTTCTAGCGGTAACACACTAAACCAGATAGTTGTAAAAAAGCACTTGTTTTAACACAGACACCGCAGGACAAGGGCTTTATTAACATAAAGCTGTTATATGCTCACAAGCTAATATGACACTATTAACAGCTTACAAACCACTAGAACTACAGACTTTCACGTTAGAAGAGAGCTGATGAAAAGGTGTTTGAGTAAAGTTGGTTATGAAGGCGTTACAACTCAAAATAACAAGCCTTGATGACAACATAACAAAGTAACACTTATTATTTTTCTCTGCACACGACAAAAAAATCATCCCCACCCGATTTTCATAGGTTTAGGGGTTAAAAAGCTAACTAACTGTCGAAATACAGTCTTATCATTGTTAAAGAACACCAAGTGAAGGCCCTCAATCAACA